>NZ_DAHVYG010000003.1 GCF_027327745.1 Geobacter sp.
CCGGTTCCGGCAAGACCACGATGCTGAACCTCCTTTCGTGTCTCGATTCCCCTACCGAGGGGCAGTACATCCTGGACGGGGTCGATACCTCCACCCTGAGCGAAAGGGAGCGGGTGGTGGTGCGGCGGGAGAAGATCGGCCTGGTCTTCCAGCAGTTCCACCTGGTCCCCTATCTCACGGCGCTTGAGAACGTGATGCTCGCCCAGTATTATCACAGCATGGTCGACAGGAGCGATGCGGCGGAGGTGCTGGAGCGGGTTGGGCTCGGCCACCGGATCGGCCATCTCCCCTCTCAGCTCTCCGGGGGTGAGCAGCAGCGGGTCTGCATCGCGCGGGCCCTCATCAATCAGCCCGCCATCATCCTGGCCGATGAACCGACCGGGAACCTGGACGAGGCGAACGAAGAGGTGGCCCTCGACTTCTTCAAGGAGCTCCATAACGAGGGGCGGACCATCATCCTGGTGACCCACAACCCGGAGTTGTCGGAGTATTCGGACAGGGTGGTGAGGCTGCAGCACGGGAAGGTGGTATGCTCATGAAACGAACGCCCTTTGCCCTGGCAACAGCATTCATCGCTTTTGCCTGCATGGCGTTATTGGCGGGGTGCGAAAAGGACAGAACCTGGAAGATCGGGGCGAGCGCCCCTGAAATCAGCGTCCTCGACCTGAGCGACAGGACCGTGAAGTTGTCCGAATTCAAGGGAAAGCCGGTGGTGGTGAGGTTCTGGGCGACCGGGTGCAGCGCCTGCGTCGCCGGCATGCCGAAGCTGGACAGCTTTAGCAAGGTTTACAGGGATAAAGGGCTGACGGTCCTCGCCGTAAACATGGGGAATTCTAAACCACTCGTGAAGGCGTTTGCCAAGGGGTTGAAGCTTTCCTATCCGGTCCTTCTCGATCCGGCCCTCATCGCCGTGAAAAAATACGGCGTCAGGGCCGTGCCGACAACCTTTTTCATCGACAGGAAGGGAATTGCGAGAAAGGTTGTTGTCGGCGAGGTTTCGCAGGAGGATTTCAAGAAGACTGTGGAGGAACTGCTGTAAGGAAAAGAGTTCATCCTAAGCCGACACAAAGGCCACTTTTTGATTTGGAAGCGGCCTTTGTGCGTTAAACAGACCTCCTGTCAGCTAATTTCCTTGACATGCGCCCCCTTTCCTTATTTAAGGTTGATAACAATTTTCAAATTCACTTCAGGGTGAAATTGTTAATCAAATTTATCTAAAAGGGGAGTGCGAAGACCATGATACCACTCGGACTGTTGAGCCCCGGCGAACATGGAGAAATCGTTGAAGTCAGGCTCCGCAAGACCCACTGTACCGGCCACTGCCGGGAGGAACGGGAGAAGAGCGACGTGCGGGTCGAGGACATGGGCCTTCGGGTCGGCAAGCGTGTTGAGATGCTGACAAACGGCGGCGGTCCGGTCCTCGTGAAGGTGGACGAGTCGCGGATCGCGGTGGCCCGCGGCATGGCGATGAAAATAATGGTGAGGAGGTAGGACGATGAATCTGGCGAAACTGAAACCGGGGGAGAGGGGGCGGATAACCTCCATCGGGGCCATCGGCCCGCTGAAGAGGAGGTTGATGGATATGGGGGTCCTCGTGGGGGAAGAGGTGAAGGTGCTGAAGGTCGCTCCCCTCGGCGACCCCATCGAGGTGACGATCAAGAACTACAACCTCTCGCTGCGAAAGAAAGAGGCGGAGGGAATCGGCGTGGAGGTTACGGGATGAGCGGGCAGGCGAAGAAGCTGGAAGCGGCGGCAGTCGGAGAGGAGAGCGGCGAAGGGCGCAAGGGCGCACTCCGCCCGGTGGAGAAGCGGACCGTCACGGTGGCGGTGGCCGGCAACCCCAACTCGGGGAAGTCGACCCTCATCAACGCCATCGCCGGGACGAGGCTCCAGGTGGGGAACTGGGCCGGGGTGACGGTGGAGAAGAAGGAGGCCCTCTTCGAATTCCAGGGGAGGAGGATCAGGCTCGTCGACCTTCCCGGCACCTATTCCCTCTCCCCCTACACCCAGGAGGAGATCATCGCCCGGGACTACCTGGTCCACGAGCGCCCCGACCTGGTCGTCAACGTAGTGGACGCCACCAACCTGGAGCGTAACTGTTGAGTGCCACTACATCGTGGACGGAAATATGTGCCAGCACATCGTAGACAAAGTTCTCTGACAATCGAATACCGTTCCCTCTGGAAGAAGGGGCACTGCTCCGGGTGCTGCTCCGGCGGGTGCGGAAAGAAGTGAGCCGGATGGGATAATCCCTTGACACACGAATCGACGTGCGGTATTTAGGCGGTGTTACTAAAATTAAATTCGGTAACACCGGGAGGAAGCGGCACATAAACTGCGCTGACGGTTCGTGAAAGGAAGGGAAAGTCCATGCATATGGCGGATGCGCTGCTCTCCCCGGCAGTCGGCGGCACCATGTGGGCCGTTTCGGCGGGAACCATCGCCTTCAGTTCGCGGAAGGTGCGCCGGGAACTCGACGACAGGAAGGTCCCCCTGATGGGGGTCCTCGGGGCCTTCCTCTTCGCCGTCCAGATGATCAACTTCAGCATTCCGGGGACCGGCTCCAGCGGCCATCTGGGGGGAGGGCTTCTCCTGACCATCCTCCTCGGTCCTTCCGCGGCGTTTCTGACCATTGCCTCCGTGCTCGTCGTCCAGGCGCTCTTCTTTGCCGACGGCGGCCTGCTGGCCCTCGGCTGCAACATCTTCAACATGGGCTTCATTCCGGCGTTCATCGTCTATCCCCTGCTCTACAAGCGGGTAGTCGGGAAGCATCCGGGCCCGGTGCGTCTGACACTTGCGATCATGGTTTCGGCCGTCGTCGGTTTGCAACTGGGGCCGCTTAGCGTCGTGCTGGAGACGTGGTTCTCGGGGATTTCCGCCCTGCCGGTTTCCACGTTCCTGCTCCTCATGCAGCCGATTCACCTCGCCATCGGGGTTGTCGAGGGAGCCGTGACGGTCGCCGTCGTTTCATTCGTGCACAAGGCCCGCCCCGAGATCCTCCAGGGCGCCCTGGAGGCACGCCCCATCGGCGTTCATCTGGTGCGCACGGTGCTGATTGCGTTTCTCGCCGCCGCTCTCCTGACGGGAGGGATCGTCTCCTGGTTCGCCTCGAAAGATCCGGACGGCCTGGAATGGGCCATTGCCAGGGTAACCGGCAAAGAGGAGCTGAAGGGGCCGGAGCAGGGGCTTCACGGGGCATTGGCCGCGCTGCAGAATAAGACCGCTATCCTGTCCGATTACGCGTTCAGGAAGCCTGTTGCGCCGAAGAATGGAGGGACGCAGCCCGGGGATGAGACAACGAAGGTGGAAGAGAGCAGGCTGGGGACCAGCGTCTCCGGCCTGCTCGGCGCACTGATGACCCTGGCGTTTGCCCTTCTGAGCGGATTTCTCCTGAGAAGGCGGAAGCAGCCGGCCGGGCGGGCCGGAAACTGAGATGGGGAGAGTGCGGCAAACGGGGGAGGAGGCGAGCTTGACTCTCCCCCGTTTTGCGAGGGCCGGGCATGGCATCCATTGAGGGAGCGCTTCTCGACTTCAAGCGTCTGGACCGGCTCGCCGCGGGAGAGATGGCGATCCACCGCCTCGACCCGCGGGCCAAGGTTCTGGCGACGCTAGTCTTCATCATTACGGTGGTTTCCTTCGGCAAATATGAGCTGACCCCCCTGTTCCCCTTTTTCCTCTTCCCCGTGGTCACGGTAGCGGCCGGCGATCTCCCGGCCGGCTATATCGTCAGAAAAATCGCCCTTCTCTGTCCCTTTGCCCTCGTGGTCGGGATGTTCAACCCGATCTTCGACCGGGAGGTGCTCGTCCATCTCGGGCCTTTCGGCGTTACCGGCGGCTGGATCTCCTTTGCCTCGATCGTCGTCCGCTCCATTCTTACCGTCGGGTCGGCGCTCGCTCTCGTGGGGGTGACCGGTTTTTCGGCCGTCTGCAGCGCGCTGGAGCGGATGGGGATGCCCCAGACCTTTGCCGTGCAACTCCTCTTTCTCTACCGCTACATCTTCGTGCTGACGGAGGAGGGGGCGCGGACGGCGCGGGCCCGGGAGCTCCGCGCCTTCGGGAAGCGGGGGAAGGGGATGGGGAGCTACGGTCCCCTCGTGGGGCACCTGCTGCTGCGTACCTGGGAGCGAGCCGAGCGGGTTCACCGGGCCATGCTCTCCCGCGGTTTCGACGGCCGGTTCCACGTGCGCCGGCCGTTTCGGTTCGGCGTTGTCGAGACTCTCTTCACCCTCGGCTGGTCGGCCTTCTTCGTCTTCTGCCGCCTGGTGAACGTCCCCGATTTGCTCGGTTCGCTAGTAACGGAGGTTTTCCGATGAGCCATCACATCGTCGAGGTGAAGGACCTGCGCCATACCTACCCGGACGGCACCGCCGCCCTCAACGGGGTCTCCTTCCGGATCCATCACGGCGAGGCGGTGGCGGTGATCGGCGCCAACGGAGCGGGGAAATCGACCCTGCTCCTCCACCTGAACGGGTACCTGGTCCCCACGGGAGGCGAGGTCAGGATAGGCGACTTTCCCCTGACGCGGGAGACCCTGCCGGAGGTGCGGCGGACGGTCGGCATGGTGTTCCAGGACCCGGACGACCAGCTCTTCATGCCGACAGTCTTCGACGACGTTGCCTTCGGGCCCCTCAACCTGGGGCTCCCCCCCCACGAGGTGGAGCGGCGGGTCATGGATTCCCTGATGCGGGTCGGGGCGGAACATCTCAGGGAGAAGCCTCCCCACCGGCTTTCGGGAGGAGAGAAGAAGCGGGTCGCCATCGCCACGGTCCTCGCCATGTCCCCCGACATCCTCGTCATGGACGAGCCGACCACGGGCCTCGATCCCTTCGCCCGGCGCCAGCTCATCGGCCTCCTGAAGGAGTTCCGGCACACCCGGATCTTTACGAGCCACGACCTCGACATGGTGCTGGAGCTCTGCGAGCGGGTCATCGTCCTGCGCGAGGGGGTGGTGGTGGCGGACGGCCCGGCCCGGGAGATCTTCCGCAACGAGGAGCTTCTGGCCGCCTGCCGGCTGGAGAGGCCGCTGTCGATGCAGGGGTGCCCGGTCTGCGGAAATACGGCCCGGCAGTCAGAAGATATTACCCGGAAGAGAAAGGAAGCCATGGATGAATAGGGTTTTGTTTTTACTCTCCCTGGTCATTTGCACCCTGGGCTGGAATCCCGCCTTTGCCGCCGACGATGGGGAGCAGATTCCCGAGCAGGTGACCATGAGCCACTGGTCCTGCAAGCAGGTGGCGGAACTGGCCAGAAAATATGACGCGGAAAAGAAGCTTCCGGAGACGGTCGAGGTTGAAGGGAAACCCATCTCTAAAACGGAGCTGGCGAAATATCTTCTCTACGTGATGGAGAAGGTCGTCAAGAAGTGCGACATAGAAGGGAAGGATGCGGTGAGCAGGGAGGACCTGGACCGGATCGCCGCTCTGCACGAGGCGCTGAAGGACGAACTGGCAAAGTTCGAAGGGTACCTGACGCGGCGGGAGGCGATCGAGGCGATCCTCGCCAGGCCCGAGGAGCCCCCCTTCGAGTACAAGGCGGGGGTGAACGGCTTCCTGCGGGGCGAGGGTGTCGGCAACTTCCGGCTCCCGGATTTCGGCTACGCCCCGAACCACGCCGAGGGGCGCTTCCTCTACCGCGTGAAGCCGTACCTCTACTGGCACCCGACCGACTGGCTCGATATCCACGCCGAAGGGCAGGGGTACGGCTTCACCGGCGGGAGCCAGTACGAGGGGAAGGTCTCCCTCTACCAGGGATTTGCCGAAGTCAGGTGCCCGAAGGTGGAGGGGTATTCCCTCAAGGCCGGCCGCCAGGAGCTTGTCTACGGCAGCGCCTTCATGCTGGGGAGCGACACCTTCTACAAGGGGCTCAGCTACGATGCCCTGCGGCTGCGGCTCTCTCCGGTGAAGCCTTTGACGGTCGATCTCTTCGGCGGGTGGTACGCCACGCCGTGGTCCGGCGGCCTCAAGGGGAGCCTGGCCGGAGGGTACGCCACCTGGACCTTTGACGAGGGGACCTCCCTCGACGCCTACGCCTTCCGCGATACCGGCTCCGTCGACCGCCACGCCGGCGAGCACCGCAACAGCTTCGGCCTGCGGGGAGTGGCAACGCTCGGCCAGGTGCGCATCGAAGTTGAGCCGGTCTGGCAATCGGGGCGGCTCTTCAACGGGGTGGACGCCACTGAAAGCATCGGCGCCTGGGGAGGGCACGGGGAGCTTTACGCCGATGCCGTGATCGCAGGGGTGACCAACCATTTCATCGCCGGCGCCGCCTACGGCTCCGGGAGCCGCGACGCCGCCACCGGCGGGAGCGCCCGGAGGGAGTTCCTGAACCAGGCGAACGATACCTCCCTCACCGGTGACATGAGCGTCATAGGCGACCTCTCGGGGCTCACCCTCACCGACGGCGCCGGCACGGAGCACCGCGCCAGCGGCCTCCAGATCTACACCCTCGGGTGGGGCATCGATCTGGCGAAGGATCTCACCTTCTCCGCCACGGGGCGCTATTTCCTCGCCAATTACGTGGAGGGGGGCTTCAGCCGCAGACTCGGCCTGGAGACCGACTTCACCGTCACCTACGCGGTGAGCGACAACCTCTCGGTCATCGCCGGCTACGACCGCTTCTTCACCGGCGGATTCTTCCGCAACGCCACGGGAAACGGCCGGGATATCCATTACGGCTACCTGATGCTCCAGTTCGACCTTTCGCACCAGAAGCCGAAACTCGCGGCCCGGCAGAAGTAACCTTTCCCGTGACACGGGGTGAGATTTTCGCTACCCTGTACGCTTTCGAGCTTTGCAAATGAAAGGGGAAATGTCATGAAGCGCATCGCATCCGCAGCGGCCGCTGTCCTTCTTGCGGTCGCCGCCGTCGCCTCCGCGGCAGGCAAGGCCTCGCTGCCGAAGGACTACGAGCGGTGGGAGAAGAGCAGGGAAAAGGTGATCAGCGACAAAAGCTCGCTCTTCTACGGCATCCATCACATCTACGTGGACAGGAAGGCGCTGCCCGCCTACCGGGCCGGCGGCAAGTACCCTGAAGGGGCCCGCTTCGTCGTGGTGAACTACTCCATCAGGGATGAGGGGGGGAAACCGGTCAGGGGGAAGAAGAGCATGGTAGTCCTCATGAAAAAGGACAGGAAGCAGACCGCCACCGGCGGCTGGCTCTTCGCCGGCTTCACCCCCGAGGGGAAGCCCTCCGGCATCGATCCGGTCAAGAACTGCTTCGAGTGCCATCTGAAGGAGGCGAAGACGACCGACCTGGTCATCTCCAGGTATGCCGACTTCAAGTAACGGACCTTTGCCAAGGGAAACGGAAAAGCGCCACGGGAAACCAGGGCGCTTTTTTTGTACCTTCCTTTCTTTGGCCAATTTTTTCTAAATAGTTCTCACCGGCAGCCGATAACAAGAAATAGTGGACGGCACCTGCCGGCACGAATGTCTGACGAACGGAACCGAAGGGGGGAAACGGATGAAGACGCTGATCGTGGAGGATGATTTCATATCCCGGAAGATCATGAAGGAGCTCCTGATCCCTCTGGGGGAGACCGACATCGCCATCGACGGTTCCGAGGCGGTCCAGGCCTTCCGGCTCGCCCACGACGAACGGCACCCCTATGACCTGATCTGCATGGATATCATGATGCCGAACATGGACGGCCACGAGGCCCTGGCACAGATCAGGGAGTACGAGAAAGAGCTGGGGATTGGCGCCGCCGACGAGGTGAAGGTGATCATGACCACCGCCCTCGACGACCCGAAAAACGTGGTGGAGGCCTTCTATCGCGGCGGGGCCACCTCGTACCTTGTGAAACCGATCACCCGGCAGAAGCTCATGAAAGAGATCAGGGGCCACGGGCTGCTCTGATCCGTTGCGGGAATCGGAGACGGTTTGTCAGGAAAACCCTGATGTCCGCCTCTCCCCTTTTCCTTAAAGGTTATGCAGACTACGACGATTAGAGATACTGGTTGAGCAAACAGGTGTTCGGGCAGAGGGGCCGGACATAGGAGAGAGGTGTCAGTGTCCCATTCATTTCTGAGCATGTTCAGGCGGAAGGCGGAACCGAAGATTCCGGCCGGCAGCGAGGCCTTTGAGGTCCTTTCCGGAGATCCCCTTGCGATGCGCTTCAACGGCTGGAGCGACCGTCTTGGGGCCTTTGGGGAGCGGCTGGTGGCCCTGAACGGATCCACCGAGGATGAGTTTCTCGCCATCGGCGCCCGGCTCCACGATTTTTACGCCCGGGCCGGCGCGGTGGAGCGGATGAGTCAGGATGTGGCCGAACGGATCATGGGGGAGGATATCTCCCGCGACATGGCCGCCCTCCGGGAGATTCTCGACCGGATCGCCGGCTACCTCGCCCATGCCGAGCAGGAGAGCGAGCAGAGCACCGCGACCCTGACGCGCATCCTCGATCTCGTCTCCCACGTGGACGAGCCCCTCGACGGGTTCAAGAAGATCATCAAGAACCTCCACATGCTGAGCACGGCGGTAAAGATCGAGAGCGCCCGTCTCGGCGAAGGAGCGGCCGGCTTCAATACCCTGGCCGACGACGTGGAGCGGCTGTCGATATCGATCAGGGAGAAATCGGCCGACATCCTGCGGGAGAAGGGTTCCCTCGCCGCCATGATCGAAGCCACCCTCGCCCGGGTCACCGCCCTGGAGGCGGAGCAGCGGAGCAACGCCCGCCTGATCCTCGACCGGACCCGAGAGAGCCTTGCCACCCTCACGACGGTCCATGGCCGCTGCTCCGCCGCCGCCGGGTCGGTTGCCGCCTGCTCGTCGGAGATTGCCGCCAGCATCGCCACGGTCGTCACCTCGCTCCAGTTCCACGACATCACCCGTCAGCAGATTGAGCACGTGAAGGAGGCCCTCGACGACATGCGGGGGCTTCTGGCCGCTTCCGCCGTCGCCCCCGACCTGGCGGCCGGCGAGGTGGCCGACGTCTGCGAGCTCCAGGAGGCCCAGCTCGACCATGCCCGCGAGGAGCTGGTGGCGGCGGTGGCGCGGGTGGTGGAGAATCTGCGCGACATTGCCCGGAAGGAGACCCTGATGTCGGACGAGACCCGGGTCATGGCCGGTTCCGCCGATCAGGCGGGGAGCTCGCTCTTTGCCGACATGGAAAGCGGGATGGTGCAGGTGGCGGAGGTCCTCTCCGAGAGCGCCCGGGCGAACCGGGAGCTGGCCGGGGCCATGGCCGCGGTGGTGTCATCGGTGGGGGACATCGCCACCTTCGTTACCGACATCGAGGAGATCGGTTCGGAGATCGAGCTGATCGCCCTCAATTCCCAGGTGAAGGCGGCCAATACGGGGGAAGGGGGGGCGGCCCTCGGGGTCCTCGCCGAGGCGATCCAGCACCTTTCCGTGGAGGCCCGTTCCCGCACCGGCGCCGTTTCGGAGATGCTCCGGAAGGTGACCGCCGTGACCGAAAGTCTCTGCCACGAAGGGGACCGGGAGTCCCACGCACTCGCCGCAGAGATCGAGGGACTCATCGGCGAGCTCAAAGGTCTGCTCGGCACCGTCCGCGGCATGAACGAAACGCTCCTGGAGCTCCTCGGCCGGATGGACGGCGAGGTGCAGGGGCTTTCGGTCGACATCGAAGCCGCCACCGGCGGGGTTTCCGTCCACAATGCGACGAACCGCATCGTCGGAGAGGTGATGGGGGAGCTGTGCGACCTGGTCCGGGAGATCAGGCGGGTGGCGCCGGCGTCGACCTCCCCGGAGCGCGAGGCGCGGCTCCGGGAGCTGGCCGAGCGCTACACCATGCACAGCGAACGGAAGGTCCATGCCTCGGTCTTCGGCGGGGCCGCCGGTGGCGCCCAGGCCTTCGTGCCGGCGGCGGCCGCCGCCGGACTCGGGGATAATGTGGAGCTGTTTTAACGGCGAGAGGCCGGCCACTGGCTGCTCGGTACGGGAGAAACAATGGACGGACTGACCATAATCCGGCGCGAAGAGGGGGGGGAGGGGACCCTCGTCCTGCAGCTGTCGGGGGAACTCACCATCCCCTGGGCCGGGGAGTTCCGCCAGGCGCTGCTCGACGCCTTCGACCGGGCGGCGTCGGTGGTGGTCGACGTGGAGAACCTGGATGCGGTGGATATCACCGGGTTGCAGCTCCTCTGCGCGGCCCATCGCACCTCGTGCGCCCGTGGCAAGGGGTTCCGGTTGACGGGGGAAGGGAGCGCCTTTGCCGAGGCGGCGGGGCTCGCCGGTTTCACGCGGCACGTCGGCTGTGCCCGGGACGTGGGAAAAACCTGTATCTGGACGGGAGGGAATATTTGATATGGCAAAGATGATCATGACCGTTGACGACTCGGCCAGCGTGCGCCAGATGGTCGCCTTTACCCTCAAGCAGAACGGCTACGACGTGGTGGAGGCGGTGGACGGCAAGGACGCCCTGGCCAAGCTTGCCGGCACCAGGGTCGACATGGTGATCACCGACCTGAACATGCCGAACCTGGACGGCATCGGCCTCATCAGGGGGGTGCGGGCCAACCCCTCGTACCGCTTCACCCCCATCATCATGCTCACCACCGAGAGCCAGGACGGGAAGAAGGCCGAAGGAAAGGCCGCCGGCGCTACCGGCTGGATCGTGAAACCGTTCAAGCCCGAGCAGCTGGTGGCGGTGGTCAAGAAGGTGCTCGGCTGATGGACGCCCACCGCCAGGCGTACCGGGAAGAGGCGTACGAACTCCTGGCGGAGCTGGAGAGTTCGCTCCTGGAGCTGGAGGAGACGCCGGAGGATATGGAGCTGATCGGCCGGGTCTTCCGGGCGATGCACACCATCAAGGGGTCGGGGGCGATGTTCGGCTTCGAGGATATCGCCACCTTCACCCACGAGGTGGAGACGGTCTTCGACCTGGTCCGCAACGGGAAGATGACCGTGACCCGCGACCTGGTGAACCTGACGCTCCGGGCCCGGGACCTGATCAAGGGGATGCTCGACGCCTCCGAGGGGGGAGATGTGGTGGAGGGGCGCGAGGCCGCAGCGGTGATCGCCGGGCTCAAGCGGCTCGTCCCCCCCCCGGAGATCGGCGACCCGCTCCCCGCGAAGCAGGTTACGGCGACCGACGGCGAGCAGGCCGCCGGGGGGGCGGTCACCTACCGCATCCGCTTCAGGCCGGTGCCGGAGGTGACTGTCAACGGCACCAACCCGCTCCTGCTCCTGGCGGAGCTCCGTCAGCTCGGCGAGTGCCGCGCGGTGGCCCAGCTGGCGAACGTGCCGGAGCTGGAGGAGCTGAATCCGGAATCATGCCACGTCTACTGGGACGTGATCCTCACCACGGGACGGGGGATCGACGCCATCAAAGACGTCTTCATCTTCATCGAGGACGACTGCGAGCTGAAGATCGACGTGATCGACGACGGCGGCATCCTCGACACCGACGCCGACTACAAGAAGCTCGGGATCATCCTCGCGGAGCGGGGGGACCTGACCCGCCAGGATATGGAGGCGATCCTCGCGAAACAGAAGCGCTTCGGCGAGCTCCTGGTGGAGCAGGGGATTGTCCACCCCGAAAAAGTGGAGTCGGCCCTGGTGGAGCAGCAGCATGTGAAGGAGGTCCGCAAGGAGCGCCAGGCCCAGGAGAGCGCCTCCAGCATCCGGGTGCCGGCGGAGAAGCTCGACCTTCTGGTGAACCTGGTGGGGGAGCTGGTCACGGTCCAGGCGCGGCTCTCCCAGACCGCCACGGGCCGGGGCGACGCACTCCTGGTCTCAATCGCCGAGGAGGTGGAACGGCTCACCAACGAGCTGCGCGACACCGCCCTCAACATCCGGATGCTCCCCATCGGCACTACCTTCAGCAAGTTCAAGCGGCTGGTGCGCGACCTTTCGGTGGAACTCGGCAAGGATATCGAGATGACCACCGACGGCGCCGAGACCGAGCTCGACAAGACGGTGATCGAGAAGCTGAACGACCCCCTGGTCCATCTCATCCGCAATTCCATCGACCACGGGATCGAGCAGCCCGACCGGCGCCTCGCCGCCGGCAAACCGCGGCAGGGGACGGTCCATCTCGCCGCGGTCCACTCGGGGGACAGCGTCCTCATCACCATCACCGACGACGGCGCCGGCCTCGACCGGGAGGCGATCCGGGCCAAGGGGATCGAGCGGGGGATCATCCCGGCCACCGCCGAACTCTCCGACAAGGAGATCTACAACCTGATCTTTGCCCCCGGCTTCTCCACCGCCAGGACCGTCACCAGCGTCTCGGGGCGCGGCGTCGGGATGGACGTGGTGAAGAAGGCGATCGACGCCCTGCGCGGCACCATCGACCTCACCAGCGAGCGGGGAAAGGGTACCACCATCACCATCAAGCTCCCCCTGACCCTTGCCATCATCGAGAGCCTCCTGGTGAAGATCGGCGACGACTGCTTCGTTCTTCCCCTCTCCATCGTGGAGGAGTGCGTGGAGCTGACCCGGGAGGATGTGAAGAACGCCCACGGCCGGAACCTGGCCAACGTCCGGGACCAGATCGTCCCTTACGTGCCGCTGCGGGAGCGGTTCATGGTGAAGGGAGAGGCGCCGGAGATCGAGCAGATCGTCATCACCCAGGTGGGGGGGGGACGGGTCGGCTTCGTGGTCGATCACGTGATCGGCGAGCACCAGACGGTGATCAAGTCGCTGGGAAAGATGTACAAGGACGTGAAGGGACTCTCCGGCGCCACCATCCTCGGCGATGGCTCCGTCGCCCTCATCCTCGACATCCCCCACCTGGTCCGCGAGGTGGAGCTGGAGCAGGCGGTGCGGTAGCATTCCCGCAAATGTGAGTGTCCGGGCCGCCGCGATCCCCTGTTCCGGCGGCCTTGTTTCTGGTCGGATATGATTGGTATTATTTTATGAAATGACCGTCCAGGGGTTGTAGCCTGTGCCCGGATGCGCTACCTTTAAAAGGATTCGCCGGGCGCGACGCCGGCATTTTCCTTCGTGCCCCACGGAGGTTCGAGGATACACCGTGACCGGAATGGCCATCCTGGCACTTGCGTTTGCCATCGTCTCCCTGCGCCGCTGCTATCAGCTCAGGCGCGAGATCGCCCGCCGGGCCGAGGTGGAGGAGCAGTTGCTGCGCTTCCGCAAGACGCTCGAACAGGTCCAGCTCATCGCCGTGCAGCTCGATCCCCGCGGCACCGTCAGCTTCTGCAACGACTACTTCCTGAAGCTCGTGGGGTGGACGCGGGAAGAGGTGACAGGGAGCAACTGGTTCGACCGGTTCGTCCCCTCCGATCAGGGGACGGTGAGGCGGGTTCTCTCCCGCGGCCTGGAAACGGGAGCCATTCCGCCCCACTTCCAGAACGATATCCTGACCCGTGGGGGGGGACGGCGTTTCATCTCCTGGAGCAATACGGTGCTGAAGGATGGTAGCGGGGCAATCACCGGCACCATGAGCATCGGGGTGGATATCAGCGAGCGAAGTGCCGCCGAGAACCTCCTCTCCCGCTACCAGGAGGAGCTCCGGAAGCTTGCCGCCGAGCTCTCGCTGGCGGAGGAGCGGGAGCGCCGCCGCCTGGCGGCCGATCTTCACGACCGGATCGGCCAGATCCTCTCCCTCGCCAAGATCAGGATGGACTCCCTCCGGCAGCTGGTTCACGCAGACGGTGCCGAAACGCTCAGCGAAACGACGGCCCTCCTCGAACAGTCGATCCGGGAGGTCCGCACCCTGATCTTCCAGATCAGCCCCCCGCTCCTCTACGAGGTGGGGTTGGAGGCCGCCCTGGAGTGGCTCGCCGAGAGCTTTCGGGAGGAGTACGGCCTGGCGGTTTCGTTCCGCGACGACGGCGTCCCCAAGCCCCTTGCCGAGGAGATGAAGGTGACCGTCTTTCAGGTGGTGCGCGAGCTGCTGGTGAACGTCGCAAAGCACGCCCGGGCGAGTCATGCGGGCATCGTCCTGCGCAAGGGTGCCGGCCGCATCGTCGTCCGTGTGGAGGATGACGGCATCGGTTTCGACGCCGCCCGTGCCGCCACCCGCCCGCGCGCGCATAACGGGGCCGGTTTCGGGCTCTTCAGTATCCGCCACCGCCTCGACCATCTCGGCGGAGAGTTGCGGATCGACTCCTGCCCCGGCCGGGGGACGGCGATGGAGGTGATCGCCCCCCTCTCGTCCGACGGGGTGGAGATGACAGGGGTGACGGGACGCGAGAGGTTTCCCGACGACGGACCGTTTCCGTCTTGCGGGTCAGCCCCATGGTGAAAGGAGGAGTGGATGAGCATCAAGGTGGTGGTAGTCGATGATCACAAGATCATGCGGGAGGGGCTCAGGTCCCTTCTGGAACGTGAAAATGATCTCCTGGTGGTCGGTGAGGCCGATACCGGCCGGCAGGCTATTCAGTGCGTGAGTGACACCGCTCCAGACCTGGTCCTCATGGACCTCTCCATGCCGGAGATGAACGGTATCGAGGCGACCCGCCGCATCGTCGAGGAGTTTCCCGACGTCCGGGTCCTTGCCCTTTCCATGCATTCCGATCGCCGTTTCATCGAGGAAGCCCTTGCCGCCGGCGCCTGCGGCTTTCTCCTGAAGGACTGCGCCTTCGACGAACTGGTGGTGGCGATCCGCGAAGTGACAGCGGGGCGCTATTACCTCAGCCCCCGCATCGCGGGAGTGGTCGTCAGCGATTTCCTCGGCCGGCACGGCCGCCCCCAGCCGGTCCCCGCAGCCCGCCGGCTCACCCCCCGCGAACGGGAAGTGCTGCAGCTCGTGGCGGAAGGGAAGAACACCAAGGAAATCGCCTTTGCGCTCGGGGTCAGCGTGAAGACCGTCGAGACCCAGCGGACGCAGATCATGAAGAAGCTGAAGATGGGGAGCGTCGCCGAGCTGACCAAGTACGCCATCCGCGAGGGGCTCACCTCCCTCGACTGACGCGCCCCTACCTCTCCCTGGATGGATTGGCATTCATTATGCTTTTCAGCGGTAATCAACGCCAAACCGCGTGAAATGTAATGGTGTATCTATTTCAGGGAGGAAATGGAAATGCTGCAATCGTCACTTGTATCGGAGTTCCTCGGTCCGGTATCCGCCGGAAGAAGAAAATCCAGTTTTCCACGCAACAGACCGCTGTCGCCCCACTGCGGCAAAGACGACTCTCCCGCCGGGATGAAGCGTCGCATCGAGGAGCTCCTTCTCCTGGGTGAATTCAACGCCGCCGTCGGAGCCCTCCTCGATCCGGAGCAGGTCTGCTCGGTCGCTTCCTCCTGGCTGCAGGAGGTCGTGGGATGGAACGTCCGCTCCCTTACCTTCGACGAGGGAGAAGCCGGCCGGGTCCAAACGTACGGTGTCGGTGACGACGGTCCGGTGTCGGAATTTTGTCCCGGCTCCGGAGTGGGAAACGGCGCCTCGGCGGAAGGCCCGGCAGACGAGAAAAATGTCCGGCGCAATAACGGCAATGATATCAGGACGTATTGTTTTTCGAATGGTCTGGGAGGGCTCACCGTTTCCCGGTCGAGGGGAGACGGAAGTCAATATTCCGACGAATTCGTGGCGGGAATTGTCGACGCGCTTGCGCGTTCCCTCGCCAATGCCCGGGAGTATGCCCGTCTCAGGATCCTTTCCATGCGCGACCATCTCACCGGTCTCTACAACCGCCGGGTATTCGAGGCAATGCTGGAGGTCGAGGCACGGAAACGGACTCTCTCCCCGTTCTCGCTCCTGCTCATCGACCTGGACGACTTCAAGGGGATCAACGATACCTTCGGCCACGGGGCCGGCGACGCGGTCCTGGTTTCGGTAGCAAAGATGCTGCGGCTCAGTTTCCGCAAAGCTGATGTCACCGCCCGTTACGGCGGGGAGGAGTTTGCCGTCCTCCTCCCGGAGGCTGCGCTGGACTCGGCCACGCGTACGGCCGAACGCTTCCGCAGGAACCTCGCGGCAGAGCCCCTCGGCTGCGACGACGGGACGATCCGGCCTACCGTCAGCGTCGGTATCGCCACTGTCTCCGACCGGACGGGCCTCGATGTCGCCCGGATGGTCGAAGAGGCCGACCGGGCCCTCTACCGGGCGAAGTCCGGCGGTAAGAACCGGGTCTGCGGCACCCACCTGGAGCGCCAGGACGTTTGATGGCACATCCTTAGGGGATTCCCCTGCTCATGGTGCCATCATCTCTGATCGGGGAATTCTTCCCTGGACCGATAAAGTATTCCGGATCATTATTCTGAAAAAGCATTGAAACACATGTGAATCGTGAGGCCGGGGAGCCCGCCCTCACTCTGAGCACCCTGCAGTCACCGATGGAGAAAGGGACGACCCTTCAGATGCGGACATCTTCACACAAGGCCCGACGGCTGCGGCAGATGGCCGAGCAACTCGACGCCGCCAACGGAGAGCTCTCCCGGAGCGAGCAGCGGTACCGGGACCTTTTCACCGGGATGCCGAGCGCCTTCGCCCTTGGTGAAGTGGTCTGCGACGGGGATGGGGCGCCGTCCGATCTCCGCTACCTGGAGGTGAACCGGACCTACGAGCGGCTGGTGGGCCTTGGGCGCGAGGAGCTCGTCGGCAGGAGGATCACCGAGGCGAGGCCTGACATCGACCCCTACTTGATCGAGCGGTTCGGCTCCGTGGCCCTCAGCGGGGAGCCGCTCCACCTGGAGCGCTTTTCGCGGGAACTCGGCCTGCACCTCGACCTTTACGCCTATTCGCCCTTTCCCGGCCAGTTCGCCCTGGTCTTCAACGACATCACCGCGCGGAAGGCGAACGAAAAGCGCCGTCACCTGGAAAGTCTTCGGCTTCGGGCACTCCTGCAGCTCTCCGACATGCTGGCGGAGCCCGAGGAGAAGCTGTTCGATTTCGCCCTCCAGACGGCACTCGATCTCACCGGGAGCCATTATGGCTATCTCTACCTCTACGGCGGGGAGAGCGAGCAGTTCACGCGCCACGCCTGGTCGAGCGAGGTGATGGCCGTCTGCGCCGTCACGGAGCGCAAGGGTTCCCTCCCCCTGAAGAACTCGGGGCTGTGCGGCGAGGTCATACACCGGCGCGGGCCGGTGATCCTGAATGATCTCGACGCTCCCCATCCCGGGCGGTGCGGCTTCCCCGACGGCCATATCCGGCTCGACCGGTTCATGAGCGTGCCGTTCTTCGAGGGGGAGCGGATCGTCTGTGTCGTTGCGGTGGCCAACAAGGCGCTTCCCTATGACGATCACGATGTCCAGCACCTGAACCATTTCATGCACGGGGTCTGGCAGTTCGTGGCCCGGAAGCGGGCCGAGGAGGAGCAGGCGCGGCTTCGGGATCAGCTCCTCCACGCCCAGAAGATGGATCTCATCGGCCAGATGGCCGGAGGGGTCTCCCACGATTTTAACAATATCCTCGCGGGGATTGCCGGCTACGCCAGCATCGCCCGTCAGGCGGACCCGCAGGTGGTGGAAGAGGCCTTGGAGCGCATCGCTCATCTCACCGGCCGGGGGACCCGTCTCACCGCCAGCCTCCTTGCGTTCAGCCGGGAACGGCCGCGGGAACTGGTGGAGATGGACCTGACGGACGTCGTCGCCGAAGTTTCCCAGATCGTATCGCGCCTGGCCGGCAGCGACATCGTGCTGAACACCGCCGTCAACGCCCCCCTCCCGGTGCTCGGTGACCGCGGCCAGCTGGAGCAGGTCCTGCTGAACCTGACCACCAACGCCTGCCAGGCGATGCCAGGCGGCGGGCTCCTCACCATCACCTGCGGGGTCGAGACCCTCGGCAGAAGGGAGGCGATCCGGCACCGGGAGGCACGCCCCGGCCGCTTCGCCGTCGTCAGGGTGATCGACTCGGGGGTGGGGATCGCCCCGGAGCATATCGAGCGGATCTTCGAGCCATTTTTCACCACCAAGGAGGTCGGCCAGGGGGCGGGGCTCGGGCTGTCCGTGGTCTACGGCATCGTCAGGGACCACAACGGGTTTGTCCTGGCGGAGAGCGTGCCCGGGAGCGGCACGGTGTTTTCCCTCCATCTTCCCACCCTTGACCGGAGACGGGGAAACCCCGCCATCAGCCCGCAACGCCATACCGGCACGGAGCGGATCCTGGTGGCCGATCCGGACCCCCTCGTCCGCCAGGTCGTCCGGTACACGCTGATGGAATTCGGCTACCGGGTTTCCGAATCCCCGAGGTGGGAGGAAGGAATGCGCAGCGGCGGGGAGGAAGAGGGTTTCGACCTGATGCTCGTCGACGCCACGCTTCTGCGCGACGGCGGGTCGTGGTCCCGAGAGGGGGCTTGCGGCCATCGGCTGATCATCCTGGGGGAGGCGCCGGCCGAGCTCCCGTCCCCCCTTCGGAGCGACAGTGCCGTCGCCCGGGTGGCCAAGCCGGTCAGACCGGCCGAGATACTTACGAAAGTTCGCGAGGTGCTCGATCTATGAATGGTGTCGGGAACGGTTCCCTGCCGACAGTGATGGTAGTCGACGACGATTTCGATGTTCTCTTTACCGTTGCGGCGTTCCTGCAGCGCATGGGGTACCGGGTGGAGCGCCATTCCTGCTCCGAAGAGGCCCTGGCCGCCCTTGGCGAGTCCCTGTGCGACATCATCCTCTCCGACATCAAGATGCCGGGGGTGACGGGCCTGGACCTCCTGGAGGCCGCCCGGCGCCTGCGTCCCGAAACCCCGTTCCTTCTCATGACCGGCTACGGCGATCTCGACATGGCGATCTTCGCCATCAAGCGCGGCGCGTTCGATTTTCTCCTCAAGCCGCTCGATTTCGACGTGGTGGCCAACGCCCTCGACAAGGCGGTCCGGGTGAATCGGGGGCTGGAGCTGGAGCGGGCGTACCAGCAGCGGCTGGAGGAGGATGTCCTGAGGAAAACGGCGGAGCTGCGCGCCGCCACGGAGGAGCTGGCGATCGCCCACAACGCGGCCATGGCCGCCTCCCGCGCCAAGAGCGAATTTCTCGCCAACGTCTCCCATGAGCTCCGGACGCCGATGAACGGCGTGGTGGGGATGCTCGAACTCCTCGGCACGGGGCTCGCCCCGCAGCAGCAGGAGCATGTCGCCATCGCTGCCGGCGCCGCGGAGGAGATGGTCCGGCTCATCGACCGGCTCATTTCCTTTTCCTCCCTCGACGACAAAGCGATCGTTTTCCGCCGCTTTTCCCTTCGGGAGCGCCTCGGCGAACTGCTGATCCCGGCCCAGGGGGAGGCGGAACGGAAGGGGGTCGCCTTCTCGTGGGTCATCGACCGGAACATCCCGGATCTGCTGGAAGGGAACGACATCGCCTTCGGGTGCGCGCTGGAGGCGATCGTTGAGAACGCCGTCAAGTTCACGCTCCAGGGGCGGATCGACCTCACCTTTGCCCACTCGGCGGTGCGGGAGGGGGAGATGGAGCTGCTGGTGGTGGTGAGCGATACTGGGGTCGGCATCCCGTCCGACCGGCTCGGCGCCATCTTCGACGACTTCACCCAGGCGGACGGCTCCCTCACCCGCCGGTTCGGCGGCCTCGGCCTCGGCCTCGCCGCGGCGCGCCGGTCGGTGAAGCATGCCGGCGGCGACCTCTGGGTGGAGAGCCGGGAAGGGGAGGGCTCCACCTTCTATTTCACCACCAGGTTCGCCGTCTCCTGAGTCGTCCGTATACCCCGCTTCTTTCACGCCCCCCCGACCGGCCCATTCTCACGCCGAAAATTCCTCGCTCATCCTTTCTCCTCTGAGGCCGGATCCCTTGGCCCGTTGTTGCTTTTCCCCTCACCCCTTCCCCCCGCTGGGCGAGGGAAAAGTCAAACCTTCTCCCCGTGGGAGATGGTGGCCGAAGGCCGGGTGAGGGACAACAGATGAGCCATGAGCAATTGGGTCATCTTGAATGCAAATGGAAATGAGCAGAAAAAGCAGCATGAAGGTGTGCCATGCGCACCCCGGCTTTCCGGGGCGCGTTCTTTTGTAGTGCGCTTTCCAGCGTTGCGAAACGCCGCGCCATGACGTAAGATTCTGAAAGTGATACCGTCTGCAACGGGAGATGGAGTGAAGAATCTGGCGGCTAAGGAAATTCGGGATCTCAGACAGCTGTTTCTCGGCAGCGAAGCGTGGCTTCTCGACCGCGTCCGTCGGCATGTGCGCGACATCGGCCATGGCGCCTATGCGCCGACCCTCGTGACAGCCCGCAAAATTGCCCTTGGCGGGATTGCCCGGACCCTTGCCGAAGTGATGGATACCATCCTCGACGAGCCGGTCTTCAGCTACGACATCGAGCCGCAGGACGATCCCGTGACGAAGTTCTGCGCGGGAAAGGCGCGCGAACATCTTCAGCGCGGCGTGACGGTGGGGATGTTTCTCGGCATTCTGAAGTGCTACCGCCGAAGCTTTCACGATCTTATCGGAGAACACGAACTCCCGCCGGGGGAGAAGGAGCGGGGGCGGGAGATCGTCGAGCGGTTCTTCGATCGGGTCGAGATCGCCACCTGCACCCAGTGGTGCGGACTGACCGAAGAAGACAAGCTGGCGCAGCTCCAGGAGGGAAACCGGCGCCTCACCAACGAGAAGAACAAGTTCGTAACCATCTTCGAGAGCCTGCGGGATCCCGTGATCCTCCTCGACCGCGAGGGGCGCATCGACAGTTTCAACCAGGCGGCCGCCACGCTGTTCGGGGTTTCGGATACCCCTGGCGCCAGTTACTACGGCCGGCTGCTGGCGGGTGAGAAGATCCCGTGGCTTGCCGATGCGATGCCCGATCTGTCGCGGTACGATTCCGCACGCACCTTCGAGATCAGCCGCGACACGGCGTCCGGCGTCAGGCATTTCCAGGTGAAGCTCAAGCGGATGCTCGATGTGAGCGACAGGTACGCCGGCACCGTCGTCATGCTGAACGACGTCACGGACCTGAAGCGGATCGAGGAGGAGCTGAGGCGGTACCAGGAGCAGCTGGAAACCATGGTCTTCACCCGGACCCACGAGCTGAGCGAGGCCAACGAGCGGCTGCGACGGGAGCTGGAGGCGCGGCGCCAGGCCGAAGAAGAGCTCCGGACCTACCAGAAGGAACTCTCTTCCCTGGCGGCGGAGCTCTCCCTGGCGGCGGAGCGGGAGCGGCGGCGCATCGCCGGCGAGCTCCACGATCAGGTGGGGCAGTCCCTCGCCTTTGCCAAGATCGGACTCAACGGGCTGGTGCAGTCGGTACCCGACCAGGAACTCCGCGGGCGGATCCGGGATATCGGCACCATCCTGGACCAGGCGATCCAGGATGTCCGCTCCCTCACGGTCCAGATCAGCCCGCCGCTCCTCTACGAGGTGGGGCTGGAGGCCGCCCTGGAGTCGCTGGGAGAGCATTTCCAGGATCGTTTCGGCTTCAGGGTGACGTTCCTCGACGATGGAGAGCCCAAGCCCCTGCCGGAAGAGCTGCGGGTGACCCTGTACCAGGTAGTGCGGGAACTCCTCGTCAACGTCGCCAAACATGCCGGGGCCCGGAACGCGGCTGTCGGCATCCGGAAAATTCCCGGTTCGGTGGAGCTGTGGGTCGAAGATGACGGCAAGGGGTTCGCTGTGGAGGATGTGCTTCGACCCGGGGCCGGGAAGAAGAGCTTCGGTCTGTTCAGTATCCGGGAGCGGCTTCGGCACCTGGGATGCGAGATCCGGATCTCGTCGAAACCGGGAGCAGGTACCCGGACAACGATTCGCGTTCCACTGCACGCTCCCTGACCCGCAACCTCATCCGGCAAGTATTTCTCTCCCCCCTTTTCAGGAAAACCCTGATGTCCCCCACCTCGCTTCCTGCCGATATAAATTAATGAAACACATTGCAGCGGAGTAAAATCTGAGACCGAAACTGCCACGAGGTGCCCGTGACCGAGAGCGTCCTTTTTGTCGACGATGAAACCCTCATTCTTGACTATCTGCGCATCCTCTTCGCGGGAGAGGGGGTACGAATCCTTTTCGCGAACAACGGGGCCCAGGCGCTGGAAATCGCCGGACGGGAGCGGATTTCGGTGCTGGTGGCCGATTACCGGCTGCCGGTGATGAACGGCATGGACCTCGTGCGCTTGGTCAGGGAGCGTTCAACCGATACGGTGCCGATTATCATGTCGGGATACTCGGAGTTTCCGGCGCTCCGTGACCACGTTCATCGCGAGCGCATTTTCAGGATTATCCCCAAACCCTGGAAGGGAGTGGAGATGGTAACGGCGGTCCGGGAGGCGATCGCCGAATCCCGTGAGCTCCGGGGGCGGAAAGGGGCGGAGGGGATATCTGAGCATCCGAAGGCATGCGCCGGGTAAGGCTGCCGCATGGGCGGTGGAAAGGGGGTACGGGAAACCGTGACTCCCTTTTAATTTGCTGAAAACCGCCGCTCGCCCTAGCTCCCCTTGCCAGGAGAGAGGGACTATTGCAAGAGCTTCAAGTCAGCTACAAGGGAGGCGACGGCGGCAAGGTGCGGATCGGTGGCGAAGGCTTCGCCTTCGACATGGGAAGCGACCGGATGGACGACGAGTTCGAGGGGTTCTGAGTCGGCCGCGGATACAAGCCTGCGAAAACCTGCTCTGAAGTCGGGAAGATGCGCCGTGTCTGCACGGCGCGTTTTTCTTTTGTAAAACAAATGTTTGATTTACATTGGTCAGAATAAGTGTTAGTTTTGTCGTATTAATAACCGTTCAGTTCTGGCCTGGCTAGTTCTAATCGAGACTCTGTTTTACGCCGTGATGTGGGAGGTGGCATGAAGATCCTGATTGCCGATGACGACGGTGTCGCCCGCGCCATGCTCGACAGCGCCCTGCGAACGTGGGGGTACGAGACGGCCGTTGCCTCGGACGGCGACGAGGCATGGCGGCTGATGGAGGGTGAGGACGCCCCCCGGATGGCTCTGCTCGACTGGATGATGCCGGGCCAGAGCGGCATGGACATCTGCCGGAGGCTCCGGGCATCTTCCGTTCCGTCGCCCCCTTACGTGATCCTCATCACCGCCAAGGGGGGGAAGGAGAATGTCGTGGCGGGGCTTGACGGGGGGGCAAACGACTATATCGTCAAGCCCTTCGTCATGGATGAGCTGAGGGCGCGGGTCGGGGTCGGACAGCGCTACCTCGGGATGCAGGATGCCCTGGCGCGACAGATGGCCGAGCTGAACGACCTGAACCGGAAACTGGAGCAGCGGGTCCGGGAGCGTACGTTCGAGCTGGAATCGGCGAACCGGGAGCTGGAGGCGTTCGGCTATTCCGTTTCCCATGACCTCCGAGCCCCCCTTCGCCACATCGTCGGCTTCGGCGAGATGCTTGCGGAGCAGTTCGGCGACGTGCTGGGAGCGGAGGGGATGGCCCTGGTGGGGAAAATCCGCGACTCGAGCCGTCACATGACTCAGCTTGTCGATGATCTCCTGGAGCTCTCCATCGTGTCGCGGCGAGAGATGGATTGCCGCGAGATCGACATGACGGGGCTCTGCCACGGCATAGTCCGTGAACTGTATGAGAACGAGCCCGGGCGCAACGTGACCTTTCTGATCTCTCCGGCCATGACGGCGCGGGCGGATCGCAGGCTGCTGAGGATCGTCCTGCAGAATCTCCTCGGCAACGCCTGGAAGTACACCTCGCGGAAGGAGAGCGCCACCATCGAGGTGGGGGTGGCCCCATGCTCAGGTGAGAAGGCCTTCTACGTCAGGGACGACGGCGCCGGGTTCGATATGGAGTTCGCCGGCAAGCTCTTCGGCGCCTTCCAGCGGCTCCATTCCTCTGCCGAATTCCCCGGAACGGGGATCGGACTGGCCACCGTCCATCGGATCGTCTCTCGGCACTCGGGGCGGGTCTGGGCGGAAGGGGAGCCCGGGAAAGGGGCAACGTTCTATTTCACGGTCCCCTGAGGCCATTGACAAAACACAACTGTCCTGCAGCGGACAAAAGGCGAAGCCCTTCGGGGATCTTCGCCTTTTTTGTTGTCTTTATCATTAACCCGTTTTCGCAATAATATAATGTCGTTTGCTTTTTTGAGAGATAACTGCTGGAAAAAACGAAAAAAATTGTGTGAATTGGCTAAAGGTTGCCGGAGCGGGTGCCGATAGGGTAAGTGAGCCGTAGGGAGAATCCTGAAACGTATACGGATCAGCCCTGGCAAGCGATGATGGGGCCGCTCGGAGACTTCCGGATGACGGAGGGGCGGCGCGGCCCACTGAAGAGGGGGAAAGCCCCGCAAAGGAGGATGTGCGATGCGTGTCGGTGATCTGAAGATCGGTGTCCGGTTGGGGTTCGGCTTTGGCGTCCTGCTCGTTCTGCTCGGAGTGGTGACGTCCATCGGCATCGGCGGGATGGGGAAGATCGACGAGAAGCTGAACCGGATAGTGAAGGTCAACTACGCCAAGATCAAATGTGCCAACGACGTGTCGGCAATCATCGGTGACCTGATGGGCGACATCCATCTCATCATGCTCAAGGATCCCGGCGAGCGGCCGGCGGTGAAGCAGGATATCGAGAAGCTGCGGGGCGAATACCGGGCCGCCCTGGAGAAGCTGGAGAAGCTGGAACAGACCGACCAGGGGAAACAGCTGATCGCCGCCGCCAAGACCGCCATCGACAATGCCAGGAAGGCGAACAACGAGGTGATCGAGCTGAGCCTCGCCGGCAAGACCGACCAGGCCCTGGGGGTCTTCAACCGGGAGGGAGCGCCCCTTGCCGAAAAGATCCTGCAGGCATTCAGGGCGATCGTGGCGTACCAGGAGGAGCGGATGGCCCTGCGTTACGGCGAGGCGGCAAAGGCGTATGACAGCGCCCGTGCCTTCGCCCTCGGACTTGCGGCGGCCGCGGCCCTGGCCGGCATCATCATCAGTATCCTCACCACCCGCAGCATCACCCGTCCCCTGGCCGTGGCGGTGGGGGTCTCCAACAGGCTGGCCGAGGGGGACCTGACCGTCTCCATCGACACGGCGGGAAGGGATGAGACCGGGTTCCTCCTGGCGGCGATGCGAAACATGGTGGAGAAACTGAAGGTAGTGGTAGCGGACGTCAAGGGCGCGGCCGACAACGTCGCCTCGGGGAGCCAGGCGCTCTCCTCCAGCAGCGAGGAGATGAGCCAGGGGGCCACGGAGCAGGCGGCGGCCGCCGAGGAGGCGTCGAGCTCCATGGAGCAGATGAGCTCCAACATTCGGCAGAACGCCGACAACGCCACCCAGACCGAGCGGATCGCGGTGAAGAGCGCCGAGGATGCCAAAGCGGGAGGGAAGGCGGTGACGGAGACGGTCCATGCCATGAAGGAGATCGCCGGAAAGATCTCGATCATCGAGGAGATCGCGCGGCAGACGAACCTTCTGGCGCTGAACGCGGCCATCGAGGCGGCCCGGGCGGGGGAGCACGGGAAAGGGTTTGCGGTGGTGGCGGCGGAGGTCAGAAAGCTTGCCGAGCGGAGCCAGCACGCGGCGGGGGAGATCAGTGAGCTCTCCACCTCCAGCGTGCAGGTGGCGGAAGCGGCGGGCGAGATGCTGGCCCGGATGGTGCCGGACATCCAGCGCACCGCCGAGCTGGTGCAGGAGATCAGCGCGGCGTGCAAGGAGCAGGACACTGGCGCGGAGCAGATCAACCGGGCGATCCAGCAGCTGGACCAGGTGATCCAGCAGAACGCCAGTGCCAGCGAGGAGATGGCCTCCACCAGCGAGGAGCTGGCGAGCCAGGCGGAGCAGCTCCAGGCGACCATCGCCTTCTTCCGGGTGGACGGTGTCGAGGCCGCCGGCCGCAGGGTCACCGTGGGCAAGCCGCGGGTTGCGCCTCCGGCCGAGGTGAAGCACGTGGCCGTTTCCCACGCCAACGGGTATGCCAACGGCTACGGCAGGAAGAAGGTCGCCAACGCCGGCGTCGACCTCCAGCTCGACGATCGGTTGGATGATGAGTTCGAGAAGTTCTGAGACCTTCGGAACCTTCGGCATTTCCTGTAGGCGACTCAGGGAATTCCTGAATAGATTAAAGAAATCTCCAGAGTTTGACGATAGGGAGAACAAGAGACGACAGACTCTCATACGATTGAACGGAGGGTTTCATGAGCGTTGCGGCGATCACCGAAACACGGCAGTATCTGACTTTCAAGCTGGCGGAGGAGGTCTTCGCGGTCGATGTGGCGAAGGTTCGCGAGATCCTGGAATTCACCACCATTACCAAGGTCCCACAGACCCCCGACTTCATGCGGGGGGTGATCAACCTGCGGGGGAGCGTGGTGCCGGTGATGGACATGCGGCTCAAGTTCGGCATGGCCGGGACCGAGAAGACGGTCAATACCTGTATCATCGTGGTGGAGGTGACCCACGAGGGGGAGACGGTCATCCTTGGCGCCCTGGCAGATTCGGTGCAGGAGGTGTTTGAGCTGGAGCCGGAGCAGATCGAGCCGGCCCCCCGGATCGGGACGAAGCTGAACACCGACTTCATCCTCGGGATGGGGAAGCATGACGGCCAGTTCATCATGATCCTCGACATCGACAGGACCTTCACCTGCGAGGAGCTCGTCACCGCCGGTGGGGTGGCCGACGAGGCGGCGTAGGGACGGGATACGAAATACATTTCCATGTTCAATGCTTCCAAGGATACCCGTTCCGCCGCCGCCTCCCTCTCCGACCGGGAGTTTGCCCGTTTCAGCGAGTTCATCTACGGCGAATGCGGCATCAAGATGCCTCCCGCCAAGAAGACGATGCTGGAGGCGCGGCTCCAGAAGCGGCTCCGCAAGCTCGGCATCCCGACGTTCCACGAGTACGCCGACTATATCTTCAGCCGCGAGGGGACGGAGCAGGAACTGCTCCACCTGATCGACGTGGTCACCACCAACAAGACCGATTTTTTCCGGGAGGCGGGCCACTTCGAGTTCCTGACGGGGCACGCGCTTCCCGAGCTGATCCGGACCCGGGGCGCCGGGGTCAGAAAGCCGCTCTCGATCTGGAGCGCGGGGTGCTCCAGCGGCGAGGAGCCGTACACCCTCGCCATGGTGCTAGCCGAGTTTGCCGGGCAGGAGGAGGGGTTTTCCTACTCCATCCTCGCCACCGACATCTGCACCACCGTCCTCGACAAGGCGAAGATGGCGATCTACGAAGAGGAGCGGGTGGAGCCGGTTCCCCTGGCGCTCAAGCGCAAGTACCTGCTGCGGGGGAAAGACGGCCACCGGGGGTTCGTCCGGATCGTGCCGGAGCTCCGCCAGCGGGTGAGGTTCCGCCGGCTCAATTTCATGGACGGCGATTTCGGGATGCGGGAGCCGGTGGACATCATGTTCTGCCGCGACGTCATCATCTACTTCGACAAGCAGACCCAGGAGCGGCTCCTGAACAAGTTCTGCCGACAGATGATTCCCGGGGGGTATCTCTTCATGGGGCATTCCGAAACCCTCTCCGGCCTTGACGTCCCGGTGGAACAGGTCGCCTCCACCATCTACCGGAAACCGCGATGAAACCGACGCTCACCGGACTACCCACCGTTTACCTCAGGCCGGGGGAACTCCATTTCGGCGCAGAGCCGACGGTGGTGACCACGGTGCTCGGCTCCTGCGTCTCGGTGACGATGTTCGAGCGGGCCAGCGGCACCGCCGCCATCTGCCATGCGCTCCTTCCCGAGGGGAACAAGGGGGATGGGTTGCGCTATGTCGATACCTCCATCCTCCGCATGCTGGCGATGTTTTCCGCCCGGGGGGTCTCCCCCGGCCGCCTGGAGGTGAAGCTGTTCGGCGGTGCCGACCTGATCGGCTTCGGGGGGAGCAGGATCGGGGTTGGGCGGCGCAACGTGGAGATCGCCCGCCGGGTCCTTTCGGTCTCGGGTCTTGCCGTGTCGGCGGCCGATGTGGGGGGGACGAGGGGGCGGAAACTCATATTCTACACCCACACCGGCGAGGTGCTCCTGAAGCGCCTGCGCCGGGATGATCCGCTTGCCGCCGGGGAGGATTGGGGACGATGATGACCAGGAGGCTGCCGGAGTGATGGCTATGGAGCAGACCGACTTCGCCATCCGCCCCCTCGTGGATAGCATGGTGAAGAGCTTCGGGCACCAGGCGCGGCTGAAGGGGGTCGAACTCTCCTCCCTGGTGGAGGAAGCCGTCCCCCAGCGGCTCAGGGGGGACCCGGCCCGGCTGCGGCAGGTGCTGGTAAACCTGGTCGGGAATGCCCTCAAGTTCACCCCCGGGGGAGAGTCTTCCTTTTCGTCGAGCGTGAGCCGGGCGCCGAGGGGGTGGTGCTTCGCTTCGGCGTCTCCGACACCGGCATCGGCATCCCGGCCGACCAGATCGACGGCATCTTCGAGAGTTTCAGCCAGGGAGACGGCAGCATCACGAGGAAATACGGCGGCAGCGGTCTCGGCCTGGCCATCTCCCGCAGGATCGTGGAGATGCTGGGGGGACGGATCTGGGTGGAGAGCATCCCCGGCAAGGGGAGCACGTTCCGCTTTACCGTCCGTTTTATCCCTGTGGGCGATGTCGCGATGACCGACCCCGCTCCGGCAATCCGCACCACGTCGCAGCCGCTGAGGATCCTGCTGGCGGAGGATAACGCCACCAGCCGGGAGGTGATCCGGCGGATCCTCGAAACCGACGGGCACCGGGTGACGATCGTCACCAACGGGCGGGAGGTGCTGGAAGCCCTGGAAGAGCGCGAGTTCGAGCTGGTGCTCATGGATGTGCAGATGCCCGAGCTGGACGGCATCGCGGCCACCCGGGCGATCCGGGGGTCGGATTCCCCCCTCGTGAACAGGGGTATCCCGGTCATCGCCCTGACCGCCCACGCCATGGAAGGGGATCGGGAGCGGTGCCTCGCCGCTGGGATGAACGCCTACGTCTCCAAGCCGGTGCGCGTGGCGGAGCTTGTCGCCGCCGTCGAGGCGTACCACGGGGGGGGGCGGGAAAAACCATGAAGAGGATCAAGGTTCTCATCGTCGACGACTCCGCCGTGGTCCGGCAGACCATGGCCGAGATCCTCTCCTCCGATCCCCAGATCGAGGTGATGGCCCCGGCGGCCGACCCGTTCATCGCCGCTGACCGGATCCGGGAGCAGGTTCCCGACGTCATCACCCTCGACGTGGAGATGCCGCGGATGGACGGGATCACCTTCCTCCGCAAGATCATGAGCCAGCACCCGATCCCGGTGGTCATGTGCTCGACCCTGACCGACGCCGGTTCCGAAACGGCCCTCAAGGCGCTGGAGTATGGGGCGGCGGAGATCATCCAGAAGCCGAAGCTCGGCACGAAGCAGTTTCTGGAGGAATCACGGGTGCGGATCTGCGACGCGGTGAAGGCGGCGAGCCAGGCCCGGGTCCGTAAGATAACGCCGCGCATCGGCAAGGAGATCGCTCCCAAGCTGTCGGCCGACGTGATCCTGGAGAAGCCGGGCTCCCGGGCCATGATCCAGACCACCGAGAAGATCGTGGTGGTGGGGGCCTCCACCGGGGGGACCGAGGCGCTGCAGACATTTCTGGAGGCGTTTCCCTCGGACTCTCCCCCCATCGTCATCGTCCAGCATATGCCGGAAGGGTTCACCCGCGCCTTCGCGCAGCGGCTCGACGGCATCTGCCGCATCTCGGTCAAGGAGGCGACAGACAACGACTCGGTGATCCGGGGGCGGGCGCTCATTGCCCCCGGCAATCGCCACACGCTCCTGAAGCGGAGCGGCGCCCGCTACTACGTGGAGATCAAGGACGGGCCCCTGGTCTCCCGTCACCGCCCGTCGGTGGATGTCCTCTTCCGCTCCGCGGCCCGCTATGCCGGCGAGAACGCGCTGGGGGTCATCATGACCGGCATGGGGGACGACGGCGCCAGCGGGATGCGGGAGATGAAGGAGGCGGGGGCGTTCACCATCGCCCAGGACGAGGCGACCTGCATCGTCTTCGGGATGCCCAACGAGGCGATCAAGCGGGGAGGGGTCGGGAAGGTCGTGCCGCTGGAGCTCATTGCCCGCGAGGTGATGCGGCTCTGCGAGTAGGCCCTTGATGTTTCACGCCGGCGACGGTATCCTGGAAACCTCGCTCACAACCCCCGGGTCTAATGTGCGCTGAAACCGGGCAGCGCGGAGCATTACCATGGCAGACGAAAAATTCTTCCTCGGCCGCCAGCCGATTCTCGACCGTGCCCAGAGGCTCTTCGGCTTCGAGCTCCTCTTCCGCTCGGCAGACACCCTCCACGCCAACGTCACCGACTATCTCCAGGCCAGCGCCAGCGTCATCTTCGACGCCCTTTCCAGCTTCGGTTTCTCCGAGATTCTCGGCAAGCACAAGGGGTTCATCAACGTCAATGCCGATGTGCTGATGAGCGATGCCATCGAGCTTCTCCCCGTCGAGAAGGTGGTGATCGAACTTCTGGAGCACGTGCCGGTCACCGACACCATCATCGAGCGCTGCCGGGACCTGAAGCGCAAGGGGTTCGCCATCGCCCTCGACGACCACATCTACGATCCGGTCTACGAGCCCCTCTACGAAGTCGTGGATATCATCAAGATCGATCTCCTGCGCACCGGTATGGAGAATCTGGCCGCCGAGGTGAAGCAGCTCCGCCGCTGGACGCCGAAGCTCCTGGCGGAGAAGGTGGAGACCAACGAACAGTACGAGGAGTGCGCCCGGCTCGGCTTCTCCTATTTCCAGGGGTACTACTTCGCCCGGCCGACGGTGCTGACCCGCACCCGGGTCGATGTCGGAAGGCTGGCGATCGTCAAGCTCTTCAACCAGTTGGTGGCGGAAGTGGAGATCGCCGAGCTGGAACAGACCTTCAAGCAGAACCCGAACCTGATCCTCAACCTCCTTCGCCTCGTAAACTCGGTGTCCGTCGGGCTCAAGGAGCGGATCACCACTCTGCGGCACGCCATCATGGTCATCGGGTACCACCAGCTGCGGCGCTGGGCGATGATGGCGCTTTTCACCAACAACGCGAAGAGTGGGGGGGATAATCCGCTCCTTGTCCTGGCCGTCACCCGGGCGCGGCTCATGGAGCTGATCGTTGCCGAGCAGCCCGCGGCGCAGGGGGACCGGGACTACCCGGACCGGGCCTTCATGACCGGCATTCTGTCGCTGGCCGACGTACTGCTCAAGGTGTCGATGGACGAGGTGGTGACCCCCTTAAATCTGGACGAGGATGTGCGGCAGGCGCTCCTCGACCGGGAGGGGGAGCTCGGTATCCTCCTCTCCCTGGTGGAAAGAATCGAGCAGGAAGAGTTCGACAGCATCTCCCCCCTTTTCGAGCGGTTCAGCCTCTCCATGAAGAACCTCGGCCCAGTGCAGATCGAGGTCTGCAACTGGGTCAACCGGATGGACGAACTCGCCTGACTTTTCTCTCCTTTCCGGCCTTTCGCCTTGACTTTCAACCACCCAGCGACTATTCTGCGCGTTTGATTCGTGCCCAATTTGCGCCTTTTTCAGGAGTTTCATATGAAGCCGTTATTCTTGAATCCCCCCACCTACGAGGATTTCGACGGCGGTGCCGGTGCCCGCTATCAGGCTTCCCGCGAGGTGACCTCCTTCTGGTATCCCACCTGGCTCTGCTTCCCGGCCGGGATGATTCCCGGCTCCCGCGTGGTCGACGCCCCGGTGCAGCGACTCGATCTCGACGCCTGCCTCGCCATCGCCAAGGATTTCGACATGGTGGTGATGTACACCTCCACCCCGACGCTGGCCCTCGACATCGAGACCGCCCGGCGGATCAAGGCTCGGAAGCCGGCCACGGTAACGGTCCTGACCGGTCCCCACGTCACGGTTCTCCCCGAGGAATCGCTCCGCAAGGGGGAAGGGGTGATCGACGTCGTCTGCCGCGGCGAGTTCGACTACACCACAAAGGAACTCTGCGAGGGGCGTGAGTTGGAACGGGTCAACGGGATCAGCTACTGGAAGGAGGGGAAGGTCCACCATACCCCCGACCGGGCACCGATCCAGGACCTGGACGCGCTTCCCTTCGTGGCGCCGGTCTACAAGCGGGATCTCCCGATTTCCGAGTACGTGATTCCCCACTTCAAGAACCCTTACGTCTCCATCTACTCCAGCCGCGGCTGCCCGTCCAAGTGCATCTACTGCCTTTGGCCCCAGACCTTCTCCGGGCGGGCCATGCGGACCCGCTCCCCCCAGAACGTCTACGACGAGGTGAAGTGGATCGTCGACAACATCCCGGAGATGCGGGAGCTCTCCTTCGACGACGACACCTTTACCGCCGACCGCAGGCACGCCCGCGAGGTGGCGGAGAAGCTCAAGCCCCTGGGGATCTCCTGGACCATCAACGCCCGGGCCAACTGCGACTACGAGACCCTGAAGATCATGCGCGAGGCGGGGCTTCGCCACGTGGTGGTCGGCTTCGAGAGCGGTAACGAGCAGATCCTGAAGAACATCAAGAAAGGGGTCACGAAGCAGCAGGCGATCGAGTTCACGAGAAACTGCAAGAAGCTCGGACTCTCCGTTCACGGCGCCTTCATCATGGGGCTTCCCGGCGAGACCCGCGAGACCATCCGCGAGACCATCGAGTTCGCCAAGGCGCTGGATATCAACTCCATCCAGGCGTCCCTCGCCTCGCCGTACCCAGGCACCGAATTCTGGGATCTCTGCCGGAAGGAGGGGTGGATCGCCTCCGAGTCGTACATCGACGACACCGGCCACCAGATGTGCGTCATCAACTATCCGCACCTCTCCAACAAGGAGATCTTCGATGCCGTGGAGCTCTTCTACGACAAGTTCTATTTCCGCCCCAAGTACATCGCCCGCAGCATCATGAAGATGATCGTGGACGGCGAGGAGCGAAAGAAGCTCCTCAAGGAAGGAAAGCAGTACCTCGAATACATGAAGAAGCGTAAAGCCGCGGGGGGCGGGTGCTGAAAGAGCTCATCATCAATGCCGACGACTTCGGCCTCTCCAACGGCGTCAACCGGGCCGTGGTGAAGGCTTGGCGGGAGGGGATCCTGACCTCCGCTTCGCTCATGGTCGGGGGCGACGCCTTCGGGGAGGCGGTGGAGCTGGCGAAGGAGAACCCGGGCCTCCAGGTGGGGCTCCACCTGACGCTGGTGCAGGGGCGCGCCGTGGTCCGTCACGAGGGGTTCCCGTCGATCCACGACCGCGACGGCAACTTCACCAACGATCCGGTCCACGGCGGGATGCGCTACTTCTTCGTCAAGTCGTTCCGCAAGCAGCTCCGCCGGGAGATCGAGGGGCAGATCCTGAAGTTCCGGGAGACCGGCCTGCCGCTCTCCCACGTCGACGGCCACCTCAACATCCACATGCACCCCACGGTCTTCGATATCCTCCGGGAGCTGATGCCGAAGTACGGCATCACCACCTTTCGCCTCAGCCGAGAGAGCCTCAGCCGGAACCTCGCCGTCGACCGGGCGCGCCTCGTGGGGAAGGCGGCGGACGCCTTCATCTTCTCGCGGCTTGCGGCCCGCTGCCGCCCCTTCCTCGACCGGCTGGGGATCGGCTACGCGGCAGAGGTGATGGGGCTCCTCAACTCGGGGCGGATGACCGAGGAGTACCTCCTGAAGGCCCTGGACGGGGTGGGGGAGGGGACCACTGAGATCTACTTCCACCCCGGCTGCCTCCCCTGCCCGGAGATCACCCGGCGGATGCCCGACTACCGGCACGAGGAGGAGCTGACGGCACTCACGGGCTTACGGGTGAAGGAGCGGCTCCGGACCCTCGGCATCAGGCTCAGGAACTACCGCGGAGAGGAAAAGACGTATGCTTAAAACTTTCATCGTCATGCTCATGGCGGTCTCCGCCGGAACCATCGGCGACCTTCTCCTTGCCAAGGGGATGAAGGAGCTGGGGGATATCTCCGCCATGAACCTGCGCGGGATCCTCAACGTGGCATTCCAGGCCCTCACCACCCCGAAGCTGATCATCGGCACCGCCATGCTGGCGGTTTTCTTCTTCCTCTGGCTGGCGGTCCTCTCCTGGGAAGACCTCTCCGTGGCCCTCCCGATGCAGGCCCTCAACTATGTCCTCGTGGCGTTCCTCTCCCAGTGGTTCCTCGGCGAGACCGTCACCCCGATGCGCTGGGCCGGCACGGTCCTCGTCTGCGTCGGCGTCATGCTCATCACCAGGAGCGGCGCCCACTGAAAGGCCGGGACCAGGGACCGGTAAAGAAAAAAAGGGAGCCTGTTCGGCTCCCTTTTTCGTTTAGCGGCATGATGCATTCCGCTACTTTTTCTGGAGTTCCTTCACCGCCTTTTCGAATATCTCGGGGGTGAACCCCTTGAGGACCTTCCTGTCGCCGATGACGATCACCGGCACCCCCTGGCTCCGGTACTTTTGGGTCAGCTCCTCCATGGCCGTTGCGTCGAGCTCCACGTCCTTGTTGATGAACGGGATGTTGTGGGTGGTGAAGTACTCCTTCGCCTCCTTGCAGTGTGGGCACCAGGCGACGGAGTAGAGGACGATCTTCGGATAGCTCTGCTGTTTCGGGGCCTTTGCGTCGATTTTGCTCTGGGGGGGGGCGGGGAGTTCCGCCGCCATGCCGGCAGCGGCCGTAAAGGCAGCGGTGAGGAAGAGGGCAGCCGTGGTGATTTTCCGCATGACTCTGATCTCCTTTGCTGTACAATTGGACCGTTCCATTGAAGCCTATCCCGAAGCGGGGGGCAAGTCAAACGTCAGGAGCCTGTCGGACTTAGGAAATCGTAGCGAGAGAATGGCAGATCGAGGACAGATTTTCGGGAATTTGCAGGCGAATAGTGGTTCTATTCGTCAAGAATTCCCGGAAATATGGACCGATTTGCCGTTCTCGCAGCAGATTCATTCCTAAGTCCGACAGGCT
>NZ_DAHVYG010000007.1 GCF_027327745.1 Geobacter sp.
CGAGCGTATTCCGAATTCGTGATCATGGAGGATGAAGAGACTGATAACGCCATTCGCAAAGCTACCAGAACCGGACGGCCGTTCGGTTCGGAATCTTTCATAGACAGGTTGGAGTTTCAGTTGAATCAATCGCTGAAACCCGGCAAACCGGGACGTCCCCGAAAGAAAACAGGGGGATGTCCCTAGTTTTCCCAACCGGGACGTCCCCGAAAGAAAACAGGGGAGTGTCCCTAGTTTTCCGGAGGTAACCAGAGAGCTTTAATAGTGATAACGAGCTTGAAGGAAATCGATCCGGTCGTCGCGAACTAGGTATACGAGGCGATGCTCTTGGGTTAGACGACGGGACCAGACGCCGGGGGAAAGATATTTGAGCGGTTCAGGCTTGCCAATGCCTGTAAAGGGATCGCGCATGATGGCTTCGATCAGATCGAACGCACGCAAGGCGGCCTTACGGTCGACTTCGATCCAATAACGGAGGTCTTCACGGAACTCCGGCTGGAATACAGCTTCTCTGCGCTTACTTTTCAAGACCGAGTTCTTTCCGGAGCTTTTCGGAAGTAGAGGGCTCTCCCTGACGTTTTAAGGCTCGTTCCAGGGAGGCGAGAAGCCGTTGCGCGTTCTTTGGGGAGCGCATGAGATGAGCAGTTTCGACTAAACTTTCAAGCTCATCTGCGGAAATCATGGCTACACTTTCACCACTACGACGACCAATAATGACGATCTCCCTGTTTTTGGTCACTTCATCGCACAAGCCAGCAAAGTTCGCACGAGCGTTTGTATAGGTTGTCTTCAGCATTTATATTCTCCTATTTAAGTTGTACAGGAACACAGTACAGCACAATATAGTTCTTGGCAAGAATTTTGTGTGCAGAAAGCAGAGAGGCAGTCCCGAGCCGGCTGTCAATTTGGTCCGGGGCCGCGAACATTCTGTGGAACAATCGCGACATGCCGCGTAAACAAAACTCTTGACGCCCTGTACCCAATTATCCTACACGAGTGCTGTGCACTTTTAATGGCAAGGATGGGCAGGTGCTCCTTGACCAGATCACTGAAAGGTGAATAATTATGAAGAGTTTGCGATTTGTCGTTGGGTTCGTTGTCATGGCGGTCTGGTTCACCCCGATCCTGGAGGCCCGGTCAGCGCAGCCCGCTCCCGCCGATTCCGCTGCCGGCGTTGAGTCGAAGGACGGCAACGCGAAGCGTCAGGGCCTGGTTCTGGAATTGAAAGCGCTTCAGGATGGGGTGGCGGCCAAGCGGGCGGAGCTGGCGAAGCTGCGCCATAAATGGATGGTCAGCAAGGGAAGGACGCCTACCGAGGAAGAGGTGAAAGAGTTCGAGGAGAAAAGGGCCAAAGGGAAGGCAACAGCCGAGGACAACCCGTACGTCAACAAGAATCCCCTCAGCTCCCCCGCCCGCTGGCGCGCGGCATACTACGAGAAGCTCGCCGAGATCAAGAAGGAGAAGGAGAGAGCGGCCCTTCTGGAGCAGGAAATCGATGCGCTGACACGCCAATAGCAGCCCATGGCGGCCCATTCCACCTACCCATGACCCAGGAATCGCCGGTTCCAAACAACGAGAGCACCACCCTCTGCGGCGCCTGCGGCGGCGAGTGCTGCCGGACCAGGCCGGGGATCGAGGCCCCGGGGCGCTTCCTCGCCACCCCGGACCCGGCGGGGGCGCTCTGCGACCTTCTAGCCTCCGGGCTCTGGGTTCTCGACACCCACTACGGCGTCCCTTACGATCCCGGGAAGGGGGAGCGGGGCGACCCGGACCGGATCATCCTCTACCCCCGGCCGGCCACCCGGGCCGAGCAGGGGGCGGGGAGCATCTGCGCCATCCCCGGCGCCGGGGAGTGCGTCTTTTTACGTGACGACGGCTGCGCCCTCTCCTTCGCCGACCGGCCCCGGGCCTGCCAGGCCCTGGAGCCGACGGCCGGCTTCGAATGCAGCTCCTCCTGGAGCCGGTTCGACGCGGCCCGCGCGTGGCTGCCGCACCAGGAGACGGTGGCGGCGGCCCTCGACCGCCTCGGCCGCGGCCGGCCACTTCCCTGACACTCACCAGCCATGGCGCCTCCCCCGGCACGTGGTACACTTGGAGGGAGCAGCCCCCCCTTCTTCAACCCTACCCTGCACCGGAGGTAGCCATGAAACGGATTCTCGCAGCCATCGCCCTGACCCTGGCCGGCACGGCCGCAACCGGCGCCGGCGAGCTTCCCGTGGCCCCCAACGGGATTGCCTATCTCACCGGCTACCGCTCCTGGGAGGCGGTGGCCCCCTCGTACCGCGACGACAAGGGACAGATACGTCTCATCCTCGGCAATCCGACGGCGCTGAAGGCCCTGAGGGAGGGGACGCGCCCCTTCCCTGACGGCGCCACCTTCGCCAAGCTCGCCTGGAACGCGGAGAAGCTTCCGAAGTTCCCGGTCGCGACGGTCCCCGGCCCCTTCGCACAGGTGGAATTCATGGTGAAGGACGGGACGAAATTCAAAGCCACCGGCGGCTGGGGGTTCGCCCGGTTCGTGGGAAAGGAGCTAAGGCCTTACGGGAAGGACCCCTCCTTCGTCCGGGAGTGCTTCGGCTGCCACACCCCCGTGAAGGACAACGACTTCATCTTCACCCACCTCGCCACCGTCCCATGAACGCACGAAGGGGGAGCCACCAAAGGCTCCCCCTTTCTTTGCTTCCTCTCTCCGATCTCCCGTCACTCCCCCTCGATCTTCCCCACCAGCCGCAGCAGCCCGTCCAGGATCGCGGCGGGATGGGGGGGGCAGCCGGGGATGTAGAGGTCCACCGGCAGGATGCCGTCCACCCCGTCGCGGGCCTCGGGCGAGCCGGCGAAAGGTCCGCCGCCGATGGCACAGGCGCCGCAGGCGACGACGATCTTCGGCCCCGGGATCGCCTCCCAGGTCATCAGCAGGGCCTCCCGCATATTCTCCGTCACCGGTCCGGTGACCCAGAGGCCGTCGGCGTGGCGGGGGGAGGCGACGAACTGGATGCCGAAGCGCCCCAGGTCCCAGCCGATGGTGGAGAGGACGTTGGTGTCAGCCTCGCAGGCGTTGCAGCCGCCGGCACTCACCTCGCGGAACTTGAGGGAGCGCCCCAGGAGGGAGCGGAGCCGGGGCTCCAGGGGGCGGGCCAATTGGTGCTCGCCGCCGGAGCGAACCAGAAGGTGCTCGCGCCGGGTGGCCGCCAGCCGGTGGTCGGTGGTGAAGCGGACGTACTCCCCGGCGGTGCATTCGGGGCAGAAGAGGCAGAGCCCCGTGTCCAGGGCGATGCCGCCGTCGCAGGTAATGGCCCCGTGGGGGCAGGCCGCGGCGCAGGCCTCGCCGTCGGCGCGCTCCACCCTGGCGGGAAACTCCGGGTATCCCCGGAACCGCTCGGGAAGCTGCACCGGCTCCTTCGGATAGGCCATGGTCCGGTGTCCCTGCTTCAGCCGTGCGATGATCTCTCTCAGCACTTTGAATCCCTTTCAGACGACTACAGATCGAACCCGCAGTACGACAGGTTGAAGCTCTTGTTGCAGAGGGGGAAGTCGGAAATCTGCTCCCCCCGCAGCGCCATGGCGAGCCCTGCCCAGTTGTGGAACGAGGGGTCGGTCACCTTGTAGCGGAGGAAGCGCCCGGCGTCGTCGGTGATCGCCACGTGGCAGATCTCGCCCCGCCACCCCTCGGTCATGGCCACGGCGACCCGGTTCCCCTGGAGGGGGCCCGGCTCGTTCCGGCACCCTCCCCCCGGCAGCTGCCGGAGCTGATCCCGGATGAAGTCGAGGGATTTCCCCGCTTCGAGCCACCGGACCGTCGTCCGGGCGCAGACGTCGCCGTGGTGGGTGGTGATCACCGGAATCTGGGCCATCCGGAAGATGCCGTAGGGATAGTCGTGCCGCACGTCCCGGTTGAGTCCGCAGGCCCGAGCGGCGGGCCCCACTAGCCCCAGCTCCCGGGCGGTGTCGGCGGAGACGGCGCCGGTGTTCTCCAGCCGGCTCATGACCGACGGCGTGCTCCAGAGGAGCTCCACGGCGTTCTCCAGGTCGGCCCGGGCCGCGTCGAGGCGGGCCAGGAGGTCGTCGCGCTCCGCCTCCCCCAGGTCGAAGAGGACCCCGCCGGGACGGACGAGTCCACGGCCGAAGCGGCTGCCGCAGAGGACGGCGGTCATGTTGAGGAAATCCCCCCGGATCCTCCCGCAGAAGGAGGCGGTGGGGAGATACCCCACGTCGCCGGCGATGGCCCCCAGGTCCCCGGTGTGGTTTGCCAGCCGCTCCAGCTCCAGGGCGATGCCGCGCAGCGCCTCGGCCCGGGCCGGGACCCGGGTGCCGGAGAGGGCCTCCATGGCCATGCAGTGGGCATGCATGTGGCCGATTGTGGTGTCCCCCGCGATGGTCTCCATCCGGAACGGGGTGCGGGGATCGGGGCCGCCGACGAGTCCCTGCTCGATCCCCCGGTGCTGGTACCCCAGCGATATCTCCAGGTGGAAGACCTCCTCGCCGTGGCACTGGAACCGGAAGTGCCCCGGCTCGATGATCCCCGCGTGCTCCGGCCCCACCGCCACCTCGTGGACCTCCTCCCCTTCCACCCGGTAGAACTCCATGACGCCGGGGAGGATCGGGTCGCCGGGATTGCGGCCCCAGGCGTCGCGCCCCGGGACGAAGGAGTGGTGGAACCGGACCGGCTTGAACCACGGGTGCTCCTCGGCGGGGATGCCGCACTGCTCGGCGATCTCCCGCTCGAAGAGCTGCAGCTGGGGGACGAGGCGGGCGATGGAGGGAAAGGAGCCGGCCACGTCGGCCGCCGCCATCCCGATAAGGCCGTCGGCCTTGGAGGAGAGGACGCAGCAGAGGGTCGCCCCACTCTCCGTCGGGATGCCGAAGTAGGAGGAGACGCGCCATCCCCGGTCGGTGGCGTCGATGATCGCCTGGAGGAACGCGGTCACCTCCAGGCGCGGCACCTCGTCGAAGGGAATGGCGGAGCCGTTGTGGAGCGTGCGGAAAATGTCGTTCATGGCCTCGCCTCCAGGAGCGCGGCCCCGTCCCGCAGGAGCCGCTGGAAGGGCTCCGGCAGCCAGACCCCCAGCATGAGGATGAGCCCCAGCAGGGCCAGGGGCGGCCCCACGGTCAGGAGGCGGTCGCGGTAGTCGGTTCGCTCCGCGTCGGCCGGGGGTTCCCCCATGACGAGGGGTAGCACCGTCAGGGCCATGCCGATGAAGACGATGGCGAGGAAGAGAAGGAAGAGCCCCCCCGCCAGGTACCGCCCCTCCACGAAGGCGCTGCTCACGATGGTGAACTCGCTCACGAAGGGGGAGAATGGCGGTGAGCCGGTGATGGCGATGAAGCCGGCCAGGAAGAGCCCCGCGGACCAGGGTAGCCGCCCCAGGGCGCCCCGGACCACCTCGGTGCTCTTGCTGTTGTAGCTGCGGTGGATGTTGCCGGAGGAGAGGAAGAGGACCCCCTTGGTGAGGCCGTTGTTCAGCAGGTGAAAGAGCGCCCCGAAGAGGGCCCCCTTGCCGAGCCCCAGGGCCACGGCCAGGATCCCCACGTGCTCGACGCTGGAGTAGGCGAGCATCCGCTTGAAATCGGCCTGGCGCGCCATGAAGACCGCCGCGAATCCCATGGAGAGAAGCCCCATGGCCAGGAGCGCCTTCTGGAAGAAGAGGTATTCGCCGCCGGCGGCGAGGCTAATCTGGTAGACCCGCAGGATCGCCAGGAAGGCGCAGTTCACCAGCCCCCCCGCCAGGAGCGCCCCCACGAGCCCCGGCGCCTCGCCGTAGGCATCGGGCTTCCAGGAGTGGAGCGGCGCGATCCCCATCTTGGAGCCGAAACCCACCAGCATGAAGATGAACGAGGCGTGGAGCCACCCCGGATTCAGCTCCCGCGCCGAGGCGAGGATCGGCCCGAGGAGCAGCGTCGCGTCCCGCTGGGCCACAAGCGTTGCGTAAGCGAGGAAAAAGAGCCCCAGGAGCGCCAGGGCGATCCCGACGGAGCAGATGAGGAGGTACTTCCAGGTCGCCTCGATGGAGCGGGCGTTGCGGTTGAAGTAGATGAGGGGGGCCATGGTGACGGTGGTAGTCTCCACTGCCACCCAGAGGAGTCCCAGGTGCTGGGAGGCGGTCACCAGGGTCATGGCCGAGAGGCAGGCGAGCATCCCCATGCAGAGGACCCGGTTGGAGCGGTCCCGCCGGTAGGCCAGGTACCCCACCGCGTAGACGGCGCAGACCAGGAAGAGGATGCTGATGGAGAGGAGCACGATCTTGCCGAGGGGGTCCAGATGGATCCACCCCTGGGGGGAGGGGGGCGGGGTCCACGCCAGGAGTGCCAGGGTCAGGACCAGGTGCGGGATGGCGACGGCCGGCAGCACCAGGGGACGGAGCCGGTTGCCCGGGACGATCCAGGCGGCCAGGGCGCCCACGAGCGGCAGGAGAACGGCGGCGGTCAGCATCGGCCTATTCCTCCCTCAGGGCGCTCAGGCGCGAGGTGTCGATGGAGGAGAACTCGCGGCTGATGTGGTTGATGACGATCCCCATGACGAAGATCCCCACGAGGAGGTCCAGGAGCACCCCCGCTTCCACCATCACCGGCATGGCGGTGGTGAGCAGGAGGCTGAAGATGAAGATGCCGTTTTCCAGCACCAGGTAGCCGATCACCTGGGAGATGGCCTTGCGCCGGGTGGTCAGCACCAGGAAGCCGGTCATGAGGGTGGCGATGGCGGCGGGGACGAAGAGGAGGTCCCGGTGCTCGGGGGCCAGGGGAAGCCGCTCCGCGAAGACGAAGGCCAGGGCGGTGACGATGGCGCCCAGGATCAGGGTCGGGACGTAGCCGATGAACGGCTCCACCTCCCGCTTGATCCCCGCCTTGCGGACGGCATCGCTGATCAGCCAGGGGATGACGATCCCCTTGGCCGCGATGATCCCGGTGGTGATGGCCACCAGGTGCCAGGAAAAGGAGTGGATGATGCCGGGAAGGACCCCCAGGATCACCCCCTGCACCGCCGCCGCCCGGATGCAGAAGGCCATCCGGCTCGACCCGAGGACGATGAAGTTGAACAGCATGACCAGCACGAGGAGTTGATCGGCAAGGGAATCCATGGGTTACCTCAGGATCAGGAGCATGGAGAAGGCGGAGAGGATCGTGGCCGCCACCAGGAGTTGCGGCACCCGGATCAGCCGCAGCCGCGCCATGACCGACTCCACCACGCCGATGGCCACCGCCAGCAGGAGCATCGACGCCACGAAGACCCCCCAGTCGGCCCACGGATTGCCGGTCCGCAGCGGGAGGGCGACGTTCATGAAGAAGGCACCCAGGACGAAGAGCTTGAGGGCGGCGCCGTAGAGGATGAGGCCGAAGGCCGGCCCGCTGTGGTCCAGCACCATCACCTCGTGGATCATGGTGAGCTCCAGG
>NZ_DAHVYG010000013.1 GCF_027327745.1 Geobacter sp.
GGCCGGCTATGAGGGGCGGGTGCCCTCTCTGCCCGAGAACACGGGGATAGACGACGTCGGCCCGATTGTTCAGATAAGCGTCAATGAGCCGCCTGACGGTTTCCGGCCTGATCAACGGTACGTCCACCGGAAGCACGAAGAAGGCCTCCACTTCAGCCCCGACCGTTGCCACCCCTGCCGCCACCGAGGAAAACATGCCGTCACGGTAGTCGGGATTCGCCACGGCACGGGCCCCGAGCCGCTCCAGGCGGGGTTTCAGATCCGCTTCCCGGTGGCCGGTCACTACCCGGACATCGCTGATTCCTGCATCATGAAAGAGGGTCACGACCCGCTCCAGGACCGTGACCTCGCCGAGAGGAAGAAGGGGCTTGAACTCTCCCATCCGCGAGGAATATCCCGCCGCGAGAACCACGGCTGTCACGGCGCCGGCCATCTACTCTCCCTGGTTCGCCCTGGCCTGGATCAGCTCCGCCACGATGCTGACCGCGATCTCCGCCGTGGTTTCGGCACCGATCTTGAGGCCGATGGGACAGTTGAAGCGGTTGACATCCGTCTCGCCGAACCCTTCGGCCAGCAGGGCTTTCCGGATTTCCACGCTTTTCTTCCTGCTACCGAGCATCCCAATGTAGCCCGCCTTCGTCCGCAACGCCTGTTCCAGCACAACCCTGTCGTGGGTATGGCCCCGCGTCACGATGACGACGTAGCTGTCTCCACCCACCTCCATTCCCGCGAAGCAGCCCGTGAAGGAATCGAGGACGATGACGTCACCCGCCGTGGGGAACCGCTCCCGGTTGGCGAACTCCTCCCGGTCGTCCATCACCACCGTATGGAACGAAACCTTTCCCGCCAGCTCCGCCACATGCTGGGAGACGTGGCCGGCCCCGAGTATGTAGACGGTGCTCGGCGTATAGCAGCGCTCCACAAGGAAACGCCGCGCTCCCAGGGTGGCGAGGACCGGGTAGGTAGAGCGGTGCGCCTGCTCCGCCAGGGTGGCGAGCCACTCCGCGGGATGATGGAACTCCCCGGTGACCGAGCCGTCCCCCCTCACGATACAGCGACTGATCCGCCGGATGTCGCCGTCGTACTCCCCAAGATCGCTGACCACGAAACATTTCTCCCCGCTGCGCAGCGCCTCGCGCAGGCTCCGGAAGACCTCAAGGTTGACCGGGTCGGGATCGATCAGCTCCAGAAACACCTCCACACGGCCGCCGCAGATCATCGACATGCTGGCCGCGTCACGGCCGGAGAGGTCGAAGGTGAAGATCTGCGAGACCCCGGTCCTGAACACCTCGCCGGCCCTTCTCTGCCCTTCCGCCTCCAACACCCCGCCGCCGATGGTGCCGACGGAGGTTTCGTCCCCATGGACAATCATCTTCGACCCCGCCAGACACGGGGCCGAACCGGACTTGGCTATGATCGTCGCCAGCACCAGCTCTTCGCCCCGCTCCAGCACCGGCCAGATGGCGTCCACCGCCCACGAAATCAACATTACTGCTCCTTTCTCCGGTCGACGACCGTTCTCTTTATGCTTATGGACCTGGCGAAGGCGTCACGACCGACCGCCCCCAGCATGAGCCTTCCGTCCGCCACCGCTCTCCGTACCGCCCGGACCTCCAGGAGCGCCCGGCGCACGAGAGGCGGGGCCTCTCCACCCGCGGCCGCCGTAGTCTCGATGGCGATGTCCAGACAGGCCCGGCCATCGTCGCTCCTCACCACGGCCTGGTAGTCGAGGAGAAACGGGAGGGGGAAAAGCACCTCGTCCAGCTCGGCGATGTTCAGCCGGTGTCCTCCCGCCAGGATGATGTCCCCCGCAAGCCTTCCCCTGACCCGCTCCAGGCGGCGCAGAACGGTGCCGCAGGAGCAGGGGTCGGGCAAAAATCTCGCCCGGTCGCCGGTCCGGTAGCGGATGAGCGGCATTCCGCGGCGGGTCAGGGTGGTGAAGACCACCTCCCCGGGCTCGCCATCGGGAAGCGGCCGGCCGCTCTCCGGATCGACCACCTCGAACCAGAGATCGGCCTCCCTGAGGTGGTAGCCGCGCAGGCGCCGGCATTCGACCCCGCCGCCGAGCCCCATCTCGGTCATGCCGTAGTGGTTGAAGACGCGCACCCCCCAGGCGGCAGTAAGTACCCGGACGACGGACGACGGAACATGGTCGGCGCTCAGCAGAACGCTCTTGAGCCAGCCCAGCGGAATCCGCGCGGCATCCGGGTGCCGCGCGAGGGCCAGCACCTGTACCGGTAGCCCCACCAGACAATGTATCTCCTCAGAAACGATCCGCTCGATGACCTCGCCAGCATCCCGGACCAGGCCGTGAACGATACCTTCAACCTCCATACGACGGAGCCCCTTCACCAGGAGATCGCCGACGCTGCCGGGAAGTTCCCCGGGCATGAGAATGAGGACCCGATCACCCGGTTTTACCATGGTCGACATGCCGCGGTGGAAGAAATCGACCGTCAGCTCCAGGTCCTCGGCGGTGAAGTGGAGCCTCTTGGGAGGCGCCGTGGTTCCCGAGCTCCGGATTGTCACCACTCGCTCGATCTCACCTTGGGAGACGCAGAGGAAGCGGCGCTCATCCTCCAGCAGCTCCGCCGTGGTGGTGAAAGGGAGCCGGGCGATATCCTCCGGGGCACGGATCTCTTCGCCGCGCACCTCAGCCAGCCGGGAGCGGTAGAAGGGGGAATGCTGCCGGGCGTACTCCACCGTCTCCCGCAGCCGGTGCAGCTGGTAGCTCTCCAGGGCGCCCCGGGTCAGCGGTTCCTGCGCCGAAATGCCGATCTTTGTCTTGATCCACGATTCCAGTGGGGATGTGCTCATAGGAGGATCTTCCTGTAAACCAATCAAGTCAGAACACACGCGAGTTCCAGTCCCCCTTTGAAAAAGGGGGATTCAGGGGGATTTGCCTGTGATGTCGCCAGAAATCCCCCCTGGCCACCCTTTTTCAAAGGGGGGTAACTTTATTAGAGCCAATCGGAGGGCTTCTTGTTTCTGTAAAGTGGCTTCCCCTCGGCCGAGGTCAGGTTGTAGAGGCAAAACGGGATCATCCGGCCATCGGGGGCGACCACGTGGATGCAGCACTCCCGGACCCGTTCCAGGTCCAGGTTCCAGACATCCTGGAAGGCCATGGCGGAGACGGCGAAGGTGTTGATCCGGTGGTTTTCCAGGAAGGCGTCGAAGCTGTCCATGCCGGCGATGCTGTCGCCATCCGCGGGAGCGGCCCACTGTCGGGTGACAAAGGAGACCGCCTTGCCGGTCCCCCGGTTCTCCGGCTCCGGGGAGCCGCAGCAGCAGGGAGGCGTGTGCTCGGTCAGGGCCCTGAGCCCGCCGTCCGGCTGGCGGAGGAAATTGCCGTGGAACGAACAGAGCGGGTGCTCGCACCCCGGCGGCCGGAAATGTTCCACCCGCATTAGCCCGTCGGTTTGCTCCTCGATGGCCCCCATCAGGTCGGGGAGTGTGACGCGGGCCGCAGCGGCGGGGGGCTCGGGGTGGCGGCCGAAGAAGGCGGCAGGCTGGAAATGGACCCCGCGCACGGCCGGCGCAAGCTCCAGGGCCAGCCTGAGGATGGCCCCCACATTCCCCGTGTTGACCCCCGGGACGATGGTCGGGACGAGCACCACGCCGAGACCGGCGGCCGCACAGTGTTCGATGGCCCGCAGCTTCTCGGCGAGGAGGGGGCGCCCCCGGACCGCCCGGTAGACGGCGTCATCGGTGCCGTCGAACTGGAGAAAGACCGAGAAGAGCCCGGCGCGCCTCAACTCCCCGGCATACTCCCGGTCGGCGGCAAGCCGCACCCCGTTCGTGTTCACCTGGATGAAGGGGAACCCCAGCTCCCGTCCCATCCTGACGATGGCCGGCAGGTCGTCGCGCACCGTCGGCTCGCCGCCGGAGAGCTGGACGATGTTGTGGGGCCCGCTCCTGCGGAGCGCGGTCCGGTACCAGCCGGCGATGGTCTCCGGGGAGGGGTCGGTGCCGTTCTCCCGGCCGGCGTCGGCGAAACAGACCGGACAGGCCAGGTTGCAGCGGCCGGTCACCTCCAGGAGGACCGTGCACGACTGTTGTCGGTGCCCCGGGCAGATGCCGCAGTCGAAGGGACAGCCCCTCTGCGTCCCGGGATGGTCCACGGAGGAATGGACTGCTGCCTTCGGCCGGGACCAGCCGGAAAGCGCAGGCCCCCCCCGCCAGACCGGGGTCCGGAAGTCGCCGTGCTCCGGACAGCTCTTGACGAGGACGACCTCGCCGCCCTCGCAGCGCCGCTCGGCCGGAATCCGCTCAAGACAGCGGGGGCAGAGGCTTTCCGTGGCCAGGGGTTCTATCTTCGACTCGACATTCATGGTCAGACCCGTCGTTAATCCTGACCCCGGCTTACGTCGTAGCCGCTTGAGGCCAGGAGCTGCATCGCGTAGTCGTAGGTCTCCGCAACTATGGCCCCGCAGCGCTGCCGGACCTCGGTCCGGTCGCCTACGATCAGGCCGCAGGTGATGCCGCCATAGCGGCTGCCGACGGTTTGTTCGAACCACACCGTCAGGTCGTTCAGCATGTACTTCAGCATCTCGTCTTCGTGTTCGTCGTCGGTCCCCTTACCGGCATAGAGTCCAAGGAGGCAGGCGGCGCCGGTCAGGGTGCCGCAGATCCCCCCGTCGGAGCCGCAGCCATTAGCCAGCCCCCCCAGTGCCCGGATCAGGTCGGGGTTCTCCTTACCCTGGGCCTCCAGGGCCATGATGACCAGGACCTGGCTGCAGTAGTAACCCTTGTAGGAGAGTTCCAACAGCTTCAGCAGGGTTTCGTCCACGGTTTTGTCCTCCCCCGGTTAGTCTTTTCGCGCAATGAGCAGATAGTACCCCGACCGCGCGCCGGCCACGCACCCGCCGGCGTTGCACCAGACCCCCTCCAGGGAGCCGTGGGTCAGAACCAGCCGGGCCGCCAGCTCCCTGAGAAGCGGGGTATGGTCTTCCCGGAGGAGGATGGAGAAACCGCTTTCGGAGAGCCGCTTCTCCAGCTCCCCTCGGGCTGACGCCTCCCGGTCGTACATGTCGCTGAGGACCAGAAAGCCCCCGGAGCGAAGCGCCCGGCGAAACTCCGCCAGCGCCCCGTGAGGTTCTTCAACGATTGAGAGGACACATTCGCAGAAGATGCCGTCCAGACTCTCCCCTTCGACGGGGAGTGCCTCTGCCCTCCCCTCCGCCAGCGGCAGCGCCGGGTTGCGGACCAGTGCCTCCGCGATCAGCCTCCGGGAGATGTCCACACCACCGGCAGCAAAGCCGTAGCGGCTGCGCAGATGTTCTACGGTGGCACCGGCGCCGCACCCTACGTCGAGAAGCCTGGCTCCGGGAGGGAAACTGCAGAACCCGACCGCCCGATCGGTGAGCGTCAAGCCTCCCGGCCGGATCGTCGGGCCGGTCACCGCGCGCAAAACTACCGATTCATACTCAAATGCGTCCATTGTAACATCCATAGTTCTGATTAAGCGTCCGTCGAGCGAGCAGTTTCGGGTTCTGGCAAGGCTTTGCGACGACCCCGGCGGAGGCGTAGCAGCGCTACGCCGCACAATGGGGGAGGAAGCAAAACGCCGCCAGGTTCCGGAAATGCTCGCTCGCCCCTACTTGTCCTCAAGGATCCGCTCCGCATCTGCCATCTTCCCGGTGGCCAGATCCTCGGACACCAGGACGAGGCCGCAGGCGCGACAGGCCGGAAGGTCCACCTCGAAGTTCCCCTTCATGTAGGTGAAGCCCACCTTCACGATCTCCAGCGCTCCCCCGCAGGCGCTGCAGTTCCAGGCCGCCGCTTCTTCCGACAGGCTCATTTCTTGACCCCCACGATCTTCATCCGATGGCAGTACGCGTTATGGACCGTAAACCCCTCGTCCCCCGGGGTGTAGTCGACCCAGAAGGTGACGTTCTCCGGCTGGTGGCAGGCCCGGTACGCCCCGGCCTCGTTGTTCCTCAGCCGTCTGCCGGTCCGCTCCGCATGGTCGATAACCCGCCGGATGTCGTCCTCCAGGATCCGCCGCTCGTCGATCCGTCTGCGCACCTCGTCGGTCATGACAAGCCTGATGCTCTCGTACTCTTCCACGGTCCCCCCTCCAGTCTCGCCCAGCTCCCGGAGGATCGCCTCCTTCACCCTGGCGCGGTTCGTCCGGCGATCGGACCAGGATATCCAGCCGCGGGCCGCCGGGTCTCCCCCCTCCACGGCCGGGAAGAGGAGCTCGATCAGGTGGCTCGCCCTCTTGCCGGCTGCGACCAGTCTGTCGCGGCACATGGCGCAATAGGCCAGATAGTCGTGCCCGCTCACCCCGGTGCGGTAGTAGGCGGTGTCGGTCCCCTCCTGTCGCCCGGTCCGGTGCCAGCCGCCCGGTTGCGTGAAGGGCTTCGCCGGATGGGGCGCTTCCGCATTGGTGCGATGGTCGATCACCTTTTTGGCGAGCTTCGGGTTGGCGTTGAACATGAGGCCACCGTAGCCGCAGCATTCGGGCTTGTCGCCGGAAAGGAGGAGCTCGTCGATGGTGATGCCGAGCGCCCGGGCGATCCGCCGCACACTCTCCCGGGTCTCCGGGTCGTGGCGGGTGATGCAGGGGTCGGCGATGGCCACGGTCGTCCCCGCGGCGCGGCACCGGTTCAAATCGGGGAGTCCGCTCTCCTCCAGGACCCGCCAGATTGAGACCGCCTCCATCTCCGGGAGATTATCCCTGAAGAGACTCTGACAGGTGGAGCAGGCGGTGACGACCCGGGGTCTCCCCATCGCTTCCCACTCACGGCGGAGAGTCTCCCGCGCCTCCCGGAAGATGTCGTCGCGTCCGGCCCAGTAGGCGGGGGCGCCGCAGCAGCCGAGCATGATCCCGACCCCGCCGGAGAGCTTCTCCCGCAGAAAGCGGTAGGACGACAGCACCTCCACCGGGGAGGTGGCGCAGAGCTGGCAGCTCGGGAAGTAGAGCCAGTCGCTCTTATCCTTCCCCGGTTCGTGACGGCTCAGCGCGAAGCGCTCGCCGCCGCTGTGGGCCATGTCCTGGAGGGCGAACTCGTGGAAGGAGGCGGGCATGAGCTTCTGCTCGACCATGGTGCGGCGGGCCTCCAGGCAGAGGTCCCCCATGTAGAAATCGTTGGGGCAGACGGTCTCGCAGAGGCCGCAGGTGCTGCAGGAGTTGACGAACTGGTTCTTGGTGTGGGCCGCGCCGAAGATGACCCGCTCGTTGTTGAAGACCTGACGGGCGTACTTCTTCGGGTATCCGTCGTAGCGCTCCAGGTAGAGGCAGACCTTCACGCACTCCATGCACTCGCACTGGAGGCAGCGCGCCGCCTCTCCCTTCGCCTCGTCGGCGGTGAACCCGGCCTCGGCATTCCGGGGGACGATCCGGGGCTCTTGCCCGATCCCCTCGATGCTTGTGAAGAGCCGGGTCTTAAAAGGGCCCTCGTTCTCCCTGCCGGTTCCGAGCTGTACATTCTGGATGAACCGCTCGATCGAGAGGGCGCCCTTCCTCCCCTGCAGCGCTTCGTTGACCGGAGAATAACCCCCCTTTGCCCCGGTTCCGCCGCCGGCGAATATCCCCTCACGATCGGTGGCGCCGGTTGCGGCATCTGCCGCGATCTCACCCGCGCCGTCCCTTCCGATCTCGAAATCGCACCCTGATACCCCTTCGCGGTCGATGAAAACGGCGTCGAATTCAGCGAAGATTCCCTCGAATGCCTGCGCATCGAGCTGTTCACCGAGGCGTATTTCCGCCTTCAAGGTTTCCAGCGCGGCAAGCTCACTGTCGATAACCTCCCGAGGAAGGAGATTATCCGGAATATCGTGCAGCGACCCGCCAAGCCGGTCGCTCCGTTCGAATACGGTTACCCTGAACCCCTTCTTCAGCAGGTCCCAGGCGGCGGTGAGTCCTGCGAACCCGCCACCGATGACGGCTACCTTCTGTGACCTCCGGGGCAGAAGCTGGATCTTGGCCTTTCCGGCAGTGCCTTCCACGCAGTTGCGCTCCAGGAGGCCGATGGCTATAGGCGCTTCCACCTCTCCCCGCTTGCACCTGAGTTCGCACGGATGGTCGCAGATCCGGCCCAGGATGCCGGGAAACGGCATGGTCTTGGCCAGGACCTTGAAAGCGGCCTCCCGGTCGCCGCGCCCCATCTCCTTCACGAACAGCCGGGCATCCACGTGGATCGGGCAGGCCGCCGTGCACTCCGGCGGCTCTTCCTGGATGCATTTGTATTCCCATTCCCGTAGCTTTTCCTGGTCCATGAATTAACCTGCCTGTTCCACGATTCAGCCATCGTTCCCACCCTTATCACCCCCCTGCTTCGCTACGCTCGCTCCCCCCTACAAAGTAGGGGGGAGCGAGGGGGGTCAAATGGTGGAAGCGGACGCGGCCCCCAT
>NZ_DAHVYG010000016.1 GCF_027327745.1 Geobacter sp.
CCAGCAGGTGCTCATCGTCGGTTTCGGGGCGCTGGGACGGTCGGTGGCTGAGCTGTTGAAGACGTTCGGGGCCAGCGTTACGGGAGTCAAACGCAATGTGAAAGGATTTGCCGCCGGCTCCGTTGTTGACCGGGTCATCCCCTTTGACCGGCTGGAGGAGGAACTGCCCCATGCCGATCACGTGGTCCTGCTCTTGCCGGGAGGCGAGGAAACCGATGGGCTCATCACGGCGCGGCATTTCAACGCCATGAAGCCGGGGGCCTGCCTGTACAACCTGGGACGCGGAAACTGCTACCGGGAGGAGGACCTGCTGTACGCCCTGAATGACGGCCCGCTGGCGGGCGCGGGACTGGATGTCTTTGCCGAAGAGCCGCTGGCGCCCGGATCGCCGCTCTGGGATCGGCCGGACGTCCTGATTACTCCCCATTCCAGCGCCATCAGCCGGGAGTATATCGATCTCTTCATGGAGGAGTGGCTTGGAACCCTTCGGGGGATGTGATTTGCAGGGAACCGGGCGATTGCGCCGCAGGAGTGAAAAGTGCCGGAACTTCCCGAGGTAGAACAGACCCGACGCAGGCTGGAGCGGGAGCTGGCGGGGAAGAGGATCGAGCGGGTAGTGGTCCGGGCGCCGAAGCTCCGGCTCCCGATCCCGCATGAGCTGCACACTTCCCTGCCGGGGCGAACGGTCCGAGCCGTCGAGCGGCGGGGAAAGTACCTGCTGTTCCACTGTGAGACGGGGTGGCTCATCGTCCACCTGGGGATGACCGGCTTTCTCCGGCTGCTCCCCGGGACGGCGCCCCCCGGCAAACACGATCATTTCGACATCGTCTTTGAAGATGGCGCCGTGCTCCGTTTCCACGACCCGCGCAAGTTCGGCACCGTGGTCTGGACCACGGATCCCCCCGCGACGCATCCGCTTCTGGCCGGCATCGGCCCGGAACCGTTGACCGCGGCCTTTGACGGCGCATATCTCTTCGGGGTGAGCCGGGGACGGCGGGTCGCGGTGAAACAACTCCTCATGAACGGGGCAGTTGTGGCCGGGGTCGGCAACATCTACGCCAACGAGGCCCTGTTCCGTGCCGGCATCCGTCCCGACCGGTCCGCCTCCTCCCTCAGCCGTGCCGAATGCGGGCGGCTGGTCCGTACCGTCCGGGAGGTGCTGCAGAGCTCGATCGACCAGGGGAGCACCTACCGGGTGGCGGAAGGGACGGTTGCCTATCATCCGCTGGCTTTCGAGGTCTACGGGCGGGGCGAGGGTGCCTGCACCCGCTGCGGCGGGGCGCTGGAAGAGATCCGGCTCGGCAACCGGAGCACGGTCTACTGCCCCCGCTGTCAAAGGTGACCATGTCCCGGTTTTTCCCACCGCCATCCCCCCTCTACCCCCTTTATGCCGGAGCATGCAATGAAAAGGCCGGGAGCTGAAGCGGCGGGGGTTCAATTTTGTCGGCTCCACCATCTGCTACGCCTTCATGCAGACGGTCGGGATGGTGAACGACCACACGGTCCACTGTTTCCGGCACGGGGAAATCCGGCAGATGGTCCGGCAGGGCCACTCCGGTTAAAATCGGTAAACCATGGGGCGTATGACATGACCATGCAGATACTCAAGGCAGGCGGCATCTGGCTCCTCTTCATCCCGCTCGGGATCGTGAACGGCACGGTGCGCGAGAAGATCCTCAACCCGCTCCTGGGGGAAAGAACGGCGCTCCCCCTGAGCGGAGTCACCCTCGCGGTGCTGATCTTCGCCGTCACCGCGCTCCTGATCCCGTCCCTCGGTCCCCTCAGGCCCTCCCGCTACTGGCTCATCGGCGGGGCGTGGCTGGTACTGACGGTCTTTTTCGAATTCTTCTTCGGGCGGGTTGTCATGGGGCATTCATGGGCAAGACTCCTGGAGGCGTACAACGTCGCCACGGGGAATCTCTGGGTGGCGGTGCTCCTCGTGATCGCGGTCTCGCCGTCCTTGGCCGCCCGGCTGCGGGGGATTTGCTGAGGAATTTGCGCCGCAGGACTTCCGGCAGCTGCTGTTTTCAGGAGGAAAGGGAGGAAACGTGAGCATGTGGGATGAACGGTACGCCGCCGCGGATTTTGTCTACGGGAAAGAAAGGCTCATGCCAGGTAACAGGGTTACGGTTTGATCTCGATCGGCGTGCCGTCCGGCACCAGGCGCCAGACTTCGCTGATCTCCGCATTGGTGACTGCAATGCACCCTTTCGTCCAGTCAGTGATGACGTGCCATTCTTCCAGGTCTTCGAACCCTTTTGGAAGCCCGTGGATCATGATGTCGCCGCCGGGTGCGACCCCGAGCTTCCGCGCGGCGGCACGATCGGCGGCGTTGGGATAAGAGATGTGGATCGACCTGTAGAAACGGCTGGCGGCGGAGCGGCGATCAAGCCGGTAGATCCCTTCCGGAGTCCGGCAGTCGCCGGCTCGCACCTTGCGCCCGACCGGGTTTCTGCCGAGCGCCACCCGGTACGACCGTATGACCTCGGAGCCGTTGCGCAGCTCCATCAGCCGCTTCGACTTGTAGACCAGCACCCGGTCCACGTGGGAATGGGGCGCACTCCCGGCATCGGGGAGGCAATAACCCGCTGTGGTAAATGCCGGGATGCCGAAAAGGGCGGCGAGGCAGATCTGGAGCACTATCGTTCGCATTTCATGACTGCCTGAGCAATATCTGCACCACGGGATTGGTCGAAGTCGCCCACTCCCCGTTACCCTGCGGGAGTGCGGGGAAGGACGATGCGGGACAGGTAACCGGCCCGGGGGACCTCGCCTCGTGGGAGTCAATTTTACGACACGTCGGAGCCGGAAAAGGGACGGCGGAAAACTCACGGAAGAGCTCAAGGCGGCGGTGATACCTGCCGATGAGGAAAGAGGACGAACCATCGTCCTTCATGGGGGGAAGGTTCGGGCGACTTTTGGGACGGAGGAGAGATTATGGGCTTGTGGGAGAAAGCGAAGGCGGAGCTCCTGGACATCATCGAATGGACCGACGATTCGGCCGATACGCTGGTCTGGAGGTTCCCGCGGTACGACAATGAGATCAAGTACGGGGCGCAGCTGATCGTCCGGCAGGCCCAGGCCGCCGTGTTTGTGGACCGGGGGGAGATCGCCGATGTGTTCGCCCCGGGGCAGCACCGGCTGACCACCCGGAACCTCCCCCTCCTGACCACCCTGATGGGGTGGAAGTACGGGTTTCACAGCCCCTTCAAGGCCGAGGTCTATTTCGTGAACACCCGCAATTTCACCAATCTCAAGTGGGGAACGAAGAACCCCGTCATCGTCCGGGATTCGGAACTGGGACCCGTCAGGCTCAGGTCGTACGGGACCTACGTGGCGAGGGTCGGCGACCCGGCCCGGTTCATCCGGGAGATCGTCGGAACGGGGGGGCACTTCACCATCGACGACGTCTCCGAGCAGCTGCGGAACCTGATCGTCACCAGGTTTTCGGATATGCTGGCGGAGAGCGGGATCGCGGTTCCCGACCTGGCCGCCAATTATGACGAGCTCTCCGGCCGTCTCACCGGGAAGATCGTCCCCGAATTCCGGGAATACGGGCTGGAGGTCACGAAACTCCTCGTGGAGAACATTGCGCTTCCGGTGGAGGTGGAGGCGGCGCTGGACAAGCGGGGGAGCATGGAGGCCATCGGCAACTTGGACAACTACATGAAATTCCAGGCCGCAAACGCCCTGGAAGCCGCCGCCGCAAATCCGGGGGGTGATGCCTCGGCGGGTGTCGGCATGGGGATCGGCTTTGCCATGGCGAACCAGATGGGGAAGGCGCTGGCCGGCCCGCAGGGGGCTGCTCCGGGCGCTTCGCAACCTCCGCCTCTTCCGGCGGAAGAAACGGGAAACAGGTACTACGTCGGGAAAAACGGGAAGCAGGCGGGACCCTTCGACCGGAATGCGATCATCGGCTACATCCGGAAGGGGGCGATCACGAGGGAGACCCTTCTGTGGCGGGAAGGGATGGCCGCCTGGCAGAAGGCGGCGCTTTTCGCCGAGTTCGAGGCGGCGCTCAAGGCGACGCCGCCACCGATGCCATGAACCGCGACGACCGGCACCACGGGAGGAAGCGTGGCTAACTGCTGCAACTGTTCGGCGCCTCTGCCGCCAAACTCAATCCGGTGCGACTACTGTGGAAGCAGAAACGACACCGATCTCAAGGGGATCCATTACTACACGACCCACGAGATCGAATCGGAGCGTCTCTGCCCGCGCTGCGGCATTGCGCTGCGCACCATCGACCTGAAGATCGGCGAAAGGTTTCTGATCGAGCGCTGCGACCAGTGCCTGGGGCTCTTCTTCGATCCGGGCGAGTTGGAGGCCCTGCTGGAGGCAACGGTAACCAACGTCTTCACCATCAACCGGGAGCGGCTGGAGAGCATCACCACCGCCATGCGCCCCGATACCTGCGGCATCTCCTACGTCAAGTGCCCGGTCTGCTCAAGGATCATGAATCGCGTCAACTACGGGGCGAAAAGCGGCGTCGTCGTCGATCGCTGCAAGGATCACGGGGTATGGCTCGACGGCGGCGAGCTGCGGCATCTCTTCGAATGGATGAAGGCGGGGGGGAAGCTCCTCGACCAGGAGAGGCGGGAGGAGCAGAAGAAGCTGGCGGCGGAGCAGGAGCGCCGCGCCGTCACTCTCCCGTCGGGGTCGCCTGGCGGCGGGTGGGGCGACTCTTCCGACGAGACGGTGTTCACCCTGGACCATCTGCTGGTTGCCGTGGTACGGGAGGTGGGCCGGTTCTTCAGGAGCTAGACATAATGTCTGTCGGACTTAGGGGATCGTAGCGAGAGAATGGCAGATCGAGGACAGATTTTCGGGAATTTGAAGGCGAATAGTGGTTCTATTCGTCAGGAATTCCCGGAAATATGGACCGATTTGCCATTCTCGCAGTAGATTCATTCCTAAGTCCGACAGGCTCCTGATATGGACTGTCCCCTGAGCCGCCGGGGCTGGATACTCCTCTGTTGCTCACCTGATTCTTCTCTTTTTTTGGTGGTAAGTCTTCTGTTTCTCCTGTTCCCCCAGAAAAAAGCCGGTCAGCGCACCGGCAGCTCCTCCCAGCGTTGCGCCGACCGCCGCATTCCCGCCGGCTATTGCCGTAATGGCGGCTCCCCCCGCAGCCCCGATGGCGCCGCCACTCAACGTTCGTTGTTGCTGCTGCGTCATCCCCGCGCAGCCAAGCGTGAAAACCGTCAGCACAACCAGGAGCAGGCATCTTGACGATCTCATACGGATTCTCCCTTGTCCAGGGCTCTGTCCGGCGGACAGGGCGCTGGTAACGTGAAATCTGCGTCGATCTACTGTTCCAAAGGAAGGTCGGCAATGCCGGACTTGATTTTCGGCTTTACCATTTCGTCCCAAATGACTTCCAGCACCGGAGCGGCCAGGTCATCGGGATTCTCCTGATAGTACTTGTCGATCTCCCCGACAATTGTATTCATGGGCACCCCGGCAAGTCCCTCTGCCATCTTCGCGACGACACTCGCTCTCTTAAGCACCGGGTAGCGCTCTGCGCTTTGATGTTCGATCGTCACGATGTGCCCGACCCCCCATACGAATGCAACCTTCTCATCGGAAGTCATTTTTTCCCAGACCTCTCCGGTGAGCACCGGCATTTCCTCCTGTTTCTGGCTCAGGTTCCCCTGGCTTTTCTCTTCGGCCGACGCCTCTACGCTCCGACCGGCAAAAAGCGCCAGCACGCAGCAAAACAGAATCACTTTGCGCGCCTTCATCTTCGTACCTCCATGCGTAACCGGATTGGATTCCTTTTGTCCATGGATAGCACACCATGGTCAATTGTCAAACAAGCACCGGGAATTCGGCAACATAGGTGCCGGTTGACGCGCGAAATGGCCTCAATGACCAGGCTGATTCCGGTGACGGCTGCCGGACGACCGCAGAGTGGATAAACGGCACTCTGAAAATCGCAAGATCGGAATAGTGCTCCACTAATTTTAGTATCGCTAAAAAAAGATAGCTCCGCTATACTGATCTCCGTGAGCACCCTCGCCTTTTCCCTCATTGTCATCTCGGCCGTCATGCACGCCCTCTGGAATCTGCTGGTGAAGCGGAGCCGCCACAAGACGGTCTTCATCTGGTGGATGTTCGTCGCCTCGGGGGGGCTCTTCACGGTCACCCTGCCGCTGGTGCCGGAGCCGTTCCGCTGGCCCGACCCGGCGACCCTTCTCCTGGTGGCGGCGGGGGCGGTCTGCTTCGTCCTATATCACCTCTTCAACGGCCGTGCCTACCGGGGAGGGGACCTGTCGATGGTCTATCCCCTCTCCCAGACCTCCATGGTCTACGTGCCGGTATGGGGGATGAGCATCCTGGGGGAGCGGCTGACAACGCCTGGGATCGCCGGCATCATGCTGGTCATCTTGGGGGCATATTCGGTGCAGATGGAGCGGGTATCCCTCGGCGAGTTCATCCGCCCCTTCCGCAACCTCGGTTCTTCCCCGGTGCGCAACGCCCTGGCGGCGGGGTTCATCTACTCCCTCGGCTCCATCGCCGAGAAGACCGGGGTGCGGCACTACTCCCCCCTCTACTTCACCTACTTCCTCGTCCTGATCATGCTGGGGCTCATGACCCTCAACCTCCTGCGCCCGTGTTACCGCCGGCACATCGCCATCGAGCTGCGGGAACACTGGCGCCTCATCCTCGCCAGCGGCCCGGTGATGATGGCGTCGTTTCTCACCTTCCGCTACGGCCTCAACCTCTCCCCCATGAGCTACGCCGTCCCGGTGCGCCAGGTGAGCATCCTGGTGGGGGTGCTGATCGGCATCCTCTTCCTCGGCGAGGCGTGCGGCCGGATCCGGCTCGGCGCGGCGCTGGTGATACTGGCCGGGGCGCTTCTGATCAGACTGGGATAATTCATCCAGAGCCGCTTGATTTTTCCCGTGGCTTCCGGCACTGTTAAGTGTGTCTCACAGAGACGCCCTGCAGTGAAAGGAGGCGGATAGATGCTCGGAAAGCTCGTCTGGCTGGTGATTTCGGCGGTTGCGGCGGTTGCCCTGGCGGTGGTGGCCGGGATCGTGAACCCCGGGGAGAAGGTGAACGCCCTCTGGCTCGTTACGGCCGCCGCCTGCTTCTACCTGGTCGCCTACCGCTACTACGGCGCCTTCCTGACCTCGAAGGTTCTCTCACTCAATCCCGCCCTGAAGACCCCGGCCCGGCGCCTGGCCGACGGGATGGACTTCCATCCCACCAACCGCTGGGTCCTCTTCGGCCACCACTTCGCGGCCATCGCCGGGGCGGGGCCGCTGATCGGCCCGATGCTCGCCGCTCAGTTCGGCTACCTCCCCGGCTTCCTCTGGCTTCTGGTCGGGGCGGTGGTGGTCGGCGCGGTCCACGACACGGTGATCCTGGCCGCGTCGGTGCGGCGCAACGGCCGGTCGCTGGCGAGAATCGCCAGGGACGAGATCGGGCCGGTGGGGGGACTCGCCGCCTCGCTCGCCATCCTCTTCATCCTGATTGTGGCCCTGGCGGGGCTGGGGCTCGCCGTGGTCAACTCCCTCGCCAAGAGCCCGTGGGGGACCTTCACCATCTTCCTCACCATCCCGATCGCCCTCTTCATGGGGCTCTACCTCTACCGGATCCGCCCCGGGAGGGTGGGGGAGGTGAGCGCCATCGGCTTCGTGCTGCTGCTGGTGGCGGTCGGCGCCGGCCACGCCATCCCCGGCTCCCCCCTTGAGCCGTTCTTCAATCTTTCCAAGAACGGGCTGGTGATCGCCATGGCCACCTATGGCCTCGTCGCCTCGATCCTCCCGGTCTGGATGCTTCTCTGCCCCCGGGATTACCTCTCCACCTACATGAAGATCGGCACCGTGCTCCTTCTGGCGGTGGGGGTGATCTTCATGGCCCCCACCATCCAGATGCCGGCGGTGACCCGCTTCGTCGACGGCGGCGGGCCGGTCATCCCCGGGAGGCTCTTTCCCTTCATGTTCATCACCATCGCCTGCGGCGCCATCTCGGGGTTCCACTCCCTCATCTCCTCCGGCACGACCCCCAAGATGATCACCTCTGAGCGGGAGATCCCGCTGATCGGCTTCGGCGCCATGCTGATGGAGGGGTTCGTGGCGGTGATGGCGCTCGTGGCGGCCACGATCCTCATCCCCGGCGACTACTTCGCCATCAACAGCAAGCTCTCCTTCGACGCCATCGCGGCCCTCGGGTTTCCGGTGGAGCGGGTGCGGGAACTCTCGGCCCTGGTCGGGACCGACGTGGCGGGACGCCCCGGCGGCGCGGTCTCCCTGGCGGTCGGGATGGCCTCGATCCTCTCGGCGCTTCCCGGGATGCGGGGGCTCATGCCCTACTGGTACAACTTCGCCCTGATGTTCGAGGCGCTCTTCATCCTGACCACCGTCGACACCGGCACCCGGGTGGCCCGCTTTCTCCTCCAGGAGCTCGGCAGCCGGCTCTATGCCCCCCTCGGCCGCCCCCGCTGGCTTCCCGGCATCATCGTCACGAGCCTTCTCGTGGTGGCCGCCTGGTCGTATCTCATCTGGTCCGGCAACGTAGCCACCATCTGGCCGATGTTCGGGGTTTCCAACCAGCTTCTGGCCGCCATCGCCCTCGGCATCGGGACCACGGTCCTCATCAAGTCGGGGAAGGCGCGCTATGCCTGGACCACCGTCATCCCCATGGCGTTCATGTACACAACCACCTTCACCGCCTCGTGGAAACTGGCCGGCACCTTTCTCGGCAAGGCGGCAGGGGCCGCCACAGCCGTCGAGGCCTTCACCCTCCGGATGAACGCCTTCCTCGTGGCGCTGATGGCGCTCCTGGCGGTGGTGACCCTGGTCGACATGGTCTGCAAGTGGTACGGCTACCTGACGGCAACGCGGGAGGTGGTGACGAGCGAGGTGCTGGAGTACGAGGAGGGGGCGTGAGGAGCTCCGTGACGGTTACGCTCATCGCCGCCATGGCCGCGAACCGGGTCATCGGGCAGGATGGCGCCCTGCCGTGGCGCCTCCCCGACGATCTGGCCCGTTTCCGGGCCATCACCCTGGGGCACCCGGTCGTCATGGGACGAAAGACCTTCGAGGCGATCGGCCGCCCCCTCCCCGGGCGGCGGAACATCGTCCTCTCCCGGCGCGCGGGGTACGCCCCGGAGGGGGTGCTGGTGGCCCGAAGCCTGGCCGAGGCCCTGGCGCTGGCCGGTGACGCCGCCGAGATCTTCGTCTGCGGCGGCGGCGAGGTCTACCGGGAGGCGCTGCCCCTGGCCGACCGGATCCGCCTCACCCTCATCCACCGCGACTACCCGGGGGACGCCACCTTTCCCGAGCTCCCCCCCGATTTCGCCGAAGTGGAGCGGGTGGAGGCCGACGGCGATCCTCCCCACACCTTCGTCACCTTCGAGCGGCGAAGGGAGGAGGCCCCATGAGCGCGGCATCGCGCCGCTTCGCCGTCTTTCTCGTCCCGGCCCCGGACGATTTCCGCTATGCCGAGGGGGTGATCCGGGAGCTCGCCGACCGCTACGACACCCCTCCCTTCGAACCCCACGTGACCCTGTGCACCGGCTCCTGCGCCGACGAGGGGGAGCTGGCGCCGCTGCGGCGGGCCCTGGCCGGGGCCGCCGCGGAGACTGGACCCCTCTCCCTGCGGGTCACGGGGCTCGGCACCACGGAAGAGTACTTCCGGACCCTCTTCATCGCCTTCGAGGACGAGCCGGCACTGCGGCGGCTCCACGAGGCGGCGAAGGGGGCCGCGCCGGGAGGGAGCGACTACCGCTTCGAGCCGCACCTCTCCCTCCTCTACGCGGAGATGCCGCTGGCGGAGAAGGAGATGGCGGCCCGCACCGTCATCCTCGACCGAAGCGAGATCCGCTTCCATGAGGTGAAGATCGTGACTCCCGACCCGATCGGCGGGTGGATCGACACCCGGCGCTGGAAGACCCTCTTCCGGGTGCGGCTCGGAGAGCCGGCGGCAAGGATCCGGGCGGTGCTCTTCGACTTCGGAGGGGTGCTGGCCGAGGAGGGATTCCGCGAGGGGCTCTTCGAGCTTGCCCGGCACCAGGGGCTCGACCCGATCGAGGTCCACGGCGCCGGGATGGATGCGGTCTACGGGAGCGGTTACGTCCTCGGGACGGGGAGTGAGGCCGCGTTCTGGCGCCTCATGAGGGAGCGCACCGGCCTGCGGGGGAGCGACCGGGAACTTTCGGATATGATCCTCTCCCGCTTCGTCCTTCGCCCCCGGATGCTGGAGGCAGTCCGGGAGCTGCGTCGGCAGGGGTACCTGACCGCCATCGTCAGCGACCAGACCGACTGGCTGGAGCAGCTCGACCGGCAGCAGGGCTTTTCCCGGGAGTTCGACCGGCTCTTCAACAGCTACCGCCTCGGCAAGGGGAAGCGGGACCCCTCGCTCTTCGACGACGTGGCCCGGGAGCTCGGGATCGAACCCGGGGAGGCGCTCTTCGTCGACGACATGCTCGCCAACGTGGTCCGGGCCGAGAGCCGGGGGATGCGGGGGATCGTCTTCGAGGACGAGGAGCGGTTCCTGACGGAGCTGAAGCGGTACGTGGAGGGATAGTCCGGGGGGGTGACGCTTTGTGTCCGGGCGGCGGGGATGGTCGGTTATTTGACGTGGGTTGATGGTCGAATGGCGCACAAATGTTGCCAGTTTACGCTGTTATTCCACGATGTTGCGTTCGAGTGTCTCTTGATCCCTTGGGATCGGTTGTGGTCTCTCGACTGGCGCGATTATTGAACGTGAAAGCCTGGGTCCGATGACCCGATCCCTGGTTGGAAGTTACGGAAGCGAGGCGTACCATGGCGGCACTGGAAGCGGCGGAATGGTTCTCCAAGGGGCTTGAGGCCCTGGGCCACGATCATGTCTATCTTGCCCGCACCTGTTTCGAACGGGCGGCGGAGATGGATCTGACCCCGAAATCCTGTTCGTACCTGGCGCTCTGCCAGGCAAAGACCCGGGGAAAATTCGACGATGCCATCGAGCTGGCCCGGCACTCCATCGAGGGGGAGCCGGAGAACACGGTCCATTACCTGAACCTCGGGCGGATCTACCTCCTGGCCGGCAAGAGGCGGGAGGCGATCGACACCTTCCGGGAGGGGATGAAGCATGGCCGGAACGAGGAAATCGTTGCCGAACTGGAGAAGGTCGGCCTGAGGAAGCCTCCTCCCATTCCATCGCTGCCGCGCAGCCATCCCCTCAACAAGTATCTCGGCATCGTCCTGGCACGGCTGGGGCTGCGGTAGAAAAAAGAAGGGCGTCCGGATAGCGGGCGCCCTTCGTGTTTTTTATCGCTTTAGAAGACGAAGCCGAGGGTGACCTGGAATTTGTCGTTGTCCAGCGGTTTCTCGCCGGCGCTGTGATGATCGCCGTAGATCTGGTAGTCGGCCTTGATGGCGACGGTGTCAACCGGCTTGAAGGAGAAGCCGAAGGTGGTGTAGTTCCGGTCGTATTTGCCGCTCGCCAGGGTGGGGTCGGCAATCCCCCCCTGCTGGGTATCGAATTCGGACCAGCGGGCGAAGGCGACCAGGTCGGCCTCGGCCAGTTTCCCTTTCTTCAGGGCGGCCGGCATCAGGTGGTAGGCCCCCTCGACCCAGTAACCCGACATCCTGTGGCCGATGTCGCCCGTCAGGACCCCCGGGTTGTCCTGGATGACTTGGACGTACTCGCCGGCGAGCTCGAAGTCGCTGATGCGGTACTTGCCGTCGAAGGCGAGGATGGTGGTGTAGGCGTCGGGCGCCCCTTTCGGCGCCGAGTTGCCGGTGTAGAAGGAGAGGTTGGTGTAGAGGTTCGTAATGGGGCGCAGTTCAAGGCGTCCCGTCACCGCCTTCCCCCGGTTGTTGTCCTCGTTCAGGTTCTGGCGGCCGCCGCGCAGGCCGTTCTTGGCCGAGAACTCCTCGCCGTTGAGGCCGTTCATCACGAGGAGCTGGTAGTCGGCCTTGCCGCCCAGGGCGCCGTGGATGCCGATTCCCATCTCCCGCCAGGTGGAAGGGATGAGAAAGGTGTCGAGCGCCGGCCGTTCGGAAGAGTTGAAGTTGGTCGGCTCGTGGTAGAGGTTGGTGGCCCCCAGCGGCACGAGCATGATCCCCGCCTTCACGTTGAAGGGACGGGCGATGGTGAAGTCGAGAAACGCCTGCTCCACCGTCACCTCGCCGGAGAGCTCCCCGGCGGAGTTCAGCTCATCCCTCACCCCGCCGTGCTCCCACTCCAGCTCCGTATTGAGGGTGACCCAGTCGGCCAGCTCCGAGTTCACGTAGAGGACGAAGCGGTGCGGATCGAAGGTGTTCCCCCCCTTGCCGTTGCCGTTTTCGCGCTTCATGATGTAGTCGAGCTCGCCGTAGCCGCCGATCCGCGTCCGGTCCCAGACCCCCTTCAGATATCCTTCGTCCCGGGTCGCGGGCTCTGCGGGGGGGGCGGCCCTTTCGGCCCGAAGCGTCTCGACCTGGCCGCTCAGTTCGTCGAGCCGGCGCTGCAGCTCTTCCACGGTCGCGGCGCGGGCCATGGTGACCGCGGCGAGCAGGATCGACGCGGCTGCGGGGATGATGAAGCGTTTCTTCATGGTGTGATTCCTCCTGTGATGGTGTGCATGGTGGAGAGGTTCGCCGTCGGACGGCGGCGACTTTCCACCTCGGTAAATGCAAAGAAAATGAAAATCATGTTCATCGTTTCGGCACACCGCTCCCTGTACGGTCTCTGTCGGGACGGATTACGTAGAGTCCGGCAAGGCCGATGTTTGCGTTAAAAATGAAAGTCTTTTTCAACTAACATGGCCCGGCCGGCGGCGTCAAGGGGGTAGCGCATTATTTCTGTCCAATCTTGTGGCGGCCGTTGACGGGGAGAGCGGCGCGGTGCTACCTTGTCCGCCATGGAGACGAGCCGTTCCGAAGCCATTGTCCTTGGCGCCATGGATTACCGCGAGAGCGACCGGATCGTCACGCTCTTCACCCTGCAGCACGGCAAGGTGCGGGGGGTGGCGAAGGGGGCGAAGCGGAGCATGCGGCGCTTCGGCGGGGCGCTGGAACCCTTCGCCCGCCTGGGGGTGGAGCTGGTGGTGCGGGAGGGGCTCTCGTCTCTTCGGGGGGCCGACATCGTCTCCCTCTATCCCCGCATTCGGGCCGATCTCCTGAAGATCGCCCTTGCCGGTTACGCCGTGGAGCTCGCCGACCGCTTTCTCCCCGACGGCGCCCCTTCGCCCCGGCTCTTCCGTCTCCTCACCGCCTACCTGGAGCATCTGGAGCAGGGGGAGGCGCGGGAGGGGGACCGCCGGTTCTTCGAGGCGAATTTTCTCAACATCCTTGGCTACCGCCTCGCCCTGGACCGGTGCGCGGCCTGCGGCGCGGAGCTGTCGGCGGTGGCGGCGCGCCGCCGCGGAGCGGCGGGGACGGTCCTCTGTGGCGCCTGCGGCCGGGGCGGCGCAGAGGTCGGTCCGGAGACTGTCCGGCTCCTCGACCTCTGCCTCGGGACGGGGCGCTTCGATGCAGTGGCCTTTTCCTCCGCAGCGCTGCACGAAGCGGGCGAGCTCCTCGACGACGCCATCGCCGCCCACCTGACCCGCCCCCTGAACTCCCTCGCCTTTCTGCGCCAGATCGAGGCCGACGAGCCCTGAAAGCCTCTCATTTTGACCCGAACACCGGTTTAGCCCTTGACACTCCTCGTCGGACGTTGTAATCTTTTCGACTCTAATTGCCCGTAACTTGGACGCTTTTTCAGTTTTGCCAAACCCTGTTTACGCTGGGTAAAGTATTTCTTATTTTTCATACCATTGGAGGAACTTCCTTGACCTTTCAAGACCTGATTCTCTCCCTCCAGGGATACTGGGCCAAGCAGGGATGCGTCATCCAGCAGCCCTACGACACCGAAAAGGGTGCCGGTACCTTCAATCCCGCCACCTTCCTCCGGGTCCTCGGCCCCGAGCCGTGGAACGTCGCCTACGTCGAGCCTTCCCGTCGTCCCACCGACGGCCGTTACGGCGAGAACCCCAACCGCCTCCAGCATTACTACCAGTTCCAGGTGATCATGAAGCCGTCGCCGGTGAACATCCTCGACCTCTACCTCGATTCGCTGCGGGCCTTCGGCATCGACCCTTCCAGGCACGACATCCGCTTCGTGGAGGACGACTGGGAGTCGCCGACCCTGGGGGCGTGGGGCTTGGGGTGGGAGGTCTGGCTCGACGGGATGGAGATCACCCAGTTCACCTACTTCCAGCAGGCAGGGGGGATCGACCTGAAGCCGGTCTCCGCCGAGATCACCTACGGCTGTGAGCGGATCGCCATGTATCTCCAGGGGGTCGACAACGTCTACGACCTGGAGTGGGTGAAGGGGGTCAGCTACGGCGATATCCACCACCGGAGCGAAGTGGAGTTCTCCACCTACAACTTCGAGGAGGCCGACGTGGCGATGCTGCTTCAGCTCTTCACCATGTACGAGAAGGAGTGCGTCCGGCTCGTGGAGCGCGAGCTGGTGCTCCCTGCCTACGACTACGTCATGAAGTGCTCCCACACCTTCAACCTCCTCGACGCCCGCGGCGCCATCTCCGTCACCGAACGCGCCTCCTACATCGGCCGGGTGCGGAACGTGGCCCGGCTCTGTGCCGAGGGGTATCTGAAACTGCGTGAGAAGCTCGGCTTCCCGCTGCTGAAAGGAGGCCGTCCGCAATGAGCAAAGAGCTTTTCCTTGAAATAGGGACCGAGGAGATCCCGGCCGGCTTTCTCCCCAGGGCGATGGCCGACATGGAGGCCCTCATCGCGAAGGAGCTGGAGAGCGCCCGGCTCACCTTCGGCGAGATAAAGACCTACGCCACGCCGCGGCGCCTGGCGCTGGCGGTGCAAGGGCTGCCGGCGGTGCAGCCCGACGCCGAGATCACCGCCCTGGGGCCGGCGAAAAATATCGCCTTCGGCCCGGACGGCACACCGACCAGGGCAGCCGAGGGGTTCGCCCGGGGGCAGGGGGTCGACGTCTCGGCCCTCCAGCTCGTCACCACCGACAAGGGGGAGTACGTGGCCGCCGTGAAGCAGGAGAGTGGCCGGCCGGTCCCGGACCTCCTCGCCGAGATCCTGCCGCGGCTCGTGGCGTCCATCCCGTTTCGCAAGTCGATGCGCTGGGCCGACTTCGACGTCCGCTTCGCCCGGCCGGTCCACTGGATCGTGGCGCTCTTCGACGGGATCGTGGTGCCGTTCGCCTTCGGCGCCGTCCAGAGCGGCAATGTCTCCCGGGGGCACCGCTTCATGGCGAACCAGCCGTTCCCGGTCCGCGACTTTGCCCACTACCTGGAGGAGTGTGAGCGCCACTTCGTGATCCCCGATCCGGAGCGGAGAAAGGAGACCATCCGCCGGGAGATCCACCGGGTGGCCAAGACCGCCGGCGGGCACCTCCTCCCCGACGAGGGGCTCCTGGACGAGGTGACCTTCCTCTGCGAGTACCCGAGTGCCGTCCACGGCACCTTCTCGCCGGAGTTCCTGAAGGTCCCCCGGGAGGTCCTCATCACCTCCATGCGAAGCCACCAGCGCTACTTCTCCATCGTCGACGGCGAGGGGCGCCTCATGCCCGGCTTTATCACCATCAACAACACCCTGACCGAAGACCCCTCCGTGGTGGTCAAGGGGAACGAGCGGGTCCTCCGGGCCCGCCTCTCCGACGCCCGCTTCTTCTTCGAAGAGGATCAGAAGGTTTCGCTGGAAACCCGCGCGGAGTCCCTGAAGAACGTGGTCTACCAGCAGAAGCTCGGCACTTCCTTCGAGAAGATGGAGCGCTTCCGGGCCCTGGCCGAGGGGCTCGCCGAGCTCCTGAACCCGGCGGTGAAGGCGAAGACCTCCCGGGCCGCCTTCCTCTGCAAGGCCGACCTCGTCACCGGCATGGTGGGGGAGTTTCCCGAGGTGCAGGGGATCATGGGGCGGGAGTACGCCCTCATCGAAGGTGAGGACGCGGAGGTGGCCGCCGCCATCGCCGAGCACTACCTCCCGACCCAGGCGGGGGGGGAGCTGCCGGCCTCGGACATCGGCGCCTTCGTTTCCATGGCCGACAAGCTCGACACCATCTGCGGCTGCTTCGGCGTCGGGCTTATTCCCACCGGCTCCGCCGATCCCTACGCCCTCCGCCGCTCGGCCCTCGGCATCATCAACATCGTCCTCGACAAGGGGTACCGCCTCTCCCTGGAGGCCCAGGTGGACAGGGCTCTGGGGCTCTTGGCCGCCAGGCTCACCCGCCCCGCCGCCGAGGTGAAGGGGGATGTCCTGGAATTCTTCCGGGGCCGCTTCGTGAACCTCATGGCCGACCGTTACCCCGTCGATGCCGTCGACGCTGCGGTGGCCGCCGGATGTGCCGACCTGGTGGACGCCGCCGCCCGGATCGCCGCCCTGGCCGAATTCAAGAACCGCCCCGACTTCGAGCCCCTGGCCGTCGCCTTCAAGCGGGTCTGCAACATCGTCAAGGAAGGGATCGACCGCCCGGTGGACGCCGCCCTCTTCCAGGAGCCGGCCGAAGGTGAGCTCCACCGGGCGCTCCTCGCCGTCCGGGCCGACGTGGAGGCCCGCACCGCCGCCGGCGACTACCTGGCGGCCCTTTCGGGGATCGCCGCCCTGAAGGGGGCGGTGGACGACTTCTTCGACAAGGTCATGGTCATGGCCGAGGACGAACGGGTCAGGCTCAACCGCCTGGCGCTCCTGACCGGGATCGCGAGGCTCTTCGGCAAGATCGCCGACTTCGCCAAGATAGCCGCCTAGCTCACGCCGGGCGGCTTTTTTCATGTTTTATTTTCGCTAAACAGGGTTGATTCGCATTAAAGCAGATTTATTTAGAGTAAAGACGCATTGAGCAGCAATAAAACAAAGGAGGAGTGAAATGGCAGCAAAGTATGTCTATTTCTTCGGGAACGGTCAGGCCGAGGGGCGGGCCGACATGAAGAACCTTCTGGGAGGCAAGGGGGCCAACCTGGCGGAGATGACCAGCATCGGTCTGCCGGTCCCCCCCGGCTTCACCATCACCACCGAGGTCTGCACCCACTACTATGACAACGGCCGGCAGTATCCCGCGGCGCTCGCCGCCGAGGTGGCCGAGAACCTGAAAAAGGTCGAGGCGCTCATGGGACGCACCTTCGGCGATCCCGGGAATCCCCTCCTCGTCTCGGTCCGCTCCGGTGCCCGGGCCTCCATGCCGGGGATGATGGACACGATCCTCAACCTCGGCCTCAACGACGAGACGGTGCAGGGGATCATCGCCCAGAGCGGCGACGAGCGCTTCGCCTACGACGCCTACCGCCGCTTCGTCCAGATGTACTCCGACGTCGTCATGGGGATGGAGAAGGATATCCTGGAGCACCTCCTGGAGCAGAAGAAGGAGGAGAAGGGGGTCCATCTCGACACGGAGCTCACCGCCGCCGACTGGCGGGAGCTCGTCGGCGTCTTCAAGGCGAAAATCAGGGAAACCCTCGGAACGGCGTTTCCCGAGAATCCCCAGGACCAGCTCTGGGGCGCTATCGGCGCCGTTTTCGGCTCCTGGATGAACCAGCGGGCCATCACCTATCGCAGGCTCAACAGCATCCCCGCCGACTGGGGGACTGCAGTCAACGTCCAGTCCATGGTCTTCGGCAACATGGGTAACGACTGCGCCACCGGCGTCGCCTTCACCCGCGACCCCTCCACCGGCGAGAACTACTTCTACGGCGAGTACCTGGTGAACGCCCAGGGCGAGGACGTGGTGGCCGGCATCCGGACCCCGCAGCCGATCAACCGGGCCAACGGCAAGGACGCCACCCTTCCCTCCATGGAGGAGGTGATGCCCGCCTGCTACCAGCAGCTCGTCCAGATCCGTGGCATCCTCGAAAAGCATTACCGGGACATGCAGGACATCGAGTTCACCATCGAGAAGGGTAAGCTCTACATGCTTCAGACCCGCAACGGCAAGCGGACCGCCAAGGCGGCCATCAAGATTGCCGTCGACATGGTGGGGGAAGGACTCATCGACGAGAAGACCGCCGTGCTCCGGGTCTCCCCCTCCCAGCTCGATCAGCTCCTCCACCCCTCCCTCGACCCCAAGGCCCCGAAGAAGGTGATCGCCAAGGGGCTTCCGGCCTCCCCCGGCGCCGCCAGCGGCGAGGTGGTCTTCACCGCCGACGAGGCGGAGGCCGCGGCCCGGATCGGCCTGAAGGTGATCCTGGTGCGGGTGGAGACTTCCCCGGAGGATATCCACGGGATGCATGCCGCCCAGGGGATTCTCACCGCCCGCGGCGGCATGACTTCCCATGCGGCGGTGGTGGCCCGTGGCATGGGGAAATGCTGCGTGGCCGGCTGCGGCGACATCAAGGTCGACTATGCCGCCAGCCAGTTCGCCACCGCCAGGGGAGAGGTGGTGAAGAAGGGGGACGTCATCACCCTCGACGGCTCCACCGGTGAGGTGATGCTCGGCCAGGTCCCGACGGTGCCGCCGCAACTCACCGGCGACTTCGGCACCCTCATGGGGTGGGTCGACACCTTCCGGACCCTTAAGGTCCGTACCAACGCCGACACCCCCAACGACTCGAAGGTGGCCCGGGAGTTCGGAGCCGAGGGGATCGGTCTCTGCCGCACTGAGCACATGTTCTTCGAGGCGGAGCGGATCGCTGCGGTGCGGGAGATGATCCTTGCCGAGGACGTGGAGGGGCGCAAGCGTGCCCTGGCCAAGATCCTTCCGATGCAGAAGGGGGACTTCGTCGGCATCTTCCGCGAGATGAAGGGGCTGCCGGTCACCATCCGCCTCCTCGATCCGCCGCTCCACGAGTTCCTCCCCCAGGAGGATAAGGACGTCGAGGCCCTGTCAAAGACCATGGGGGTTTCGGTTCAGACCCTCAAGAACAAGGTCGACTACCTCCACGAATTCAACCCGATGCTCGGCCACCGGGGGTGCCGCCTCGGCCTCACCTTCCCGGAGATCTACGACATGCAGGTGCAGGCCATCATGGAGGCCGCCTGTGAACTGACCAGGGACGAAGGATTCACCATCGTCCCCGAGATCATGATCCCGCTCATCGCCACCGTCACGGAACTGACGCGGCTCAAGGCGAACGCGGTTGCCGTCTGCGAGGAGGTCATGGCCCGCTCCGGCGTCAAGATCGACTACCTCATCGGCACCATGATCGAGCTGCCGCGGGCGGCGCTCACCGCCGACGAGATCGCCAGGGAGGCGGAGTTCTTCTCCTTCGGCACCAACGACCTGACCCAGACCACCTTTGGCCTCTCCCGCGACGACGCCGGGAAGTTTCTCCCGTTCTACGTGGAATCGGGGCTGCTGGAGGAGGACCCCTTCGTCTCCCTCGACCAGAACGGGGTCGGCCTCCTCGTGAAGATGGCGGTGGAGAAGGGGCGCGCCACCCGCTCGGGGATCAAGCTCGGCATCTGCGGCGAGCACGGCGGCGATCCCTCGTCGGTCATCTTCTGTCACCGGATCGGCCTCGACTACGTCTCCTGTTCCCCGTTCCGGGTGCCGATCGCCCGGCTTGCGGCGGCCCACGCCGCCCTGGGCGAGTGATCGCATGATGCGCGGCGGGAGGTCCCGAAGACCCCCGCCGCTTTTTTCATGAGACAAATATCAGCTTGACACCATTTGCCGGTTGGTGCTAGAAAACGGGAAAATCGCCTTTCAGCTTGGGGCCCCGGAGTAGGCCCGGTTATTGAAACGTAGGGAGAACGCAACAGGAGGGTTGAAGTAATGGCAAAGGGTGTGGTGAAATGGTTCAATGACAGCAAGGGGTACGGGTTCATCGAGCAGGATAACGGCGAGGATGTCTTCGTCCACTTTTCCTCCATCCAGTCCGAAGGCTTCAAGTCCCTGGCCGAGGGGCAGGCGGTGACCTTTGATGTGGTGCAGGGAGCAAAGGGGCTTCAGGCTGCCAACGTGAACAAACTGTAACGGTCGGCTTCAGACCGAAAGAGAAAAGCCCCGGGATCTTCCCGGGGCTTTTTTTATGACTTCAGGGCAATAAAACTTCATTTTATTCCGACTCAAGTTTCGCCCGCCTGTGCCGATAGGTAACAGTAGTTACGAAAGATTTGCGGGGGGCGGAATCCATGTTCAGGAACAGACTGGCCTTCAAGATCCTCGGCATCATCGGCATCACGCTTTCCATCGGCTTTGCCGCCCTTGGCGCCACCGCCATCTGGCTCGAATACCGGGCGCTCACGGGGCTTGAGGCGAGCAGCGCCCGTGATCTCTCTGCGATCATCCGGCGGGACATCGAAGAGTATATGATGAAGGGGGACATGGGGGTGGTCACCCGCTACATTGACGACGTCCGGGGAAAGGGGGGGATCCTCGACCTGAAGATCTTCAACGCGACGGGGAAGCCTTCCGGTTCGATGACCGCCGACGCCGAGGTTCTTGCTGCGCTGCGCAGCGGCACCAGAATCGAGAAACAGCACCTGTTCAACGGGAGCCGGGCCCGCAGCTTTATCATCCCCCTGCTGAACGCAGAGCGTTGCAGGCAGTGCCACGACAGGGGGGAGCGGTACACCGGGGCGCTCCTTCTGACGACCTCGCGGGAAGAGGGATACGGCGATGCCCTGCGGCTCACCTGGACCCTTTCCGTCGCCGGGTTCCTGAGCTTCTTCGGCATTCTCGCCGGCATGTACTTCTTCTTCAGGCGAATGCTGGTGAGACATATCGTCGACATCTCCACCCGTATCCAGATCATTGCCCAGGGCGAGGGGGACCTCACCTCGCAGATTCCGATCCGCTCCGGTGATGAGCTCGGTGTGCTGGCCGAAGGGGTGAACCTCCTGATCGCCAAGCTGCGGGAGATCGTCACCGGTCTCTATCGTCAGGCGGGTCACATCGCCATCTCCGCCTGCCGCACCACCAGGGAGGCCGAACGGCTCGTCTCCTCGTCGATCGAGCAGAAGGAGTTGGCGACCTCGGTGGCGGTGGCGTCGGAGGAGATTGCCGCCACCCTCAACAACGTGGCGGTAACCACCCAGCGGGCGGCCCAGCTGTCGTGCCGAGTCGACGATGCCACCAAGGGAGGGATGAGGAGTGTCGAGGAGACCTCCCGGAGCATCGATCAGATCCGCACGAGCGTCCTCTCGACCCTGGAGGCGATGGGAAAGCTGGAGCGCTCCTCCGATCAGATCGGGGAGATCGTCGGCATTATCGAGGATATCGCCGACCAGACCAACCTTCTGGCCCTCAACGCGGCCATCGAGGCGGCCCGGGCCGGCGATGCGGGACGGGGGTTTGCCGTGGTCGCCAACGAGGTGAAGACCCTCTCCACGCGGACCGCCACCTCCACCAGGCAGATCTCCGTCATTATCAAGAGCATCCAGGACGAGATCCGGGAGGTGGTCTCCTCCATCGGCGAGGGAAGGGAGAGGGTGGAGGATGGGGTGGAGAAGTCGACCTCGGCCCTGTGCCGGTTGGAGGAGGTCCTGCGGCTTACCGCCGAGTCGACCGATATGATCAGCCAGATTGCCACGGCCACCGAGGAGCAGAGCGCGACGACCAACGAGATCTCGGAGAAGATCGGTACTGTGTCGGCCACGGCAGGGGCGGTCAATGGCCAGATGGAGCAGACTGCCGGCATCTTCCGGGATCTGTCGGAAACCGCCGAGCAGATCTACGCCACAGTCGGGCGGTTCAGCGTCGGGAACTACCACGACGCCATCAAGACAAACGCGGCCGAACTCCGCGACCGGGTAACGTCGAGAATCGACCGGGCGCTGGCCGAGCGGACGATCACCCTCGACGCGCTCTTCAGCGAGGTGTACACGCCGATCCCGGACACCTGGCCCCAGAAGTACCGGACTCCCTTCGACCGATTTTTCGACGAGGTCGCCTCCCCCCTCCAGGAGGAAATCGTCGCCCGGGACGCCGACATGGTCTACGCCATCTGCGTCGACCGGCGCGGCTACTGTCCCTCCCACAACCTCCGGTATTCCCGCCCCCTCACCGGGAACCGCGAGGCCGACAAGGAGCATAATCGCACCAAGCGGATTTTCGACGACCGTACCGGCAGCCGCTGCGCCACCAACGCCAATCGCTTCCTGCTGCAGACCTATCTGCGGGATACGGGTGAAGTGATGAACGACCTCTCGGCGCCGATCACCATCGCCGGCCGGCACTGGGGGGCGGTGCGGATCGGTTACCGGTTCAGGGAGTGACCGGCGTTTCGCAGGCGATGGAGCGTATGAAGGGAAAAAAGGCCCGGACCGCGCAACTGCGGCCGGGCCTTTTGCTTAGGGAAGGGGGGAGTGGGAGGGTTCCACGCGGAAGCCCGCCATGGCGCGGGTCAGTTCTTCGATCTGGCACGTGAGGCCGTTGACGGTCCCCTCCATGACGCGGGTGGTCTGGAGATTCTGCTCGGCTGAATTCTCCATGTTCTCCACGGCGCGGACGATCTTCTCGCTGTTTTCCGCCTGCACCTGGCACGCCTGACGGATGGTGGCGATCATCTGGGAGATCCCCTCGCTCGAGCGGACGATCAGTGCCCCGGTGTTGCGCTGTTCCTGGGTGGAGTTCCGGACCTGGGCCGTGAGTCCCTTCATCCTGGCGACCGCCCCCATGATCAGTTCGGAGCCGTGGGTCTGCTCCTGGGTGGCCCGCATGATCTGCTTCACCATATCCGCCACCCGTTCCATCGCCTGGCGGATATGTTCGCTCCCCTGGGACTGTTCCACCGTGGTCCGGGCGATCTCGTTCACCTGGCCGGCCGCCATCTTTACCCCATCGACGATCTTGTGGAGCGCATCGCCCGAGCGGTGCGACAGCTCTTCCCCTTCGACAATCCGTTTTTCGGCATGGCGGATCGCCACCACGGCGCGGTCGGTTTCCTCCCGCAGCCCTTCGATGATCTGGTCGATCTCCCGGGTGGAGGAGGTGGTCCGCTTAGCCAGATCCTTGATTTCGTGCGCCACCACGGCGAATCCCTTGCCATGTTCTCCCGCCTGGGCGGCGATGATGGAGGCGTTGAGCGCCAGGAGCTTCGTCTGCTCCGCGACCTCGTCGATCACCGAGATGATGGAGCCGATGTCGCCGGCGCGGATCGAGAGGGTCTCGATGGCCTCTGCCACGGTCAGGGAAGAGCGGCGGATCTCGCCGATCCCCGAGATGGTGCTCTCGACCGACTCCCGGCCGAGTTCCGCATCCCGCAGCACCTCGTCGGAGATGGCGGCGGTCTCGACGGTGCTCTTCTCGATCTGCTTGATGGAGCGCTCCATCTCGGCAACCAGCGAGGCGGTCCCCGACGCGTCCTCCATCAGCCCGCTGACGTTGCTGCCGATCGCCTTTTCGGCAGCCGCCATCTGGATGATGGAGGAACTGACCTCATCCACCGCCCGCGCCAGCTCCTCCACGTGGGAGGCCACCTCCTCGATGCTCGCCGACATCTGGAGAATCGATGCTGAGTTGTCGGACGCCGAGCGGGAGAGGCTTTCCACCGAGCAGGCAACCTCGTTCACCGACCGGTCGATGGCGCGGATCCCCTCCGTCGTCCCCTGCACCGCCTGGGCCTGCACCTCCGCCGTGGCGAGGCCGCTGTCGGCTGCATTGCGGACCGTCGCCGCGATCTCCTTCAGTTCGGTGACGGCGCCGTTTACGTTGGTCACCATCCCCGAGAGCCGCTGGACCATGGTGGTGAAGTTGCCGCTGAGCATGCCGAACTCGTCCTCGGAGTCGTCTGCCACGGTCACCGTCAGGTCTCCTTCCGCCCCCCGGTTCATTGCCCCTGCCAGGATGTTGACACGGCTGACCAGTTTTCTGGCGGCGAGCATCCTGAGCACGCAGATCGAGATTGCGGCGTTGACGAGAAAAACCCCGCCCAGCAGGAGGGAGTTTCCAGTAGTGCGGAAAGTGATGGAGGCGCCGACGAGCGCCAGGGCCGCGCCGGCTATCAGGAGCCAGCGTATCAGGGTCGAGCCGAGGCGAAGATTTCGTGCCATGGGGGTACTCCTTTCGAGGAGTCGGAATAGAGGGTAAGTACGACTGAAATGCAAGGGACGTACCGATCACGGAAAAGAAAAAAGGGGGACGTAGTCCCCCCTCCCGGCATCAGTTCCCGCAGCCGCAATCGGGGAGTTCGCCCCCCTGAAACGGGATTTTCTTGCCGCACTTCTGGCACCGCCAGAAGAGGCCCCCTCAGCCGGGGAGAAGGAGCATCATCCCCTGGCACTCCGGACAGTTCTTGGTATCCATGTCGTTACCTCCTGGAATTTCGGTCCACGATAGCGTGATCGTCCCATTTAAGTCAATAATATGGTTATTTGGATTGTTTAACGGAAACCCGGAGTGCTCCGACTCCCTGAATCTCCGCTTCGACCGTGTCGCCGGAAACCAGGGGACCGACTCCCGCCGGGGTGCCGGTGAGGATCACGTCCCCCGGCTCCAGGGTGAAGATCCCCGACAGGTAGCTGATCAGCTCGCGCACCGGGTGGATCATGAGGGAGGTGGAGCCGTCCTGGCGGAGCGCTCCGTTTACAGCGAGGCGGATCCGCAGCTCCTGCGGGTCGGCGATCCGTTCGGCGGGGACGAACTCCGAGAGGGGACAGGCGGTGTCGAACCCCTTGGCGATATCCCAGGGGAGCCCCTTTTTCTTGAGCTCGGCCTGGACGTCCCGCAGGGTCAGGTCGATGGCGACGCCGTAGCCGGCGAGCAGTGCCAGGGCTTCTTCCTTCGGGACATCCTTTCCCTTGCGCCCGACCAGAAGGGCCAGCTCCGCCTCGTGGTGGCAGTCGCGGGAGTAGGGCGGGATGACGATGGTGCCGCCGTCGCCGATGACCGACGAGGCGGGCTTGGAGAAGATGACGGGCGCATCGGGGGTCTCGTTTCCGAGTTCCCTGATGTGCTCGGCATAGTTGCGGCCGATGCAGAGGATCTTCCCGATGGGGTATGCAGTGTCGCTGCCGACGATGCGGGCTGTTTTCATTCATCTCCCTCCGTTCAGAGATTGCCGACCTTGCCGCTGCAGGCCCCGTCGAGCCGGCACCCCTGCCAGGTCCCGCGACGCTTCAGCTCGTTCACTACGGCGTACCACATCCGGTTGTTCTTCAGGTTCCAGGAGGGGGCCACCCTGATCTCGACGGGGGCCGAGCCGTAGAGGCGCTGGATGGCGATCTGCGGGGGAAGGAGCTCCAGGAAATCGCAGGCCGTGGCCACGTAGTCGTCGAGGGTCACCGGGATGAACTCGCGCCGGGAATAGAGCTCGGCGAGACGGGTTCCCCTCACCGCGTGGAGCTGGTGGAGCTTCACCGAGTTGACCGGGAGGCCGGCGATGAGGCCGGCGGTCCGGAGAAACCCCTCCCGCGTCTCGCCCGGGAAGCCGTAGATCAGGTGGGTGCAGAGGTCGATCCCCCGGCCGGCGATCCGCTCCACCGCCCGGAGGTATTCCGCCAGGGTATGCCCCCGGTTGATCCGGCTCAGGATGGCGTCGTCCATCGACTGCAGGCCGAGCTCGATGCAGACGTAGCGCTCCCGGGCCAGCTCCTCCAGCAGGTCGAGGGCCTCGTCGGCAAGGGAGTCGGGGCGGGTGCCGACGGAGATCCCGACCACGTCGGGGTGGGCCAGTGCCCGGCGGTAGAGGTCCCGGAGCCTTGCCGCGGGGGCATAGGTGTTGGTGAATTTCTGGAAATAGACGATGAACTTCTCGCTCCCGAGCCGGGTGCGGTGGTAGGCCATCCCCTCCGCCATCTGCTGCTCGATCGGCTTGTCGGGAAGGGTCCCCCCCGGCGAGAAGGAGCTGTTGTCGCAGTAGACGCACCCCCCCGTCCCCCGGGTCCCGTCACGGTTGGGGCAGGTGAAGCCGCCGTCCACGTTCACCTTGCTCACCCGGCAGCCGAAGCGGTGTCGCAGGAACGTGCCGTAGGAGTTGATGCGGAGATGGGGGTTGAGGTGCTGGTCGGCCATGCGTTACCTTTTGCGGGATGGGTGCGGTAGGAGCGAAAGGAGAGCCCGTGCCTCGTCCCGCGGACTGTCGGCGGCGCAGATGGCCGAGATCAGGGCGATGCCGGCCGCCCCGGCGGCCATGGCGTCGGCGGCATTCTCCCGGGTGATGCCGCCGAGGGCGAAGACCGGCAGCGAAACGGAGCGGACCGCCTCGGCAAGGGGGGCGAGCCCCACCGGAGGACCGTAGCGCGCCTTCGACGCCGTGAAGAAGACCGGCCCGAAGGTGATGAAGTCCGCTCCCCCCTCTTCGGCCGCCCGGGCGCCGGCCAGGGTGTGGCACGAGACGCCGATGAGCCGCTCCGGCCCGAGGAGCCGGCGTGCCACGTCGGCAGGGATGCCCTCCTCGCCGAGGTGGACCCCGTCGACTCCCGCCGCCAGGGCGACGTCGATCCGGTCGTTGACGAGGAGCCGGGCGCCGAAGCGTCCCGTCAGCTCCCGCAGGGCGCGGGCCAGCTCCAGGAGCTCCCGTGGCGCGAGGTCCTTTTCCCGCAGCTGCACCGCGGTCACCCCCCCCGCCAGCGCCTCGCCGACGACGGCCAGGAGGTCGCGTCCTGACGTCTGATGGCGGTCGGTGATGAGATAAAGGGGGAACGAATTCGTCTTTGCCTTAGCCAATCATCCCCTCGATGGGGCTCGAAGCGGTGGCGAAGAGCTTCTTCGGGATCCGCCCCGCCCGGTAGGCGAGCCGCCCCGCCCGGACCGCCAGGTTCATCGCCTCGGCCATGGCGATCGGGTCCTTCGCCCCGGCGATGCCGGTATTCATGAGCACGCCATCCACCCCGAGCTCCATGGCGATGGCCGCGTCGGAGGCGGTCCCGACCCCGGCGTCGACGATGACCGGTACCTTCACGGTGTCGAGGATGATCCGGATGTTGTAGGGGTTGCGGATGCCGAGGCCGCTGCCGATGGGGGCCCCCAGCGGCATGACCGCGGCACAGCCGATCTCCTCCAGCCTCTTGCAGACGATGGGGTCGTCGCTAGTGTAGGGAAGGACCGTGAACCCTTCCTTGACGAGGACCCTGGCCGCCTTGAGCAGCTCCTCGTTGTCCGGGAAGAGGGTGTTCTCGTCGCCCAGGACCTCCAGCTTCACCATGTCGGACATCCCCGCTTCCCGGGCGAGCCGGCAGGTGCGGACAGCGTCGTCGGCGGTGTAACAGCCGGCGGTGTTGGGGAGCAGGGTGTATTTCTTCGTGTCGATGAAGTCGAGGAGTGACTCCTTGGTGCGGTCGGTGATGTTTACGCGCCGCACCGCCACGGTGATGATCTCCGCACCGGAGGCCTCGAGCGCCTGAACCATCTGTTCGTTGCTGGCGTATTTGCCGGTGCCGACCATGAGGCGGGAAGAAAATTCCCTCCCGGCGATCACCAGTTTGTCGGTCGTGTTGGACATGGCAGTCTCCTGTCTACCCTCCGCCCACGAAGTGGACGATCTCCAGGCGGTCGCCGCCGGAGAGGTGGGTGGTTTCATAGTTCCCCTTGGGGAGGATGTCGAGGTTGAGCTCCACCGCCACCCGGCGGGGGTCGATATCGAGGGAGGCGAGGAGATCCAGGACCGACATCGGGGTGATGGTCTTCGGTTCTCCGTTGACGATGATTTCCATGGTTATCTCCGTCGTGCCCGGCGGGCCGGGAACTGTAAACAAAAAGGACCGCGAAAGCGGCCCCTTGGATGAACGCGCTTCCCTACGCCGGCATTACCCGGATCAGGTTCAAAGGGTCGCTCGCCGCATGACGGCGAACTCTCAGTCGAAACTCCCCTAGCGAATGAACGTATGCAGTTGTCGATAAACTCGGAATAAAGCTAGCAATTCGGCGGTAATTCGTCAAGCGTTTTCCGGTTTTCACAGGGACATCCTCCTCCCGCACCGGATTCAGTCCCTGCGCGATTGTTCGATGGCGTCGAGAACCTCCTGCTCCTTCCGGATCTCCTCCGAATAGTGGTTCCAGATGTGGTAGCTCTCCAGCGCCAGGATGGTGAAGCCGGCGGCGAAGACGGCCCAGAAGTTTTCGTCGAGGGCCCGGGCAAAGTGGTAAAACGCGTAAAATGCGGAAAGGTAGCCGACGTGGGAGAAGGCGCCGAACTGCCCGGAGCCGCTCATCATGCGGGAAAGGATGAGGATGATGGCCGAGAAGGTGTAGAGGACCAGGGCGCCGCTGATCATCAATGCCGACGGGGGGCGGCCGAGGAGTGCCCGGACCGTTTCCGGAAGGGTGGGGAGGGGGCTAAAGTCCCGGAGAGCGACGGTGCTTATGGCGATGAAGAGCGCCATGGCCCAGAGGCCGCGGTTCGACATGCTCCGAAGCTGCGCGATCCGGCGGACGGTTTCTGCCCGTACCGCGTCCCGGTCCGGAGGGGTGCCGGGATGCCCGGGTGGTGAGGTGAGTTCCCGGGAATCTCTCATGGACTCCCCGTTGTCACCTGTCCGCCGGAGGATCGGAGCCCCCTTCACGGTCGTCGTCACGTGACTTGAGCTTTGCCGCCATCTCCTGGAACGAGCGGGCGAGTTCCCCGATCTCGTCCCGGTATACCGGCGCCTTCAGCCCCGTCTCGCCGCGCCTGGTCCGGGAGACGTACTCCCACAGCTCCCTGATCGGCATGAGGACATTTCGCTGCAGCAGGGCAGACACCCCCCCGACCGTCAGGGCGAGTATCATGAGACAGAAGACGGTCATCCTCATCCTGAGTGTGGCAAGGGTCCGCTGGAGCGGCTCCTCCGAAAGTCCGATGTCGAGGATGCCGAGCACTTTCTGTTCGGCGGTGTGGACGTGGCAGGGGGCGGCGAAGCATTCGGGCTCGTTGTAGACCGGAGCGGTGATGGCGATGATGCTCCTGCCCCGCGCGTCGATGAAGCGGCGGGCCTGTTCCATCCTCCCCATGCTCGTTGCCGCCACGGGGCCCGCATGGCAGGCGATGCAGCCGGGGGCCTTCTTGTCGACGATGGTGTTCACTTCCGCATGGTGGGCCGAGAAGGCGACCACCCCTTTCTTGTTGAAGATTCGGACCTGCTCCACCCCTTTCTGCTGGCCGATGTTGCCGATGATGTTGCGCAGCATCTCGCGGTCGTCCTTGAGCATGGCGTAGCGGGTCGACTTGATGATGGTGTCGGCAAGGTTGGTTTCGTGCCGGATGGTGTCGTTGAGCATGTCGGTCTTGATGACCGAGTAGAGGAGGAGGCAGCAGACAATGACGAATCCGGTGACGGCGAGGGCGGGGGGGACAATGGCTTTGGCGGCGAAGCTCTTGAACATAAGCGCTCCTTGATCGGATTCGATCCCCTTCAGGACATCACATCCAGTGTATCCCCGACGGCGGACAATGCCAGGGCGGGGTCTTGCGCCCCGCCCTGGGCCGTGGAGCTACATGTTGTGGCACTTGACGCAGTCCTCTCGGACGCTGAAGGCGGTCTTGCCGTCATGGCAGGCGCCGCACGACTTCCCCTTCTCCATTTCGAGCATGGTGACGACCTTTGCGCTTCTTCCGGCCTTGAAGATCCTGGTGTGGCAGTCGTTGCACGAGTACATGGCAAGGTGGACGGTGTGGCTGAACGTGGCCGGTCCCGCTCCCTTCACCTTGAAGGCGACGTCGTGGACCGGGTGGCATTTCGCGCACTCTTTCACGCTGAAGGCGGCCTTGCCGTTATGGCAGGCGCCGCACGACTTCCCTTTCTCCATGGCGGCCATGCCGACCGGCCTGTTCCGGCCCGGGGTGAAGAGCTTGTTGTGGCACTCGCCGCACTTGAGCTTCCCGGCGTGCATCTTGTGACTGAAGATGATCCTGCCGGTCTCCCGGGAGGTGATGCCCACTTCCTTGACCGTGTGGCAGGAGGCGCATTCGCCCACGCCGAAGGCGGTCTTGCCGTTGTGGCAGGCACCGCACGATTTCCCCTGCTCCATCTCGGCCATGGTGAACGGCTTGTTGAGGCCGGCCTTGAAGAGTTTCGGGTGGCAGGCGCCGCAGTCCGGATACATCGCCAGGTGCTTCCTGTGGCTGAAGGGGGTCGGCCCGGTGGCCTTCACCTTGAAGGTGATCTCCTTCACGGCGTGGCAGCGGCCGCATTCCTTGAGGGGAAACGCCTCCTTGCCGGTGTGGCAGGCGCCGCACGATTTCCCCTTTTCCATGTCGGCCATGGTGCGGGTGACCTTTTTCCTCATGTCGAAGATGGCGGGGTGGCAGGCCTTGCAGTTGTTCTCGATCCCCTTTTTGCCGATGTGGACCTTGTGGCTGAATACCACCTTGCCGGCGTCCTTGGTGGAGAAGGTCACGTCCTTGATGGTGATCGCGAAGGCAAGGCCTCCGGCGACGACCATCCCTGCCGCGAGGAGAAGGGTGCAGCGCAGTCTCATGTTCGCCTCCTGTGGAAAGTGGATGCTGATGGGCACAAAACAGGTCGAATTATAGGTAAGCAGTCCGGATTAGTCAATTTTAAATACCCCTCGCTCATCGACCGTTTTGGGCGTTCACGGGGAGCGGCCGCAAAAAAGGCGAAACGCCCCGTGCGTTTCGCCTTTCGTGGAGAGGGGGGCCGCTAGTGGTGCTCCACCTCCTCCCACCCGTCCCACATCGGCTTGAAGTGGGCCAGTGGGGTATGTCCCATGGTGGCCAGGTAGACGTGGACGAAGAGAAACGCGAAGAAGCAGCAGGCGATCAGGAAGTGGGCGCTCACCAGGATCTTGATCCCGCCGATCAGGATGATCCATTCGCGCAGCGGCGCCACGTTCAGGATCAGGATGCCGGTTGCGATCACCAGCGGCATCAGCACCAGCATGAGCCCCATGTACGCCATCTTCTGCATTGGATTGAACTTGTCGTCGGGGGTGGCGTGGTGGGGGCTCTGCCCTCCCTTGAAGAAGTGATAGAAGTAGTAGAGCACCTGCCGGAATATCCCCATCTTGATGTCATAGGTGCTGGGGACGTAGAGCCTGAACAGGTTCCCCCTGACGATCAGGTAGTAGCCGAGCCAGACGGCGTAGAAGATGGAGACGGTGATCCCGGCGGTGTTGTGGAGCCGGATGGCCGCCTTGTAGCTCCCTAAGATGTTGACGTACTCGGGAAACCGGATCTGGATGCCGGTGATGCAGAGGGTCACGATCCCGAGGGCGTTGATCCAGTGCCAGATCCTTACCGGCATCGGGGTGAGGTAGATATATTCTTTTTCGGTGTGGGCGCTCATGGTCAGTGCTCCTTATTTCTGTTGTTCCTGGTCAGGAACCGGAACGTCCCGTGGATGCCGGCGAAGGCCATCCCGCCGCAGATGATCAGGCCGCCGACGATGGAGAGGGCCGTGCTGCGGGTGGAGCCCATCATGTAGAAGTCGGGGGTGCCGTAGAGGAGGTCGAGGATGGCCCCTTTCTCGACGGCGACCCGGGCGAAGGTCCCGTTTCGGTCCGGAAAGGAGATGAAGCTCGTCTGCAGCGCCCGGGGCCCCGAGGCGTGGCAGAAGGTGCAGTCCCAGCGGTTGTCGAGGATCTGGTAGGAGTGGGTCACCTTCTCGGGGGTCATCATCCCCCAGAGCCGCAGGCCGTCATGCCTGGCGTCGCGGTTGAAGGTCCGCAGCTCGGCCAGGGAGATGAAGCTGTCGCCGTTGGTGTCGATGAGGGACTTTACCTCCTTGTCCCCCGGTAGGAGCTGGGTGAGGTCCTGGTAGGTCGCCACCTTGAAATCGCCGTGGGGCTTGTTTCCGGCCCGTTTCTCGATGTACATCGTGATCACGTAGTTGCGGGAACCGGTATGGCAGGTGATGCACGGCAGCGCGTCGAGGTGGAGGTTCGCCTGGGGGAGCCACTTGTCGTGCACCGTCACCATTCGGGCCGTGTCGTGGCACTTGGCGCACATGGCGTTCATGTCGCGCCCCGATAACGCCATCGGCTGTTTCACGGCATGGGGGTTGTGGCAGTCGGCGCACCCGGCGTTGTTGGCGTGGAGGCTGGCGGCGTACTCCTTCTGGACCGGGCCGTGGCACTCCTTGCAGGTGGCCCGCGACGGCCTGATCCCGTCGTCCGGGTGGCTTGAACTGACCGCCTCATGGCACGAGGTGCAGCCGATGATCGCGTGGGTCGTCTGCGAATACTGCTGCGGGTCGATGTAGATGTGGGAGCCGCTCGTGCCGCTGATGTTCCGGTCGCCGTGGCAGCCCAGGCACTGCTCCTGCGGTTTGTCGGCGGCAAGGGCGCCGGCGGTCATGACCCCCAGGAGCGAAACCGCCAGAATTGTCGAGCGTAGCGTTAACATTGTGTCGTCTCCTTTGTCGGTAGGTTCTGCCGGGGGGCGCGGCGACTCAGCTGGAGGCGTGCTCCTTGGCCAGCGGACGCTCCTTCCTGAGCCCCCTGGCGAAGCCGAGCATCATCATGACGGCCGGCAGGAGCTGGGCGACGATGATGAGGGCGCAGAACCCGAGGAAGATCCAGACGAAGATTCCGCTGTTGTCCTCGCGGGCGCCCGAGGCCGCCAGCGCCGGGACGACGGTTCCGATCCACAGGACTGCTGCGTTTACGATGGTTGAGCGTTTCATGGCATCCTCCTTGTTGGGTATGTGGTGTCGCGTGATTCTGTGTCGGGTCACCGCGCCGGGCAGCATCTACATGAGGCTGTCGAAGGCGCACCGGACCGCAAGGCGTATCTCTTCCCTGTCCTCCGGCAGCACCGGCCTGAGGGCGTGATAGAAGATCCCCTCTTTCCGGAGCTTGCGGATCACCGGGAGCGAGGCGTCGTCGGATACGAGGATAATCGTCAGGTTCCGGTTGCATTTCTTGAGCAGCGGGATCAGCTCCCCCGCCTTGAAGTCGTCGAACTCGCTTCCGATGATGACCACCTGGGCGGTTTTCTTGAGTATTCCGTAGAGGGCGTTGGCCGCCGAGTTGGTGACGATGACGTTGTATCCCGCCTCGATAAAGAGCTCCGCCAGCTGCTTGCGTGCTTCCGTATTGTTGTCTGCTATGAGAAGTCCTAACATAGCCGTATCCCTCTCTGCCGAACATCGCTCCTTCCGCCCCGGCTCAGGCGGAGCGGTTGGTTTCGCTCTCTTCCGCGGACGGCCGGCTGAAGAGCCCCTTGATCATCGAGGCGAAGAGGAGCACCCCCGGAACGAGCTGAAAGGCGATGATGAGGGCGCCGAAGGCGAGAAACAGCGTCACGAGGAAGCCGTTGCCTTCGGTTTCGGCGCCGCTTGCCGCCAGTGCCGACGTTGTTGCTGCCAGAATCAGGGCCAAGGTTTTCGTCGCGGTTTTCATGTTATCCTCCTTCAAGAGGTGTGGTGTTCGTCACATCTTTCTTTGTGCAGCAGGCGTGCCTGAAGTTAAAAGAAATTACTTAAAACTGATAAACGCCCGGAATACCGGGTTAATTTGAAAGGTCGGAGAGAGTTGGAGCCTGTCGCTGCTGCCGGGGTGTGTATGGACGGGATATACTGCGAATCTCCTCCGTATGGCCCGGCTTCCGCGGGGACGGTCGGACAAGTGCCTGAAATTTCGCAGATAATCGCTGCCGGAGGTAGATGTATAAATAAATATACAGGGGGAGGCAGCCGCAATATGCCGAATATGCGGTCGATTTGGAAAGGGGAGGGAGGCGGAGCAGGTGTTGGAGGGTTTTCGGTGTTTGACTTAAAAATTCAATTGTTGTAATTTAGTTGATATTAATAAACACGAATTTGTGACGGCCGTGAAACTGTTTTGAAGGTGATCCCGTAACGCTCAATCCCTTTGGTGAAAGGTGGCGGCAATGGAAAACATCGATGTCCTCGTGGTCGACGACGAAGCGGTCATACGCGAGGGATTGCGGCGCATCCTGTAGAAAGAAGGGTTCCATGCGGAAACCTCTCCCAGCGGCCAGATCGCCCTGGAGCGGATGCAGGACGAGAATTTCAGCCTGGTGATCACCGACCTGAAGATGCCCGGCATGAGCGGCATGGAGGTCCTGAAGGCGATCAAGGTCCTGCAGCCGGAGGTGCCGGTCATCATTATCACCGGTTTCTCCACCGTCGATACCGCCGTGGAGGCGATGAAAAACGGCGCCTTCGACTACATCGCCAAGCCGTTCACCCCCGAGCAGATCGTCGAGAAGGTCCGCAAGGCCCTTGCCCAGCGGGCGGTGCTGCTGGAGAACATCTTCCTGAAGAAGGAGCTGGGGGAGCACCACGGCTTCGATCTCTTCGTGGGGGAGAGCAAGGAGATGCAGAAGGTCTACCGCCGCATCATCCAGGTGGCCCCCACCGACAGCACGGTGCTCATCACCGGCGAGAGCGGCACCGGCAAGGAGCTCGTCGCCCGGGCGATCCACAACAACAGCCATCGGCGCGACAACCCCTTCGTGGCGGTCGACTGCACCTCCCTGGCGGAGACCCTCCTGGAGAGCGAGCTCTTCGGCCACATCAAGGGGTCGTTCACCCGCGCCATCCAGACCAAGACCGGCCTCTTCAAGGTGGCCGACGGCGGCACCCTCTTCCTCGACGAGATCTCCAACATCAGCCTCACTACCCAGGCGAAACTGCTGCGGGTCCTCCAGGAGCGGGAGATCACCCCCATCGGCGGCACCCAGCCGGTGCCGATCGACATCCGCCTCGTGGCCGCCACCAACAAGAACCTTCGGACCCTGGTCTCCCAGGGAAGCTTCCGGGAGGACCTCTTCTTCCGCCTGAACATCATCCCCATCGACCTTCCCCCCCTGCGGGAACGCAAGGGGGACCTGCCGCAGCTCATCGGCCACTTCCTGACGACATTCTCCGAGGAGATGGGGAAAGAGATCCGCGGACTCGCCCCCGACGCCCTGGCGCTGCTGGAGGAGTACAACTTCCCCGGCAACGTGCGGGAGCTGGAGAACATCATCGAGCGGGCGGTGGTCCTGGCGGAGGGGGACCTGATCCAGAAGGAGGACCTGGAGCTGCGGGTGGCGGGGAACGAGACCGGCGGCGGGCTCGGGGGATACGTCCCGCAGAACGTGGACGAGCTCAAGGAGACCAAACGGCAGATCCGGGAGCGGGCGGTGGAGCCGATCGAGAAGGCGTTCGTCCTTCAGGCCCTCAAGCGCAACAACTGGAACATCACCCGGGCGGCGGAAGAGACCGGGATGCTTCGCCCGAATTTTCAGGCGCTTCTGAAGAAGCTGCGGATTTCGGCGAGGAACCAGATGGGCAACTGAAGCAGCAAAGACAAGTTGAACGGAAGGCCGAAAGGGGCGTCTCGCGTGACGCCCCTTTCGGCTTTTCATCTGACGTCTCAGGCGGAGGAGGGTGCCGATGAATCCGCAGCGGCACCCTCCGGCGCCCCTTCATGCATCAGCGGGAGCCAGATGGTGAAGGTCGTCCCGACCCCTACGGTGCTCTGCACCTCGATCCTTCCTCCGTGGGCCTCGATGATGCCGTAGGAGACCGAAAGGCCAAGGCCGGTTCCCCTGTTTTCCTTGGTGGTGAAGAAGGGGTCGAAGATCTTGCCGAGGATCTCCTCGGGAATCCCGCAGCCGGTATCGCCGATGGCGGCGTAGGCCTCGGCGCGTTCCCGGTCGAAGCCGGTCCGGACCAGAATCTTTCCAGACCCGGAGATGGCGTGGCAGGCGTTGAGAAGCAGGTTGATGAAGACCTGCTCGATCTGATGCGGGTCGAGGAGCATCTCCGGGATGTCCGTATTGTACTCCTTGATGAGCCGCACGTCGTGGAAACACGACTGGTTCCCGACGAGGGTGAGGGTGGCGTCCATGACCTCGTTGAGGGATGCGGGACGCTTCTGGGGAAACGATTCCCGGGAGAAGTCGAGGAGCCCCTTGACGATCTTGGCACAGCGCTGGGTCTCCTTGACGATCAGGTCCAGGTCTCCCTTGAGGGACGGGTCGAGTTTTGAGTCGCTGGAGAGGAGCGAGGCGAAGACGAGGATTCCGGTGAGGGGATTGTTGATTTCGTGGGCGATCCCCGCCACAAGTTCTCCGAGCGACGCCAGCTTTTCCGAGTGAACGAGCTGGGCCTGGATTCTCCTGAGCTCCTCGGTGCGCTCTTCCACCTTCGTCTCCAGGTTTTTCCCCCAGTCCGCCAGTTCGTCGTGGGCCTTCTTGAGGTTGACGGTCATGTCGTTGAAGGCCCCGGCCAACTCACCCATCTCGTCGTGGGAATTGATGGCTACCCGGGCGTCGAGCTCGCCGCTTCCGACGAGGTGGGCGTACTGTACGAGGCGGCGGACCGGGCGGTTGACGAAACGCTGGGTGAAGAAGGTGAGGCAGAGGGCGATGAGCCCGATCTGGAGAACGGTGAGGATGATGATCTCGTTGCGGTAGGCGTAGACCTTGCGGTGCATCGGATCGAGGGAGACGACGACGTCGAGGACCCCGAGGACCTTCGCCTCCTTGGGATGGAAGTGGCACGGCGCGGTATAGCAGCGCTCTTCGTTGTAGATCGCCTTCGCCAGGCCGAGGACCTCGTTCCCTTCCCGGTTGCGGAAAATCCTGCTCCGGTTCATGGTGGTGGCGTGGACGAGGGGGGAGGAGCCCGAGTGGCACATGCTGCACGCCTCGGCCTTCTTGTCGAGGTAGAGGCCCGTCTCCTTCGGGTCGGTGGAGTGGGTGACGAGGCCGAACTTGTTGATCATTCGGATCCGTTCGATGATCCCCCGCTGGGCGCCGACCTCGTCGATGATCTGGTAGGCCCGTTTCAGGTTGTTTTCCAGCATGTGGTAATGGGTGGTCCGGACGATGGTCTCGCCCAGCTTGTCGGCATCGGTGACCGCTTCCTCGAAGAGAAGCTTATCCAGCTGCTCGACGTTGATGTAGGCGAAAAGCCCCATGGTCAGGAGCAGGACCGCGCTGGTGGCGATGGAGAGCTTCGCGATGAGGGTCAGTCGCACGATGGCACGCTCCGGGGGGGTTGCGGAGGGAGGGGTCTGTTAGAACAGGCTAATTCAGCTTACCGGGGGGATGCGAAAGAGTCAAGGTTTTCGTCGCGGGGATGTTCCGGGAGACAAGCGGTACGGACGTTGACGGCTGGGGGCAATTGGGCTACTATCCTTGAGAGACGGCGGCCGGGCAGGGAGTGGGCGCCAAGACCGGAGACGGGGGGATGATGATACGACAAGAAGGGCGGGAAACCGCATACTTTCCGTTTGAGCTGCAGGTGTCGGGCGATGCGTGGGAGCAGCTCGGACTGGCGAGCGTCCGCCGGGCGCTTGCGCCGGGAGCCGAGGTTCCGCGCATCATGGTCGCCCGGCAGGTGGCAAGCCGGCTCAATCGCCTCCCCGATCTGGCGGACCGGCCGGTGCCGGCGGGTCAGCTCAATCTCTACATCATCATGCTCAAGGCGCTTCGCCACATGATGGATCACTATGCAGACGCCCGCCACCCGGCCCTCCTGGCCGATTCCGTCTCCGCCTGCGGTTACGCCTACGAAGCCGGAGAGCTCGGTGACACCATCACCCGGTTCGTGGAATTCTTTCCTCCCGGAGCGGTCCTCGATGGCATGGCGACAGCGGCGGAATTCCTGGCGGGGGACACCGCCGATCGGCGGCGACGCCAGCGGGTGGTGAAGGAGCTGCTGTTGCTGCGGGTAGCGGCCGACAACCGGGCGCTCGATCCGTTTCGCCTGCTGTTCGACGACCGTGAGCTGGAGCGCCGTTCCTCCTACCGGCGGGTGATGGCGAACCTGGAACGGGAGCTCGGGAACGCTCCCGCCGACCAGGCATTCGGGCTCACCCTCCCGGAGCTTCTCCGTGCCCCCCTAAAGGCGTCGCCCGATTCCCTCGCCGGCCAGCTGGCGTACATCCGCAGTCACTGGGAGCCGTTCCTCCCCCCCGAGATCCTCGCCGAGGTGACGACCGCCTTCGACATCGTGGCAGAGGAAACACGGCCCCGGTGGGGAGGGGCCGGCCCCCCCCAGGTTCTGGAGTTCACCCCGCGGGTAGGCTTCCCCCACCCTGACGACCACTATCCGGAGCCGGAGCG
>NZ_DAHVYG010000050.1 GCF_027327745.1 Geobacter sp.
CTGGCGGGCAAACAGGCCCATGCGGCTACCACCGGTGTGGCCGGAAAGATCAACGAGAATATCGATCCGATCCTGGCGGACAAGCTTTGCAACTTCATCGTCGGAAAGCCCGTGAATTTGGCGCCAACAGTCGGAGTGCTCGCGGAAATAGCGGGTTAGGTCGTCATCTCCGTTGCGGTTAGAATAGCAAAAGACTTCGATCCGGTCACGGTGCCGGTGGGTGATCGGATTCACCATGAAGTAGCCGACCGGGTGATGTCCAAGATCTGAAGAAACATATCCTATTCTGAGACGCTTTTCAGGGTCAGGCAGTGTCAGCCAGCGGCGACAGGGCTTGATGTCCCGTTCGAATGTCGTCCCCCAAGCCCGATGTTCGGTTAAGACCTCTTCGGAAGTAGTGCCAGACACATAATTGAATGACAATAACAAGCCGGTAACCGCTGGGCCAAAACCGGGGCGCCGCGCAAGCGCCTGCCGGAAGAGCTCCACAGCCGCAGCCGCCCGCCCCTGGGTCCAAAGCACACCTGCCAGGTTAGACAAGGCCGCGGCGTTCTTGGGATTTAGCGCCAGCGCCTGCCTGAACCGCTGCTCCGCTTCATCGAGGCGGTCGAGACTCTTGAGCATCCCGGCCAGATTGAAGTATGCCTCCTCGTAATCAGGCTTAAAGTCAATCGCCTTTTCGAGGAAGGGAATCCCTTCCCTGGAATTGCCCCTCTTGAAGAACGTCATTCCCAGTCCGTGCAGAGCCTGCGGATGCTCCGATGCCCACCGAAGGATATCCCGATAGACATCCTCGGCCTGACCGTAACGCGCTTTAGCATACAAATCTTGGGCGCCCTCGGCGACAGCAGTCAGCAAACTGTCAATCTCCCCCGGGGAGTGTTCTCGCATAGTCGTCTGTTTCCAAATCTGCCGAAAGATGGCTTCGAGATCGGCTGAGAATCGAGGACCATCGCAAAACGGAGAAGCTGCCATCCGTTCCCTCAATCCAAGCCTTAATCGGGCCAAGTCAGCCGGGGATGAGGCATGCTTCGTGACGGCAGCGACTAACTCGTCCGGAGAATCAGCAATCCAGTCGGTAAGCCCGACCTGCTTCAGAATCGAAGCAGTCTGACGGCTGATGGGAGTCGAACCACGCAGGGTCACAACCGGGACCCCCATCCAGAGGGCCTCGCAGGTGGTCAGACCGCCGGTGAAAGGGAACGGATCAAGCGCGATATCAACATCCCCGTACTCCGTCAGCATCAGAAAATGGGGCGAACCACCGCGGAATTCAATGCGGCGGGGATCTACCCCTTGACGCAGGAACATCTTTCTGAACCGTTGCCGCACCACCCCACTTTCAAGCGACTTCCACTTCAAAATGAGGCGAGAATCGGGTACTGCCCTCAGTACCTCTCCCCACAGGGCCACGACCTGCTCGTTGACCTTAGAAAGGTTGTTGAAACTGCCGAAGGTGATAAACCCGTTCTCCAACGCCGGCAGCGGATCGACGTCAGGAACGAAACTGGGCGCCATGTAACAAAACCGGCTGTTGGGTAGCCGGATCACCTGTTCCGTGTACAGATGCTCCTCGCCAGGCAGCGTCGTGTCGGAATCGGAGAGCAGGTAATCCACGGTTGACATGCCGGTCGTGTGACAGTATCCGAGCCACGAAACCTGCACTGGTGCGGGTCTGCGAGCGAAGAGAGTAAGCCGATTACCCGCTGTGTGACCGGAGAGATCGACCAGAATATCGATACCGTCCCGGCGGATCAGTTCAGCCGCATTCTGGTCGCTCATCCCAGCGATTACCCTCCAACCGTCCACCACCCCCTTAAGTTCCGCGGTAAGTTCGTCTTCCCGGTGCGAATTGGAATAGCAGTAGACTTCAAAGGAGTCGCGGTTGCGAAACAACAGCGCCGGCCTGAGCAGGGTCCCAACCGGGTGACGGTGCAGGTCAGCGGAAACATACCCGATCCTGAGCCGTTCTCCCCGCTTGGCTTCCAGCGGCGATAACCAAGGAAGACCGGCGCCGAAGAGCTCCCCCCATTTCCTGGCCTCGTCGGCGAGAAACTCCTGGGTAGTTTCGGGAAGGTAATTACTGGCCATCAAGAGCGAAGATCGAACGCCCGCATCTCCGGACTCAGTAGCCAAGGCCTTTGCCATCTGTCGCGCCGCTCCAAAATGGTCACCGATTCCGAGCAGTACATCGCACAGACGTGCCAGAAGCCCTGCATTATTTGAGTCAAGGGGGTCAAGGGTCCATGCACGTCGATAGCAAGAAGCAGCCTGAGACAGTCGCCCCGCTTCCCGACAGGCGTCTCCTGCAAGCGCCCAAGCGGCAGATACGTTCGGAGCGAGTTTGGTCGCCTTGAAAAGACAGGCTAGCGCGTCCTTGTGGCGTCCCATCGAAATGAACGCGATCCCAAGGTTCTGTCGTGCCTCGAGCATGTGCGGATCAATGCGCAGCGCGGTTTCACAGACCTCAATCGCCTCCTTGAAACAGTTGCACTCAAGGAGCACATTCCCTAAGTTACTCCATGCCTTGGCAAAATCGGGGTCCAAGGCAACTGCCATACGGAAATGCTCGAGCGCTTCTTCTCGGCGCCCTTGCCGGGACACGGCGATTCCCAGATCGTTCCAGGCCGGGGCAAACTGACTATCCAGCGACAAGGCGACACGGAAGCGGGCCTCGGCATCGGGGTAATCCCCGCTGTTGAGCGAATCCAGACCGGTACGGTGGCTTTCAAGGTGCGAGGAGACGGCGCCGCGGGCTACCTTTCCCTGTTTCTCGCACCACTGACGCCACATGGTTCTGAGGGCCGTCTCCAGTTCCCGGGCGAAAGCAGTTCCATTGCACAGGGGCGAATCGGCCATCCGGCTCCGCAAGGTTGTCCGGAGGCTCTCCAGCCCTTCCTGATCAGTAGCGAGCTTTACCGCAGACTCTACATACTGTTCAGGGGTAACGGCGATCCAATGCTTAAGCCCCACACGGGACAGGATACTCGCTCCGACTCGCGACGCATGACGGTTGCCAGCCAAAGTCACTACAGGCACCCCCATCCAAAGCGCTTCACAGGTGGTGGTCGTCCCGTTATAGGGAAAGGTGTCTAAGGCGATATCGACCATACGGTACTGAGCAAGATGCTCGGTAAACGTTGGAGTCTGCCCGGCAAGAATGAGACGCTCTGGCTCCCCGTCTATCCGTGCAAACCGCTTGATGAGGCCCTCCTTGACAGCTGAGTCGCCCAGGGACCGGTTTTTCAGATACAAACGGGCACCAGGAACGCGGTTCAGGATTTGGCCCCAGAGACGAAGCAGATCGTCATTGATCTTGGGGTAATTATTAAAACAACCGAAGGTGACCAAGCCGTTGTCAGATATTGGTGAGTACCCCGGATCTGGGGCGTTGTCCGGGGATGCATAGCAGAGGAAGCCATCGGTCAGGCGATACAGCCGCTCGGCATGGTGCCTGTCGCTGTCGCCCGGAGGATCGGAGATCGCATCGGCCAACCGATAGTCGATTTCCTCCAAGCCTGTCGTCCCGGGATACCCGAGCCACGTCACCTGAATCGGAGCCGGTTTTGCTTTGAAAAGCGGCAGCCGGCTTCCTCCGGTATGTCCGGCGAGATCAATGAGAATGTCGATCTGTTCGGCACGGATACGCTGCGCAAGTTCGCCGTTGGCAAGCCTCTCAGACTCCACCCAGCGGTCGGCGTAGGAGCGTATCAAGGCTGTTACTCTATCGGATACTGCAACGTCGGCGTAGCAGGTTATCTCGTACTGACTCCGATCGTGAGCCTCAAGAAATGGCAGTAGAAAAAAGGCCACCGGATGGGAGTGCAGATCACCAGAGACAATGCCTATCTTCAGACGGCGTTCCGGGTGAGGCGTAACCCGCCAGCCATCCGTTCCGGATGGTTCGACAGCAGGGAGCATGGCAGCAAGAGACCTGCTCTCGTCCAGTAGATCCTTGCCCGTAACACTTGGCAGATACTGCATGGCAAGCAGCCGATTGGACATGGCGATGCCGAAGGCTTTCGAAGCCATGAAAGCCTTGCGAAAGACATATAATGCGCTACGAATCCTCCCTTGGAATACCAAAACGTTGCCGAGATTGTTCCAGCTCTCCGCGAGCGTGGGGTTGATGCGCAACGCTCTAAGAAGTGACTGCTGCGCCTCGTGCAGCTGGCCTGTCTCCGCTTGTTGAAAACCGAGATTACACCACGCTTCGGCGTGATCAGGCCTGCTCTTTACCGCCAAGGCAAATGCATCAACGGCCCCCCCATGGTCACCGGCACTCCCGAGCGTCACCCCCAGCAAGAATGCGGCATCGGCATAGTCGCTACGCAATTCGAGTGCCTTGGTGAGCTCCATGATAGCCGCAACGTGCTTCCCCTCTTTCAGGAGCAACCACCCAAGATTATACCTGATTGCACAAACGTCCGGCGCCAATGCCGCAGCCCTTTCGTAGGCGTCACGCGCCTCGCCGAAACGTCCCTGAATCTTCAGCATCTGCCCCAGATTTGTCCAACCGTCGGCATACTCCGGCGCATTGGTCACCGCCTCCTTAAGAAGTTGTACTCCCTCGTTAGCAGCGCCAGACTGAAACCGTACGATACCCAGCCCCTGGAGTGCCCGGGGGTGGCCGGGATGCGCGACAAGAATCTCGCAGTAGCAGCGTTCGGCCTCGGTAAGATTACCGGTTCGGAACTGGGCGACGGCATGGTCAAAACTGGCTGTCAGTAGGGTATCGTCTATAGTGGTCATATTGAAGAGTTGCTGTTCGTGGTCATAGTCATATCGATGGCAAGAAACTCCATTAGCTTCAGGCACAACTATCTAAACAAATTTGGTAATAAAAAAAAGGGCTGATTAAATCAACCCTTTTCCTCAGACTATGAACAGACTGTTTTACATGGAACTCCAACCGCTTGGTGCTGTATCCGTAGCTGCAACCGTATTAGTTATGGCAGTACCTTTGGTCTTTGTGCCATAGTAAAGTTTCGGATCAACATTATTGCTGAAGAAAACTTTGTCGCCTTGCAAGTGGCCTGAGTAGGCAGCATAGGAACTGTCTGTAGCAGCCACGTTTATTGTTACGTTTTGCGAGGGTGCAAAGGCACCACCCCCCAGAGTAACCGACGATGTAATACCTGACGAAGCGTAGGCTGTCCCGGCAGCCATAAGAGTTGCGACGACGAAACAAATCTTGATTAAATTCTGCTTACTCATTAGCGTTCTCCTTTCACAATGTCTAATGATTAGTAGTTTTGATATTTTTGATTATCAGCGTACGAAGACTCCATTTGGGTCTTGAAGTTCCGCAAGTCGCTTGTTGCTGCCGCATTATACCCTTTGGTCCGATAGGCCGCGAACTGCGGAATCGCAATCGCCGCCAGAATCCCGATGATCGCCACGACGATCAGCAGTTCGATGAGGGTGAAACCTTTCTTGCTTCTCAGTTTCTGTAACATATGATTCTCCTTTCTTTGTACTGCTTCAACTGCGGGTGAATTTGGATAGTTGGCCAAGTATCCGTTTAATCCTTAAACGTTGTCTTTCTATAAGCAAAAGACGGACCAAAATTTTTCGCCAAACAATTTCAACTTGTTACTGCATTATAGCTGCTGTTATCCGGAAACTCGGCCGCCACCATCCCTCATTTCGTCACTGCACGTGACATAATTTGTCACCACCTACTCCTCATCCATCCCGAACTTTGCCAGCCGGTAGCGGAACGACCTGAAGGTCAGCCCAAGCAGTTCCGCAGCCTTCTTCTTCACCCCGCCGCTGCGGTCAAGGGCCTGCAGGAGTATCTTCTTCTCGATTCCATCCAGATACCCCTCAAGATCCATCCCCTCGGGGGGGATCACAAACTCGTCGCAGGACGCTCCCGATTGCAGCTGAGTCCCCCTGACTTGGGAAGGAAGACACGCCACGTCAATCTCGTGATTGCCGAGAACCGCGCACCGTTCCACGAGGTTTTCCAGTTCGCGGACGTTTCCCGGGAAGGCATAGGACATCAGCAGCTTCAGGGCGGCCGGGGTGACAAACTCACCGTCATGGGGGGTGGGGAGATATTTTCTGAAGAAGTGGTTCACCAGGAGGGGAATATCGTCGCTCCGCTCCCTGAGCGGCGGCATCTGGAGCTGAACGACGTTGAGGCGGTAAAAGAGGTCTTCCCGGAAAGAGTTTTCCCGGACCTGCTCTTCGAGGTTTCGGTTCGAGGCGGCAACGATACGCACGTCGGCCTTCTGGTCGGCGATCCCCCCTATCCGCCGGAATTCCTTTTCCTGCAGGACGCGCAACAGCTTAGCCTGTAGCTGCAGCGGCACCTCGCCGATTTCGTCAAGGAAGAGGGTCCCCCCTTCCGCCTGCTCGAAGAGACCGGCCCGGTCACCGATGGCCCCGGTGAAGGAGCCCTTCTTGTGGCCGAAGAGCTCGCTCTCCATGAGCGTCTCGGGGATCGCTCCGCAGTTCACTGCCACAAACGGTTTGTTCTTCCGCGGGCTGTTGTAGTGAATGGCCCGGGCGACGAGTTCCTTGCCGGTGCCGCTTTCCCCGAGGATCAGGATGTTGGCCATGCTGGGGGCGACCTTTTCAATGAGCCCGTAGAGGTCGCGCATCTTCTTGCTCTTGCCGATGAGACCGCTGAAGCTGAACCGCTCTTGCACCTCCTGGCGCAGCCGCTGGTTTTCACGCTTGAGATCGCGCTTCTCCAGGGCATTGCGGACCAGGATCTTGATTTCTTCGACCTTGAACGGCTTGGCAATGTAATCGTAGGCACCTAGCTTCATTGCCTCGACCGCCTGTTCGGCAGTCGAAAACGCGGTCATCATGAGCACCGCGGTCTCGGGGGTGCCCTCCTTTATTCTTTCGAGCAGAGTGATGCCATCGAGCCCCGGCATCTTGACGTCGGAGATCACCAGGTCGTAGGAGCCGGCGTTGAGTAAGGCCAGGGCCGCCTCGGCACTTTCCGCCTGATCCACCGCGTATCCTTCCCGCTCGAGGAGGATGGCGAGAAATTCGCGCATGCTCAGTTCATCGTCGACTACCAGTATCCTTATTCCCACAATAGCTCTCCCGGATGATTCGCGATCATACGTCATTGGCAACGGGCTGGAAGGTAGATGGTAAATTCCGTTCCTTCCCCTTCCCTGCTCTTGACGGCTATTCTCCCACCATGGGCCTCGACAATGCGATAGACGGTGGCAAGACCGAGACCGGTGCCACCGGGCTTGGTCGTATAAAAGGGTTCGAAGGCATGGGAGGCCAGGTCGGCACTCATGCCGCATCCCGTATCCGCCACCGTGATCCGGTATGTCTGCCGCCGCTCGCCACCAGCCCGCAGCTCATCCTCACACCGGCCGTAAACCGAAACCGTGCCCCCCTCGGGCATGGCATCGGCCGCGTTCACCAGAAGGTTCCAGAGCACCTGGCGGAAGAGGTGAGGGTCGACAGTAAGCTCCAGCAAGGAATCGACGCGGTTGTCCACCTCGATCCGTGAAAAACGCTGATCGGCATTAAGAAGCGACCTGATCTCGTCGACCATCGAGTGAAGATTGACGGCCGCCGGTGCCGGCTGGGTCGGACGGGCGTAGGCCAGGAAATCCTCAATGAGATGGTTCAAGCGGTCCGTCTCTCTCAATACGATGCCAAAGAGGCGCTGGTCTTTGTTTTGGACCCCTTTCCCGGCGGCTATGAGCTGAACCGAGCCGCTGATCGAGGCAAGGGGGTTCCGTATTTCATGGGCGATGCGCGCGGCCAGCTCGCCGATGGCAACCAGACGGTCTGCCCGTTTCAGGCTCTCCTCCATCCGCTTGATACTGGTGAGGTCCTGGAAATTGATCAGCACTCCGGCCCCTTCCGATGAGGGACTTAACAGAGGTGCGCTGCTGAAACCGATGACCAGCGTCCTGCCGTCACTGGCTTTGTACTCGAATTCCCCCCGTTTTACATCGGTGATATGCGAAGCGTAGTGGCGAAAGCCGGGAATGAGGTCGAACAGGCTTCTGTCGTAGGCATCCTGCTGTGTTACCCCGGTCATCGCTTCCGCATAGCGGTTGAAGACCCGGATCCTCCCTTCGCTGGTTATGGTCGTCAGGCCACTGTTGAGGTTCGAAACGATGGCACTGTTGAGGCGCTCAAGTTCCTCAAAATCTATGACCTTCTGCTCGAGCTCCGACTCGCTGCGCCGCGCCCGCTCGGCGAGATAGCCAGTGAGCAGGGCGGTGAGGTAAAAGGCGAGGAAATTGATGAACAGGGTGTAGAAAATATAGGTCGTGCCATACTGCAGGGCGGCAACGGGACTCAAGCCGATGGCGGCCAGCCTGCCGTAGTACTGGAGGTCGATGATCGCGCCGTAGAGGATGGCACAGAGCGAGGCCGTGTAAAGAGCCTCGCGGCGTGCGATAAGAATGCTCGCGTTGGTTATGGCGAGCAGGTAGAGGAACGAAAACGGACTTCCAATACCTCCGGTGAAGATGATCAGAACCGTGACGAACAGGATATCCCAGGCAATCTGGATGTAGGTCAGGGTCTGGCTGTAGCGCTTGACTATCCGTATAAAAAGAAGTGACAGGATCGAAAAGCCGTAGGTGGCAATTATCAGTTTCGTAATGCCGTCAAGGGCTTCTTCACCAAGCGTGCCGCTCCCCTTCACCTTCAGGACGATGGTGGAAGCGAGGAAAAGGGTGATAACCACGACTCTGGCAAAGATAAACCAGAGAAGGCGTCTGCTTGCAATCATCTTATCCGCCGACGGCACCGGCAAGCTTGAAGATCGGCAGGTACATGGCAACAACGAGACCACCGACCGTAGTCCCGAGGAACACCATGAGCAGCGGCTCCATCATGGCCGTCATGGCGCCCACCGCCTCGTCCACCTCATCGTCGTAGAAGTCGGCAATCTTGGTCAGCATGGCGTCCATGGCCCCGGTCGCCTCGCCGACGGAGATCATCTGCACAACCATCGGCGGAAAGATGCCGCACTCCTGCAGCGGCTCCGCCATGGTCTTCCCTTCGGAGATTGCCTGCCTGACCTTGAAAATCGCCTCCTCGACGATCTTGTTCCCCGCCGTCTTGGCAACGATCTCGAGACCGTCCATGATCGGTACGCCACTGGAAATCATGGTGCCAAGGGTACGGGTGAACTTGGCGACGGAGACCTTGCGGATCAGGGGGCCGGCGATGGGGGCCTTGAGCGCCAGGGCGTCGATAACCTTCCTCCCCTTCGGGGTCGCGTAGTATTTCTTGATCGCCACGATGACCGCGAAGATCAGGCCGATGATGAGAATGATGTACTTGACGATGAAGTTGCTGAGCGCGATGACGAACTTGGTCGGCGCCGGCAACTCGCCTCCAAAGTCGGCAAACATCTTGGCAAAGGTCGGGATGACGAAAATCAGGATGACACCGACGACGATCACCGCGATCGACATGATGGTCGTCGGGTAGACCATGGCACCCTTGATCTGCTTCTTGAGCTTCATCGCCTTTTCGATGTAGGCCGCCAGACGGTTCAGGATGGTGTCGAGGATACCGCCGATTTCACCGGCCGCCACCAGGTTGACGTAGAGATCGTCAAACACCTTCGGGTGCTTGGAGAGGGCATCGGCAAAGGTCGACCCCCCCTCCACGGTCTCCTTGACCTTGACGAGAACATCCTTGAAGGTCTTGTTCTCCTGCTGGCTGGAAAGGATGTCCAGGCACTGGACGAGGGGAAGACCGGAATCGATCATCGTGGCGAACTGCCGCGTGAAGACGACGATATCCTTGGTCTCGACCTTTTTCGCGAAGCCGGGGAGCTTCAGCTCCATGCTGAGCCCCTTTCCCTCCTCCTTGACCGAGATGTTGGTGAACCCGTATCGTTTCAACTGGGATTCGACGAGGGAGAAGTTAGCCGCCTCCATGACCCCTTTCTGCATCGAGCCGGTCCGGCTCCTGGCTTCCCAATTGTACTTAGGCATCGCTCTCCTCCTGGGCGTCTGGTCTGCCCGTCTGTCGCGTCTATCTCACGGCCGGACGGGGCCCCTGGGGCCTCGTCCCGCTTGCAAGCATCTGCTTGAGCTCGTCGGGGTCGGACGACCGTGCCATCGCCACGTCCATGGCGATGAGTCGTTTCTGCAGCAACGTGTACAGAGACTGGTTCATGGTCTGCATGCCGAACTTCTCCTGTCCGACCTGCATCTGCGAGTAGATCTGATGGATCTTGTCCTCACGGATCAGGTTGCGGATGGCCGGGTTGGGGACCATGACCTCCAGCGACAGCACCCTCCCCTTGCCGCTGGCCTTGGGGAGCAGCGACTGGGAGATGACCCCCTCCAGAACGAAGGAAAGTTGGGCGCGCACCTGGGGCTGCTGGTACGGCGGGAAGACATCGACGATACGGTTGATGGTCTGCACGCAGGAGTTGGTATGAAGAGTGGCGAGGCATAGGTGGCCCGTCTCGGCCAGCGTCAGGGCGGCCTCGATGGTCTCCAGGTCACGGAGCTCGCCGACGAGGACGACGTCCGGGTCCTGGCGGAGGATGTACTTGAGGGCGTTCTTGAAGCTCTTGGTATCGGCCCCCACCTCCCGCTGGTTGACGACGCAGCTCTTGTGGGGATGGAGGTATTCGATCGGGTCCTCAACCGTCACGATGTGCTCGTGGCGTTCGGTATTGATCTTGTCGATGATGGCGGCCAGGGTTGTCGACTTGCCGCTGCCGGTGGGACCGGTAACCAGAATAAGCCCCCGCGGTTTTTCGGCCAGTTCCTTGACAACCGGTGGTAGACCGAGTTCTTCGAAGGTAAGGATCTTGTACGGGATGACCCGGAACACGCCGGCCACGGCCCCCCGCTGCACGAAGACGTTTCCCCGGAAGCGGGAGAGCCCCTTGATGCCGAAGGAGAGGTCGAGCTCGTTGACCTCCTCGAACTTGTGCTTTTGCTGCTCGGTCAGGATGCTGTAACAGAGCTGCTTGGTGTCGACGGCGTTGAGGGGGGGCATATCCAGGGGAATAAGTTTGCCGTCGACGCGGATCTGGGGCGGGGTATTGGTGGTGAGATGGAGGTCCGACCCCCCCCGGTTCACCAGTTCGGTCAGCAATTGATGCATGTTTGCCATAGAGCGTAAACCTCCTAGTCGTCAGCCACGGTGACGCGCAGCACCTCTTCGAAGGACGTCACCCCTTCCTTGAGTTTGGTCAGCCCCGACTGGCGCATGGTCTTGATGCCGAGGCGCATCGACTCCCGTTTGATCTCGGCCGTGTTTGCGCCGTTCAGGATCAGTTCCCGAATCTCCTCCAGCATCGGCATCACCTGATAAAAACCGACCCGTCCCTTGTACCCCGTGTTATTGCACTTGGCACACCCCGCCCCCTTGTAGCAGACGTATCCCGGAGCCTCTTCCGGCGGGACCCCGGCATTGATGAGTGCCTGCACCGGGACCTCCTCCACCACCTTGCATTCGCTGCAGACACGGCGGGCCAGGCGCTGGGCGGTGATCAGGTTCACCGCCGAGGCGACAAGGAACGGCTCGATCCCCATGTTGAGAAGACGGTTGATGGTGGAGGGTGCGTCGTTGGTGTGGAGCGTCGAAAGGACCATGTGGCCGGTCAGGGCGGCCTTGATGCCGATCTCGGCGGTCTCGAAGTCCCGGATCTCTCCGATCATGATGATGTCCGGGTCCTGACGGAGGAAGGCGCGCAGCGCCGCCGCGAAATTGAGGCCGATATCCTCGTGCATCTGGACCTGGTTGATGCCGGCAAAGTTGAATTCCACCGGGTCTTCCGCGGTGGAGATGTTCTCGGTGACCTTGTTGAGCTCGGACAGCGCCGAATAGAGGGAAACCGTCTTGCCGCTCCCCGTGGGGCCGGTGACGAGCACCATGCCGAACGGCTTGTGGATCGCCTCCTGGAAATGCCGCAGCGCTTCGGACTCGTAGCCGAGCTTGGTCATGTCGAGCTGAAGGTTCGACTTGTCCAAGAGCCGGAGGACCACTTTCTCGCCGAACAGGGTCGGCAGGACGGAGACGCGATAGTCCATATCCTGCCCCCCTCCGAGCTTGATCTTGATCCGGCCGTCCTGGGGAAGGCGCCGCTCGGCAATGTCGAGCTCGGCCATGATCTTGATCCGGGAAGTGATGGCGTTTTTGAGTTTCAGGGGGGGTTTCATCACCTCATAGAGGACACCGTCGATCCGGTACCTGACCCGGAACGTCCGCTCGTAGGGCTCGATGTAGATATCGCTCGCCTTCTTCTTGATGGCGTCGGTGAGGATCAGGTTGACGAGCTTGACGACCGGCGCATCCTCGGTGGCTCGTTCGAGGGAGGAGACATCAACGTCCTCCTCGTCGCCGATCACCTCCAGATCATCCATTTCCAGATCGTTCATGACGTCGGCAAGGGATGCCGACTGGTCGTAATACTTGTCGATGGCAGCCTTGATTGCCGTTTCCGACGCCACCACCACCTCGACATTGTAACCGGTCATGAACTTGATGTCGTCGATGGCGAAAATGTTGGACGGATCGCTCATGGCGATGATCAGGGTGGCGCCGGCCCTGTTCACCGGGACGATCTGGTATTTCTGGGCCACATCGGCAGGTATGATCTTGACGACGGAAGGGTCGGCCTCGAACTCGCTCAGATTGATAGAAGGAACACCGTACTGCTTGGAGAGAAACGTCGTCAGGTCCGATTCGGAAATCAGGCCGTTCTTGATGAGAATGGAACCGAGCCTGAGTTGCCCGCCGGAACTCTTCTGTTCTTCGAGGGACTTGGTGAGTTGCTCTTTGGTGATAACATTATTTCGAACCAGGAGTTCTCCCAGTCGGCTGGCCTGCATAGACACTCCAATGGCAATATCGGATTAATCGTAGAGTGGTAAAAAATCAATGTCAAGAAGTAGTTAGCGTCCCAGAGCTGCCAAAATCCGTCTCTTCATGACGCCGGATGGCGGCACGCTTCCGGTCCAGATTTCAAAGGCCCGCTCACCCTGCGCAACGAGCATCCCGATCCCGTTCGCGCATCGCAGGCCGCGATGCAAGGCATCCTTGATCAGCGGGGTTTCCCAAGGGGAGTAGACCATGTCGTACAGTGACGACTGGGGGCTGAGAAGGGAAAGATCGAGGGTTTCAAAGCTCGTCCCCTTCATCCCGACGGACGTCGTATTGACGAGAAGGTCAATTTTTTGAATCTCATCGGCAACGGACGGCAAACCAAGTCCTATAGCAGCAATTTGTGTGCCGGCAAAATGTCGGCGAAACTCCTCAGCCAGTGCCTCCCCCCGCTCAACGCTCCGGTTCGCGATAACGATCCGGGCCGCGTCCGCCTGGCACAGTGCGACGAGCGCCGACCGTGCGGCGCCCCCGGCACCAAGCAGGAGAATGTTCGCTCCGGCAGGGTCCACCCCGAGGTCCTCCCGAAGTGATTTCAAAAAACCGACACCGTCAGTATTGTAGCCGACGAGGTCGGCTCCTTCCCGCTTCACCGTATTTACCGCCCCAATCAGAGCCGCATCGTGGGAAAGCCGATCGAGGTACGGAATGACCGCCGACTTGTGGGGTATGGTGACGTTAAACCCCACTACCCCCAGCGCCCTCATCCCCCGAACAGCATCGCCAAGCCCCTCCTCCCGAACGGCAAAGGGGACATAGGCATAATCGAGCCCCATCTCTTCCAGCGCCGCATTCTGCATGAGCGGGGAGAGGGAATGGTCCACCGGCCATCCGATAATGCCGAGAATCTTTGTTTTTCCGCTGATGATCATGGACGAACTCCGTATGCCGCAAGCAGCTGATTGACCTGTGGGGCCAGATCCGGCGAAATCGCAGCCGCCTCGCGCAGTTCGGCGGCGCCATCCTCGCGCCGGCCAAGGCGCAGGAGCGTCTCCCCCGCCTCCATGCGGCTGCTGGCATAAATCAGGATTGCCTTGCCGGTGTCCAGGTCCCGAAATCCCATCTGGCTCTCATAACCGCGAACACTGTACAGCCCCCACACCACGCTGTCCGGCGGGATGGGGGACGATCCCCCCCCTTTGACGAGCTGATAGCAGATTCCCCGCTGCCTGAGGCCGTACTCGGGAAACGGAATGGAATAGCGGGTTGAGAAGTCGATGAAGACCGGGCGCCAGTCGAGCTGCTCCGCAATGGCCAGCTTCAGGGTCGTGTCGGCAGCCTGGGAATCAGCCGGGATCGAACGGAGAAGACTGTGACTGAACAGATGGGGAAACGCGTCGAGGTACCATGAAAACACGAGGTGCGGTGTATGGAGCAGATCGAGGTCCTCGCGCATCCGTTCCACCCCCTGGAGATACCAGAGGGGGAATGCGCCGCTGTCACCCCAGGTAAAGAGAACACTCCCCTGGTGGAGCGAACGGAGGGTGTTGGTGGCGTAATCGAACGCCACGTAGTTTTCACTCTGGTCGTTCTCGTAATAGTTGAGCGCACAGATGGAGGAAGGAAGCAGGAGGAGAAACAGGGCGGCAAGGGCCTTCACCGGAAGCGATGTCAGCTTGTTCCGGGCAATCCCCGACATCCCCTTCGTAAGAAGCCAATGGAACCCGAGCCCGAGGAACACGGCGGCCAAGAGGTAGAGGGGGGTGAAGAACTCCTCAGTCAGAAAGATCATGTCGGGCTGCGAGTTGAAGTAGCCGACGATGACGAGAAGGGAGCAGACGATGCCGAGCAGATAGGCGATCACCTCGTTGCGGCGATGCTTCAGCGAAACGAAAAGGCCGAGCAGAACAAGCGCCAGACCTGCCCAGGTGAACTCCCGGGGAAGGTTGAAGGCGGACAGCTGCTTCCAGAGAAGCGCCAAGTCCCGCACCGGGGGCTCGCTCGGGTACCCTTTCCGAAGGAGGTTCCAAAGGAACTGGTCGAGGGTCTTTGGATCACCCCAGTTGAGAAGCGGATGGCGGATCGCCCTGAGGGGGAGATGGAGCTGGATGGCAAAACCGAAAACCCCGAAGGCAACGGCGATGATGATCTCCTTGACCCGGCCGATGAGACGCCACTGTTTCGAAACGATCATCCACGCGTAGGCGGGAAGGAGCAGGACGATCGTCTGGTGCGCGCCGGTGGCGAGGCCGCAGATGAACGCACCGGCATAGACATAGTAAGGGCACTCCTCGCCCAGGTCGAATCGGTCACGCCAGCGGAGCAGGAGATAGAAGACAACTGCGGCCATGAACGAGACGAGCGGATACGGTTTGTCATGATTCGACTGGAGCCAGAGACGGGCCGAAAAGGCGAAGGCGAGCGACGCAGCCAGGGCGCTCCCGCTTGCATACAGAGACGGGAGCGGCTGGTCGGCAGACTCTGCCTCACGATCAAGGAGATAGCGGGTGATGAAATAGACCCCGAAGCATGCAGCGGAGGCCGAAACGGCAGTCGCGATGTTGGCGCGAAACGCAATGTTGCCGAAGGGGAGCCAGGTAAAGGGCTTGGCGTAATCGATAAAGAGCGGATACCCCGGAGAATGGGCGATGCCGAGGGAATGAATGGCCGTCAGGAACTCGCCGCTGTCGAAAAACGTAACCGATGGCGCGAGGGTTAGCAGAAAAACTAGCAGGGGGACCGTGAACGACAGGACCGCAGCTGGATCGACCCGCCTGGTTATGGTACCGACTCTCATGTTGACTTCCCCACAGAAACGGAACGCATCCGGAGCACGGTATTGCGAACCTTGCGGACCGGCCGCTCCATCTTGACCGCGACGTTTGTTGAACTGTTGAAACTTCCTGTAATGAAGGAGGCTGGCGACCGCGTCAGCGAATGCCCGTCTCTTCAATCCCCGAGAGCGTGATCCTGCCCCGCCAGAGGCAGAGAAGGCCGGCCGCGATCACCGGGAAGAAATTCACCGCGTGGACGACGATCGCCACACTCAGAGCCATCTCGCGCTCCACGCCGAACGCCAGCAGGCCATAGGTGCAGGCCGCGTGATACGTGCCGATGAAGCCGGGGGAAGCGGGAACCATGACCGCAAAGACGAGCAGGACAAGTATGAAGACGGATGCCGTAAGGGGAAGAGAAATGTGGAAGGCGCGGAGGACGAAATCTACGGTGACCGTCGCGATCCCCCATGTCACCAGGGAGGTCCAGCAGAGGGCCCAAAGATCCCGTGGGTGTGTCGACAGCCTGATCCCTCCGATGAACGCCCCGACGAGCGGGATGATCCGCTCGGCGAAGCGCCGCGGAAAGGGTTTTAGGCAGGTTTCCATGAAACGGAGCGTGCCGGTGGTGTTCCGTTTGAGAAACACCAGAACGACAATCGCCGCCAGATAAATACCGAGAGTCACCCACCCGCCGACGACGAGCCCTTTCTGGGCCGCCTCCCCACCCGCCGGGAACCTGACGCCGAACAGCGCGATGAGCAGCAGGAGCAGAACCGTGAAGCCGTCCAGCAGGCGATCGAGCACCAGCGTCGCAAAGACGGAACTGCCGTCGATCTGCTCGCGCTGCGCCAGGGCGTAGGCCCTGACAAACTCGCCGAGACGCGCCGGAAGCAGGTTGTTTGCCATGTACCCGACGAGGGTTGCCGAGAAGAGATTGCCGAACGCGGCCTTTTTCAGGGGCTTCACGAGATACTTCCAGCGCAGGGCCCGGAAGAAGTAGCCGAGGAACGTGGCGAAAACCGCCAGCGAGAGATACCCCGGGTCGACACTGCGAAGGACCGCCAGGAGCTGGCGGGCGTCGACGTGGCGAAACAGGAAGAATATGAGGGCGAAACTTACCGCCAGGCCGAGCCAGAACCTGAGATCCCTGAACACGCCCCTCACGCCATGACCCCGCCGAGATACTCCCGGTATTCGATGATCGAGACATCCGCCAGCAGCGCCCGGCACGACGCGACGTCACGGGCGATCGCCTCCTTCAGCGCTTCGATCCCCGCGAAACGGCACTCGTCCCGCACCCGGTCTATGAAATAGACCCGGATCTCCTCTCCGTAGATATCGCGGTCGAAATCGAGGATGAAAACCTCGATACTCTCCCGTTCGTTGCCGAAGGTGGGATTGTTGCCGATGTTGCACGCGCCGTCGTAGAAGACGTCGCCAATCTTCACCTTGACGGCATAGACCCCCGGCCTGGGGATCAGCTCCTTCTCCGTGGAGATATTCGCCGTCGGGAATCCGAGATCCTTCCCCCGGTGCAGCCCGTGGACCACCGTGCCGCCGATGGAAAAATGGCGGCCGATGAGACGGACCACCCCGCGTACATCCCCCTCGGCGACCATCCGGCGCACGGCAGTGCTGCTGTATACGATGCCGTCACCGGAAATCTGTTCGAGAACCTCCACCTCGAACCCGAACCGCTCTCCCAGCTTGCGAAGCAGATTCACGTCCCCTTCGCGCCGCCTCCCAAAGGCATAGTCGGAGCCGATGATGAGTTTGCGGATCCCGATCCGACCGACGAGGATCTCCCGGACGAACGCCTCGGCGCCTATTGCGGCAAAACCAGGGGTAAACGGGATGGTGACCAGACAGTCGATACCCGAAGCCTCGATGAGAAGCTCCTTCTCGGCATAGGTATTGATGAGACGCATATCCCGCTGCAGGTCAAGCGCCTTGACGGGATGGGGAATGAACGTGATGACGACGGATGTGCCTCCGAGCAGCCCTGCATCGCGCTTAACCCGGCGAAAAATTTCACGATGACCGAGATGAACGCCATCGAAGTTGCCGATGGTCGCCACGGCCCCGGGAAGCTGTTCCGTTATCTCGTCGATGCTCCTGAATATCCGCATGGTCAGCCCGTCACTCCGTCTCTCCGGAGCCCTCCTGCACCGCCGCCGGCTTCTTCCTGCCAAAGACGAGCACCAGCCAGATGCTGATTTCGTACATCATGTAGAGCGGCGCCATGATGACGAACATGGTGATGAGATCGGCATGGAAGGCGGCGACAATCGAGCTGGCCAGCAGCGCATAGCGGCGGTTGCGGGCCAGGAACGCATAGGTCACGATCCCGAAGCGCGACAGCAGCAGCATGAGGATCGGCAGCTCGAAAATCAGCCCGAACATCAGGATGAGCCGCAGGCAGAAGTTGATGTATGCGCTCATGTTGAACCAGCTGCGCAGCCCTTCGGCCTCGTAGGAGAGTGAAAAGTTGATGATGACCGGCCAGATGATCACGAGGAAGAAGAGAGCCCCGACACAGAAGCTGACGGTGCTAACCGAGACGAACGGCACCACCATCCGGCGCTCTTTGCGCGTCAACCCCGGCGCGATGAAGAGCCAGAGCTGGTAGAAAACAATCGGCAACGCCAGAATGAAGCCTGAGATGATCGAGATCTTGCACTGGACGAAGAACGGTTCCAGGGGGGCGCTATAGTTGAGCATCCGCTCCTTCGGCGCCTCCCTGGTCTCCTTCCCAAGGTCGAGTTGCCGGTAAACCGCTGGATAGCGCCTGCCGATCTCCTCGTAGGCCCGCTTCTTGATGTCGGTAAGGTAGGTGTGCCCGGTCAGCGGTTTGGTGACAAAACTGAGGATGCTGCCGGAGAGGTTCCAGGCAAATCCCATTCCGATGATGACCGCGGTGATGATGATGATGAGCCGTTTGCGGAGCTCGGCGAGGTGTTCGAGAAACGGCTGGACCGTCTGGGGCTCTTCAGTCATTCACAATCCCTTTACGTCTGGTGTAAACCCTTTTGACATTAGCACAGCCCTGCGAAGGTGCGCAACCTCTTTCACCGGCCTCTCCTGCCGCGCCCGCTCCCTTTCGGCGCGCCTTTGCGCCCGCCTCCCCCTCCCTGTTTTCTCCGCTCCGTGAACCCCTTCGGCAGCTTTCCCCTGATGGGGACGCGAGGATATTCCTCTTCCGCTTCCCCCCCCTCCCGGGCCTCGTGAAGCCCAGCCAGCACGAACTCGACCTGCTTTCGTTCCACGCTCGCCCCGGCGACCACGACCCGCACCCGGTCGCCAATGCGGTACATCTCCCTGCTCCGCTCCCCCACAAGGGCGTGCTGCTTTTCAACGTACCGGTAAAAATCGTCCCCCATGGTCGAGACGTGGACCATCCCCTCCACGAAGAGGTCCACGAGCTCGACGAAAAAGCCGTAGGAGGAGACGCCGGTTATGTAGCCGTCGTAGGCCTCGCCGATCCGCTCGCGCATGAACTGGACCTTCTTCAGGGCAACGATCTCCCGCTCGGCCTCCATGGCCACCCGCTCCCGCCGGCTCGTCTGCTCCGCCGTCTCGGGGAGAGTGGACTCAAGGCGCTCGATATCCTTCTCCGTGAGCTTTCCCGCGAGCAGCGCCTTGAGAATCCGGTGGACCACCAGGTCGGGATACCGGCGGATGGGGGACGTAAAATGGGTATAGCAGCGGGCCGCCAGGCCGAAATGCCCGAGGTTTTCGTGACTGTAGCGCGCCTGCTTCATACAGCGAAGCAGCACTTCATTGACCATCCTCTCTTCGGGCTTACCTTCCGCTTCGTCGATGAGCCGCTGGAGCTCTCCCGGGTCGACTTTTCCTTCTTCCAGGCGGAAATGAAAGCCGAAATTGAAGATGAACTCCTGGAAGTCGGCAAGCTTTGCCGGGTCCGGGGGTTCGTGAACCCGATACAGAAAGGAAATGCCCCGGGCTTCCACATGGGAGGCCACCGCCTCGTTGGCAGCCAGCATGAACTCTTCGATGATCCGGTGGGCCAGGTTTCGCTCCGCCCTGACGATCGCCTCGGTCTGTCCCTGGAGGTCGAGCACGATCTGGGGTTCGGGAAGGTCGAAATCGATGCTGCCGCGCTTGCGCCGCTTCACCATGAGCCGTTCGGCCAGCTCCTTCATCACCGTGAGATCCGCCACGAGGTGCCGGTTGGCCTCGATCGCCTCGGGATCACCGTCGACGAGAATCCTGCGGACGGTGGTGTAGGTGAGGCGGGCGGCACTCCTGATGACACTCGGATAGAACGAAGCCTCCTTGAGCGTCGCCGTCCGGGTGAAGAGCATCTCGGCGGTGAGCGTGAGACGCTCGACCCGGGGGTTGAGCGAGCAGATGCCGTTGGAGAGCTCCTCCGGCAGCATCGGGATGCAACGGTCGGGAAAGTAGACCGAGGTCCCCCTCAGGTACGCTTCGCGGTCAAGGGGAGAGCCGGGCCTCACGTAGTGGGAAACGTCGGCAATGGAAACCCAGAGACGGATGTTGCCACCCCGCTCCTTCAGGACGGAGACGGCATCGTCGAAATCGCGGGCTGTCTCGCCGTCGATGGTCACGGTCAGCCGTTCCCGCAGATCGATGCGCCGGCGCGCTTCGGACTCGCTCACCGTCTGCGCAACGGCACGGGCTTCGGCCAGGACATCGGCCGGAAACTCGAAGGGAAGCTCGTGCCTGGCAACGATGGTCCTCACCTCGACTTCCGGATCCTCGGGATTTCCCAGGATCTCGATGATCCTTCCCTCGGCCTTGGCGCGCTCGGTGGGATAGACCACGATTTCGGCCGACACCACCTGCCCGTTTCGGGCACCGGCCGACCATTTCTGGGGGATGACGATCTCCTGGGTGAGGCGGGTATCATCGGGGATGAGGACCCCGAATCCCTTGAGCGCCTGGAAGCGGCCGACAACCTTCTTGAGGCCCCGTTCAAGGGTCCGGACGATCCTCCCTTCCTTCTTCCCCCCACCCTTGAGAACCTCGACGCGGACCTCCACCAGATCGCCGTGCATATTTCCCCGAAGCGAGCGGGCCGGGATATAGACATCGTCCCCTCCCCCCTCGGGGGTGACAAAACCATAGCCGTCGCGATGGCACGAGAGCCGGCCGACGATGCGGTCTTCCGCCCCGGCCAGCCCGTAACGGTTCCCCTTGAGCTTCACCAGCGCCCCTTCGGTCACCAGCCGGTCCACGAACTCCTTGAAATTCAGGCGGTGGGCCTTGGAAACCCCAAAGGCGCGCATCAGCTCGCGGAACTCAACCATCCCCCCCTGTTCACGGACAAACCGCTCAACTGTCTCACGTTTCTGTTTCATCTTCCGATTCCTTTGCCGGCGAGGGTTCAGACCCGCGTTACTATGCATACTTTGTTCAACCCTTGTCAATCAGTATACCGCAGGGGCAGGAGCCAAAATCCCTTTGATTTTTGTCACGGATTGCGGTTACTATCCCCGCAGGTTGCGCCGGCCGGTGGTTGGAGCCGGCTTTTTGTTGTCCGCCCATTCATCACGAAATTAAGGTACTTGCCGGACAATGCTTCCAGTGGTGCCTGAAGCTTTAAAGGATTTGCCCCCATGCTGTCGCGCATCTTGCTTTCCCTCGTCCTGACACTCACGCTTGTCGTTTCCGCCTCGTCCAAGAGCCTCCCCCCCATTACCGACCCCGCACTGCAAAAGGGAGCCCTGAGCCTGAAGACGAAAGACTACCGCGGCGCCTGGGACACGCTCCAGTCCGCCCCCGATTCCCCGGAAAAAAGCTTCATGGCAGGAATCGCGGCCCTTCGGCTCGAACAGTGGGCCGACGCCTCCGAGCTTCTCGGGCGTGCAGCAAGGGATCTTCCGCTTCTGGCCGATTACGCGCTCCTCGGGGAGGCCGAGGCCCTTAAGGCGACGGACCGCTACTACGAGGCGCTCAAGGCCGCAAACGCCCTCATCGCCGCCTGGCCCGACAGCCCTCTCCTGCGCCGGGCAAGGCTGCTGCGGGGCGACATCCTTTTCGCCCGCAACGATTTCCGGGAAGCGCTTACCGCGTATGTCGGGTTTGTGGAAAGTTACCCCTCCGGTTCCGACTCGCTCACCGCCACTTACCAGGCCACCCTCTGCCGCGAAGGGCTCGGGGACGACGCCCGAGCCGCCCAGGACTTCAGAAACCTCTGGCTCAACTATCCGGCATCGCCCGTTGCCAAGCAATCGGAAGAGAGCCTCAACCGTCTCGCCCGCAAGGGAATCGTGGTCGCACCGTACAGCCCGGAGGAGCTTTTCCGGCGGGGTACCACCCTCTACAACCTGGGGAGGTACGAGCCGGCACGCCAGGCATTCGAGGCCATACCGCTCCAGGGCCAGCCTGCCGATTTTGTCACGAAGATCACCTTCAAGACCGCCCAGTCGCTCTTCAAGACAAGGCATTACAAAGACGCGGCCAGGATCTTCGCATCCATCCTTGACCACGAGCTCAAGCCGGCGCTTGCGGCCGATATCCGGTTCTGGCTCGCCAGAACGCTCGACAAGTGCGGCCGGGAAGAAGAGGCTGTGGCGGCCTATCTGGCAATTTCCGGCACCTCCCCTCCGTGCGAGCTCGCCGACGATGCACTTCTGGAAGCCGCCTTCATCCGCAAATTCCAGGGACAATACCAGGAACAGGGGCGCCTGCTCGAAAAGCTCATCACCACGACTTCCGACCCCGGACTGACCCGCCGTGCCACATGGGAAGCGGCTTGGGCCCGCTACAATCAGGGCGACTTCAAGGGCGCGGCTGAAGGATTCAAGGCACTCTTGCCGGCGGCGGATTACCGCGAACGCGCTCTCTACTGGTACGGACGCGCCCTGGAAGGGACCGGCGACAGCGAAGGGGCACGGCTCGTCTTTGCCACTCTCACAGAAGAGAATCCTGTATCGTTCTATGGGTCCGAGGTCCGAAAGAAATACGGCATGGGGGGAGAGTCGCCGCCCCTCGCCCCGGACCTGGCGCAGTGTCTGCCGATTCCTACGGGGTACGAAAGGATAAAGACCCTCATTTCCTTCGGCCTCAACGACGAAGCGCGCAAGGAGCTCGCCGCCGCAAGGAAGAAGGGGAATGCCCGGAAAAGGAACCTCCTCGGCCTGGCACGTCTCTGCCTGGAGATGGATGATTACGCCTATGCGGCGGCCCTTCTCCGTACCGAAACGCCCCGGAGGATCACCTCCGACACACTCGTCCAGTGGGGCCTTCTCTATCCCCGCGCTTTCCGTGATGCCGTGACGGCACCGGCAGCAAGCCTTGGTGTCCCCGAAGAGCTGGTCTTTTCGCTCATGAAAGCTGAGAGCAGCTTCTCCCCAAGGGCCGTATCCCCCGTGGGGGCCGTTGGTCTCATGCAACTCATGCCCGCCACGGCCAGGGCACTTGCCGTCAACGGGACACAAAACGGCATTTCCTCGCACCTCAAAGAGCCAGCCTTCAACATTTCGCTCGGCATCCGTCACCTGCGGTCGCTACTCACCCAGTACAACGGCAACATCGTCTCCGCCGTGGCCGCCTACAATGCGGGATCAAGGGCAGTGAACCGCTGGCGCAAATCTCTCACCTACCGCAGCGAAGATGAATTCATCGAGAACATCCCCTATTACGAAACGCGCGAATACGTAAAGAAAGTGCTGGCGGGAGCGGAACTGTACCGTCGTCTCTATCGCCCCCCCGCTTCGCCCGTTTCGCCTCCGACAGCTCCCGCCGCCGGCGCCGACCGTATGCCGAACGATTTCGCCGCGGCCGGCCGGGGTGGCGGCGCACCGTTGCCGCCGGCCGACTGACCTTCCGTCATCAAGATTGACTCCACACCTGAATAAGTCACAACGTACTCACGGAAGGCCCATATTCTACACGCTTGCGCATATTGACAGCATACTGATTATACGTATAATGAGCTTGTTTATTGCCACCTTACGCCGAGGTTTCCCATGTACGACATCGAAAACAGCATCGGCTTTCTGATTGCCAAGGTCTACCAGCGGGGGTTCGGCATCTTCAAGGAGCAGCTCGACCCCTACGAGCTTACGCCTCCGCAATTCAGCCTCCTTGCGTTTCTCTGGCAGGAGGACGGCCTGTCCCAGACTATCCTGTCGCTCAAGACGCAGATCGACCGCACCACAATCAGCGGACTCATCGACCGGTTAGAGCGCCAGGGACTTCTGCGACGCCTCCCCGATCCCGACGACCGGCGCGCGCATCGCATCTGCCTGACGGAACTGGGCAAGGAACTTGAGCGCGAGCTCTGCGCAATCGCGGGACAGGTTACCGAAAAATTTCTCGCTCCCCTCACCGGAGCAGAGAAAGAAGCCCTTCTCGCCATTCTCAAGAAATTGCGCAGCTCCCAGGAGAGTAACCCATGAAGAAGTTGCTCCGCTTGACCGCACTGTTTGCGCTCCTCGTTCCGGCAATGGCCAGGGGAGAGTCCACAACTCTGGAGGAGTGCCTCCGGCTCGCGTCGTCTGCCAACTACACCCTCGCCGTCACGGGCCACGACCGCAAGATTGCCTCGGAAGCCGTCACCCAGGCCAAGAGCGGGTACCTTCCCCGCCTCGATCTCCAGGGGGGATACACGGTCCAGGCGGCGCCCCAGGCGGTCCGGATCCAGGGAATCAGCGCCGAAACCCAGGACGCAAACTTCGGGTTTCTTAGTCTAACCGCCACCCAGACCGTCTACGATTTCGGCCGTACCGCGTCCCGATACCGCCGTGCCTCGCTTCTCCGGGAGGCAACAGCGCGGGAGTATGACGCACGGGAAAAGGAGGTCTTTCTCCAGGTTGTCGAGGCGTATTACGGAATTCTGGAGGCAAAGAAACTGCTGGCTGCCGCCGAGGAAGAGGTCGTACAGCGTACCGATCACCTGAGTATCGCTAAAAACCTTTACGAGCAGGGGGTTGTGACTCGCAACGATCTCCTCCAGGCAGAGGTCAAACTCGCCGATAGCCGTCAGAAAAGACTCGCCGCAGCGAATAGCCTCGAAAATAGCTGGTTGACCCTCAACTACCTGACCGGGCGCCCTCTCTCCTTTCGTGCCGATCTCACCGAGAAGCCGGCCGAGCACGTTCTTCCCACGGCAGCGGATGCCGAACGAAAGGCGCTGGCAAACCGGCCGGAAATCGCCGCCCTTGCCCGAACGGTCGACGCGGGAGAGAAGGAAGTCGACGAAGCGCGCAGCGCATTCTTTCCCGAGCTGTACGTCAAGGCGGGAATCGATTACGTCGAGAACAGCAAGGTGCGGGAACAGGCGATTTATTCGGCGGTATTCGGACTGAAAATCAATCTCTTCGACGGGTTCGCCTCCACTTCTCGGCGCCGGGAAGCGGTGGAGAGCATGCTCAAGCAGCGGGACAATCTTCGCCTGCTGCGGGAGCAGATCAGGGTCGAGATCCAGACTGCCCTGAACGATGCCCGGGTGGCGGAGGAACAGATCGCGACCGTCCAGGAGGCGATCCGCCAAGGGGAAGAGAACCTGCGGATCAATCGCGACCGCTATAAAGAACAGGTAGGAACCGCCACCGACGTGCTCGATGCCCAGACACTCCTCACCCAGATCAAGACCGATTTCTATCGCGCGATCTATGACAGTCAGGTGGCAACGGCACGGGTCAAAAAAGCTATGGGAGAACTTTAAAGATGGCCACAGAAGAGTCTGCACCGCAAGAACATATCAAGTCAGACACCGACACGGGCACCCCGCTCCCGAAGGATCCCAAGCCCCGTGGGAACGGGGGGCGGAAACGGGCCGGGATCATCCTCCTTGTCATCATCATCGTCGGCCTCGTCATCGGGGTCCGCTGGTTCATCCGCAGCCAGACCCACATCTCAACGGACAACGCCTTCGTCGAGGCCCACGTTCATGCGGTTTCGGCTCGCGTGCCCGGCTCGGTCGTGGCGGTGTATGTCGAGGACAATCAGGCCGTCAGGAAGGGAGAGCTTCTGGTGGAGCTCGACCCGACCGATTACGGCGTGAAGGTGAAAGAGGCGGCCGCCGCGCTCGACATGGCCAGAAACGAGACGAGCAGCGACTACGCCGCCATCGAGGTGGCACGGGCCGCGGCAACCAACGCCCGCGCCCGGCTGGAGCAGGCGGAAACGGACCTTAAGCGCGGCGATGCCCTCTACGCAAAGGAAGTGATCCCGAAGGAGCAGCTCGACCGCCTTCGCACCGCCCGTCTGGTCGCCGCCGCCCAACTGACGGAGGCGGAAGAAAGGGTTCACAAAGCCCGGGCAGAACTGGGGCTCTCGGGAAACGGCGGCCGGGAAGCCCGGGTGGCCCAGCGTGAAGCGATACTCAAAGAAACCGTCAATAACCTCTCGTACACAAAGATATATGCTCCCGCCGAGGGGTACGTGACGCGCAAATCGGTGGAGGTGGGAAATACGGTTCAGGCCGGCCAGCCGCTCCTGGCGGTAGTGACGCTGGACGATATCTGGGTTACGGCCAATTACAAGGAAAGCCAGCTCACCCACATGCGGCCGGGGCAAAAGGTCGAATTCACCGTCGACAGTTACCCGGGCCGAACCTTCTCGGGTCACGTCGACAGCATCATGGCAGGGACCGGCGCCGCATTCTCCCTCCTCCCGCCGGAAAACGCCACGGGGAACTACGTGAAGGTCGTCCAGCGCATACCCGTAAAAATCACCATCGACAGGAACAGCGATCCGCAACATCTGCTGCGGGTAGGCATGAGCGTCGTGCCGACGGTCTCCGTGGATCGCAAAGCCGGCGACGTACTCCGGGGTCTCTGGCCTTTCTAGCAATTGGTCGCATCGAGGTTTGCATGAACGCGCCGGACAAGGTCGTCAACAAATGGCTTATCACCATCACGGTGATGCTTCCGACCATCATGGAGATCGTCGACACCTCCGTGGCGAACGTTGCGCTTCCCCATATGCAGGGGAGCCTCAACGCCGGGACCGACGAGATTACCTGGGTGCTTACCTCGTACCTGGTCAGCAACGCCGTGGTCTTGCCGATGACCGGCTGGTTCTCGCGCATTTTCGGCCGCAAGCGGTTTCTCATCACCTGCATCACCCTCTTTACGGCAGCATCGTTTCTCTGCGGCGCTGCGCCCAACCTCGCCACCCTGATCCTCTTCCGCGTGATCCAGGGAGCGGCGGGTGGTGCCCTCATCCCGAGCAGCCAGGCGATCCTCCTTGAAACCTTTCCACCCCACGAACGGGGCATGGCGAACGCCATCTTCGGCATCGGCGCCATGTTCGGCCCGATCATCGGCCCGGCCCTCGGCGGCTGGATCACCGACAACCTGAACTGGCGCTGGATCTTTTACATCAACATCCCCATCGGCATCATCGCCGTGATCATGGCGACCTACTTCATCTTCGACCCTCCCTACCTGCGCCGGGCCCGGGCCGCCATCGACTGGTGGGGGCTGGCCCTCCTCACGGTGGGGCTCGGTGCGCTCCAGATCGTCCTCGACAAGGGGCAACAGGACGACTGGTTCAACTCCTCCTTCATCGTCGCCTGTTCGGTCCTCTCTGCCGTCACGCTTCTGGCGCTGGTTTACGTGGAACTGAAACACGAACACCCGATCATCAACCTCCGACTTTTCAAGGATCTCTCCTTTTCGGCCGGCAACTTCGTGATGTTCATGATCGGCTTTTGCCTCTACAGTTCCATCATGCTGATCCCCCTCTTCCTGCAGACGCTCATGGGGTACGATGCGACCCTGGCCGGAATGGTCCTTGCCCCAGGGGGGCTTGCGACCCTGATCACGATGCCGTTTGTGGGGGTGATAATTTCGAAGTACGACGGTCGGAAGGTGGTTCTGGCGGGGTTGTTGATCGGGGCCGCCTCGATGTTTCTGATGCAGCGCTTCACGCTTGAGGCTTCCTACTGGGATTTCGTCTGGCCGCGGGTCATTCTCGGCGTGGGGCTTGCCATGCTCTTCGTCCCCCTCACCACCGTGACCCTCGCCTCGATTCCGCGGGAAGAAATGGGAAATGCCACCGGGATGTTCAATCTTCTGCGAAACATCGGAGGAAGCGTCGGGATCGCCGTGGCTGCAACCCTCCTGGCACGCTATGCCCAATTTTACCAGAACGTCCTCGTCGGCAACGTCAGTGCGTTCGATCCGCTCGCGCGCGAACGGATCGGGGTGATGAAGCAGGCGATGATCATGCGGGGGGTCGACGGTGCGACCGCCGAAACCAAGACATTGGCGGCCCTCTACGGCATCGTTCGGCGTCAGGCGGGAATGCTGGCCTACAACCACATCTTCTGGATCGTCGGGCTCACGTTCCTCGGGGTCATCCCCCTCCTCCTGCTGCTGCGAAGACCGAAGCTCGGAGCAGGCCCGGGCATGCACTGACGAAAGGGGGCGGACGATCAGTCGGAAGAGAGGTCCGAAGCGAGAATCTCGTCCTGAAGTTCATTGATATCGTCAGGCCTGCGGGGGAAATGCCGGGAAAGTTCGGCACCGCAGGCGGCAACGGCGCCACAGAGGGTCTCCCCCCCCTTCCCTTCGCGAAGTCCCCCCGCAAGGGTGCCGGCTATCTCCCCCCAGAAATTCGGCGCTATCTTTTCGTTGATCCCACGGTCGCCGAGTATCCAGACCTTTCGCTCCAGCAATGAAATGAAAATCAGGATCCCGGTTTCTTCGCGCGTCCGGTAGAGTCCCTTTTCGTAAAAGGCCCTGAACGCCCTCTCCCTGACGGCTTCATGGAGACGACGGCGGCCGACGAAAGAGAGCTTCAGGCGCGGAAACGCCCGAAAGAGAAGCAGGGCCGGGAAATAGAGCCCAAAGACCAGGGGGATGTAGGACCAGATCGTGACATGGTGAAAGGCGACCGCAACCACGACCGCCACAAACCCCGCCAGCAGGACCGCACCGAGGGTCTGGGCCTCGCGATAGCTATCGCTCGACTCGACGACCATCGTGGCAATTTCGCCGGAAGTGGTCGCTTCCGCCGATGCCACCGCCTTCCTGATCTGTTCCCGCTCCGCGGGTGAGAAAAAGGTTTCCGCCCGTTGCACGTTCCGTCCTTTGCCGTAACTACCAGTCGCCCGAAGCGCCACCACCACCGAAATCGCCGCCGCCGCCGGAGAATCCGCCCCCCCCAGAAGACCACCCGCCACCGAATCCTCCCCCAAAGGGGGGACCTCCCCAGAACATCCCGCCGCCCCTTCCGCCGCCACCGAAAAGAGCCACAAAGAAGAGGCCAAGCAGAAAGCCGGCAACCGCCAGCACTGCCAGTACCGCGAGCCCAAGCCCGGGAAACGTGAGAAGTGCCACAACCGGCAGGCCGACAGTTCCTGCCAGGGCCCCCAGTATGCGGGAGATGGCCCCGAAAAAGACACAGGCGACCCCGAGGAAAATCAGCAGCCCGATGAGCGGAGGGGCGCTCTTTTTCCCGTGCCGGAGGTCCCGAGGGGTGGCGGCATATTCACCCCGGACCGTCGCCATGATTGCCGACACGCCGGCAACCACTCCACCGTCAAAATCTCCCCGTTTGAACCGCGGGGTGATTTCCCCTCTCACGATCCGCCCCGAGACAAGGTCGGTCAGTTTACCTTCGAGCCCCCGCCCCACCTCGATCCGCACCTTCCGCTCAGCCTTCGCGACAAGAAGGATTACGCCGTTGTCCTTCCCTCGTTGACCGATCTTCCACGCCTCTGCCACCCTGATGGAAAAGCTTTCCAGATCATCTCCCTCAAGGGAAGGAACCGTGAGGATGACAATTTGGGTGGAATCGCTTCTCTCAAACGCGGCAAGACTCTGTTCGAGCCGCTGGGCGGTCTCTCCCGAAATCAACGCGGCGTAATCGTTGACATATCCCTTCAGCGGGGGGACGTCAAGCGCCGCAGCAACGCCTGGAAGGAGGCACAACAGGAGTATGGCAAGGAGGAATCTCTTCATTACACTCTAGAACTTCACCTTGGGCGCGCTCTTCGCCCCTTCATCGGCCTTGAACGGTTCTTTTCGCGTCAGGTGCAGGAGAAGCGAATTGGTGAGGCTGTTCGGGAAGGTCCGGATGCTGGTGTTGAAATCCTGTACCGCCCGGTTGTATCGGGTGCGGGCGACATTGATGCGGTTTTCGGTCCCCTCGAGCTGGTTCTGGAGATCCATGAAATTCTGGTTGGCCTTCAGGTCAGGATAGCGCTCCACAACGACCATCAGGCGCGACAGTGCCCCGGAAAGCTCCCCCTGGGCCTGCTGGAACTTGCTGAAGGTCTGGGGATCGCCGAGCATCTCCTTGCTCACCCGCACCGATCCGACCTTGGCCCGCGCTTCGGTCACCGCCTTCAGGGTGTCGGCTTCGTGTTTGGCGTATCCCTTCACCACTTCCACAAGGTTCGGGATAAGATCGGCGCGACGCTGATAGGTCGCTTCGACATCGCCCCAGGTCGCGAAAACCGCTTCTTCCTTCGCCTGCATGACATTGTACCCGCACCCCGTAAGCCCGGTGAAGGCAAACACTGCCAATAGCAGCCATGCAATCCGTTTCATAGCTCCTCCGTCTTCTGAATGTTTTCTAAAGAATAATCATCGGCCGGGATCTTGTCATTTTCCCGGTAGCAGAATTTCATGACTATGAGAATCCCGTTGCAGGCAATGGAAAAGATGTTTGCGGCGATGAGCGGTATATCCCCCAGCAGTACGCCGTACACAAGCCAGAGAACCATGCCGGCAACAAGCAATACCGGCTGCCAGATGGAAATATCCCGAACCTGTCGCGAGCGATAGGCTTTAACCACCTGAGGGACGGCCGCGATGCTGGTGATGGCCCCTGCCACAAGCCCGAGTAACGTTGCGCTGTTCATCGTCCCTTCTTGCCTCGGAATTGATCCGCTGCCCAGTCGATCTGCGTCATCATCCCCCTCAGGATGGCGACTTCACGCTCATCCAGTTCGGCCCGGGAGAAGATGCGCCGCAGACTCCTCATCAAATGCGCCGGGTTCTGGGGATTAAGAAAACCGATTCGCAACAGCGTGTGCTCCATCTGGCCGAAGAGCGACTCCAATTCCGACGTACCGGCAAGCCCTCTCCCCTCTCGTTCCGAAGACCATTCGCCCAATCCCTTGAAGAGCTCGTAGCAGAAAACCAGCACTGCCTGAGCCAGATTCAGGGAGCCGTACTCCTCCGACGTGGGGATGGTCGCATGCCAGCGGCAGAGGGAAAGCTCATCGGTCGTGAGGCCGTTGTCCTCTCGACCGAATACAAGAGCAACCTTGTTTCCGGAGAGGTTAGCGCCAATTTTCCCGACAATCTCCCCCGGGGTGAAGATCTCCTGCCGGTACTTACCGTGGCGCCGGGTGGTGGCAACCGTCAACTCGGTGTCGGCAAGGGCTTCCTCAAGCGACGGAAAAACCTGTGCCCCTTCGAGCAGATCCTTCGCCGAAACGGCGAACTTGGTAGCTTCGGGATGATCGAGCCGGCCCCCCTTGACTATACGCAACTCGCGCAGTCCCATGTTCTTCATGGCCCGACAGACCATCCCCACATTCCCCGGGCTCTGCGGTTCGACCAGAACCACCGAGATTCGCTCTTGCAGGCTTACCTTTGCTGACTCCCGTTCACTGCTGCTCACCGTTCCTCCCTGGCTTTGCGCCCGTCTCTCATCCGCTTGAGCCTCTGGCGTGCCGGCTTACGCCTCAGTTGTGCATGGACGAGATGCAAGAGCCACATAGAGAATATTAATCCCGCCAGCACAGCGAGTAAATGGATTTCGTAACGGCCAACGTCCTCCACGAAGAGTGAGGCGCTTTTGCCGAAGATATACCCCGCCATCGAAAAGATGAGCGCCCAGGCCAGTGCGCTCAAAACATTCAACCAGAGGAAGCGGGGAGCTGAAAACGTTGACATGCCGAGAATAATGGGAAGTATGATGCGGAACCCATAGGTATAACGGGATACGAACGCTACAAACGTGCCGTAACGTTCAATGAGACGCAATGCCTTACGGAACTTCCGGGCAATCAGAGTAAACGCCTTGAGCAGCCATTTCCCCTGCCATCGTCCGAGGTAAAAATAAAACTGGTCTCCAAGGAAGGCTCCGCCGGCGGCAGTGACAATCACGGCAGGAAGGGAGAGATACCCCTGGTATGCGAGAAAACCTGCCAGGATCAGACCGGCTTCCCCCTCCAGGAACGTCCAGACGAAGAGCACCCAGTACCCATGGTGGTTCTCAAGATAATCCCTGAATAGATGCTCCACTACGTCTCCGCCTCTCTATGCACGGTCAGGGAACGCCGTCGAAATAAGAAAAGGGCCTTGCAGCCCTTTCCCCTGAAAGCGTATCGCGAAAATCGCCTCAACGGAGCAGCCTGACGAGATAGATGAACGTACCTCCCACCGAAAAACCGGAAAGAAGTCCGGCAACATCATGGACAAGAACCGAAAAATCTCTTCGTCCCATGAACTGATCAGGCACGGTGGCACCGAGATTCAGCATTATGAGCTTCCAGTCAGTGTCCCAGTTATAGACTTGCAGATAAAGTTCCGACCCTTTCCAGAGGAAGATCGCGACAAAAACAACACCGAAGGCAATGAAGCCCCTGGCGATGACCGAATCGCGAATCTGGAGGTATATCTTTCTGACCATATCGAGGTTGACGAGTGACAGAAAGACCCAGGTGGTGTTCTCGATCATGCGGATATTCCGCAGCATGGTGTACTGAGGCTCGGGATTGATAAAAACGAATCCTGCCGAGGCAGCCAGCAGACCTAATATTGTCAGATAAACCGCCTGCTTGCTCCCGCCCAGCTCCAGAGTGCGGCTGAAGATGTAGTATTCCTGAAAGCCATGGGTCATCACCATGATCGAGATGGTACCAATGATGTAATGTATCGCCTCAAGCTGTGTGTATGCGGTCCAGGGTGCGTCAAGGGCCTTTTCGACGACATACAGTTGGCTCAGAAAGATGAGAAAGAACCCCATCGAGATACTGGTCCAAACCCGGGCATTGCCTATGCTGAAGTAGAAACTGATACATCCAGCCAGGAACCAGAAAATTATCTGTATCAGATCAACCGTGCTGATATCTGCCATTGTCCCCCCACGTGCACACTCAAAATAAATTCTCAGCCCTTGGTACGTTCAGCAATCTCGTTCTTCATCGTTTCCAGCATCTCCTTGGTCTTGGAGATACTGGTCAGCATCTTTGAGCCCCGCTCCATGCCAGCAAGGAACTCCGCCACCTGGGAAGCGTCGCGCAGTATCGCTCGTCCACCGCGGTCACCCAGTTCCTTATCGACCAAGGAAGCGCCCATCCTTCCCAAGTAGGCCACAGCAACTTCCTTGAGATCATCCTCAAGCTCCTTCAGCTGTTCGTCCGACTGTTTCCTGTCGACGGCTTCCGCTTCTCTTCTGATCTGATCGCGCTCCGTCGCAAAGCGGCCTGCGGTCGACTCCCAAAGCTTTCCTATATTGACCATTTCCAGCAGGTCGTAATGCATCAATTCATCGGCACTCTTTGTGGAGAGAACATCAATCTTCGCACCCGGCAAGCCGGCAATCTTCTGCGACTCCGAGGCGGATGTCTCTATGTCCGTAGACCCGTCGTGGAAGAACCCCAGAGGAGCACCTTCCTTGTAGAAGATCAGGGCGGCACGGTCGTCGGTATAAATACGCAAACAGCCGTTAAGCCGTTGCGCCTTAAGTCTTTCAAGAAGGCCCTTGATGTCGATCAGCTTGAGTTCCTGCCCTTGGTACAGGACATCCCCGTGAATCATGGCATGGAGACACATCGTCAGGTCCTTAGAGAGTTTATAGACGCTGAGCGATCCGCCCCCTCCAAAAATGAGATTGCACAACCCTGCAATCGCTTCAAATCCGCTGGATTTCTTCCCCTCCTGTTCGAGCATCGCACTGATCAGCTTCCCCGCCTCGAAAAAAAGGACTGCCAGGGCTGAGGGAAAGGTAAATTTCAGATAGCCGGTAAAGGAGCTTCCCTTCAGTTTGTCTAACAGCTCCGGCAGCTTGACTTTTGTCGCCGCGATATTCTCATACAACGGATTTCCCTTGGGAAGAAGAAACATCGGGACTCCTTGGTCAAAAAGTTTTTCACAGATTAATAATAGATTTCTGCAGATCAGTCAAAGTCAAAATAACCAGTCGTGCGTCGTGGCACCTGTAACACTTTCGTAAATAGCCTCGTACATATGCTCAATTTCAAAGAAGGTTTTCAGTATTTCCGGATCGAAATGCCTCTTCGGATCGATACGGGCATCCCCAGAGCGAAAAACCTCAAGGGCTTCACGGTGGCCCATGGGAGCCTTATAGCTTCGACGGGACCTGAGAGCATCATAAACGTCGGCAACCTTTACTATACGACCAGCCAGGGGGATCCGGTCCCCGTTCAAACCATATGGATAGCCACTGCCATCCCAGTTCTCATGATGAGCAATAGCTATTTCGCGGGCAATGCGCAACCGGGGCGAATCACCCAGAATCCGCTCTCCAAAGACTGGGTGAAGCTTGATCAATCGTTCTTCCTCGGGAGTAAGTTGACCCGGCTTCAACAAAATTTCATTCGGGACCTTTATCTTCCCAACGTCATGCATCTGGGCAGAGTAAGAAATAGTTTCGACGAAATCCGTGGATAGTCCCATATTGGCGGCGAGTGCACCGGCATAACGGTTCACCCTTACAATATGTTCTCCGGTCGATTCTTCGGCAGCCTCACAGGCCCGGGCCAGGGCCTCGATAGTGTACACGAACGCGCGTTCGGTCTCCCGTACCTCATTGGAAAGCGTAACCAAGGAACCGATGACTACCGCCAGGATTACGAGGACCCCTGCATCGTACTCCGTAGCCTCACGCGCATAATTGAAGGCAAATATCGCTCCTCGGTACTCGCCACTGATACGACACGCAATAAAGTTGGTTATGGGGACGCCGACAAATTCCTTGATCTGCGGATGAAACGACGCCTGGTACTTGTCCATCGACTCGGTCTTTTCATCCCAGTTAGAGACAAGTACGGCATCTTTGATAAAAGGGATAGCATAGACGGAGCCCGGATCTATTACGACGTATTCCGATGCCTCAACCATCTCGCCGGGACGGAGATGAAAGACCCGACCGCGGCTCAACGAGCCTGGCTCCCCGTCGATGACAAGAAAAATGCTGTGCGGCCCCCGTCTCCCCTTGCCGCCGAGGACTCTCCTGATGGCCTCGACATACAACTCTTCGTTGGTGAAACGCCTGCAACAGAGACTTCGGAGCGTAGTATCCGTGAGCTCCAGCAGATCCCGAGTTTGCTGGAGAGACATTCTGCACAGTTCCAGGCTCATGCTGCACCCCCGTTAAAGCAGAAACTGGCGACTTGGCTTAGTATCGGTACCTTATACTCCAAAACGCCGGCTCACGCAAGGGAGCCTTCCCCATAAGAAAAGGCCCGGCACATTAAGCGCCGGGCCTTATTCATCAACAGGGCAATCCTTTACTTCTTGGCGGCCATGGCCTTTTCATACCCCATCTGGAAAGCCTTCTTGTTGAGATCGACAAAGGCCTCGGGAACACGTGCGAGAACCGCCTTCTCGGCGCTTTCCTTCGACACGACGCCAGTAAGAGCAACCATTGCGCCGAGGGCCACGATGTTCGCAACAATCTCCCGCCCTACTTCATTCTTGGCGGTGTTGATGATCGGGAACGAAACAACGTTGTAGTTGCCAGCAGGGGCTTTGGTGACCAGATCGGAATCGATGAGGAGCACCCCTCCCTCCTTCAGGTCATGACTATACTTGTCGCACGCTTCCTGGGTAAGAGCAAGCAGCGCGTCGACAACCGTCGCCTTGGGATAATCGATCGGGCCTTCTGAAATCACGACTTCAGACTTGGAGGCGCCACCACGGGCTTCAGGACCATAGCTCTGGGACTGAACCGCCTGCTTGCCATCGTAGATGGAAGCAGCCTCTGCCATGATGACACCCGCAAGGATCAGACCCTGGCCGCCGGCACCGGAAAATCTCAATTCATATCTTCCAGACATCTGTCTTTCTCCTTTTACGTTGATAGATTACTTCGCGGCTTGGGCCCGCTCGATGACCTTTGCGTATTCCGCAGTGTACTCAGGCTTCTCGACCTTGTGCAGAACTCCAGTCAGAATCTTCCCTTCGAGCTGCTCAGGGGTCATCTTTTCCGCAGCCTTCACAGGTACCGCAACCTCCTTGAGCCGGTTCATCATTTCGATAACCGAACGGAATTTGTTGCGCCGGCCATAGGTGGTGGGGCAATCATCGAGAATTTCGACAACAGAGAAGCCTTTGTGCTGAATTGCTTCCACAATGAGCTTGTCAATCTGCGTTGCGTGGTATGCGGTACCGCGGGCAACGAATGTTGCACCGGCACCAATTGCCAGCTTGGCAACATCGAACGCCGGATCAGGGTTACCATAGGGGGTAGTCGACGCCTTGGCACCGGTCGGGGTGCAGGGAGAGAACTGACCGCCCGTCATTCCGTAGATGTTGTTATTCATGATGATATAGGTCATATCAATATTGCGGCGGCAGGCGTGGATGAAATGGTTACCGCCGATGGCGGTACCATCGCCGTCACCACCAACAAGGATCACGTTCATCTCGGGACGAGCCATCTTCACGCCGGTGGCGAACGCAGCGGCACGGCCGTGAGCGGTGTGGAGAGTGCAGCAATCCATGTAACCGGGGAGACGTGAGGCACAGCCAATGCCGGAAACAATGGCGGTATTGTTCTTCTCGAGGCCAACAGCATCGATAGCCCTGATGAGGCCCTTCATGACAATCCCGTGACCGCAGCCGGGACACCAGATATGCGGCAGCTTGCCAGGGCGGATGTACTTATCATAATCAAAAGCCATGGTTACTTGACCTCCTTCATCTTGCTCAGGATCTCATTGGGGTTAATCGGCTCTCCGTCCACACGGAAGATGCCGTGAACCGGGGCATTACCCTCGATACACCCCTTTACTACGCCGGTGCACATGCCGAGGTTCATCTCGGGGGTAATGAAAGCCTTGACCTTCTTGGAAATCTCGAGAAGCCGCTCCTCGGGGAACGGCCAGAAGGTGATCAGGCGGAAAAGACCGGCTTTGATACCTTGCTTGCGTGCCTCATTAACGGCGAAGCGAGCCGAACGGGAGGTCGATCCAAAGGCGACAACCACGACTTCAGCGTCATCAACCAGATACTCTTCCCACTTCATGATGTCGGCCCTGTTTGCCTCGACCTTACGAACCTGACGCTCCTCCTCAGCCTGAACAATCGCAGCCTTGGTCGTAGGGAAACCGTCGGCCATCTTGTTGAGGCCGGTCACATGGAACCGATAGCCGGAACCGAAGGCCGCTAGCGGAGGAACATCGCCGAACTGGGTATCGTAAGGCTTGTACTGCTCGGGGGGAACCGTAGGCTGGGTACGGTTAATGACCTCCAGTTCGCCCGGCTCGGGGAAGACGATCCGCTCGCGCATGTGACCGACGATTTCGTCAGGCATGACCATAACCGGCGTGCGGTATTTCTCTGCAAGGTTGAAGGCACGCACAGTCTCTTCAAAAAGCTCCTGGACGGACGCGGGAACGAGACAGATAGCCGGGTGATCGCCATGGGTGCCCCACTTGGCGCACATGACGTCAGATTGGGAAGGGCCTGTCGGCATGCCGGTGGAGGGGCCGCCACGCATGACGTTGATAATGACGCACGGCACTTCAGTGATGCAGGCATAGCCGATGCTCTCCTGCTTCAGGGAAAGGCCCGGACCGGAGGTTGCGGTAAGCACCTTCTTTCCTGTCAGAGCAGCGCCGATAACAGCCGCCATGGCGCCGATCTCATCCTCCATCTGGATGAACTTGCCGCCTACCTTGGGTAGTTCACCCGACATGACCTCGGCCACCTCCGTGGAAGGAGTGATCGGGTAACCGGCGAAGAACTTACAACCGGCATAAAGAGCGCCTTGCGCAGCCGCTTCGTTACCCTGCATGAATGCAACTTTCTTAGCCACGACATCTACCTCCTGAATGAATAAATTAAGGTGTCACCTTGATCGCGAAATCCGGGCATCTCAGCTCGCATTGCATGCACTTGATGCAAGCCTCAAGATTTTTAACGGAGGCAACGAAACCCTTCATCTCAAGTACTTTTGTCGGGCAAAACTCGACACAGATGTGGCAGCCCTTGCAGTACTTCTCGATGATCTCGATTGTTGGAAGCTTCTTTTCCATCTAGGTACGCTCCTTTACAGAATTGATGCCTTTGCGGCACAAAATTGCATACGGTATATAACACGTGGTGTATACAAACACAATAGTGCATCTGGGATAGATGCCGAGCGAATCGGTGATACTGCCTCAAATATGGCAAGAGAAGGGCCGCTAGCCCTTCTCTTGCCATGCTTCAGAACTCGTATTACCCTTTATTTCAGGCTGTCGACAAGGCTCTTGACAGCCGCAACCGACTTGTCCATCATTGCCTGCTCTTCGGCATCCAGCTTGAACTCAATGATCCGCTCCACGCCCTTCTCGCCGAGAACGGCGGGAACGCCAACATAATAGCCGTTCACCCCGAACTCACCCTGGAGGTAGCAGCAGGTCGGGAGAACGCGCTTCTGGTCCTTGAGGATCGACTCGGCCATGGCAATGGCAGAGGAGGCCGGTGAGTAGAAGGCAGAACCGGTCTTGAGAAGGGCGACTACCTCGCCGCCTGCCCCGCGGGTCCGCTTGACCATGGTCTCCATGACCTCCTTGGCCTTCTCGGCGCTCTTGTACTTCTGCTCCAGCAGTTCCATGACCGGGATACCGTTGACGCTGGCATAACGGACCAGGGGTACCATGTCGTCACCATGACCGCCCAGCGTCATGGCATTCACGTCCTTGACCGAAACGCCCAGCTCCCAAGCGATGAAACTGGCGAATCGAGCCGAGTCGAGCACGCCAGCCTGACCAATGACGCGATTGTAAGGGAAGCCGGTAATCTTCTGACAGAGGGTCACCATCGCATCAAGCGGATTGGAGATGATGATAACATAGGAGTTGGGCGCGTACTGCTTGATCCCTTCGGCGACCTGCGTCATGATTTTAGAGTTGACCTCGATAAGGTCGTCTCGGCTCATGCCGGGTTTGCGGGGGAGGCCTGCGGTAACGATAACGACGTCGGAGCCTTCGATATCTGCGTAGCTGTTGGTCCCTTTCAGATTGACGTCAAAACGGTCAACGGGGCCGACTTCGGCGATGTCGAGCATTTTGCCCTGGGGGAGACCTTCCACGATATCGAACATTACCACGTCACCCAGTTCTCGCAGGGCGCAAAGCTGAGCAAGAACGCCACCGATCTGACCACCACCGATAAGAGCAATCTTCTTACGTGCCATTACTGTTTCCTCCTTGTCTGTATTGTTTTCCTACCGCGTCGCTTCTCTATTTCGATCAAATAGCATCAACGATTGCATTCAAGGTGGCGCTTGGGCGCATTGCCTTGGAAGTTTTTTCGAAATTCGAGTGGTAGTATCCCCCCATGTCAACCGGCTTACCCTGAGCTGCCAGCAACTCTTCGTTGATCTTGGCTTCGTTTTCTTCCAACTGATTGGCAACCTTGGCAAATTTGGCCTGCAGCCCGGCGTCCTTGGTCTGGGCGGCCAGTGCCTGGGCCCAGTACATGGCGAGATAGAAGTGGCTCCCCCGGTTGTCGATCTGGCCAACCTTGCGGGCGGGCGACTTGTTGTTGTCCAGGAACTTGGCGATAGCCTGGTACAAGGTCTCAGCCAAGACTAGGGCCTTGTCGTTCTTGAAGGTGGTGCCAAGATGCTCCAGGGATGCGGCCAGGGCCGAGAACTCCCCGAGGGAATCCCAGCGCAGGTACCCCTCCTTCACGAACTGCTGCACGTGCTTGGGAGCCGAGCCGCCCGCTCCGGTCTCGAACAGACCGCCACCGGCCAGAAGCGGCACGATGGAGAGCATCTTGGCGCTCGTGCCCAGCTCAAGGATCGGGAAGAGGTCGGTCAGGTAGTCCCGGAGGACGTTACCGGTTACCGAAATGGTGTCCAGGCCCTTCCGGATCCGGGCAAGGGAGAACTTCATGGCATCAACAGGTGCCAAGATATGGAACTCCAGGCCAGTGGTGTCATAGTCTTTCAGGTATTTTTCCACCTTCGCGATTACATTTCTGTCGTGAGCCCGGTTCTTGTCCAGCCAGAAGACGGCGGGGGCACCAGTGGCCCGGGCCCGGTTCACGGCCAGCTTGACCCAGTCCTGAATGGGGATGTCCTTTACACGGGACATACGCCAGATGTCGTCCTGCTCGACAGCGTGCTCCATCAGCACCTTGCCGGCCGCATCCACCACGCGGAGGGCCCCGTCGGTCGGGATTATGAAGGTGGTGGGATGTGAGCCGTATTCTTCGGCCTTCTGGGCCATGAGACCCACGTTGGGCACCGAACCCATGGTGGCCGGATCAAAGGCGCCGTTTTTCTGGCAGTCTTCAATGATCTCCTGATAGAAGGTGGCATAGCAGCGGTCGGGAATCAGGGCCTTGGTGTCGTGCAGCTGTCCATCGGGACCCCACATCTTGCCGCCGTCGCGCACCACAACCGGCATAGAGGCGTCAACGATGATGTCGTTGGGCGCATGCAGGTTGGTGATCCCCTTGTCGGAATCGACCATGGCCAGGGCCGGGCGCTTTGCGTAGACCGCCTTGATATCTGCCTCGATCTCCGCCCGCTTGGCTTCCGGCAGCACCTGGATCTTCTTGTAGAGCTCGCCCAGGCCCAGGTTGGGGTTCACGCCCAGCTCCTTGAAGGTTGAGGCATGCTTCTCAACGACATCCTTAAAGAAGACGGACACACCATGGCCAAACATGACCGGGTCGGAGACCTTCATCATGGTTGCCTTGAGGTGCAGGGAGAGGAGCAGCCCCGTTTTCTGCGCATCCTCAATCTGTTCGGCATAGAAGTTCCGCAGAGCCTTGGCGCTCAAGAAAGTGGCGGAGAGAATCTCTCCCTTGGCAGCGGTCAGCTTATCCTTCAGGATGGCGGTCTTCCCGTCCTTGCCGACCAGCTCGATCCTGAAATCGCCACCCTCTTCCATGACGACCGACTTCTCATTACCGTAAAAATCGCCGCCGTTCATGTGGGCCACGTGTGCCTTGGAATCGGGTGACCAAGGGGCGAGCTTGTGCGGGTTCTTCTTGGAAAAGTTCTTCACGGAAAGCGGGGCGCGACGATCGGAGTTGCCTTCGCGCAACACCGGATTGACTGCGCTGCCGAGCACCTTGGCATAACGTGCCTGAATCTCTTTCTCGGCGTCGGTCTTGGGATTTTCGGGGTAGTCGGGGACCTTATACCCCTGGCTCTGGAGCTCTTTAATGGCCTCCTTGAGCTGAGGAACCGAAGCGCTAATATTAGGAAGCTTGATGATATTCGCTTCCGGGCTCTGGGTAAGCTCACCCAGCTGGGTCAAATAATCGGGAATCCTCTGGCTCTCCGTCAAGGATTCGGGAAAGTTGGCGAGAATCCTGCCGGCCAGAGAAATATCCCTTGTTTCGACCTCGACACCGGTACTCTTGGTAAACGCCTGGACTATCGGGAGCAAAGAGTAGGTTGCCAGAGCAGGTGCTTCGTCAATTTCCGTCCAAATAATCTTGTGTGTTGCCATGTTCTCTCCTTAGCATTGTATTTGGTGCTCGGCATCAGAGCCATGACTCCCGGCCTCATACAGCCGGGCATTTTGCAATCCGGAGCCCTTACATTAGGGTGCGCCAACATACATCAACTCGGTTTGTATACAGTATACAAAAGGTTTTTTACTGTCAAGCAAAAACCATTTTTTGTATACAACAAAAAACCAACAGATTAAACGCAAAAAAGCCGGGTTTTACCCGGCTTTTTCCACTCGAATACAACATCGGATCACGGCGCTGGCCGCTCTTGAGCATAACGTCGTGCCTCAGCTATGTCCTCGCGGCTCACATTGCGGGGAATCCTGAGCATCTGGCCTGGCCATATGCGCCTGGGGTCCCTGATTTGGTCGCGGTTGGCACGATACAGTAGCGGCCACAACGTGACATCGTTATACACCTCAGGCTGGGCCGCGATCTGCGGCAACGTCTCTCCTCTCTTGACTGTATGGTACTGCGGCAATTGACGCGACTCTCGCTCTTTTACGCCGACGGAGCCGGACTTTTCGGTCATCGTCCGGGATTCGCGTTCATTCCGGATCCGCTCTGCCTCCAGCTTTCTCCGCAAATCCTCGAGAGATTTCCGTCGGTCGGCCTCCCGTTGCCGTTCCTCGGCCTCACGGCGGTCGGCTTCCTGACGCTCCTTCGCCTCAGCCAGCTTCCGCGCAAGTATGTCGGCCTTTCTTAATGCCAGCAGATAGTATCGGTCTGCTTCCTCACTGCCGTCCTTCTGCATAAGCCTGTCCCCGGCATCAAGAGCTGCAAGGAGACTCGCATACTCACCGGGGAAGCACCCCTGCGCACCCTGAGCCTTGATGGCATACGCCCTTGTAAGCGCCTCCATCCTGTAGTGAGGAAGGCTGGAAGCGCAGCCGGATACTATCAGAGCCCCGGCAATAGCTGCAGATTGCTTCAACACCGTTGGATACTCAGTATCACTTCACTGCTTGATCGTAACCTTGAGACCAAGTTCCCGAAGTTGTTTTGCGTCCACATGTGACGGAGCTTCAGACATGAGACAGGTCCCCTTTTGCGTTTTAGGGAAGGCGATGACGTCGCGGATAGAATCGCTTCCGGTAAGAAGCATAATGAGACGGTCCATCCCGAAGGCAATTCCTCCGTGCGGCGGCGTACCGCACTCAAGAGCATCAAGCAGGAACCCGAACTTGAGGCGGGCTTCTTCTTCCGGAAGACCGAGCATCCTGAACATAAGGGCCTGGACGTGCTGCTGATGGATCCTGATGCTTCCTCCACCGATCTCGTTGCCGTTCAAAACCAGATCGTACGCCTTTGCACGGCAGGTGCCGGGATCAGATTCAACCTTCTCGACATCTTCATCCATCGGGGCGGTGAACGGATGATGCACGGCCGCCCATCGCTTCTCCTCTTCATCCCACTCAAGAAGCGGAAAGTCGGTGATCCAGACAAACTTGAACGTGTTCTTGTCAGTTAGTCCGAGCAGCGCGGCAAGATGATTGCGGAGCTTGCCGAGAGAATCGTTGACCACCTTCGGTTTATCGGCAACAAACAGCAGCAGGTCACCTTCTTCGGCGCCAAAGGCCACGTTCATCGCCGCAATCTCCTCCGCGGTAAAGAATTTGGCAATGGGAGAATGCCACTCGCCCCCTTCAATCTTGACGTAGGCAAGTCCCTTGGCGCCGTATATCCTGGCGAATTCGGTAAGATCGTCGATTTCCTTGCGGGAAAATTTCGCGCATCCTTTGGCATTGAGCCCTTTGATGATCCCCCCGCCCGAAGCCACGTCGGCAAAAACCTTGAATCCGGCTCCCTTGACGATATCGGTCAGTTCGACCAGCTCCAGACCGAAACGAACGTCCGGGTTATCGACGCCATACCGGCGTATCGCCTCGGCATAAGTCATACGGGGCATCGGAAGCGGCACGTCGACCCCCTTGACCTGGCCGAAAATCCGGGCAATAAGCCCTTCCATCACCAAAATGATATCCTCGCGGTCGATAAAGGACATCTCACAGTCAATTTGCGTGAACTCCGGCTGCCGGTCGGCACGCAGGTCCTCGTCCCGAAAGCAGCGAACGATCTGGAAGTAACGGTCAAACCCCGAAACCATGAGTATCTGCTTGAAAATCTGCGGGGATTGAGGCAAAGCGTAAAACGTCCCCTGGTTGATTCGGGAAGGGACGAGGAAATCACGAGCACCTTCTGGAGTGGACTTGGTCAGGAAGGGGGTTTCGATTTCGAGAAATCCGTTATCGGTGAGGTACTGACGGGCAATCTGGGCAACCTTCGAGCGGAGAATCAGGTTTTGCTGAAGGGATGGACGACGCAGATCGAGATAGCGATACTTCAAGCGCAGGTTCTCTGCAACCTCGACATAATCATCAAGCGTAAAGGGAAGAGGTTTCGATCGGTTGAGGATCTTGCATTCAGTGACAAGCACCTCGACTTCACCTGTCTTCATGTTCGGATTGATGGTTCCTTCAGGACGGGGAACGACCTCACCCCTGATGGCGACAACATATTCATTGCGGATTGCTTCGGCTTTCTGATGGGCTTCGGCATCCTTGGCGGGATCGAATACTATCTGGGCAAGACCCTCGCGGTCGCGAAGATCGGCAAAAATCAGCCCACCGTGGTCCCGGCGCCGCAGCACCCACCCCATGAGGGCAACTTCACTGCCGACATCAGCCTTCGTGATGTTGCCGCAATAATGACTCCGCTTCCAACCGCCAAGAATATCGCTCATCAATCACTCCTCCTCGCAACGTCTCTTGAAATCGCGTGAGTATACTTAATACCGGGGCATTCTTCAAGGTCATTTAGACCGGATGAAATGCCATTTCCCTGGAGATT
>NZ_DAHVYG010000053.1 GCF_027327745.1 Geobacter sp.
CTCCAGGCGGAGACCGACTATCAGACGACGCGTGCCGAGCTCCACACCGATGAGGAGCGTCTTCTCCTCTATGGCCTGTCCAAGAGCGATCTGGCGACCATGGACGGAAAAAGGATCCTGGTGCCGGTCCGTTCCCCCATCGGCGGAGGGGTGACGGAAAAACAAGCGGTCGTTGGCGAACTGGCCGACCCCTCCAAGAGCCTCTATACGGTCGCCGACCTCTCCACCGTCTGGGTGATGGTTGACATAAACGAGAAGGACCTGACGAAGGTTAGAAAGGGGCAGGCCGCCACTGTCACGGTGGGTGCCTTTCCGGACACGAAATTCAGGGGGCGGATTGCCCTTATCGCCGACATCGTGAACGAGGCGACCCGCACCGTGAAGGCGAGGGTTGAAGTGCAGAACCCGGGCAGGAAGCTGAAGCCGGAGATGTTCACCACCGTTGAGCTGACCCTCCCGGCCACCGGAGCGGCAGTCCTGGCGGTCCCCGAGGATGCGATCCAGGAGCTGGAGGGGAAGAAGGTCCTCTTCACAACCGAGGACGGCAAGGAGTTCACCCCCCGCGAAGTGCAGCTAGGTCTCGCCTCCGGCGGGATGGTGGAGATCACCGGCGGTGTTGCGGAAGGCCAGCGCTACGCGGTCAGGGGGAGCTTCATCCTCAAGTCCGAGCTGAAGAAGGGCGAACTGGGGGAGGAATAGACCATGATCGATAAGATATTGCAGTTCGCGCTCAAGCAGCGCCTCCTGGTCCTGCTGGCGACCGTCATCCTGATCGGCGCTGGGCTCTGGGCCATGAAGAAGCTCCCGGTGGACGCCTTTCCCGACGTCACCAACGTCCAGGTGCAGGTCCTGACCGTTGCGGGGGGGATGGCCCCCACCGAGGTGGAAAAACTCATCACCTTCCCCATCGAGACCTCCATGGGGGGATTGCCGCGGCTCCACGAGGTCCGCTCGCTCTCCAAGATCGGCCTCTCGGTGGTTACCGTGGTTTTCGAGGACGGGGTGGACACCTACTTCGCCCGCCAGCAGGTGTTCGAACGGCTCCAGCAGGCCAAGGAGCGGCTCCCCCAAGGTGTCGAACCCCAGATGGGACCGATCACCACGGGGCTCGGCGAGATCTACCAGTACCTGCTGGAGGGAAAGGATTACGACGTCCGGGAGCTCCGCTCGATCCAGGACTGGGTGGTGCGCCCCATCCTCCGCACGGTTCCGGGGGTGACCGACGTCAACTCCTTCGGCGGCCAGGTGAAGCAGTACCAGGTGCAGATCGACCCGGGGAAGCTGAAGAGCCTGGGGCTCACCATCCACGACGTCATGGAGGCGGTCGAGAAGAACAACTCCACGGTCGGCGCCGGTTTCATCGAGCACCGGGAGGAGCAGTACATGGTGCGGGGTATCGGCCTGGCCAAGGGTATTGACGACCTGAACCGGATCGTGGTCGCCTCCCGGGGCGGCACCCCGATCCATCTGGATGACGTGGCCCAGGTCACCATCGGCAACGAGCCGCGCCAGGGGGCAACCACCCACGACGGCAAGGGAGAGGCGGTGGCCGGCATCGTCATGATGCTCAAGGGGGCCTCCAGCAAGGAGGTGATCGCCGGGGTCACCGAGAAGGTGAAGACCATCCGGAAGGCCCTCCCCGCGGGGGTGAGGCTCGTCCCCTACTACGACCGGACGGATCTCGTCTGGAAGACCATCCACACCGTGACCAGGAACCTGATCGAGGGAGGGCTCCTGGTCGTCGTTGTCCTCTTCTACTTCCTGGGCAACGTGCGGGGCGCGGTCATCGTCGCCCTCACCATTCCCCTCTCCATGCTCTTCTCCTTCCTCGGGATGCACTGGCTGGGGCTCTCCGCCAACCTCATGACCCTGGGGGCCATCGACTTCGGCATGATCGTGGACGGGAGCGTCGTCATGGTGGAGAACACGGTGCGCCACCTCTCCGAGCGGAAGAAGGAAGAAGGTGTGCTCCATGCCATCTTCCTCTCGGCAAAGGAGGTGGCCCGGCCGATCCTCTTCGGGGTGTTCATCATCATCATCGTCTACCTCCCCATCGTGACGCTGACCGACATGGAGGGGAAGATGTTCTCCCCCATGGCCTTCACCGTTGGCTTCGCGCTGCTGGGGTCCCTCATCCTCACCATGACCCTGGTCCCCACCCTCTGCTCGTTCCTCCTGAAGGGGAAAGTGGTGGAGAAGGACCCGCGACTCCTCCGGCTGATCCGCGAAACCTATCTGCCGTTTCTCAGGCAGAGCCTGGCAAACCCGAAGAAGGTGCTCGCCATCACGGCCGGCGCCCTGGCTCTCTCCCTCCTCCTCGTCCCGTTCCTGGGGAGCGAGTTCCTCCCCACCTTGGACGAGGGGAGCATCACGGTCCAGTCGTTTAGGCTCCCCTCCGTGTCGGTCACCGACACGGTGCGCACCTCGGCGGCCGTGGAAAAGGCGCTCCTCTCCTTCCCCGAGGTGGAAAAGGTGGTGACCCGCGCCGGACGGGCGGAGATCGCCTCCGATCCCATGGGGATCGACATCTCCGACATCTTCGTGAGCCTCAAGCCGAGGGGGGAGTGGAAGACGGCAAAAACCAAGGAGGAACTGGTGGAGAAGATGCGGGAGCGGCTGGAGAAGATCCCCGGCATGTCCTTCTCCTTCAGCCAGCCCATCGCCCTGCGGGTGGATGAGCTGATCTCCGGGGTGAAGTCCCAGCTTGCGGTCAAGCTCTTCGGCGAGGACATGGAGGTGCTGAAGGGCAAGGGGAACGAGATCGCGGAAGTGCTCAAGAAGGTCGAGGGGGCGGCCGACGTGCAGGTGGAAAAGGTCTCCGGCCTCGCCTACCTCCAGGTGGATATCAACCGGGACGCCATTGCCCGCTACGGCATCAACGTCTCCGAGATTCAGGAGGTCCTTGAACTGGCCGCTGGCGGCAAAGCGGTCTCGGAACTCTACGAAGGGCAGAAGCGCTTCGCCGTGGCGCTCCGCTTCCCGACGACCCTCTCGGACAATCCCGCGAAGTTCGGTGAACTCCTCATCTCCGCCCCCAACGGGGCGCGCATACCCCTGAAGCAGCTGGCCCGGGTCTACACCGAGGAGGGGCCGGCGCAGATCTCCAGGGAGAGCGGCTCGCGGCGCATCGTGGTTGAGTGCAACGTCTCGGGGCGCGACCTGGGGAGCTTCGTGGCCGACGCCCAGAAGGCCATCGAAAGCAAAGTTAAACTTGCTCCCGGCTACTACGTCACCTGGGGGGGGCAGTTCGAAAACCAGCAGCGGGCCATGGCGCGGCTCTCGGTCATCCTCCCCATCTCCCTGGCCCTGATCTTCATCCTCCTCTTCTCCACCTTCGGGAGCGTGCGGCAGGCGTTTCTCATCATCTTAAACGTCCCCTTCGCCCTGATCGGCGGGATCGTCGCCCTTTTCCTGCGGGGGCTGCCGCTGTCGGTCTCCGGCGCCATCGGCTTCATCGCCCTCTTCGGGGTGGCGGTCCTGAACGGGATCGTCATGGTCTCCTACTTCAACAAGCTGCGTGAGGAGGGGACGCCTCTGGACGATGCCGTCGTCCAGGGGGCGGCGGTGCGCCTGCGGCCGGTCCTCATGACCGCCCTGGTGGCATCCCTCGGCTTCATCCCGATGGCGCTCTCCCACGGCACCGGGGCCGAGGTCCAGCGCCCCCTGGCCACGGTGGTCATCGGCGGCCTGATAACCTCAACACTTCTTACCCTCGTCGTCCTCCCCACCCTCTACCGCTGGTGGGAGGGTAGAGCGGAGACGAAACTGAACCGAAAGGAGATTGCGCAATGAAACAGATAATCGCCTACATCAGGCCCGCCGTTCTTGAAAGGGTAACCGAAACTCTGCGGGCAATTGACGGTCTGACCGGCATGAGCGTCATGGAAATCAAGGGCTTCGGGCAGGGGAAGGGAGCCTTTTGCCCGGGAGAGAGAGACGAAGAAATAACGTATTTCTGTAAGAAGGTCCGGATCGAGCTGATGGCGTCCGACGCCATCGTCTGGGAGGTGGTCGACACGATCCGTGAGGGTGCCTGGACCGGCGAGCGGGGCGAGGGGAAGATCTACGTCCTGAACGTGGAAGAGGCGGTGCGGATAAGGACCAACGAACGGGGCGAAGCTGCTGTTTAAGCCGGGAAAGGAGCAGGCGATGAAAAAAATGCATATGTTGCTGATAATGGCAGTGATGGTGATGAGCGGCTGCGCGGATAGTTCCGCATTGATAAGAACAAGCCGCACAAGCATTCGCACCGATATCTTTCAGGAGCTGTCAAATGGTGGACCGGTCCCTGCCGGTTATGCCGATTTGCTTGTCACCTCCTCCCTGAAGACCCACATGCCCGGCATTTACTCCGTAAAAGATATCCACGGAACTCCGGACTACAAGTTGCTGCTGAACATCGACGGCCAAGCGGTGCAACTGCGGGGGAGCCTCCGTGAGGAAAACATCGAGCCGCGGGGGCTTCGGGACCCCGAGGCAGGGGAGGGTATCAGATACATGTTCGGGAAAAAACTGCGCCTGAAAGCAGGCATGCACAGGATAGTCATTGCGAGTATCACTGACGAAATTGCCATTGAACGGGAAATAACCCTGGCGGACGGAAGCGTGAACAGTCTTGTTCTGGAGCCGCTTTACGGGACGACGTCAGGGAAGCGGCGGCCGGCGTTTTACGGCGTCACCAGTTTTTCCGAGGGGATCAAAGGGTTCCGGGTCGTCCTGAACGGCAAACCCGTATAAAGAGGGTGTCAGGAGAATTGCCTCTTCTCCCAGTCCTGAGCATGACTATAAAAGGCTCGTAAGGAAAAATTGATGACAAAAAGGAATGGGATCCAACGGAAAAAAGTCGAGGTTCGCGTCCAGGGGATGGACTGCGCCGATTGCGCACGGCACGTAAAGGATGCGATCGAGGCGATCCCCGGTGTGGCGGAAGTGGAGGTCCTCATCTCCGCACAGAAGGCCGTCGTCCTCATTGACCCGGCGAAAGCGGGTCTGGCGGAGATTTGCAGGGCCGTGGAAGGGGCGGGGTATTCCATTACAGAGCCCGAAGACGGGGTTGCCGCAAAATCACCCTTTGGCGCTAAATTTACCCGGCAAATCCTGACCCTGTTCGGGATCGTCTTCGGTGCCGTCCTCTTTGCAGCCGTGGTGGGGGAGTGGCTCGGACTCTTCGAGGTTGCCACGCAAAAGGTGCCGTGGCCTCTCTGGCTTCTTGTCATCTTCGCCGGCGGCTTCCCGGTGTTCAGGAACGTCCTCAGGGCCACAGTCAAGGGGAGGATCACCTCCCATACCCTCATGACGATCGGGATGATGGCGGCAGTGGCGGTCGGCGAGTGGGCCGCCGCAGTCCTCGTGGTCTTCTTCATGCGGGTCGGGGATTACGTGGAGACGTTCACCGCCGAGCGGGCCCGCCGGGCGCTGAAAGACCTCACCGCCATGGCCCCGCAGACGGCGAGGGTTGAGCGGGACGGCGCCGAGATCGAGGTGCCGGTTGCCGAGGTAAGGGTAGGCGAGACGGTCATCGTCCGGCCGGGGGAGAAGATCCCGGTGGACGGCGAGGTTTTGTCCGGCCAGGCCACGGTGGACCAGGCGACCATCACCGGCGAGTCGATGCCGGTGGAGGCGGGAGCCGGCGCCAAGGTCTTCGCCGCGACCATTGCCCGCTTGGGGAGCCTGCGCGTCCGCGCCCTCAAGGTGGGGGCGGACACCACCTTCGGCCGGGTGATAAAGCTTGTGGAGGAGGCGGAGGCGAACCGGGGCGAGGTGCAGCGCCTGGCCGACAGGTTTTCCGGCTACTACCTCCCCGTGGTCATGGTGGTCGCCCTTCTCACCTACCTCGCAGGCCGCAATCCGCTCGCCACTGCAGCGGTCCTGGTGGTGGTCTGCTCCTGCTCCTTCGCCCTGGCCACCCCCCTTGCCATGATCGCCTCCATCGGCGCCGGGGCGAGGCGGGGGCTCCTCATCAAGGGGGGAAAATACCTGGAGGCGCTCAACCGTGCCGACGTGCTTCTCCTCGACAAGACCGGGACGCTTACCCTCGGACGGCCGCGAATCAGCGACGTCGTCACCTTCTGGAAGACCTCCGAGGAGGAAGTGCTCATCCTGGCGGCCTCTGCGGAGCGCTACTCCGAGCATCCGCTGGCCGCCGCGGTGAGGGAAAGGGCCGGTGAACTCGGTCTCTCCCTGCATGAGTCGGAGCGGTTTGAGGCGATCCCCGGCCTGGGAGTGCGGGCCAGGGTTGACGGCAGGCTGGTCGAGGTCGGCAGCCGGAGGATGATCCAGGGCGTCGCCTCGTTTCCCTTGGAGGGGGACCTGGAGGCGCAAGGAGGGAGCGTGCTCTACGTCGTGTGCGACGGCAGAGTCGTCGGCACCCTGATCGCTTCCGACACGCTGCGGCCCGAAGTGCCGGAGTCCCTGGCTTCGGTTAGACGCCTGGGGGTCCGGACGATAGAGCTCCTCACCGGCGACAACGAGGCAACCGCCCGCGCCGTCGCGGCTCAGCTCGGCATCGGCTGGCGCGCCAATCTCCTTCCGGAGGACAAAATCTCCATTGTCAGGGAGTATCAGGCGCGGGGGCACACAGTCGTCATGGTGGGGGACGGGGTGAACGACGCCCCGGCCCTGGCCCAGGCCGACGTGGGGATCGCCATGGGGGCGGCAGGGAGCGACATCGCCATCGAGGCGGCCCACGTGGCGCTCATGCGGGAGGACTGGTTCCTTGTCCCCCAGCTCTTCGCCATCGCCCGACGGACCATGGGGGTGGTGAGGCTGAACCTTCTGTTTACCGCTTTCTACAACCTGGCAGGGCTGTCCCTCGCCGCCCTCGGTCTGCTCCCGCTCACCCTGGCCGCCGCGCTCCAGTCGCTTCCCGACCTGGGAATTCTCGCCAACTCGTCCCGGCTGCTGCGCCAGAAGGAATAAGGGGAAAGACGGATTGACAATATGCTTGCCGAACGGATAGTGTCAAAATATGCGGACTAAAACCTTCCGAATAATCTCCCTGATCGTCTTGCTCGCGGTGGTTTCCATGTTCACCGGCCTGGAAACCGCCGTTTCCGCCGCGCCGGTAACAAAGATCGAGAAGTCCTGCTGCGACGGCTGCGGCCAGGATGAAGACCAGGATAATAGCCCTGCCCCTAAGTCCGCTCCTGGTTGCCCCGCATTCCTCTGTCTCACCGTCGACAACGTTGAACCTGTAACCCTGCAGGTCATTTCCTCGGAAATCATTCCCGTCTTTGCCTTCATTCCAGAGCCGATCCCCGATCCTTTCGTGAAGTCAATCTTCCATCCACCGTCACTCGTCTAGCACTCCACGTCCGTAACGTCGAATCAATCTCCCATTGATACAGGGACACGTGCGTCTCTGCATCTACAGGTCCATCATTTTCACCTACTTATGGAGGTCTATCATGAAAAGGTACATCCTCGCCCTTGCGGCGATAGTCATTACAGGCATCGTCCTTGCCGGCTTCAGTAGCGGCATGGGCAAGAAAGTCCGGACAAAATCGGTATTATCGGTAAACGACATCCAGGCGGACCCCGCCGCCTACACGGGGACCATCACCATCAACGGCGTGGTAGCCGGTTTCTCCAAAAAGGACCAGACAATTTTTGGCCTTGTGGACACGGCCGAAGCTAAGCTTTGTAAGACGGTGACGTGCGGAGTTTTCTACCTCCCTGTGAAATACACTGGAAAAGCGCCGAAGGAGGGCGATGAGGTGAACGTCACCGGGAGCTTCGGTGAAAAGGGGCGGGTCTTCAACGCCACCAGGGTGGATGTCCTGCGCCATCTCCATCTGGAAGGGAGGTAGCATGAACATACCGAAACTGGTGGTGAAAAACCTTACCCGCCGCAAGGGGAGGTTCGTCTTTACGCTCCTCGGCATCACCATCGGCATCGCTTCCTTCGTCACCCTCCTCTCCCTTGGTGGCGGGCTGAAGAAAGAGATCAGGAAGCAGGCGGCCGAGCTGGGGGCGAACCTGGTGGTGACGCCGAAGGGGTGGTGCGCCTATGAGCAGGTCTCCGTCCTGACCGGCGAGCAGCTCCCCGAGGGGATTCCGTTCAGTGTCGTCGGGAAGATTGCCGCCATCAAGGGGCTGACCGCTGTCCCGTACCTGACCGAGCGGACCGCGTACAAGAACAACCCGGTTTCCGTGATCGGCATCCTCCCAGAGGAGATGAAACGGTTCAAGAACTGGGAGATGGAACAGGGAAAATACTTCGCAACGCAGGACGAAAAGGCCCTGGTCATAGGCTCCGGCATTGCCGGGCAGTTCGAGCTGAAACCGGGGGATGAACTGACCGTCAAGGGTGAACGGTTTCCCATCAGGGGCATCCTCAAGGAGACCGGCGGGAAGGACGACATCGCCGTCTATATGCCGCTCTCCGTCACCCAGAAGCTATATGAGGTGGGGAGCAACGTCTCGTTCATCGCCATAAAGGTGGACGACATCGCCAGGATCGACGCCTATATCCTGAAGATCCAGGAGGCGGCCAACGTGGCGGTGGTCTCCGACAAGCAACTCCTCAAGTCGGTCCTCGCCATTGTCGGGACGGTCAGCATGACGCTTCAGCTCATCGCCGCCGTGGCGATCCTGGCGGCGGCCTTCGGGATCATCAACACCATGATGACGGCCGTATCCGAGCGGAAGCGGGAGATCGGCATCCTCCAGGCCATCGGCGCGCCGCGGGGGACGATCTTTTCCCTCTTCTTACTGGAATCGGGCTTTTACGGCCTTCTCGGCGGTATCTTCGGCGTAGTGGGCGGCCTCCTCTTCTCCCTGTTCGCCTCCCCCTACATCTCCCAGAACGAGTTCACAACGCTCATCAAGGGGGGCGATGCGGCCGGGGCGCTGGACCTTCGGATCATCTTCGGCTCGATGCTCTTTTCCGTGGCGGTCTCGCTAGTGTCCGGGCTTTACCCGGCCTGGAAGGCGGCAAGAATGACACCTGTGGAGGCCATCAGCTATGAATGACACGATTATCAGAACGGAGAACCTGCACAAGACGTATACGACGGGCAAGGTGAAGACCCATGCTCTGCGGGGGGTGGATCTGGAGATACCGCGAGGCTCCTTTTCCTGCATTGTGGGCCCCTCAGGGCACGGGAAAAGCACCCTCATGCACCTTGTCGGGGGACTCGACCGGCCGACGGCGGGAAGAGTCTTCATCGGCGGCGAGGAGATCACCGGCCTCTCCGGCAGGCGGCTCGCGGCGCTGCGGGCGCGCCGGATCGGCTTCGTCTTCCAGTTTTTCAATCTACTGCCCGGCCTCTCCGCCGAGGAGAATGTGGCGACCGCCATGATGTTTGCCGGTGTCCCAGAAAAGGTCCAGCGGGACAGGTCCCGGGAGCTTCTGGCCCTGGTGGGGCTTTCCGACAAGCTCCGCGCGAAGCCTTCCGAGCTCTCCGGCGGTCAGCAGCAGCGAGTGGCCATCGTCCGGGCCCTTGCCAACGACCCTGATATCCTCCTCATGGACGAGCCGACCGGAAACCTCGATTCCGAGTCGGAGTCCGAGGTCCTCGCTGCCGTCGCGAAGCTTCACGGGGAAGGGAAGACCGTGGTCATCGTCACCCACAACGGCGAGATCGCGCGCCGGGCGGAAAGGGTAATCAGGGTGAAAGATGGTATAATCGTCGAGGGTTACTGAACATCACCCTTTACGACACCACCCTGGGAAAGGAGGAATAGTCACATGAAACCGAGACTCGCCGTGATGTTCGCCACCGTCGCAGTTGTGGCCGGTATCTCTCTTCACGCCCATGCGGAAGAGCAGGTGCCGGCCGGGCAGAAAGGGATGCCGATGCAGATGGGGCCGGACGCGATGCAGGAGATGATGAAGCAGATGAAGGAGCGCATGGGTGACGATCCCATGATGGCTCAATGCATGGCCATGATGCAGACCCCCATCACCCCCCGGAGCCCCGCAAGCCTCCTCGCCATGAAGGAGTCGCTGAAGCTCTCCGATGACCAGGTGCAGAAGCTCAAGGAGCTCGAAGAGAAGACGAACGCCGAGGCGCTGAGGCTCCTCACCGAAGAGCAGCGTGCATCCTTCACCGCCATGACCAAGGGATGGAAGCCCATGTCCATGATGGAGGGGATGCAGACCATGATGCCCAGGATGCAGAAGATGATGGGCAACAACTGCCCCTGCCCCATGTGCCGGCAGATGATGCAGGGTAAGTAGCGGCGGGGGGTGGCATGCGTCACCCCCTTCTCAGCTCCGGTGGAAGACGTTGTCCCATGGACACGGCCGTGTCGCCACTTCGCTACGCAGCAAAGGAGCAAGCCCATGCAGAACAGCGAGCTGAACGCCAGAATCATCGTCCGCGGCAAGGAGTTCTTCGCCGCCATCGCCGGCGAGAAGCCGTCCCTCTTCAACAAGGGGACCTGGATGGGGAAGGTGATGGAGTGGTGCATGCAGAATGACGAGTTCAAGATCCGGATGTTCCGGTTCGTAGACGTCTTCCCCTCCCTCACCACCGGCAAGCTCCTGACCGGGCATATCAGCGAGTACTTCGGAGCCGAGCAGGAGATGCCCGCCTTCCTGGCCACCGGCGCCAAGGTGGCGGGGATGCTCGGCTCCCTCGGCGGCGCGGTGCTCGGCAAGGTGCTCTCCGCCAACATCGAGGAGATGGCGCGGCAGTTCATCGTCGGCGAGACGACCATGGAGGCGGTACGGGGGGTGGAGCGGCAGAGGAAAGAGGGCTTTGCCTTTGTGCTCGATGTCCTCGGGGAGGCAACCCTTTCCGAAGAAGAGGCGGAGGGCTACGTCGGCACCTACCTGCAGCTCCTCGATTCCCTCGCGGAGGCCCGGAAGGGGTGGAAGAGGCTCGACGGCGGGGGAGGGGACCCGCACCTCGACTGGGGGCATGCCCCGATGATCAACGTGGCGGTGAAGCCGACCGCCCTTTACTGCCTGGCCAACCCCCAGGACTTCGAGGGGTCGGTGGCCGCCATTTTCGCCCGCCTGGAGCGGATCTACCAGAGGGTGATGGCGGTGGGGGGCTTTCTCTGCATCGACATGGAGTCGTACCGCTTCAAGGAGATCACCCTGGAGCTCTTCCGGCGCCTGCGCCTCGCATACCGCGACTATCCCCACCTCGGCATCGCGCTTCAGGCGTACCTGAAGGAGACCGACCGGGACCTGGACGGGCTCCTCGCCTGGGCGAAGCGGAACGGCACCCCCATCTCCGTCCGTCTCGTGAAGGGGGCCTACTGGGACTACGAGACGGTGAAGGCGAGACAGAACGGCTGGGAGGTCCCGGTCCGGACCGTAAAGAGCGAGACCGACGCCGCCTTCGAGCGCCAGGCGCGCAGGATCCTGGAAAATCACGCCATCTGCCACTTCGCCTGCGCCTCCCACAACATCCGCTCGATCTCGGCGGTCCTGGAGACGGCCCGCGAGCTCAACGTCCCGGAGGAGCGCTACGAATTCCAGGTTCTCTACGGGATGGCCGAGCCGGTGCGCAAAGGGCTTCTCAGGGTGGCGGGGAGGATTCGCCTCTACTCTCCCTACGGCGCCATGGTGCCGGGGATGGGGTATCTCGTCCGGCGGCTGCTGGAGAATACCGCCAACGAGTCGTTTCTCCGCCGGAGCTTCGCCGGGGAGGCCGAGATCGAGCGGCTCCTGGAAGAGCCGGAGGCGACGGCAGCGCGGGAGCGGGCGAAACCGGCCGCCGCAGCCGGGCCCGAGCCCCCCGGCGGACTTCCCCCCTTCAGAAACGAGCCGCTGGTGGATTTCACGAAAAAGGAGCACCGCGCCGCCTTCCCGCAGGCGATCGCCGCGGTGAGGAAACAGCTCGGCCGGACCTATCCCCTCTTCATCGGCGGAGAGGAGGTGACGACCGGCGGCCCGGCTCCCTCCGTCAACCCCGCCAACCCGGCCGAGATTGTCGGCACCGTCTGCCAGGCGGGGGTCGAGGAGGTGAAGAAGGCCGTCGCCGCCGCCAAGGGGGCCTTCCCGGCCTGGCGCGACACCGATCCCCGGACCCGGGCCGAGTATCTCGTCAGGGCGGCTGCGGCGGCCCGCGCGCGGATCTTCGAGCTCTCCGCCTGGCAGGTGCTGGAGATCGGCAAGCAGTGGGACCAGGCCTACGCCGACGTGGCCGAGGCGATCGACTTCCTCGAGTACTACGCCCGGGAGATGGTCCGGCTTGGCACCCCCCGCAGGCTCGGGCACGCCCCCGGCGAGCTGAACCATCACTTCTACGAGCCGCGGGGGGTGACGGCGGTCATCGCCCCGTGGAACTTCCCGCTCGCCATCAGCTGCGGCATGGCTGCAGCAGCCATCGTCACCGGCAACTGCGTGGTCTTCAAGCCGTCGGGGCTTACCCCGGTCATCGGCCACCACCTGGTGGAACTCTTCCGGGAGGCGGGGCTCCCCCCCGGCGTCTTCAACTATACCCCCGGGCGCAGCTCCGTCATGGGGGATTTCCTGGTGGACCACCCTGACGTGAGCCTCATCGCCTTCACCGGCTCCCTGGAGACGGGGCTTCGGATCATCGAGCGGGGGGCCCGGGTCCATCCGGGCCAGGCCAACGTGAAGAGGGTCGTCTGCGAGATGGGGGGGAAGAACGCCATCATCATCGACGATGACGCCGACCTCGACGAGGCGGTCCCGCAGGTCCTCTCCTCGGCCTTCGGTTTCCAGGGGCAGAAGTGCTCCGCCTGCTCCCGGGTCATCGTGCTGGAGGGGGTCTACGACCGGTTCGTGGAGCGGCTTGTCGCCATGGCGCGGGCGACCAGGGTCGGCCCCGCCGAGGACCCCGCCTGTTACATGGGGGCCGTGGCCGACGGCACGCTGCGCCGGAAGATCCTGGAGTACGTCGGGATCGGGCGGAAGGAGGGGCATCTCCTCTACGAGAGTCCGGTGCCGGCCGGCGAAGGGTACTACGTCCCCATGACCATCATCGGCGGGATCCGCCCCGAGCACCGCATCGCCCAGGAGGAGATCTTCGGACCGGTCCTGGCGGTGATGCAGGCGAAGGAGTTCGACCAGGCCATCGAGTGGGCCAACTCCACCCGGTTCGCCCTCACGGGGGGGCTCTTCAGCCGCAGCCCCGCGCACCTGGAGAAGGCCCGGCGGGAGTTCCGGGTGGGGAACCTCTACCTCGACCGCGGCGTCACCGGGGCGCTCGTGGGGCGCCAGCCCTTCGGCGGCTCCCGCATGTCGGGGGTCGGGACCAAGGCGGGGGGGGCGGACTACCTCCTCCACTTCATGGACCCGCGGGTGGTGACCGAGAACACCATGCGGCGCGGCTTCGCGCCGATGGAAGCAGAAGGCGACCTTACAGGCTGTTGAACTTTCCTGAAGCTGTGCGGCTGCAGCCAAACGGGCCCGCCATCGTGCTGGCCCTGGGGCTGAACGTCATCACCGGGATTACCGGCCAGCTTTCCCTGGGGCATGCCGTCTTCATGAGCATCGGCGCATTCACAAGCGCGCTCATCACCACGAAGACGGCGCTCCCCTTCGGGCTGAACCTCCTCTCGTGCTCCGCAGCTTCGGCAGGAAGCCGAAGACGGCGGAGGTAACCGAACGTCACAGACGGTAACGGGACATTAACGAGGCCGGCACCACGATCATGCTCGTGGAGCAGAACGCCCACATGGCCCTCTCCATCGCCCACCGCGCCTACGTGCTGGAGACCGGCGAAGTCGTGCTCCAGGGACCGGCGAAGGAGTTGGCGGAGAACCCGGAAGTGAGGAAGGCCTACCTGGGGGAGTGACGCCGTGGATCAAACCCCTGGCCATCCGCGTAGGGGTGGGCGCTCCGCGAGCGGAATCCGGGGGCGGCGAAGCCGGGCCCCGTTTGACAGGGAAGGGAGGGGTGCTAGAATAAAAGTGCCGATGGTTTCTGCCCCAATTCTCTTCGAGGGGGGGTGAACGGATGCTCATTCGGATCAGATACAGCGACGGCAGTTACGATATGATCAAGCCCTGGCGGCTTTCCGAGCTGATTTCCGCCGGCAGGGTCGGGGCGTTTCTGCGCTCGGACGGCTGGGTGGCCGTGGCGCGCGGCCCGATGCGAAGGGGAGGGGACCGGAGTTATGCAGGGCCCGAGCGCCGCCGCAGGGACAACAACTCCTACCAGGCCGCCTGACGGCCTGTTTTCATGCGCGGCGCTCCGGCAGATGTGCGGTCGCGCAAGGGGGGATCGTGGCCGGCGAAGAACCGAAGCTGACCGTTGAATTGCAGAAGGAGCTGGACGGATTGCGGGAGAGCTATCTGGCAACGACTCCCGCCGACGTCACCGAGACGATGCAGAGGGCGACGGAGCAACTCCTCGTCTCGGGGATCACCGAACGCGCCCTGAAGGTGGGGGCGCGGGCCCCGGACTTTTCCCTCCCCAACGCGGTGGGCAGGGAGATCCGCCTCTCGACGACGCTTTCACGCGGCGTGGCGGTGATCACCTTCTATCGCGGCGCCTGGTGACCGTACTGCAGCCTGCAGTTGCGGGCCTATCAGAAGATCCTTCCCGAAATCAGGTCCCTGGGGGGCGAACTCCTCGCCATCTCGCCCCAGACCCCCGACAAGTCCCAGGCGACCCTTCTCAAGAATTTCCTCCAGTACGAGGTGCTGAGCGACGTCGGCAACGTCGTCGCCCGGCAGTTCGGGCTGGTCTATCCGGTTGCCGCCGAGATGCGGAAGATCTACCTCGGCTTCGGGGTCGATCTGGCCGAGTACAACGGCGACGCCTCGTGGGAGCTGCCCCTTCCGGGAACCTTCATCGTGGACCGATCAATGACCGTCCGCCTCTCGTTCGTGGATGCCGACTACACGAAACGGCTGGAGCCGGCGGCGATTCTCGATACTCTCCGGACGCTCGACACCAGGGTAAAAGCGTAATTGTCCTGCTCCCGAAGGGAAACGTCCGCAGTCGTATTAATATAACCACGTTATATGTTTGCGGCACTAACAGCGTAAAACGTTTGCAATAGCCTTCCTTTAAAGCTATAATCTGTAAAACACCGTCTCTTAAATTTTGACTCTGCCACACTGCCAAGGAGGAGTTTTCGGTGAAAAGTCATGTCTGGCGTCCCCTCTTCGTCGCAGTCGGTCTTATCCTGCTCATTCTCGTGGTGAGGACTTTTCTGGTACCTGATGATTTCGGCGTCTGGGAGCGGGGGTACATGTACGGCTGGCATCGCAAGGGGAATGAGGAGGAGTGGAAAAAGGTCACGGTGAAGTACCGGACCAAGGCGTACTGCAAAGAGTGTCACGCGGAAAAGGTGGAGAGCATCGGCCGCTCCCCCCACGGCATCCTCCAATGCGAGAACTGCCACGGTCCGGCCATGAACCACCCGGAGGATCCACCGACTCTGACCATCGACCGCAGTCGCGAACTCTGCCTCCGGTGCCATGCCAAGCTCGTCACCCCGTCCAGCGGCCGGGCCGGGATTCCCGGCATCGATCCGGTGACCCACAACCCCGAGGCTGAGTGCAGCCTCTGCCATGATCCCCACCACCCGAATCTGGAGGAGTTGAAACGCCATGAATAGACGCGAGTTTCTCAAGCGGAGCATCGTGGTGGTCGCCGGGATGGCGCTGCCGACGGCGGCCCTGGAACTGATCGACCCGAAAAAGCTTCTGGCGGCCAAGCCGGAACTGCGCTGGGTCTTCCTTGTCGACACCTATAAGTGCGTGGGATGCGGCTTCTGCGTCAAGGCGTGCAAGATCGAGAACGAGGTTCCGTACGACGCCGACGTGACCCGCACCTGGGTGGAGCGGTACGTCATCACCAGAGACGGCAAGACCCACATCGACACGCCGAAGGGGGCCCTTAACGGGTTTACCTCCAGGAAGATCGATATCGGCCAGGGACACACCGAGGAAATCAGGGACGAGGATATCGTGCAGTCGTTTTTCGTCCCCAAGCTCTGCAACCAGTGCGAGAATCCCCCCTGCGTCCAGGTCTGCCCGGTGGGCGCCACCTACCAGACCGCCGACGGGGTGGTGCTCGTGGACCGGAAGTGGTGCATCGGCTGCGGCTACTGCATCATGGGGTGTCCCTACGGTGTCCGTTTCTTCCATCCGGTCTACAAGGTGGCGGAGAAGTGCAACTTCTGCTATCACCGCATCTCCAAGGGGATGAAGACGGCCTGTGTCGACGCCTGTCCCTTCAGCGCCCGCAGGATCGGCAACCTGAGAGATCCCAATGATCCGGTTACCAAGGTCATCATGACCGAGCGGGTCGCGATCCTCAAGGAGGAGTACGGTACCAAGCCGCAGGTCTACTACCTGGGCCTTTCCAAGGAGGTGAGATAGCCATGGTGCACGGAGAAGCCTGGACCATAAAGGAGTTTTTTACCTACCCGAACGAGTACATCTACTGGACCATCCAGATCGTCATGTACCCCTTCATGACCGGCCTCGTTGCGGGGGCCTTCGTACTCTCTTCGCTCTATCACGTCTTCGGAATCAAGCAGCTGAAGGACATCGCCCGCTTTTCCCTCGTCTTCTCCTTTGCGCTCCTCCCCGTGGCGATGATGCCGCTCATGCTCCACCTGCAGCAGCCCCAGCGGGGAATCGAGGTGATGATGACCCCCCACTTCACCTCGGCCATCGCCGCCTTCGGCATCGTCTTCTCCACCTACGGGATGATCGTGGCGGCGGAGCTCTGGTTCGTCTACCGCCAGTATTTCGTGCAGACAGTTCAGGAGCTTAAAACAAAGACGAACAGAACCGCCTGGGAATCATTTCTGGTTCCGCTTTATTCGATCCTGACCATGGGTGCGTGGGACATCAGCGAGCATGCCCTGGAAAAGGACGAGAAGGCGGTGAAGATCCTGGCCGGCCTCGGCATCCCGGTAGCCTGCTTTCTCCACGGCTACGCCGGTTTCATCTTCGGCTCGGTCAAGGCCAACGCCCTCTGGATGACCCCGCTTATGCCGGTCATCTTCATCTGCTCCGCCGTCGTGTCGGGAATCGCCCTCTGCATCGTCACCTATGTGGTCAGCATGGAGCTCAGAAAATTCATTTTCGCCTGGAGGCGGAAGCTGAATCCCGATCTTCCCACCACCGCGGAACTGAAGAGCGTCGAGCTGCACGTGGTGACCATGACCGTCAAGTATCTGATCATGTTCCTGATCCTGGCGATTACGCTGGAACTGCTTGACCTGATCTTCCGCGGGTACACTGCGGTCAAATCCTGGGATATCCTGCGCAGCGTCATCTACGAAAAGGACTTCACCAAGATTTTCATCCTCCAGTACACCTGCGGGAACCTGATCCCCTTTATCCTCCTGCTCTTTCCCCGGCTCACCGTCCGCAGGGCGGTGCTGGGGGCTCTCATGGTTCTGCTCGGGGTTTTCATGATGCGGTGGAACGTCGTCATCGGCGGCCAGGCCTTCTCGTCGTCGTTCGCCGGTTTCATGGAATACCAACTCCCGATCTGGCCCCACGACATGGAAACCTTTAAGGAGGGGCTCTTCGGCGCCCTCATGGTAGCCGTCACCCCCTTTGTACTCTTCTACTTCCTTTCCCGGATTCTGCCGGTCTTTGGCCAGAAGGGTGGCCACTGACGGAATTTGGCCGCTCTACGGAAAAAACGGCAGGCGGTACCACGATGTCGGTACTGTCTGCCGTTTTCCGTTATGAAACAGGGGGGACGAAAAAGGGCGGCCCTGGGGCCGCCCTTTTCGCTCTCTTTGGTATGACTCTCCTCAGACGAGGCCCGGGGCCTCCTTGTCGACGATCTCGATGATCTCGCGGTAGATGGCGATCATGACGCCGGTCTCTCGCCATTTCCTTGCCACCATCCGCAGCAGGGAGAAGGCGTGGACCACGGTGCCGGAGAAGACGAAGATGCCGGCGATGCGCATCTCCTCGTTCTCCATCATGAAAGCGGAGACGATCCCCACCATGATCATGGAGGCGAGCCAGGCGAGCTCCGGTCCCTTGAAGGGGTTCTCCATGAGGGTGAGAAAATCGACATAGTAGCGGGTGAGCCCCCGCACCTTCTTCAGGAACTCCTTCAGCTCGTCCCCGCCGTAGCGGAGGTAGGCGTAGGAGAGAAAGCGCTCCGCCGCAGACTTGCGCCCCTTTTCCATCCGTTCGTGAACGTACTTGTCAATGGCCTCGTCGATGACTGTCGTGTTCATAGCCCACCCCTCTGTGTCAATCTGTCCCGCCTGGCGAAGGAACTGCACCAGAAAGAGACGGTCCCGCACCAGGGTGAAATGCCCCGAGAGCCAGTACGCTCTGCTCCTGCTCCCTCCACCCGGTCGTCGTTGTGAAATTTACACAAAACGTGCCAGAGGAGAGGAAAGCGGATTTTTTGCAACAGTTTCGCTTCCCTAGAGCGTTGCCGGCTCGTATATATAATTTTACTACACTTTGTATCCGATGCGTTTCGGTCAAGAAGAAATTTTTTGGCGAGGGAAAACGTCCGGTGAAGGTAGCGGCTGGCGCGGCCGTGGCTGAAGTTTGCACAGATGCGAATCGTTTTGAAGCAATGCAAAGGGGAAAGCGCGGGGTGGGGGCGGGGGCACGGGCGTCCCTCCCAGAGGTCGCCCGTGCCGAGTCGTCAGTTGAAGAAGAAGCGGATGCCGAATGTGCCGGCGATGCCGCTCGGGTCGAAGTTGCCACTCCCCTCGTTGGGGGTGTGGATGTCGGCTTCCGGGGCGATGATCCCCTTCACCTCCGCGTTCAGGGCGAGCTGCTTCATGAAGAAATAGTCGATTCCGCCGCAGAGGTGGACCCCGACGACGGTGTCGACGTCGGCATTGACACCGCTGGGGCGCTTGTAGTCGCTCACGAGGATGTCGAGACCTCCCCCCGCGTACGGGACGAGCTTCGGCTGGGGGATCAGGAACCGGTACTGGACCCCGAGGGAGATGTTGGTGATCCCGAAGTCACCCTGATCGCGACTGTCGACCAGATTCACCCCGAACTCGGTGCGGGTCACGTCGATCTCGGCGGCAAGGTTGTCGGTGATGCCGTAGATGAAGCCGCCGCCGCCGAGGAAGCCGGCATCGCTCTCCAGCTTGAGATTCTCGAAGTCGCTGTCGGCGGGGAGCAGGAAGCCGATGCGCCCCGTGACGCCGAGTCTTCCCTTGATGCTGTCTGCCAGGGCCGCGCCGCTCCCGACGGCAAGCGTGAGCATGAGGCTGACCAGAAAAACGATTTTCTTCATTGCAGATTCCCTCCTTGGTCTGGTTGTCGATGGTTACGCCATCTCGATGACTGCCTTCACCGCCTTCTCGATTCCTTCGGCCGCCTCCGAGATCCGGTTGGCGAGCATGTAGGCGGGGGTGGTGACGATCCTGTTTTCCCGGTCGACTACGAACTCGGTGACGGGGCAGGAGATGTGCTCGCTCCCCGTTTCGGCGATGGCGGCGGCGGTGCCGGCGTCGGTGCCGATGGTCACCTTCGGCCTGAAATCGCGGCCGAGGGTGGCGGCGATGAGGGCCGGGGCGATGCAGATGGCGCCGATCGGTTTCTTCGCCGCGGCCATCTCGCGCAGCAGGCGGGCTACCTCCGGGTGGATGGTGGCGGCCGCCCCCTTTTCGGCGAAGGTGCAGAGATTCTTGGCCGCGCCGAAGCCGCCGGGGAAGACGACGGCGTCGAGTTCGGCCGCCGTGACCTCCTTGATGTTGCGGATTTTCCCCCGGGCGATGCGGGCCGCCTCCACCAGCACGTTGCGCTTCGCGCCGGTCTCCCGGGAAGTGAGGTGGTTCACCTCCCGGAACTCCATGTCGGGGGCCATGCAGAGGGCCTCGGCTCCGCTGCGGTCGATGGCGAGCAGGGTCAGGACCGCCTCGTGGATCTCGCTGCCGTCGAAGACGCCGCAGCCGGAAAGAACGACACCAATCTTTTTCATACGCTCCTCCTTGTCTGTCGTGATGACCGGAATTATCGGGCAGGGTGGTGTGGCGACGTGAAGCGGGGCTAATTGTAGACGCTCTCCTCCCCTTGCGCAAGGGCGATCTTGGCGCAACCGTCTCGTAACAATTGTACACACTCTGGCCTGAAGGCAAGGGGGGATGGGAAGGAGAGACAGGAGGGGCGGGATTGTGGTATCGTTCCCGGCGGAGGTCCTAGTGCCCCGCAACGACGCCGTAATCCCCCGGGAAATCGCCTGCCGGCAGGTCCTTCGCGAGGACTCGTCGGTCTTCTCCGTCCAGTGGACGAAACTCCCCCGACGCCTTGCGGCGGGGGTCACTCCCGACTGGCTCCTCGATCGCTATCTGGCCTGGATCAGGAGCTTTACCCTCACCATGGTCCGCCCCTGCCGAACGGAGGACGGCATCGAGTTTCGCCTGGCCGGCACCGCAAAAAGCCTGCTCAGGTTCACTGCTCCCCGCCGGCTCCGGGAAGCGGAGCAGGACTCCCTCTCCCTCGCCATCTGTGGAGGAATGCTCGTCCAGCCCGGCCAATCCCGCCGTGGGAGCCTCACCTTCGCCGTGGCATCGGAACGGGAGGAGGTGCGGCTCACCATTCGCCTCAACGACTATTTTCCCCTCATCCTCGGTAGCGCTTCCCCCTCGCGGCTCAGAAAGATCCTCTATCGCTTCACCCAGGCCTCCACCCACAAAGTGGTCACGATCCGTTTTCTCGCCCGCATCTGCCGGCACCTCGGGGGTGGGGACGGGCGTGTCAGGGTGATCCGGGCGGAGGGGCCGCAGGGGGAGGAGATCTGAGAGCGAGCGGTCCTCCGGTTGCAAAGGAGGGGTTGCGTGTTACGATAACAGTAGGCGGGAACGATAACCGCAGGGAGGTGAAAATCATGAAGGAATCCGAACACGTACAAGTCTGCCAGCGGACCGAACGAAAGGAAGAGCGGGTGAAGCTCAGGAATATGAAGACCGGCGAGATCGGGTTGACCTTCGGCTGCACCGAGGCGGGGGAAACGATCCAGGTGCAGCTGGAAAACGGCCAGCTCGACAGCTGGGACCCGGCCGACTGCGAAGAAGTCCCGATGTAGGGGAGGGGGAGTGGACGCGCGTACGTGCCGGCGGATGCCGGTGAAGGTAGGGTGCTGGCTCGTGGAACTCGGCGGCTCGTCGTGCGTTTATACGTTCGATATCTCCGAGAAGGGGGTATCGGTTGTCACTGAGGATCCCTTTCCCGTGGGGCAGGTGGTAACCCTCCAGTTCTTCACCCCCCATTCCGCCACTGCCGTTACCCTGGAGGCCGAGGTGGTCTGGAGCTGTCTCGAACCGGAAGGGGGGATGGGGCTCAAGTTCATCAACATCGACGAAGAAAGGAAGGAAATTCTTCGCGAGTTTGCCCGCCTTCTCCGCCAGCAAAAGGAAGAAGCGGGGGATCAGTCCCGGGAATAGAGGACTGCCACCGCCATCGCCTTTCCGCCGCCTACCGAGACGTACCCGTGGGGTTCCGACGAAACGTAGTAGATGCTGTCTCCCGGCAGCAGCCGCATCGTTTCGCTGCCGTAGTGGAACTCCAGTTCCCCTTCCAGCAGGTAGATGAACTCGAAGCCGTCGTGCTTGTAGAAGAACCCGTCTTCCCACTCCCGCAGTTCGAACTCCACCAGAAACGGCTCCATCGGCTTGTGCCGGATGCCGGGGGCAAGCGAGCGGTAGACATAGCCGTGGGGGGCGTCGTTGCCGGTGCGGCGCCTGCTCGTCGCCTGCTCGACGGCCCGCGTGAGCACGAACTTCTGCTGATCCTCCTCCTCTTCGAAGAAGAAGTGGATGCCGACCTTGAGCCCCTTGGAGATCTTGAGGAGCGTGGCGATGGGGGGGGTGACCTGGTCGTTCTCGATCTGGGAGAGGAGCGGTTTGGAGAGACCGGAGAGCTCCGAAAGCTCCTGGAGGGTCAGCCGGCGCTCCTGGCGGAGTTTGCGGATCTTTTCGCCGAGCCGCAGTTCCTTGATCTGGGATTTGATGTCTTCCACTGGGGCCTCCTCATGTCTGCTCTGCCCGTTATAGGGCAATCGCGCCGGGGGCGTCAAGAGCATATTGTGCGCACGAGCAGGCGTTTCTCCGGCACTTGTCCCCATCGGTGCCGGCCCGGAAAGGGCGTTGACATCGCAGGGCTTTTTCGCTACCCTTTCAACGGTTTATATCCTTACGAGAGTCCACCAGAGGCTTTTTCCGATGAACTTCCGCCGCACACTCCTCATCGGGCTCGTTTTCCTGAGCTCGGTCACCGCCTGCAAGAAAAAGGAAGAGAAGCTCTTTTACGAATCGGGACGCACCGAAGCCCCGGTGAAGGAGGTGCCGAAGGATATTCTCGCCTCCCAGCAGGCCTTCGTCGAGGTTGCGAAGAAGGTCAATCCGGCGGTGGTAAACATCTCCACCATCAGCAGGAAGAAGATCGAGCAACCCCTGTTCGAGTTCTCCCCCTTCTTTGACGAGTTCTTCGGCAACCGTCCCCGGTACCGCCGGGACCGCAGCCTCGGCTCCGGCTTCATCATCAACAGGGACGGCCTGATCGTCACCAACGACCACGTGGTGCGCGATGCCGAGAGCATCCAGGTGAAGCTCTCCAACGAGAGCGTCTACGAGGCGCGGGTCATCGGCAGCGATCCGAAGACCGATATCGCGGTCATCAAGATCGGCGCCAGGGAGAGTCTCCCCGCGGCGGTCCTCGGCGATTCCGACAAGCTCCAGGTGGGGCAGTGGGCCATCGCCATCGGCAACCCCTTCGGCCTCGACCGGACCCTGACGGTGGGGGTGATCTCCGCCACCGGCCGCTCCAACATGGGGATCGAGACCTACGAGAACTTCATCCAGACCGATGCCTCCATCAACCCGGGGAACTCGGGGGGGCCCCTTCTCAACGTCTACGGCGAGGTGATCGGGATCAACACCGCCATCGTCGCCGCCGGCCAGGGGATCGGCTTCGCCATCCCGATCAACATGGCGAAACAGATCGTCACCCAGCTCGTCAGCAAGGGGAAGGTGACCCGCGGCTGGCTCGGCGTGACGATCCAGCCGGTCACCGGGGAGCTGGCCAGGGAATTCGGCCTCAGGAAGCCCCGCGGGGTCCTGGTGAGCGACATCCTCGATGGGGGTCCCGCCGCGAAGGGGGGAATCCGCCAGGGGGACATCATCCTGGAATTTGACGGCACGGAGATCAGGGACGCCCAGCACCTCCAGCGGGTGGTGGCCGATACCCAGCCCGGGAAAAAGGTGCCGGTCACCGTTTTCCGCGAGGGGCGCGAGGTGAAGCTGACGGTGACCGCCGCCAGCGCCGACAGCCGGGAGGCCCGCGGGGCCCGGCCCCAGGCGGGAGAGCCCGACTCCCTCGGCCTGGCCGTGGAGGACCTCCCTCCGGACATGCTTCGCCGCGGGGCCACCGGCGTCATGGTCGCCGACGTGGACGAGGGGAGCATTGCCGCCGAGGCGGGGCTGCGGCCGGGGGATGTCATCGTCGCCGTCAACCGGAAACGGATCGCCAACCGCGCCGACTACGACCGCGCCATGGGCGACGCCCGGCGCCGCGGGGTGGCCGTCCTGCTGGTGCGCCGCGGCGATTCGAGCATTTACTTCTCCCTTCCGCTGCGGTAGCGGCGCGAGAATTTCAACGAACAGGGGACGCTCCATGAGCCTTATTGACAATCCCGACCAGGCACGGCGCCTTGCCCGCGCCATCATTTCGGATATTGCGATCTACAACCGCGAGAAGGTGGAGCGGGGGATCAGGGAGGACAACATCTTCGAGCTCCTGGCGGAAGACATCGAAGAGGGGCGCCAGCACTTCCTGTCGCGGGTCACGCCCGAACTGGCTTCCGCCACGATCTACGATCTCGCCCTGGTGGACGTCCTCATCAAGCGGGCGGGGAAGATCGAGTCCACCATCTGGTAGCTCCCGATGGTATCCCATCGTCCGGGCAAGGCGCGGCTCGCGGGTCGCGCCTTCGCTGTTTCTTGAGGTGTCATGGAATCACGGTTTGAACTGACAGTTTCCACCGAGGGGGAGCCGGAGCGCCTCGACCAGTTCGTGGCCCGCTCCGTGGCAGGGCTCACCCGCTCGGCGGCCCGGCGCCTCATCGAGGAGGGGCGGGTGGCGGTGGCCGGCGAGGTGGCCAAGGCGTCCCTGAAGCTTAAAGGGGGGGAACGGGTGACGGTGGAGGTGCCGCCGCCGGTGGCGGCAACCCCCGCGGGGGAGGAGATCCCCCTCGATATCCTGTACGAGGACGGCGACGTGGTGGTGGTCAACAAACCGGCCGGGATGGTGGTCCATCCGGCGGCGGGGAATCCCTCCGGCACCCTGGTCAACGCCCTCATCGCCCACTGCACCGACCTCTCCGGAGTAGGGGGGGAACTGCGCCCCGGCATCGTCCATCGGATCGACAAGGATACCTCCGGGGTCCTCGTGGTGGCGAAGAACGACCGGGCCCACGAGGGGCTCTCCCGCCAGTTCCGGGACCACACCGTGAAGCGCGTCTACCTGGCCCTCGCCTTCGGCACGTTCCGCCAGGACAAGGGGCGGATCGAGGGGGCCATCGGCCGCCATCCGGTGGACCGGAAGCGGATGTCGGGGAAGGCGCGCCGCGGCAAGCACGCCGTCACCCACTGGAAGGTCCTCGGGCGCTATCCCGGCATGACGCTCGTGCAGCTTCGGCTTGAGACCGGCCGGACCCACCAGATCCGGGTCCACTTGGCCGAGGCTGGCCATCCCCTGGTGGGGGACGAGGTCTACGGCGCCGGCGGGCGGGCCAACGATCTGCGGGACCCGCGGCTCCGGGCGCTCGTGCGCCAGCTCGGCCGCCAGGCCCTCCATGCCAAGACCCTCGGCTTCCTCCACCCGGCCAGCGGCGAGTATCTGGAGTTCGACACGGCGCCGCCGGAAGACATGATGCGGATAATCAACTATCTCGAGGGGGCGGAGCAGGGCGCATGAGCCGTTCGCCTCTGCCCCCCTTTTCACAAGGAGTTCTTTCCATGGAGATGAAACGATCCGACAAGGTCCACTATCTGGAGCCGGCCCTCTTCACCGCCGCCGGGGTTTCGGCCCACGGCTTCACCACCCGTCACGAGGGGGTGTCGCGTCCTCCCTACAATTCCCTCAACCTGGGGACCAACACCCTCGACTCTTCCCATGCCGTGGAGGGGAACCGGAGCATCCTCGCCCGGGGCTTCGGCGCCGATGTGGAGCGGCTCGTGACGGTGAACCAGGTGCACGGTATCGACCTCCTCGTCATCGATTCCCCCAATCCGGACTACTCCTACTTCCAGAGGCTGGAGGCCGACGGCATCATCACCAACCAGCCGGGGGTGATGATCGGGGTCTGCGTGGCCGACTGCGTGCCGGTGCTCCTCCTCGACCCCGTGAAACGCGTGGCGGCGGCCCTTCATGCCGGCTGGAAGGGGACTGCGGCCGGCATCTGCCGCAAGGGGATCGACGCCTTCATCGGCCTCTTCGGCTCCGACCCGCGTGATATCCTGGCCGCGGTGGGGCCGGGGATCGGACCCTGCTGCTACGAGGTGGACACACCGGTGGCCGAGGCGTTCCGCAGGGGGGGACACGCCTGGGAGGAGGTCGCCGCCATCAGGGATGTGTCGCGGTGGCGGCTGGATCTGGCGAAGGCCAACGCCCGGCAACTGGCCGAGGCGGGGGTGCCGGAGCGCAACATCGAGACGAGCGGCCAGTGCGTCTCATGTGCGCCGGAGCTCTTCTTTTCCTACCGCCGCGACGGCGGGGAGACCGGCCGGCAGATGGGATTCATCATGCTGAAGCCGTAGCATGAGGCAGTGTCCGGGAGGCAGCCGTGAAGTTCCCCGTATCCGACCAGATCCGCTCCGTTCACTTTCCCCCCATCTCCGAGGTGAAGGGGTGGCTCGCCCACCGGGAGCCGGGGGACCCCCGTCCCCTGGTCGATCTCTGCCAGGCGGTCCCCGACTATCCGCCGGCCCGCCAGCTCACCGACTACCTGGCGACGATGCTCGACGACCCGGCGGTCTCCAGGTACTCCCCCGACGAGGGGCTCCCCGAGGTGCGGGAGGCGGTCTGCGAGCGTTACGGCCGGCTCTACGGCACCGGCCCCTCGCCGCGGCAGCTCTGCCTCACCATCGGCGCGAGCCAGGCCTTCTGGCTTGCCATGGTGACCCTCTGTCGGGCGGGGGACGAGGTGATCGTGCCGCTCCCCGCCTATTTCGACCACCCCATGGCGCTGGAGATCCTCGGCATCCGGCCGGTCTTTCTCCCCTTCGACGAGGATCGGGGGGGGATCGTCGATCCGGCGGCGGTGGCGCGTCTCATCACCCCCCGCACCCGGGCGATCCTCCTCGTCACCCCCTCGAATCCCACCGGCGTCGTCACCCCTCCCGATGTCATCCACGAACTTTATTCCCTGGCGCGGCGCCGGGGGATCGCCCTGCTCCTCGACGAGACCTACGCCGATTTCATCCCCGGCGGCGAGCGCCCCCATGACCTCTTCGCCGATCCAGCGTGGGGAGACCACTTCGTCCAGATCATGTCGTTCGGCAAGACCTTGGCGCTGACCGGCTACCGGGCGGGGTGTCTCGTCGCCTCCGAGCCGTTCATCCACCACGCTCTCAAGGCCCAGGACACCATGGCGGTCTGCCAGCCCCGCATCACCCAGCACGCGGTCATGTATGGCGTTCGTCACCTGGACGGCTGGGTCGACGCCAACCGCCGGATGATGGAACGGCGCCACGATCTCTTCCGGCTAGAATTCACGCGCCCCGGCAACCCCTTCGGCCTCGTGGCGAGCGGTACCTTCTTCGCCTGGGTGCGGCATCCCTTTCCGGGGCTCTCCGGCCGGGATGTGGCCCGGCGGCTCGCTCTCGAAGCCGGGGTAATCTCCCTCCCCGGCGAGGTCTTCGGCCCCGGCCTCGAAGGGTATCTGCGGCTTGCCTTCGGCAATATCCGGGAGGAGGCAATACCAGAGGCGGCGGAGCGGTTCCGGGCGTTGTAAGGGAGTTGCTGCGACTGCGGGAGTGGGTGAGGGAAGGGAAAAACAGAGACGGGGTCCGGTCATCACCGAACCCCGTTTTCAATGCAGGTGCTTGCTCCTCCAGGAGTCTGTCGGACTTAGGGAATCGTAGCGAGAGAATGGCAGATCGAGGACAGATTTTCGGGAATTTGAAGGCGAATAGTGGTTCTAT
>NZ_DAHVYG010000058.1 GCF_027327745.1 Geobacter sp.
GCCACCGTCACCCTGGGGGGACTTAGCGCCACCTACGACGGCACCGCGAAGAGCGCCACCGCCACCACCACCCCGGCGGGCAAGAGCGTCACCTTCACCTACAACGGCAGCGCCGCTGCCCCGACCGCTGCGGGAAGCTACACCGTCGTCGGCACCGTAACCGACCCCAACTACACCGGAAGCGCCACCGGCACCCTGGTAATCGCCAAGGCGACCCCGGTAATCACTTGGGCAACGCCGTCGGCGGTAGCAGTCGGCACGGCGTTGTCTTCCACGCAACTGAACGCCGGCGCCAGCGTACCGGGGACATTCATCTATACTCCGGCCGCGGGGACGGTACTTGATACCGCCGGCTCGGTAACCCTCAAGGCCGACTTCACGCCGACCGACACCACCAACTACACCACGGCCACCAAGAGCGTGAGCATCACCGTCAACACCAAACAGGCGCCGGTAATCACCTGGGCGACGCCGACTGCGATCACCTACGGCACGGCGCTCTCCGCCACACAACTGAACGCCCAGGCGAGCGTCCCCGGAACCTTCACCTACAGTCCGGCGGCCGGCGCGATCCTCGACGCCGGGAGCCAGACCCTGACGGCGACCTTCACGCCTGACGACACGACTAACTACACAACTACCACCGCCAGCGTCACCCTCACGGTGGACAAGGCCGCCGCCACGGTCACCCTGGGGGGGCTGAGCGCCACCTACGACGGCACGGCCAAGAGCGCCACCGCCACCACCACCCCGGCGGGCAAGAGCGTCACCTTCACCTACAACGGGAGCGCCACCGTCCCGAGCGCGGCGGGAAGCTACACCGTGGTCGGCACCGTAGCCGACCCGAACTACACGGGAAGCGCCACCGGCACCCTGGTAATCGCCAGGGCGACGCCGACCATCGCCTGGGCAACGCCGTCCGCGGTAGCAGTCGGCACGGCGCTCTCCAGCACCCAGCTGAACGCCACGGCGAGCGTACCGGGGACATTCGTCTACACCCCGGCCGCTGGGACGGTACTTGATACCGCCGGCACGGTAACCCTCAAGGCCGACTTCACGCCGACCGACAGCGCCAACTACACCACGGCCACTGCAACTGTTTCCCTGACGGTAACCGCGGCGCCCAACCAGGCTCCGACCATGACGGCGATCCCTGCGGCCACCATCACCGCACCGGCAGCGTTCAGCTACCAGGTGACGGCTGCCGACCCGGAAAACCAGACCCTGAGCTACACCTTCGCCGGAAATCCCGCCGGGATGACGATCAGCAGCACCGGCCTGATCTCCTGGCCGACCTCCGTTGCCGGGACCTATACGGTAACGGTAAAGGCGACCGATCCGGGCGGTCTCTCTGCCAGCCAGAGCTTCACCTTGACGGTGAACAGTGCAGCCACCACCAACCAGGCTCCGGTCATAAGCTCCCTGCCGGTGACCAATGGGTATGAGGAAGGTTATTACTACTACCAGGTGCAGGCGTCCGACCCCGACGGCGATTCCCTCAGATACTCATTGACTGCCAGGCCGTCCGGGATGACGATCGATGCGGCAACGGGCCTGATCTACTGGAGACCGGAGAGTACGGGCACCTATACGGTTACGGTGAAAGTGACCGATCCGGCCGGCCTCTCCGCCACCCAGAACTACAAACTGACCATTGCAAAGAGACCGTGGAACAGTTCGCCGAGAATAACCTCGACCCCGGTCACCGTGGCCACGGTGGATATCCCTTACGCCTATGACGTGCAGGCAACCGACTACAACGGGGATACCCTCTATTACCGGCTGACCTCGGCCCCGTCCGGGATGACGATCGATCTCGCCACCGGCCTGATCTCCTGGACTCCGACCGCTTCCCAGGTCGGCGACCGGAGCGTGTCCGTCGAAGTGGCGGACAGCAAAGGGGGAAGGGCCACCCAAAGCTTTACCGTGAGGGTGACATCATCCGCCCCTGCCGCGAACAATCCACCGACGTTCACCTCCACCCCGGTCACGACGGCAACGGCAGGAAGCGCCTACGCCTATGACGCAAATGCAACGGATCCGGACGGCGACACCCTGACCTACACCCTTGCTGCCGCTCCGTCGGGAATGGTCATCAGTTCCGGCACCGGCATCATCGGCTGGATCCCGACGAGCTCGCAAACGGGGTCTTCCACCGTCACCGTAGAAGTGTCTGACGGCAGGGGGGGGACGGCTACCCAGAGCTTCACCGTCACCGTCGGGGAGAGCGCGACGAACAGCCCGCCGACGTTCACCTCGACACCCATAACGACCGCGGTGAAGAGACAGACTTACCGGTACGAGGTCAGTGCCGTCGACCCGAACGGGGATGACATCTCCTATTCCCTCACTTCCAAGCCGGAGGGGATGTCGATCGGTTCTTCGACGGGGGTGATTACCTGGTATCCCCGCAGTACCGGAAATTACAAGGTTACCGTGAGGGCGCGGGATTCGAAGGGATCGTCGGCCTACCAGACCTTCACCATCAAGGTGGTGGAGAGCATCTCGGCAGATAAGCTCAGTGTCGGGGATGGCACGGGAACCTCGCCGACTCTGAACTGCGATGTCAACGGTGACGGGGGCGTCACTTATGCTGACCTTCTTCTGATCCTTGCCGGCAGAGGAAAGAACGAACCACGGCTCGACATCAACGGGGACGGCATCGTGACGCTTCTTGATGCGAGGGCGTGCGTCGGCCAGCTCCGGTAGGTATCGTCTAAACCGTGTTCAGGCTGCGGACCCGCAACCACGAAGGCGGGCAGACGCAGTCGCGTATGGGGGAGGTGGCAACACCTCCCTCTTTTTTTGCGCGCCGCGCTGGCCGGTGCCGGGGTGAAAGAACGTGAGGCTATTCCCTGTTGCCCGCATTTCGGGAAAAATGCTATAAACAAAGCATTCCACGCGCACAGAGGTTTTCTTGAAGGCATCATTCATGCGCCGCCTGTGGGTTACGTTTTCCGCCCACGTCATCGGTTTCTACGCATCCACCATCAACGGATTCCGGATCAAGGGGATAGAGCACGTTCCCCGCGCAGGGGGCGTTCTCATTGCGTCCAACCATATCTCCGCCTATGAGACCATCTTCCTCCCCTGGGCGATCCTGAAAACCTATCCTATGCAGATGCTTTGGGCGCCGGCAAAGGAGGAGCTGTTCCGCAAGCGCTTCCAGGGGCGGCTTTACTCGTCGTGGGGCGCATTTCCGGTCAAGCGGGGGCGGGACGTTCGGGCCGGCAAGGTCATAAACGAACTCCTCGAAGGCGAGAAGGTGATGCTCTTTCCCGAGGGGACCCGGCACAAGGATGGCGTGCTGGGGCCGGGGAACCGGGGGGTGGGGAAGATCATCTACGACGTGCGCCCGACCGTCATCCCGACGGCTCTCGTCGGCCTCAACCGCTGGAAGTTCCCGGGCTTGGGCCAGAAGGCCACGGTGATCTTCGGTGAACCGCTTGATTTTTCCGATCTCTACTCACGCGACGATTGCAAGGAAACCCATCAGTTGATCGTCGAACGGGTGATGGCGGCCATCGCCGATCTCCTCCGGGCGGAAGGTGCCTATGTCAACAAGGGTTGAGATTTACTGCGACGGCGCGTGCAGCGGCAATCCGGGCGTCGGCGGCTGGGGGACCATCCTTCGCTGCGGGACGACGGAGAAGGAACTCTCGGGTGCCGAGGGGATGACGACCAACAACCGGATGGAACTGACCGCAGCGATCAGGGGGCTGGAGGCCCTCACCCGTCCGTGCCGGGTCGTCGTTACCACTGACTCCCAGTACCTGGTCAAGGGGATGACCGAGTGGCTCCCCGGCTGGGTCCGAAAGGGGTGGGTCAACAGCAGGAAGGAGCCGGTTCTGAACCGGGACCTCTGGGAGAGGCTCATCGAGCTCACCACGCGCCACAAGGTCGAGTGGGTCTGGATCAGGGGACACAACGGGCACGCGGAAAACGAGCGGTGTGATCTCCTTGCCCGCGGAGCCATCGACGCCTTCCGCAGGCAGGCCGAGCAGTTGATGCGCCGGTAGCGCGCCTTAAGGGAATTTGTGCAGCATTTTCCCCGGGGCAGGGGGAGTTACAGCTCTGAGGTGAATAGTTACACGTGAGTTACTTCATCGTCGACGTTTCGGAACAACAGATAAAGAGGGAGAAGGAGAAGGCCCGGGAACTGCGGCGGAGTCAGTGGTGGAAGAACCGCGTCGCCCGCGGCATCTGCCACTATTGCGGCCGGAGCTTCCCGCCGGACGAGCTGACCATGGACCATCTCGTCCCCATCGTCCGCGGCGGCACCAGCACCCGCGGCAACGTCGTGCCGGCCTGCAAGGAGTGCAACAACAGGAAGAAGTACCTCCTTCCCATCGAGTGGGAGGAATATCTGGAGGCGATGGGGAAGAAGGGTGAGAAGTGAGACGGGAGACGGGAGACGGGAGAGGCTGGTGGAGGGGACGTGCAGCGATACAAGGCGATAATATATGATTGTGACGGGGTCATGTTCGACTCCTTCCGGGCCAATCTGGCGTTCTATCAGCGGATCATGGCGATGATGGGGCGCGCCCCCCTCGATGAGGGAAATGAAGAGCAGATGCGGATCCTCCATACCTATGCGAACCGGGAGGTGCTGGCCCATTTTTTCCCCGACCGCGGCGACTGGGAGGAGGCGGTGCGCTGCGCCGGACGGATCGATTACCGTGACTTCGTGCCGCTCATGATCATGGAGGAGGGATTTCGCGAGACCCTCGATGCGCTGCAGGGGATGGTGGGGCTCGGCGTCTGCACCAACCGCTCCACCTCCATGGAGATGGTCCTCCGGTCGTTCGGCCTCGACTCCTATTTCGGCATCGTCATGACTGCCGCCGGGGTGGCAAACCCGAAACCCCATCCCGAGCCGCTCCTGAAGGTGCTGGAACACTTCGCCGTGGCCCCCGGAGAGGCCCTCTTCGTCGGCGACTCCGAGGTGGACCGTCTTGCCGCGGAAGCCGCCGGGGTGCCGTTTGTCGCTTACAAGACGGACCTCCCTTCGTTTGTTCGCATCACCAGCCATGGGGATATTCTTTCCTTGATGTAACCTTCACCTCAAAGCTTTTATGACTCTTCCAAGCCCCCTCTTATTCTAAATTGCCTTCAAACTGACACTTTCCCCCTCACCCCTCCCCCTCTCCCTCAGGGCGAGGGGAAAAGCCAAACCCTTTCCCACTGAAGGCCGGGTGAGGGGTAACAATCCCCCATAGGAAATTCCGGAACATTGGACTAAAGTTTTTACGGTTTTCCCCGATAAGGATACCGTAAACGCCTGGACAAAGTTTCAGCATCGCGCCTATCCAGAGGGACCTTCCGGCGTGAACTTCCTTTTCCCAAGTGCGAAGTCATCCTCCTGGAGAAGCGGGGCAAAGTCATGCGAGCAGTCAGCCTGAAAACGAAGATGACCGTTGCGGTCTTTCTGCTGGTGGCGGCCCTGATGTCGTCGCTGGCATTCTTTGCCTACGCGTATTTCGAAGGGGTGTTCAAGCAGTCGATTTTTTCCAATCAGTTCGTCCTCGTCTCATCCATTGCCCGGGAGATCGACGACAAGATCGCGATCAGCAGCCATGTCATGGCCGAGACGGCAAAGCGGGTCCCTTCCGATGTTTACGGCAATCCCGAACGGGCGCAGAAATTTCTCGACGGCTGCAGGGAGTCGCTGTCGGTCTTCGATGACGGCCTGTTCCTCTTCTCGCCGACGGGGAGGCTGATCGCCCAGACCCCCTATGAGCCGGGCATGCGGGGGAGGGACTACTCCTACCGCGAATACTTCCGCCAGACGGTGGCCACGGGCCGCCCCCACATCTCCATCCCCTATCAGTCGACCAAACAGCGCCACAATCCGGCCATCATGTTCACGGTTCCGCTCTTCGGCCCCGGCGGGAAGCTCGTCGGCATCCTCGCCGGGAGCTTTGATCTGCTCAAGGATAATTTCTTCAAAGGGGCATTGAGGGCCAAGATCGGCAAGACCGGCTACCTGTACGCCTTTAACGGCGGGAGAACGCTCATCATCCATCCCGATCGGACCCGGATTCTGGAAGCGGTGGCCGCCGGGAAAAACCCCGGTTTCGACAGGGCGATCCAGGGGTTCGAGGGGAGCATGGAGAACGTGAATTCCCTCGGGATCAGGGGAATCACCTCCTTCAAGAGGCTGCGCTCCACCGACTGGATCCTGGCCGCCCATTATCCCCTGCAGGAGGCCTACGCTCCCATCTATGCCGCAAAGAAGTACTTCTTCGGCGCCCTGGTGGCGGCGGTCCTTCTTTCGGTGGCCGTCGTGCGGCTGGCCATGGCGTACCTGACCGCACCCCTGCTCCGTTTCACGCAGCATGTCGCCGATCTTCGCTGGAAGACGGGGGAAAGAAAGTACTTCAGGGCGGCGGCGGACGAGATCGGAACCCTGGCCGAAACCTTCAATACCATGGTGGAGGGGCTGGAGCGGCAGCAGGAGGCGCTCCTCGCCCAGATAGACTTCGCCGAAAAGCTGATCAGCAACGCAACCGCCCCGATCTTCGTCTTGGACCCCCAACACCGGGTCCTCTTCTGGAACAAGGCGTGTGAGGAGCTGACCGGCTTCCCGGCCGGGGAGATGCTCGGCACCGACCGGCAGTGGGAGCCGTTTTACCATCGCAGGCGCCCCACTCTGTCGGATATCATCATCGACCAGGGCCAGGGCGATCTCTCCGAGCTTTACGTGAAGTTTTCCCCCTCCATCCTCGCCAGGGACGGTCTGCAGGCGGAAGGGTGGTATTTCGGCCTTGGCGGAAAGGACCGCTACATCTCCTTCGAGGCGGCACCCATCAGGAATGCCGATGGGGAGCTGGTGGCGGTCATCGAGACATTCCAGGATATCACCGACCGCAAGATCGCCGAAGACAACGTGATGCTCCTGAAAGATTTCTATCTCTCCCTTTTCGAGGAGTTCCCGGCCCTCATCTGGCGCTCGGGGACCGACGGTTCGTGCGACTACCTGAACCACACCTGGCTGGAGTTCACCGGGAGGACGCTGGAGGAGGAGCTCGGGGAAGGATGGGCCGCAGGCGTGCATCCGAACGATCTGGAGGGATGCCTCAAGACGTACCGCGAGTCGTTCGCGGCCCGCACCCCCTTCGTCATGGAGTACCGGCTTCGCCGCCACGACGGCGAGTACCGCTGGATCGTCGATCATGGCCGTCCCTTCCGGGACCCGGAGGGGGAGTTCGCCGGGTACATCGGCGCCTGCTACGACATCACCGAGCGCAAGCTCGCCGAAGATGCGCTACGCCAGTCGGAGGAGAAGTTCTCCAAGGTGTTCCACGCCTGCCCCGACTGGATCATCATCGATACCGTCCGGGACGGCAGGTTTATCGACGCGAACGACGTCTTCGTCTGCGCCTCCGGCTATCCCTGGGAGGAACTCTCCGCCACCACCTCCATCGAGCTCGGGTGCTGGGTCGATCCCGACCAGAGGCAGCAGCTGATCGACGCGGCATGGCGGGATGGGGGGGTGCGCAACTGGCAGGTCCGCTTCCGGATCAAGAACGGCCTGATCAGTACCATGCTCTGGTCGGCGGAGATCGTCGTCCTCGGTGACGAAGAATGCCTCCTCTCCGTTGCCCGGGACATAACCGAGCAGAAGGATAACGAGCGGAAGCTGCTCAGGAGCAAGGCCGACCTGGCCGTCAAGCATGCCGAGCTTCAGGCCCTCTTCCGGCAGGTGGAGACGGTCAAGCGCGAATGGGAGACGACCCTCGACTGCATCCAGGATGTCGTCATCCTCACCGACAGCGAGGGGTGCATCAAGCGGAGCAACCAGGCGGTCGTCCAGTTCGCCGGAAGACCCTATAAGGAGATTCTCGGCAAGGAGTGGCAGCAGATCGTCCTCACGCCGGAAATGGAGGGGCAGAATCAGAGGGAGCTGTTCCACAAGGGGCTGGGAAAATGGTTCCATCTCACCCGGTACGAGTACGGCGGGGCGGAGCAGGGGGAGATAGGCGGTGCCGTCATAACGCTCCACGATACCACCGAGATCAAGAAGGTCCACGCGGAGCTGGAGAAGGCCTATGCCGAGCTGAAGGAGGCCCAGTCCCAGATGCTCCAGCGGGAGAAGATGGCCTCCATCGGCCAGCTTGCGGCCGGGGTGGCCCACGAGATCAACAACCCCATCGGTTTCATCATGAGCAATCTCGGCACCCTCGGGAAATACGCCGAGCGTCTCTCCGGGTTCATCGACGTCCAGAGCGAGGTGATACTCACGCGAAACGATCCGGCCGACAGCGAGAAGGTCGCCGCTTCGCGGAAACAGTTCAAGGTCGATCACATCATCGGCGATGTCGGCAGCCTTATCGCCGAGTCCCTCGACGGCACCGAGCGGGTCAAGAAGATCGTCGCCGACCTGAAGAGCTTCTCCCGCGTGGACGAGGCGGAATACAAGATGGCCGACCTGCACGAGTGCCTCGACAGCACCATCAACATCGTCTGGAACGAGCTGAAGTACAAGGCGACGCTACACAAGGAGTACGGGGAGATCCCCCCCGCCCGCTGCTATCCGCAACAGCTGAACCAGGTCTTCATGAACCTCCTCGTGAATGCCGCCCATGCCATCGAGAAGCAGGGAGAGATTACGGTCAGGACGTGGCAGGAAAACGACGCGATCCTTATCGCCATTTCCGATACGGGGTGCGGCATCCCCGAGGCGATCCTTTCCCGCATCTTTGAGCCGTTTTTCACCACCAAGGAGGTGGGAAAGGGGACCGGGCTCGGGCTTTCCATCAGCTACGATATCGTGAAGAAGCACGGCGGGGAGCTGACCGTGGCAAGCGAGGTCGGGAAGGGGACGACGTTCACCATCCACCTCCCCTTGTCTCCTGACAAGGGGAACGGGTAAGGGCGGCAAATCTTTCGTTTTTTCCCCTTCTCTTCAGGAAATCCCTGATGCCCGCCGGCGCAACTTTTTTCCAAACCGACCGATAAGTAATTTTAGAGGTTCATTTAATCGTGGGCAACGGCGCCCCCCTCCGCCTGTCCGGCCGGGACAGGAAGCTCTCCTGAGTCGAGGCACCACATGGAAGCTATAAAATTTTCCCCGGAACATGACGAACTGTCGCCCGAAGGGGAGACCGGGCGCGCCCGGCTCCTCGAAACGATCCTTACGGTCAGCCCCGACCTTCACTTCGTGCTCGACGAGGAGCTCCGCTTCATTTGCGTGAGCCGGTCGGGGCTCGAACTCTTCGGCCGCAGCGAGGAGGAGTTGATCGGGCGGCACTGGCGGGAGACCGGCTTGCCCGCTGAGGTGATGGAAGGGCACGAGAGGGAGGTGCGTTCGGTCCTCAACACCGCTGCCGTGCTGCGGGGACAGACCTGGTATCCGGCCTCCGCCGGTGCGCGGGTCTTCGACTATGTCATCTCCGCCGTCACCGACCGGCAGGGGAAAGCGACCGCCGCGGTCGTCTCGTGGCGGGACGTGACCGGGCAGAAGCTGGCCCTGGCCGAGCTGGAGCGGAGCAACACCGAACATATGGCGGCACTCGCCCCGGCGCTGCAACTGGAGAAGATGGCAGCCATCGGTCAACTGGCCGCCGGCGTGGCCCATGAGATCAACAACCCCGTCGCCTTCATTGCCAGCAACCTGACCACCCTCGACAAGTACCTGGAACGGCTCACCGCCTTCGTGGCGGCCCAGTCCGAGAGGCTTGCCCAGCTTGGATGCCAGGCCAGGAACGAGCTGGAGGAGATGCGCCGCTCCCTCAGGATCGACTACATTCTCGGCGACTGCCGGCATCTGGTGGCAGAGTCGCAGGAGGGTGTGGAGCGGGTTCGCGGGATCGTCCGCGATCTGAAGAGCTTTTCCCGCTCCGATGGAGCCGACCCCGAGCGCATCGACCTGAACGGGTGCCTGGAGAGCACCATCAACATCGCCTGGAACGAACTGAAGTACAAGGCGACCCTGAAGCGGGAGTACGGAGAGCTTCCCCCTGTCGTTTGCCATCCCCAGCAGCTTGGCCAGGTCTTCCTGAACCTGCTGGTGAACGCGGCCCACGCCATCGAGAGCCATGGGGAGATCACGGTCACGACCCGGGCGCAGGACGGGTCGGTCTTCGTCTCCGTGGCGGACACCGGGTGCGGCATCCCTCCCGACAAACTCCAGAGGATCTTCGAGCCGTTCTACACCACCAAGGAAGCGGGAAAGGGGACGGGGCTCGGCCTTTCCATCAGCTCCGACATCGTGAAGAAGCATGGCGGCGAGATCGCCGTGGAGAGCGAGCAGGGGAAGGGGACCGTCTTCACCGTCCGGCTCCCGACGGACCCTTCCGGAGAGGCGGAGGCGCCATGAGAGGAGCGGTCGCCACGGGCATGAAGACCAGGATATCGGTCGCCGTTTCCGTCCTGATCGTCACGATCATCGCGGCGCTGAGCTTTGTGGCGCTCACCTTCTTCCGGCAGGAGATCAGGCGCAACGCCTCCGATCAGCAGTTCGTCCTGGTATCCGCCCTGGCGGCGGAGCTCGACGACAAGCTTGCCACGGCCCAGGGTGAGCTCGTGGCGGTGGCGGCCTCCTTCCCCCGCGACTTCTCCCGTGCCCAGGAATACCTCGACAGCAGGCAAGATACCCGCCTCATCTTCGACAACTGCGTGGCGCTCATCGTTCCCTCGGGGAGGATGAGCGCCATAAGCCCCTTCGAACCGGACATGCTCCGCAACGATTACTCCGGGCGAGAGTACTTCCTCCGGACCATGGAGAGCGGCCGGCCGCATATCTCGAAACCGTTCATCACCTTCCAGAAACGCGGCATGCCGATCATCAACCTGACGGCGCCACTGTTGGACAAGCGGGGAAGGATCGAGGCGATCCTCATCGGAAGCATCGACCTCACCCGGCACAACTTCCTCGGCAAGCTGGCGCACCTCAGGCTCGGCAAGGGGGGGTACGTCTATCTCTACGATTCCGACAGGACGATGATCATGCACCCCGATGCCGACCGGATCATGAGGAAGGACGTGCCGCCGGGGGCCAACATGCTCTTCGACCGGGCATTGAAAGGCTTCGAGGGGAGCGGAGAGACGGTCAATTCCCGCGGGGTGGCGATGCTCGCCTCTTTCAAGCGGCTGAGGACCACCGGCTGGATCATGGCGGCGAGCACCCCGCTCTCCGAAGCCTACGGCTCGGTGAACAAGGCGAAGGTGTTCCTGGAGACGGCGCTCGCCGTTTCGGCCCTTCTCTCCGTGGCGCTGGTCTGGGGGCTCATGAACTTCCTCACGGTCCCGTTGGCGAGCTTCACGCGGCACGTGCAGGAGTTCTCCCTGAAGAAAGGGGGGGCGCGGTTTTTCCACCGTTACCGGCAGGACGAGATCGGCATCCTGGCGGCGGCATTCAACCGGATGATCGAGGCCCTCGACCGGGAGAACGAGGCCCTCGCCCGCAGCGAGGCGATGCTTGCCGAGTCCCAGCGCCTGGCCCACGTCGGCAACTGGGAGCTCGACGTCGCTACCGGCACGATTACCTGGTCGGACGAAATGTACCGGATAACCGGTCTTGCCCCCGGCACCTTCTCCGGCACGAGGGAGGAGTTTATCGGCCTCGTCAGCCCCCACGAGCGGGAGGTGGTGGAGAATGCCGCGGCCGCGTCCCTGCGCAACGAGGCGAAGTTCAACCTGGAGCACAACTTCGTGCGTCCGGACGGGACCGAGCGGACGGTCCACGCCGAGGCGGAGGTGTTTTTCGACGGCGACGGAAAACCGGTGCGGGTCTTCGGGACCGTGAAGGACATCACCGAGCGGAAGAAGGTGGAAGAGGCACTGCGGGAGTCGGAACGGAAACTGGCGGCAAAGCACGACCAGCTCCGGTCATTTAACGCCGAGAGGGAAGAGAAGAGCCGGGCACTGGAGAAAGCCTACGCAGAGCTGAAGGCTACCCACGCCCAGATGCTTCAGCAGGAGAAGATGGCCTCCATCGGCCAGCTGGCCGCCGGGGTCGCCCACGAGATCAACAACCCCATCGGCTTCATCTCCAGCAACCTGGGGACCCTGCGCAAGTATGTGGGGAGGCTCGTCGACTACATCGGCTTCCAGGGGGAGCGGCTGGCCGCACTCTCCCTGGAGGTGGCGACGGAACTGGCACAGAAGAGGCAGGCCCTCAAGCTCGACTACATCTTCAACGACACGGAAAAGCTTATCGACGAATCGCTGGAAGGGACCGAGCGGGTGCGCAAGATCGTCGCCGACTTGAAGAGTTTCTCCCGAGTCGACGATGCCGAGACCAAGCTGGCCGACATTAACGAATGCCTGGAGAGCACGCTGAACATCGCCTGGAACGAGATCAAGTACAAGGCGACCGTGAAGAAGGAGCTTGGGGATATCCCCGCCGTCCGCTGCAATCCCCAGCAGCTGAACCAGGTCTTCCTGAACCTGCTGGTGAACGCCGCCCATGCCATCGAGGGACAGGGGGAGATCGGGGTCGGCACCACCCATGAGGGGAAGTGGATCGCGATCCGGGTTTCCGACACCGGCTGCGGGATCCCGGAAGAGATCAGGGGGCGGATCTTCGAGCCGTTTTTCACCACCAAGGAAGTGGGGGTGGGTACCGGCCTCGGCCTCTCCATCAGCTATGACATCGTCAGGAAGCACGGGGGGGAGATCAGCGTCGAGAGCGAGCCGGGGAACGGGACGACCTTCACCGTCCTCATCCCTGTGACACAACAGGCAAGCTAGACAGGAGGTACCATGGCCGAACCAGTGCGGATTCTCTGCGTGGATGACGAGACGAACGTGTTGAGGGCGCTTGAGCGCATGCTCCTCGACTACGACTACGAGCTCCTCACCGCCACGTCGGCGGCCGAGGGGCTGGAGATACTCGGGAAGGTGGAGCCGGTGCAGATCGTCATCTCCGACTACCGGATGCCGGTCATGAACGGCGTCGACTTCCTCCGGGAGGTCTGCGCCCGGTGGCCCGATACGGTGCGGATCGTCCTGTCGGGTTACGCCGATACGGCCGCCATCGTCTCGGCCATCAACGAGGGGGAGATCTACCGCTTCGTCCCCAAGCCGTGGAACGACGAAGAGCTGAAGGTGACCATCGCCAACGCCCTGGAGCGCTACCAGCTCCACAAGCGCAATGCCCAGCTCGTGGAGGAACTGAGCAACTCCAATGAGGAGCTCCGCCTCATGAACGAGAACCTGGAGCGGATCGTGGCCGAGCGGACCGCGGAGCTCAGTCTCCGCAACCGGGTCCTCAGCGCGTCGCAGAATATCCTCGATGCCCTCCCGGTGGGGGTGCTGGGGCTCGATACGGAGGGGACGGTGGTCCAGTGCAACCGCAACGCGGCGCGTCTGCTGGGGGTCGCCTGCGAGGAGATCGTCGGCTGCGGGGCCGGGGATGTCCTACCGCCGGAAGTGCGTGCCTTCGTCGACGAGATCGCGGAGAAGAAGACCTCCCTCTGCCG
>NZ_DAHVYG010000059.1 GCF_027327745.1 Geobacter sp.
AGGCGCCGCAGGCGGCGATCTCGAAGGCGCGGGGGTTGACGAAGTCGCCGTCCGGGACCACCCCGTCGCAGGTGGTGGAGGAATGGAGGTTCAGGTTTACCGGCGAGGCGTTGAAGATTTTGACGCAGGTCTCGGTGTCGATCCGGGCCCCCCGCCGCTGGAGCCAGGGAGTGAGCGGCGAGACGAGGGGCCAGTCGCTCCCCCAGATCTTGAACGGATAGTCGGTGAGACCCTTGAAGAAGACCTGCCGGTTGAAGTAGCCGGCGCCGACGAAGGAGAGGGCGCTGCCGAACTCCTCCCGTTCGGCTTTCGAGAGCTCCAGCGGCCGGTGGACGTCGGGGGCGGCGCAGGTGGGAAGGTAGGAGTAACGGGTGACGCCGATCTTCGCCAGCTCGGCGGCGAAGTTTTCCTTCTGGATCCCGAAGAACCACGAAGAGGCCGGCGCCGACTCGCGCCAGTACGGGAGGACCCGGTAATCCTCCACGAACCAGAAGGCGGTGGGGATGCCGCGGGCTTCCAGCCGCTGCATCGTCTCCGGCATGATCGGCGCCTGGGCCAGAGCCAGGACCATGTCGGGCCGCACTTCCCGCGCCCTGATCTCCACCGCCTGGGAGAGGAGGTTGGCAAGGCCGGTGTTGAAGGCCCGGCGGCTCTGGTTGTAGCGGAACCCCTTGGCGAACTCCATCCCCGGGGCGAGGGCCTCGCTGGCGAAGGGGATCACCTCGTGCCCCAGGGCCCGGAGCGCCCGGGCGCAGTGGTGGGCCGCCGGGAGCGAGCCGCCGTAGATCGGATTCACCAGGAGGATGCGGAGCCCCCCCCGGGCAGCGAGCCCCAGCCCTTCGGCGTACCGTCCGAGGCGCCCGAGGGAGTCGGTCACCCGCGCCGCCCCGGGATGGACCGCCACGTTTCCCTTGAGGAGCCGGTCGTGCCGGCGGCGGAGCACATCCTCCGGAACGCCGGCCATGAACGAAAACCGCTCGATCGTCGGGGTGAGGTCGGAGTGGCTGAAGGCCGCGCGGATCATCGCCGGATCGTCCTCGATGACCGTGCCGCCAAACCCCTGTGCCGCCAGGGCCGCCAGGTGGTGCCCCAGGCCGAAGCCCACCACGGTGAGGGGCTCCGCGGGGGCGAACCGCTCCGCCTGTTGCCGTGCCCATTCCCCGGCCTCGCGGGCCGGGTTATAGGGAGAATGGATGCAGATATCCCCGACCCGTGCGGTCACACCCCCCTGGCGGGCCGGCTCCACCACGATGCGGTCGCCGGGCTCCGCCGCCTCCACCAGGGCGGCGAGGTCGGGATCGCGGCGACGGAGGGCCGCTATGTTGCGTTCAAAATTGGTCATGGGGGTTCTGTCGCTTTTGTGTCCCCTCACCCCCGTCCCCTCTCCCGGAGGGCGAGGGGGGGATAAACCCTCTCTTTGGGGAGAGGGTGGCCGTCAGGCCGGGTGAGGGAGATTAGGTTCTCATGCCGCCATGGATTCCTGTATCCGTTCGCTGAGTTCTCTCCCTCCCTCGTAGCCGGGGGCGAAGAGAAGCACCTTCTCGATGCTCTCCAGGGCCTCGTCGTGCCGGCCTGCCTTGAACTGGACGCCGGCGAGGGTGTAGAGCATGTCGAGGTCGGCCGGGTGGTACATAAGGTAACCGGCAAGGCGCGGCAGTGCCTCTTCGAACCTCTCCGTGGCATAGGCGAGTTTCACGAGCTCGTGGAGGGCCGTGAGGTTCTCCCGGTCGGCGTCCAGGGCGCGGGCGAAACAGCTGAATGCGTCTACCGGCTTGCCCTGCATGTTCCGGACCATGCCGAGGCCGCAGAAGGCACGGGCATTGTCCGGATCGGCCTTGAGCGCCCGGTTGAACCACGTGACCGCCTTTACCTGTTTCCCCTGCATGAGGCTCACCACGCCGAGACCGACCAGGGCCTTGGGGTCACCTTCGTCTTCCCGCAGGGCGTCCTGGTAAGAGGCAGCCGCCTCGTCGAGCCGGCCCAGGTTTGCCAGGCAATCACCCATATCGGCCAACACGGAGCGCTCCCCTTCAGATACCATGCGGGAGAAGGCCGCCAGCGCTTCCTCGTACTTCCCCTCTTCCTTGAGCCCCTGGGGGTCACTCACCGGTTGGTGCTTTCCCGTTCCCGAGTCCCGAGTCCCGAGTCCCGTTTTCCCCAGCTTCGTCAGAAGTTCGGGCGCCCCTTCGTACCGGGGCGAAAGTGCCAGAAGGCGCTCCACCGCATCGCGGGCCTTCGCCGGCTCGTTCGCCATGTAGAGGAGGCCGGCGTATGAGAAGAGGATGTCGGTGTCCCCCGGATGGTACATGAGATAGGTCTCCAGGTGCCCCGCCGCCTCCTGGAAGCGGTTCAGGGCGTAGGCGAGCTTCACCATCTCGTGGAGGGCAGTGAGGTTCTCCGAGTCGGCATCGAGGGCTCGGGTGAAGAGGTCGAACGCCTCCCCGGGGCGCTCCTGTCCGCCGCGTACGAGGCCGAGGCCACAGAGCGCCTTCGGGTTCGCCGGTTCCTCCCGGAGCGCCCGGGTGAAGGCGGCCGCGGCTTCGGGGAGTTTTCCGGTCAATAATCTGACAATTCCGATCCCCAGATGGGCACGGGCGTCGCCCGGGGCGTGGGCCAGCGCCTCCCCGTAGAGCGCGATGGCGTCGTCGTGCTTTTCCATGGCCGCCAGGCAGTCTCCCGCCTCCACGAGAACGGAGCGGTCCCCGCGAGCCAGAATTTTGGACAGTATTTCCAGCGCCTCGGCGAAACGCCCCTCCCCCTTGAGGGCAAGGACGGCCTCCCGCTCGGGGGGCGGTACGCATGACGCGGGGGGCGGCTGCACCGGCGCGGCGGGGCGGGACGGTTCCGGCGCCATCTGCAGCGGGAAGATCCGGAGCCGGCCGTCGGCCGTCCGCTCGGTCCCGAACCCTTCGGCCCGGTAGAGGTCGGCATCGTCGCGCCGCATCTTCCCCTCCCAGCGGGCGAGAAAGCGGCGGATGTTCGGTTCGTCGTGACTTTTCCGCCCCTCACTCGTCTCCTCGAAGTGGATCAGGACGCTCTCGGGGGTGTAGAGGACGCGCCGCCCCCGCTCCCCGGCCCGCAGGCAGAAATCCACGTCCTCGAAGCCGTTCACGTACCCCTCGTCGAAGCCGCCGAGCTCGGCGAAGAGCTCCCGCTTCACCAGCAGGCAGGCGGCGGTGACGCACTGCATGAACCGCTTTCTGCTGACCGCCGGCGCCGTGGTCGGGAAGCCGTTGAAGATGTGGTAGCCGATGGAGTGCTCGTTGAAGGCGACCCCGGCGTGCTGGATGCGGCCGTTGGGGTAGAGGAGTTTCGCCCCCACGATGTCGGCGCCGTCCTCCTCGACGCCGCGGATCAGCGCATCGAGCCATCCCGGGTGGGGGATGGTGTCGTTGTTCAAAAAGACCAGGTAACGTCCCCGGGCAATCCGCCCTCCCTGGTTGCACCCCTTGGCGAAACCGAGGTTTCTCAGGTTGGTGACGATGGTCACCTCCCCCGAGAGGGTCCGGAGGTACGCGGCGGTTCCGTCCGAGGAGGCGTTGTCCACGAGGATCACCTCGTAATTCAGGGACTGCTCGGTGTTGAGCGCCAGCGCCTCCAGGCACTGCCTCGTGTACTCCACCTTGTTATAGAGGGGGATGATGATGGAGACCCGGGGCGCAGCCTCAGTCGGCGCGGCGCACGGGGCGAACGGTTGCGGTGAGATGGTCATCTCCTGCTCCTTGGCGGTAGTTTCGGTGCGGCCGGCCACCCGGCGCCAGACGTCGAGGAAGAGGCGGCCGCGGCTCTTCAGGGTGTAGTTGCCGAGGACCTCGGTGCGGGCCGCCGTGGCGATGGCGTGGCGGCGGTCGGGATCGTCGATCAGGCTTTCCAGGGCGGCCACCCAGGCGTCTGCGTCGTAGCCGGCGACCAGCAGTCCCGTCTCTCCCTCCCGCACGCAGGAACGGTAGGGAGGGAGGGAGGCGAAGATGCCGGCAATGCCGCAGGCCGAGTATTCCAGCCACTTGATGTTGCTCTTGCAGCGGTTGAAGCGGTTGTCGGCCAGGGGGACGAGGCCGATGTCGATCCCGGCCTTCCGGACCGCCCGGGCGTAGTTTTCGTACCCCGGCTCGAAGGTGATGGCGGAAAAGCCGGGGAGCCCCTTGATCCGTTCCGTGTCGCACCCCATGAAGCGGAAGGCGACCCGGCTGCCGTACTTCGCCGCGATCCGCTCCAGCACCTCCTCCATGAGCGCCAGGTCGGCCCGGTGGTCGGGGGTGCCGGCGTAACCGATCACCACCGGCGCGCCGGCGGGCTTTGCGGGGAGCGGCGCCGTCCAGAGCCGGTCGTCCAGGAGGTTGGGGAGGACGTGGAGCTGCCGGTGGTGCGGGGCGAAGGCCCGCTTCATCTCCTCGGTGGAGACGGTGACGGCGGCGCTCTTCGAGATCAGGTCGAAGATGAACGGCCGGGCGGCGTCGGCCCCCCGCTGGTGGGGGTTGGTGGCGGGAACCTCCACGAGGAGGTCGTCGGTTTCGTAGATGACCGGTTTCCCTGCGGCCAGGATCCGTTCGAGGAGCGGGGCGGTGTTCGCCATGGGGAAGAAGCGCTGGACGACGATCAGGTCGGCCCAGGCGGCGAGGGTGATGTTGACCCCCGCCTGGTCGCTCCCCAGGTCGACCCCCCACCTGAGCTCGACGGAATCGGCAAGGGTTTCGCCGGGAGCGATGACCCTGATGCGGGCGCAGGCGTGCTCCGGGTGATCGAGGGAGTAGACGGCCACCCGGAGTCGGTCCCCTGCAGCGGTGCCGGGGGCGGGGGCCGGGAGTGCCGCCAGCGCCCCGGCAGCGGCTTTGTTCTCCGGTTCCACCGCCAGCACCTGCTCGTAGCGCTTCCGTGCCTCAGTTACGTCGTTTCGCTCCGCGGCCAGTTCGGCTAAAGCGATGAGCGTCGGGACCTCGCTCTCGTTTTGTTCGACGATTCCCAGACAGGCGCGGGCCGCATCGGCGCTTCGGCCGGTCTTGCGGTAGACGGCGGCCAGGTTGTGGCTGGCGATGGGGTTCATCGGATCTGCGGCCACCGCCCGCTCGAACTGGGTCACCGCATCGGCCACGGCGCCGCTTTTCAGATACGCGAGGGCGAGCTGGTCCGCCAGGGCCGATTCCCGCTGCGCCTCCGTTGCCCCGGTGGCGGCCAGTTCCGCGAGGCGCGCCTCCCCCTCGGCCCGGCGCCCGCCGGTGAAAAGCGGGACCAGGGGCTCCACGCGTCCCTCCAGGAAGGCGTAGAGGTGCCGCATGAACTCCCACGTGTCGGCCCGCTGGCGGCGTCGAACGTCAAGGGAGGTAAGGTCCCGGTACTTGGCGTAGATGGCACTCCTGGTGACGAGGAACATCGGCACCGTGCCGGTGGTCATGCCGCTGCCGTCCACCCGGCAGGAGAACTCGCAGGTCACCCGCGGGATGTGGGCGAAGCGGAACCTGCGCGACATCCGGATCCAGAGGTCCCAGTCCTCGTGGCGGCGGAGGCTCTCGTCGAAACAGCCGCTCTCCGCGATGCAGCTTTTCTCGTGCATGAAGCAGAGGACCGGCACGAAGTTGTCCACCAGGATCCGGTCGTAGTCGAAGTCGATGCCGTGGGCGACCTCGCGCCGGACCACTTCGTAGCGCCCGCTCGCCTGGCTCTGGAACGCCCGGTAGGAGTTGGTGTAGGCGACCCTGAAATCGCTTCCCTCCAGAAACGTCACCAGGGTCTCGACGTGCTCGGGATAGAAGAGATCGTCGTCGTCCAGGTAGGCGATGTACTTTCCCGTGGCGCGGCGGATGCCGGTGTTTCGCGCCCCGGCAAGCCCCTTGTTCCGCTCGTGGCGGAGGTAGACAGCGCCGGGAGCCACCTCCTTCACGAGCCGCTCCACATCCTCTCCGGCGTCGTTCACCACCACGATCTCGATGTGCGGGTAGGTCTGGGCGAGGATGCTCCGCAGGGTGTCGGGGAGCATGTCGGGGCGGTTGTAAGTCGGGACGATGACCGAGACGAGGGGCCGTGAGGCGCCGCTCTTCGCCGCCGGTCTTTCCTCCTCGAACCCGTCCCATTCCATGAGGTGGGAGCGGATGTCGTCGTGCTGCATCAGGTTCGCGCAGAAGCGGCACTCCACGATGGGGCTCTCTGCCCCCCGGCGGCAGGAAATCCGGAGTCTGCGGTAGGTGTCGTTGTTCCAGAACTCCTCGATCCGCTGGGTGAGGGCGTTGCCGAACCGGTAGACCCCCGACTCCACCTTCTTCTTGAAGTGGACCTCCCCGCCGCCGCAGGGATAGACCTCGCCGTCGAAACCGACCAGGAGCTCCGTCTCGGTCCAGACGCACTTCTTGGGCGCTCCCTTTTCCCGGAAGAGGGGTTCGTGGGCCATGAAGATGCCGTAGCGCTCGGCCAGGGCCCTTGCTTCCAGCACTTTGCGGTCCGAGAGCTCCTGGTGGAAAAAGAGCGATTCCCCGTCTTCCAGGAGGTACTCGTTCGACTCGATGTTCAGGTGCCGGATCGACTTCGGGTAGAAGCGGCAGTAGAAGATGTTCAGGTGCCGCACCCCGAGCCGGTGAGCAAGCTCCACCAGGGTCGGCAGTTCCTCGATGTTGAGCCGGCTGATGGCGCAGGAGAACTGGAATAGGGTCTGTCCGCAGGCCTTTTCCCGTTCCCGGACAAACGTCGCGGCGTTGGCGCAGACCTGCTCGAACTGGTCCACCTGCATGAGCCGCTTGTAGGTGGCGCGCGTCGCCGCGTTGATGGAGATGTTCACCAGCGATACCTTCGCCCTCATCATCTCCGCCGAGAGCTCCGGCTTCAGGGCGATGCCGTTAGTGGTGACGGTGATGTCGATGTTCGGGTAGCGCTCGTTGGTGTAGCGGACGATCGGCATGAAGTCAGGATCGAGGAGCGGGTCGCCGGCCCCGGCGAGGCAGATATTGCGGAAGTGCTCCAGGTGGAGGTTTTCGGCCATCCGCGCGAACTTGTCGAGGGTGATGACCTTGCCGCTCTTGCTCCGGTAGTAGTCGCCGCCGCAGAAGACGCACTTGGCGTTGCACTTGTCGTTCAGGAGGAAGTGGACGGTGTGGGGGAGAATGCGGGATATGCCGTTCTGGACATCCGTGTCTTGTGTCATTGGTACGCTCGCTGGGTCAGATTGATGACGTTACCGGCCGTCCATCGCAGAAACGGCATATCCACGTTCAGCGTGTTGAGCCCGAACGGGTTGTGGGCTGCCCCGCCTATCTCCAGGCCGGTGCCGCGGCAGTACCTGTGAGCAAGTGCGGACTCTCGGAAGAAAAGAGATGGATGGTCGTTCATCGAATGTGCCTATTGGTGTACATGAAAGTTGTCAAAATTTGTTGAAACCCCAGACTTGGTAGAGGGCGACCACACCTTCTCTGGTTTCTTCATCCGGAGATGGCCTCAGGATGTAGCGTTTGCCAAGCATGTCGTAATATATCCGTTCAAAATGGATGGTCCTGAACCCCATCTCTTTGAACAATTCTTCCAGTTCGTTTTCGGGTAACCAGTCATCAATAGGTTGTCGGCTGAAGTTCGTGTATTCCATCCATTGGTCGTATGCTTCCGCTCGCGGGGAGGTAATAATGGCATGCCCTCCCTTCTTAACGAGCATTGACAGATTTTTGACGAACTCTTTCTGCTCTTCCCGCGGGACATGTTCGATAACTTCCGAATTGAGAACGATATCGTAGGGCTGAAAATTCGATCTCTTCAGCAAGGTCTCCGCTGTCCCGTGAGAGAATGTCAGATGGGGAAATAGTTTGCCGGCTACGGCGGCAACTTCCTCGACTGGCTCAATCCCTTCTGCTCTGCCAAACGACGACGCCAGGTTGGTCAGCCACCCCCTGCCGCTGCCGAGATCCAGTATCCGGAGGGGGGTGGCACCACTTTGGGAGTTGGCAATCATCTGAAGGATTTGGGAAATGCAGACCCACCGTGCCTGTTCATCATCATTAGGGTGGGGATTTGACCACGCTGGGTGCTCAAGAAAGAGTTTGGTGTAGTAAGGGTCATCCCGCTGTGTTTGGGCCTCTTCCTTCTGAATCGAGCGCAGGGTTTGCAGGATCTCCTGAACGTCAACCTCGCCGGGAAAGTTCCGATCAGTTTCTTCCAGCAGGGCGATGGCTCGCTCGATGTCATTGCACGAGATCGCCTCGTTCGCCAGCGTGAGGCGTACCGCCAACTCCTTTTGCCTTGCGGTGTCACGGTTGTTCTTTTCCGGGCTGTTGGCGGCGGGAAATAATCCCCGGCCGGAAAAGAGTTCTGAAAAACACTGCAGCGAGCAATCAAGGGATTCCGAAGGACAATCCTCCGCGTAAGTTGGCTCCACCCCGGTTTCAATCCAGCTCATTATCTGCCGAACACGCTTCTCAACGGTATGATGCCGCCACAATTTACTGCGGGCGGCAGAGGCGATCCGGTTGGCAAGGGCCGGGTCCCGCTGAAGGCGCCGTATCTGCTCCGCCAAGGCTTCGGGGGAATCTCCGGGAAAAAGAAGAATTTCTGCATCATCGGCAAAAAGTGCATTCGTACGCGGACGGTTGGGGATCTCCCAGGTTATGACGGGCCTTCCCGCCGCCATCCCCTCAAACACTCTCCCCGCGTAGCCCTGGAAAAAGCTCGGGAGGTTGACGACAGCGACCCCGTCCCGCAATCCTTTGATCCATAAACCGAAAATTTCCTGACGAATCCGGCGCAGGGGAGACATGAACGCCGTAAGGTGTCTCGTATCGATGGGGGCGCCGCTTGTGAGATATGTACCGGCGACGCGGTGAAGTTCCTCGAAAAGGGCGGGATAGGGAGTGCCCTCTTCGGGAGAGATCTGCTTGGCCAGAATGGATCGGAGCGCGGGATGTTCCAGCCACGAGGCACGTTTGCCGTAGAGGGCGCCGCAGAAGGTAGCGGCGTCCAAGCGGGGAGGTTCCGGGCATTCGCCGATAAATCGCTCGGGAACGGCACTGACCCACCAGAGCGCTTTGACTACTCCCCGTGAGCTGAGGTCCTCGGCATCCGCCTCGTCCACGGTGAGGGCGTGGGTCATGTGTCGGAGCCGTTTTTCTACCTGCATGCGCCGCTCCCTCAGATGGGGCGCCTCCAGGTATGCCTCGGGCTGGTACTGGAGAGATTCTCCCACCAGACCAACCCGCACTGGCGCAACCGTTTCGAGCCATTCAAGAAATGGCTCGTCGGGGTTGGTGTGCACGACTTCAATCCATACCTGATCGAATCTTTTCTCTTCGCAGAGCTGCCTTGCCCGCGAGAGCCAGGATTTCGCCTCGGCTTTGGTTACATCCGCATGGGCCGGGATGGTGAGACAATCGATCCCGTTTGCGGCGAACCCCTCTTCCAGGCCGAGGTGGGCCGTATACGACCAGCTTTTGGCGGACTGCCACGAGCTAAATTCAAGTGAGATGAAGAGGATGCGGCGTCTGTTCTGCATAGCTGCTCCCTGAAGCTAGGTTAATTCGCGTCATTTCTGGTTATGCTCTAAGAATTCTGCCAGAACGTTCAAGACATAGTCCATTTCCTCAATCCCCACATCCTGATGTACCCCTATATGGATTCCATTGTGCCCCATGAACTCGGCGACCGGGAAATCGCCCGTTTTGTGACCCAGATAGGCAAAACCGGGACATTGGGTCGGCATCGACGCAAACAGGGTGCGTGTTTCGATCCCGTTTTCCTCCAGATAGCCTGTGAGCTGAGCCCGGGTGAAGGAGGCTTCTTCGTTGATGATGATCGGTATGGCGTGGGGGCCGATCTGTTCATGGGGTTCTTCCTTTATGGTGGAGAGGTACGGTGAAAAGCGGTCGAACCGGTCGAGTACGTACTTGAGATTGTCGTGCCGTTTTTTGAGGATTTCGTGGTACACCTCCATCGCGCCGATGCCGATGGCCGCTTCAAGCTCGTTCATTTTGCAGGAGTAGCCGATGCGGTTGAAGGTGAAACGGATATCTTCTCCCCCGTCGCCACGGAATCGTTTGGCGCAGTATCCCGAGGTGAGATTGAGCGCGCATTGTTTGCAGGCACAGGTGCGGCCGTGGGAGCGAAGCGAACGGAGAATTTCGGCGTACTCCTCGTTGTTGGTCGTGACGATGCCACCTTCGCCGGTAGTTATGATGTGGGCGACGTAAACGCTGAAGGCTGCCAGGTCTGCCAGGGTCCCTGCCGGCTTCCCCTTGTAAAGGGCACCGTGGGCTTCGGCAGCGTCCTCGATGACGATGAGCCCGTGCCGTTTCGCGATGGCATTGATTTCGTCCATCGCTGCCGGCTTGCCCATTAAGTGAACCGGCATGATGGCACGGGTTCGCTCGGTGATTGCCGCTTCGATCTTGGTCGGATCAATGTTGAGTGTTTCCCGCTCAATGTCGACGAATACCGGGGTGAACCCGGCGTGGAGAACGGCGTTGCCCGTAGCGACAAAAGAGAGCGCGGGAACGATGATTTCGTCGCCCCGCTGTGCCCCATAGTCATGGAGTATCGCCATGGCGAGGATATCGGCGTCGGTTCCGCTGCTGACCGCCACGGCTTCCTTTGCCCCCAGCAGGTGAGCGAAACGGTCCTCGAATTCACGCACGTATTTGCCACTGGAGATACGTTTGGTTTCAAGGGCTTCGTTGATGAGTTTCCTGGCCGTGTCGGTGATGGTGATGGTGCCGAACGGCACCCGCTTGGCTGTAGCCATTGACGGTCCTCTCTTTGCTATTTCGTATTAGTCGCCGATCAGCTTGCGGCGCAGTCGGGATGCACTCATCGCCTCAATGTGGCTGCGTACGCGCAAGCCGAACTCGGTTTCAACCATCTCGAGATAGGTGGGGTTTGCGAAGTAACGGTGGAATGCATCATCCCGAAATTTGAGTATGTCTGCGGCTGCAAGGTGATTGGACGGGAGTGGCCGGCAATCGTAGGCATGCTGGGAATAGCCGCTCCAGCTTTCCGGAAGTTGCCAGCCGTGGGCAAGGGCTATTTCGTAAAGCTTCGAACCAGGATATGCCATGGCGCAGTAAAAATTGGCGAACTCGCAGTTGAGTTCAGTTGCCATGTCGAGAGTTTCCTGCATAGTTTCAAGCGTGTCATCGGGCAGACCGAAGATGTAGTTGCCGATTACCCGTATGCCGGCGGCCTGAATGGTTCTTACGGTGCGAGTGATATCGGTGACCCGCATTTTTTTTGCTGCACCGTCCCGCACCGCAGGGTTGGCCGACTCGATGCCGAGAGCCAGCCAGTTGATGCCGGCGCGCTTCATCCGTTCCAGGTGGGCGGGGTTCACGGTGTCCACCCGGGCGTATGCCCAGATGTTCAGCCCGTAACCGCGCTGGATGAGCAGATCGGTAATGGTCAGGTAATGGCGTTCGTCGAGGACGAACAACTCGTCGACGATCTTAAGGTTTTTCACGCCGTAACGGTTGACGAGGATGTCGACCTCTTCAAGAACACGCTGGGGGCTTCTGTACCTAATGCCCGGCTTGCCAAACGGAGCGTTGATGCAACAGAAGACACAGTTGAACGGGCACCCGAGACTGGTGTAAATGGCACCATAAGGAGAGCGGTGTTCGATATCGTCGAAACAGTGCCAGTTGTGGGCTCGATATTTTTCCATCGGAAGCAGGTCCCAGGCAGCGGTCGGCAGCATGGTGTCGAGGTCGTTTATAAGGGGGGCGGGGAGGGTATGATGGACGCTTTCGTCGCTGCCGCGATACCAAAGCCCCGGAACGGACGCGAGGTCGGGAGCGGGACTTTTCAGCACGCGGAGCAGGGAAGAAAGGGTCAGGGGACCTTCCCCTTCGATGACGTAATCGGCGTCTGTGGTAAGGATTGTATGTTCGGGCAGGGCCGACGGGTGAAGGCCGCCAATGGCGACTCGTGCCGTGGTCCCGTCTTTGATGGCGGTGCAGATCCGTTCCGCAGCCGGCATGTTTTGAGTTGAGGCGGAAGGTTGGGAGCCGTACACGATAATCGCCGCAAGTAACGGCGCCAGCGAGCTAACCCGTTCCGCCACCTCGGAAGGAGCAATGTTTTCAGCGTTGGCGTCGATCAGCGCCACTGTAAAACCGGCATTACGGAGGTAGGAGGCAATGACCGCCACCCAGAAGGGGGGTTCGACTGCCGCCAACTCCGCACCCAATCCCTGGTAAACCTGTTTCCGGTCTCCTGGATTAATGAGGACGATATCTACGTTGGAATGGCTCATGGTTTGCCGTGGCCGAGTCTGCGGGTAATCGCCGCCGTTATGGCGGCTTCGTCCATGCCGTTGCGGGCGTGCAGTTGGTCGCGCGTTCCCAGTTCGAAGACATAGCGGTCGTTGAACCCGATGTGGTCGAGGGTGACGGAGTGACGATCTTCGTTCAGGATCTGGGCGACAAGGGAGTCGAGTCCACCGTTGCCAACGAATCCTTCTTCGACAGTAACGATGTGTCGATATTTGAGAAGGGTCTGACGAAGCTCCTCGGTGTTTGCCGGTTTCAGCAGGAACAGGTCCACCACTCCTACTGCTCCGTGGCTTCGAGCTGCGTTGAGTGCCCGTTGTGTCATAAAGCCTGTTGAAACGATGCAGGCTTCCGTTCCGGCAACGAGTTCGCAGAACCCGGCCGCTACGGTTTCCGGCGTGACGGTGTCGTAGATGGCCGGAATCGGTTTGCCATCGAAACGGAGATACTTGGGGGTGCAGTTCGATACGGTGTAGTCGACAAAGGCGGCGGCCAATCGCCAGTCACTGGGTGAAAAGACGGCCATGTTCGGCAAGAGCCGCATGATGGCGAGGTCTTCGAGGCAGTGATGTGTTGGTCCGGATACCTGATAACTGACTCCGCCACCGACGCCGATCAGGTTAACGTTGACCGGGCGGACCTGGGACGAAATCGAGAGGTTCACCCGGATCTGCTCATAGGCGCGCATGGAGATGAACGGTGCGATGGCATAGGCGTAGACGATCCCTCCTTCAAGGGCAAGTCCCGTCGCCACGTTTATGAGATTCTGTTCTGCGATGCCGACGTTGATGAAGCGTTCGGGAAAATCCGCTCTGAGCCGGTCGAGAGCGGGAGACCCCAGGTCGGCGGCCAGGAAGAAAATGCGCTCATCTCCTGCCATCCGATCGTAGAGGGCTTCGATGAAGGCATCCCTCATTGCGCGTGCCGGTTGCGTCATTGCAGTTCCTCGAGAGCGGCGGCGATTTCCGCCCGGCTCAGTGATTTGATGTGACAAAGGGTATCGTTTTCGAGAGAGAGAACCCCTTTGCCTTTGACCGTATTGGCTATCACGACCTTCGGCCTGCCTTGGTCCTGCTTCATGCCGGTGAGGGATTGCATGACCGCCTCGATGTCGTGGCCGTCGATTGAGTCGACATGCCAGTTGAAGGCGCTGAATTTTTGTTCGAGCGGCTGCAGATCGATAATCCGGCTGCAGAGGTCGAGCATGCATATCTTGTTGTTGTCGATGATTGCCGTCAGGTTGCCGAGGTTGTGGTGGGCGGCAAACATCACGGCCTCCCAGACGGACCCTTCATAGAGTTCCCCATCTCCGACAAGCACGAAAACGTGGGCGTCCGATCCCTGTTTGCGTAACGCCAGGGCCATGCCGCAGGCGACACCGAGTCCGTGACCCAGCGAACCGTTGATGGTCTCGTATCCGGGGATCATGGTGTCCGGGATCCCGCCCAGTATTGAGCCTTCCTGGCATACCCGCTCCAGTTCGCTCCGGTCGAAGTATCCGAGGTCGGCCAGGATCGGGTAGAGGGATATGGAACCGTGGCCTTTGCTGATGATGAGCCGGTCCCGGCCCGGCCAGAGAGGGTTTGACGGCTTAAACCGCAGGATGTTTCCATAGTAGAGGGCGACGAAGATTTCCACGTCGGACAGCGACGAGGCCACTCGGGTTTCAGGGGCGATCCCGTGAATTTTGAGCGTCTCTCGCCGCACCCATTGGGCTCGTTCCCTAAGATGCTCCATTGTTACGTCGGATATTTTCTCCATGCCTCAAATCCTCTCTTCAAGAGAGTTGGCAGCCATCTTGGAGATTCTCTGTTTTTTCCGTTCCACTTGCTGGGAGCTCTTGAGGGAACTCAGCTCCTGGAAGGGGATGACGTTTTGGCCCGCCCGCTCTTGCTCTTGCTCGGAGTAATCTTCCTCATGCTGGAAGTAGATGATCTGGCTTCCGGCGAAATCAAATCGAAACGGAACATGAATCAGGCTGCTGAGAGCTTCCTTGACCGTTTTGTGACGATCGGGGGGGACGAACAAAAGCATGAAACCGCCACCTCCGGCGCCGGTTATTTTGCCGCCGATGGCGCCGGCGGCCATGGCCTTGGCGAAGAGCTCATCCACATGCCCGTTGGAGACGGATGCGCTCAGACTCCGTTTCGCCTGCCACGCCTCGTGCATCAGCTCCCCGAAGGCGCAGATGTCCTGGTTGCCATTGAGAATGGAGATGCTTTCCTCCACCAGGTCCTTCATGATCCGGAGTTGGCGACGCTTGGCTTCCAGGTCGTTCACGTAGCTTGCTGCAACGTTTGAGGCTGTCCGCTTGATGCCGGTATAGAAGAGCATCAGGTGTGAGTTGAGCTCCTGGAGCCGATCCTGGGTGAGGATCACCGGGTGAACAGTTATTTCTCCGTTGGGATGGAAAGTGACGTGATTGAATCCCCCATGCGCAGCCAATACCTGGTCTTGAGATCCGACCGTTTCTTTGATCATCTCCTGTTCGACATGGATACTTTCCCGGGCAAGCTGCTGTTTGGTGGGCATATACCCTTTCAGTGCATACAATGCGTTGAGCAGGCCGACGGTAAAGGACGAACTGGAGCCCATACCGCTGCGGGCGGGGAGGTCGCCATCGTGGTGGATTTCAACCCCGCGTTCGATGTTCAGGTAACGGAGAACCTCCCTCACCGAGGGGTGCCTGACCTCATCAATGGTCTGGCAGCTTTCGATCTGCGAGTAGACGACCCTGGTGCGATGCTCGAAGAAAGGCGGAAGATAGCGGCAGGTCAGATAGCAGTATTTGTCGATCGCAGTGCCGAGCACGCTGCCGCCATGTTTGAGGTACCACTCCGGGTAGTCGGTGCCGCCGCCGAAAAAAGATATGCGGTAAGGCGTTCTGCTAATGATCATGGTCTCTCCTCCGCAGGGAATCTGCTCAAGCGAGTGCGTAAGCCCGTAAAGAACTGCTCCGCCTCCCGATAAGACTCGGGGGTGCCGATGTCGATGAACCGGCCCGTGCTCGAAAATCCGAAAAATTTGTCTCCGATGAGTGCGGGAAGAATCTCCCGCTCCAGCGATACCTCTCTGTGGGGCGGTATCCTGTCGATGACGTGGCGTTCGAAGAGATAGATGCCCGCATTGATCGTGCCCGGCCCTCGTCCTTCTCCTTTTTCGATGAAGTGCCGAACCGACAGGTTCTCGTCCAGTTCGACCCTTCCGTAGCGTGTGGTGTCGGGAACGTGGACCAGCGCCATGGAGCACGTGGCGTCTTTCTCCCCGTGAAGGTCCGCAAAGGTGGGAAGGTCGGTTTCGAAGTAAGAGTCACCATTCATGACGATCAGCCGGTTGTCCTGAAGCAAGGGGATGGCGTTCCTCAGTGCCCCTGCCGTGCCGAGGGGGGAAGTCTCCCGCGAATAGCTCAATTCCATGCCTCTGTAAGCGGCTCCCAGTTCCGCTTCTACTTGCTCCCCCCGGTAGCCGGTACAGAGGATGACCCGTTTCACTCCCGCAAGGGCCAAATCGTCGAGAAGGTACGAGATGAACGGGCGACCGTTTACCACGGCCAGAACCTTTGATTTGTCCGACACAACGGAACGGAGGCGGGTTCCGAACCCCCCGGCGAGTATGGCGGCGGTTATGTTTGAAAGATCAGCCATGGCTCAGATGTTCTTGTGGGGGGTGCGGCCAAGCAGAGCGTATCCTTTGAGAAGTTCCCGGATGCCGTCATCGAGGGTCCTTTTCGCTTCAAAGCCGGCCTCCCGCAGTCGTTGGTTCGACACGATGTAATTGCGCTTGTCGGGATCGCTGCCGACCTCGGCAAAGTGGATGAAGAAACCGGGCACATATTCCTTGATTTTCAGTGCCAGTTCCTCCTTGGAGAGATTGGCGGCGTCCAGCCCGACATTGTAGGGACGGCCGATCATTGCAGGCGCGTTTTCGATGCAGTGGATGAAGCAGTCGGCGACGTCTCTGATATGGATATAGTTGCGCTTGAAATCCTTTTCGAAGATGACCAGATACCGGTCGCTCACGGCTGCATACACGAAGTGGTTGACGAGGAGGTCCATCCTCATCCGGGGGGAGAGACCAAACACCGTTGCCAGCCTCAGGGTAATGGTGTTCGGGGCTGAGAGCACCGCCGCTTCTGCTTCCGTCTTGGTCTGGCCGTACAGGGATATCGGTTCCAGGGGGGTTTCCTCGGTGCAGTAGACATCGCCCGACTTGGTGCCGTAGCCGCTGTTCGTGGTTGGATAGACGACCAGTTGAGAGGGGGTGCGAAGTTTTAAGACTAGTTGGACCGCATCGAGATTGACCGTGCGAGCCATGAGGGGGTCCCGGTCGCATGCCGGGGCACCAACTATGGCTGCAAGCGGAATGATGACGTCGGCGGTGGAGACTAGTTTTCTCATCACGCTTTCATCGCGCGCATCGCCAGGGACAAAATCAAAGTCGGGATTTGCACACAGATGAAAGAGATTCTGCTCGCCGTACATCAGATTGTCGACGACAGTCACCTTGTGCTTCTTGTCGAGCAGATGCTCGCAGAGAATGGAGCCCAGGTAGCCTGCCCCACCTGTAATAAGAACCCTGAGAGAAGACATTGAATTCCTCCGTCGTCGGTGGTTGTTTCCTCGGCGCGCAAGCTAACTCAGCCGCTCCGAAGGTTTTTTTCGGATTCGAGCGATTTGTGCAACTGATATGCCAGAGGGATGGTAGGTCAGAAAAACACTATGCAGGTCAGATTTTTCCTAAAGCTATCTTTTCCTCTGCCGAAAAGTGACATATGGGGGAACTTAATCAACGGAAGAGGGTGCGGGAATGAGCGTCGAGGTCATCGGTGGCAATGGGGGAACGCAGGTGGTCGTTTCTCCGTCGACGGATGGAAAAGTGTCACAGCCGGAGAAGAAGAACGAGGTCGCAAAAGCTGAACTTCCCAAAGAGGCGGTGAAGCATCCTCCGGCTGAGGAAGAAAAGGCCCTCAAAGAGGCGGCGGCGAAGATTAACGAGTTCATCGAGTCGATGACCACGGATCTGCGGTTCTCCTTCGACAGGGATGCCGAACGGATGGTGGTGAAGGTTCTGTCGCGCAAGGACGGCGAGGTGATCAGACAGATCCCTTCCAAAGAGGCCCTTGAGATCGCGAAGGCGCTCGATACCCTCAAGGGATTGATCATCCGCAAAAAAGCCTGACCGTTTTCCCGGGATTGGGGGCACTGTGCCTCTGGCGTCAGCCCATATGCCAGCGGAGGTGGAGTGGCTCGCCCTGAGCAGATATCGTTGACCTCATAAAAGCTTTGCGCTCGAAAAAAACCGCCGGGGAGGCGGTTTTTTTGTGGCGTGCCGGCGTCGCGTCAGTCGTTCAGAAAGAAGCTCTTGTTCTCCTCGAACGTCTGCCGGAAGGTTTCCAGGGCGGTTTCGACCGTTTCGGGGGTGTAGCCCAGCAGCTTCGCCTCGGGGGTGTTGGCCAGGTCGAGGCCGTCTTCGGCCTGCCGGTCGCCGATGCCGAGTTTCTTGCAGAACTTGTCGGCGAGGCTCGTGGTGGCGGTGAGAAAGAGCTCGTACTGGTCGGTGAGGGGCGCCGTGGCGAAGTGGTGGTGGTGCATGACCGCCGTGGAGAGGGCCTCGGGGAAGTTCCACTTCCTGATGACGAGGGCGCCGACGTCGGCATGGGTGAAGGGGTAGAGGCTCCGCTCGGCCTCCTCGAAGGGGATGCCGTCGTTGTAACAGCGCATCATCACTTGCTGGAAGGTGTGGGGGTCCTGGTCGTTCATGATGGTCTTGCCGATGTCGTGGAAGAGCCCCGCCAGGAAGCCTGTCTCCTCGTTGATGAACCTGCCGCTGGAGGCGATGATGCGGGCGGCCAGGGCCGCGCCGACGGCGTGTTCCCAGAGCATCTTCTCGGTGAGGCCGAACCGCTTGCAGATCTGCTTGAGGGAGGCCGCCACCACGAGGCTCTTCAGGGTCTTGAACCCCAGCAGCATGATGGCGGCCGACAGCGTGTTGATCTGCCGCTGGCAGCCGTAATAGGCGGAGTTGGAGAGCTTGAGGATGCGGGCCGCCACGGCCGGGTCTGCGGAGACCGTCTTGGCGATCTTTTCGATGGTGACGTCTTCCTGCTCCATCATCTCGATGACCTTGGTGGCCACCAGTGGGATCGTCGGAAGGTCAACGGCGGACATGATGAGAGTTTCGAGTTCCTTGTTCATGGTGGCGTCCTGTCCCGGTTATGGTTCTCCGAGAGTCATGCAAGTTTCTCGCCCGTGGAGTGGAGGCTTTCGTTGCCAAGGGGAGGGGGAAGGTGGTATTACTGACATCAAGTATCGTCTGTCAGCGGGGATTTGAACAATGCATGTCACCAGCACGGAATTTGTCAAAAGCGCAACGAAGCCGGCCAATTATCCGCCGGAGGAGTTTCCGGAGGTCGCCTTCGCCGGCCGCTCCAATGTCGGAAAATCGTCACTGATCAACGTCCTCGTCAATCGCAAGGGGCTGGTCCGGACCAGCTCCACGCCGGGGAGGACCCAACTGATCAACTTCTTCCTCGTGAACGGGGGGCTGATGCTCGTGGACCTGCCGGGGTACGGCTTCGCCAAGGTGCCGCTGGAGGTGAAGAAGCAGTGGGGTCCCATGATGGAGACCTACCTCTCCACCCGCCGCACCCTCGGCTGCGTGGTGCTCATCCTCGACATCCGGCGGGTGCCGACGGAGGAGGACCGCCAGATGCTCCAGTGGCTGCGGGCCTACGGCATCCCGACCCTGGTGGTGGTGACCAAGTGCGACAAGGTGTCGAAGAACGAACGGGCCCGGCAGGCAGCCGTCATCGCCCGGGAGACGGGACTCTCCCGCGACGAGATGCTCTTCTTCTCGGCCCTTTCCCGCGAGGGGAAGGAGGCGGTCTGGGGGCGGATCGGCGAGTTGCTGGCGACGGAGAGGGAGCTCGATTGACCCTCTCCCGCTGGGAGAGGGTGGCCGAAGGCCGGGTAAGGGTGAGATCACAGAACTTCTTCGTTGACTTTCACCGGTCGCTCTGTTTAGATAGGACCGCACAATCGAATAGTTAAACGTTCAGGTGCTTCTGCCGCACGGCAGGAGGTAAAAGGGAAAAGGGTGCGAAACCCTTGCTGTCCCGCAACTGTGAACGGTGATGAAAGCCGCAACGATGCCACTGATCTGGTTTCGACGGCGGAAACGGCGAGTCCGTCGTTTCCGCGCGTAAACCCCGGGAAGGCGCGGCGAGTAAAGCGATCCGTGAGCCAGGAAACCTGCCTGAATGTCCGCTTTACAGGACCTCCGCGGAAGAGGCTCCGAGGCCCGGCGCATATTCAGGATCACCGGTTTTCGACCCCGCTTCTTCCCAGGAGGCGGGGTTTTCGTTTATGGCGCGGGTGATTTTCATAACGGGCGGTGCCCGCAGCGGCAAGAGCCGCCTGGCCGAGGAGCTGGCCCTCGGGTTCGGGGCACCCCTGGCGTATGTCGCCACCGGAGGCGCCGGCGACGGCGAGATGGCGGAGCGGATCGCCCGGCACCGGGCGCGGCGCGGCGATCACTGGACCACCGTGGAGGAGCCCCGCGACCTTGCCGGGGCCCTTGCCGGAGTCGACGGCCGGTTCAACGCGACGCTCGTCGACTGCGTCACCCTCTGGCTGAGCAACCTCCTCTTTGCGGGGAACGATTCGCCCCAGATTCTGGAGTCTGTCGGAAAATTGACGAAACTCTTCCCGCTCTTGACAACCCCCCTGGTCATCGTCTCCAACGAGGTGGGGCTAGGAATCGTCCCCGACAACCGTCTCGCCCGCCAGTTCCGGGACCTGGCCGGTGAGGCGAACGAGCGGATCGCCGCGGCGGCCGACGAGGTCTACGTCACCTTCAGCGGGCTGCCGCTGAAACTGAAGTAGGGGCGAATCTTGTATTCGCCAAGTGCCAGAAAATGGGCGATCACAAGGATCGCCCCTACGGATAAATCTTAACGATGAGGTAATGCCATGTCCCTTCTGAACGAAGCCTTGTCAAAAATCCAGCCGCTCGACCCGGCGCTCATCGCCCAGACCCAGGCGAAGCTCGACAACAAGACCAAGCCCCTCGGGTCGCTGGGGAGGCTCGAGGAGTTCGCCTGCCGCTACGCCGCCATCTCCGGCAGTCTGGAACCCCCCACCTGGAAGAAGGTGATCTTCACCTTCGCCGCTGATCACGGGGTGGTGGCGGAAGGTGTTTCCGCCTTCCCCAAGGAGGTGACGGTCCAGATGGTGTACAACTTCCTCGCCGGCGGCGCGGGGGTGAACGTCCTGGCCAAGCACGTGCGGGCCGAGGTGCTGGTGGTCGACATCGGCGTCGACCACGACTTCGGCGACACCCCCGGCCTCATCGGCCGCAAGATCGCCCGCGGCACCCGCAACCTGGCCCAGGGGCCCGCCATGGCCCGCGAGGAGGCGATCGCCGCCCTGGAGGTGGGGATCGAGCTGGCCAACGGCTGCAAGAGCGAGGGGATTGCCATGGTGGGAACCGGCGAGATGGGGATCGGCAACACCACCCCCTCCTCGGCGATCATCGCCGCCTTCACCGGCCGCCCCGTTGCCGGGCTGACCCATCGGGGGACCGGGATCAACGACGCTTCGCTGGCCCACAAGGTCCGGGTCATCGAGCAGGCCCTCGCCGTGAACCGCCCCGATCCTGCCGATCCCATCGACGTTCTGGCCAAGGTGGGGGGGCTGGAGATCGCCGGCATCGCAGGTCTGGTCCTCGGCTGCGCCGCCAACCGGATCCCGGTGGTGGTGGACGGCTTCATCTCCACCGCCGGGGCCCTGGTGGCCAGTGAACTCTGCCCCACCGTGAAGGAGTATCTCTTCGCCGCCCACCGCTCGGTGGAGATCGGCCACGCGGTGATGCTGGAGCGGCTCGGCGCCGAGCCGATCCTCGACCTCCAGATGCGCCTCGGCGAGGGGACCGGCGCGGCCCTGGCCATGGGGCTCATCGAGGCGGGGGTCAAGATTCTGAAAGAGATGGCCACCTTCGAAGAGGCCGGGGTGGCGGAAGGGGAATACTGAAAGGCAGGGGCTCGGGACTGGGGGCTTGGGACTAGCGAAAAGCTTTTTCCAGCCCCGAGTCCCCAGCCCCGAGCCCCTGTGTTTATGCGTCTTTATCTCATCGCCCTCCAGTTTTTGACCGTCATCCCGCTGCCGCTGCGGCTCCGCTGGGAAGAGAACGACCTGGGGCGCTCCATGGCCCTCTTCCCCCTGGTGGGGCTCACCATCGGGGGGCTTCTGGCCGGGGCCGATCTCCTGCTGGCCCCCTATCTCCCCCGGCCGGTGGCGGACCTCCTCCTTGTGGTGCTCCTGGCGGGGGTAACCGGCGCGCTCCACCACGACGGCCTGGCCGACGTCTGCGACGGTCTGGCGGCCCGGGGGGCGAAGGAGCGGTTCCTGGCGGTGATGAAGGATTCCCGGATCGGGGCCGTCGGCGTGGTGGGGCTTGTGCTCGGGCTGCTTCTCAAGTACGAGGCGCTCCTCGCGCTGGCGCCGGAGGTGAAGGGGCGGGCGCTCCTCCTTTTCCCGACCGTGGCCCGCTTCGCCCAGGTGCAGATGACCGTCGGCTCCCGGCGGGCGCGGAGCGACGGCCTCGGCGCCGCCTGCATCGCCGGCGCGGGGATCCCCCAGTTCGTCGCCGCCTACGCCACGACCCTGGCCGCTGCGTACCTGCTGCTGGGGACCCGGGGGCTCGCCTGCTGCCTCGTCCTCTACCTCGTCACCTGGGGGATCAGGCGCTGGTCCCACCGCCGCCTCGATGGGGTTACGGGGGACGTCATCGGCTGCGCCAGCGAGCTGAACGAGATCATCTGTCTCCTCGTCATCGTGGGGATGTTTCACGGAGTAACCGTATGACACCGAAGACACGCATCTATCTCATCCGCCACGGCGAGGTCGAAGGGGGGGGGACCGGCGTCCGCCGCTACAACGGCCAGACCGACGTGGCGCTCTCGGAGCGGGGGAAGGCGATGTACCACTCCCTCACGGAGCGCCTCGCCGGCACCCGGATCGCGGCCTGCTACACGAGCGACCTCACCCGCTGCGCCTGGGGGGCGGAGCTGCTCGGCGCCCACCTGGGGGTGAGGCCGGTGCCGCATCCGGAGCTGCGGGAGCTGAACATGGGGACGTGGGAGGGGAAGAGTTGGGACGAGCTCAAGGCCCAGCACCCCGACGAGTGGCGGGCGCGGTTTGCCGATATCGTCAACTACCGGGTCCCCGGGGGGGAGAATGTGGTCGATGTCCACCGGCGGGTGATGCCGGTCATCGACGGGATCGTGGAGCGCCACCGGGGGGAGGAAGTCCTGGTGGTGGCCCACGGCGGGGTGAACCGGGTCATCCTCCTCAGCGCCATCGGCGCGCCGCTTGCCAGCCTCTTTGCCATCGAGCAGACCTACTGCTGCCTGAACATCATCGACTACTTCGCCGACGGCCATGCGGTGGTAAAGCTTCTGAACGGGTGACTTCATGAAATCGATCATCATCGCCGCCCCCCACAGCGGTTCGGGGAAGACCACCATCACCATCGGCATCATGGAGTGCCTCCGGCGCCGCGGGCTGACCGTGGCCCCCTTCAAGGTGGGGCCCGATTTCATCGACCCCGGCTATCACCGCCTCGTCTGCGGCCGCCCCTCCGTCAATCTGGACGGCTGGATGTGCGGTCCCGATTTCGTGCGGGAGACCTTCGTCCTCCACAGCCGGGGGAGCGACATCGCCGTCATTGAGGGAGTGATGGGGCTTTTCGACGGGATCGGCGGCGTCTCCGACGAGGGGAGCACCGCCCAGGTTGCCCGGCTCACCGGCGCGCCGGTGGTGCTGGTGGTGGACGCCAAGGGGCTCGCCCGGAGCGCGGCGGCCATCGTGAAGGGGTTTGCCGGGTTCGATCCCGGGGTGCGGCTCGCCGGGGTGATTTTCAACGGCGTGGCGAGCGAAAACCACGGCCGGATCCTCCGGGAGGCGGTGGAGAGCGCCGCGCCGGAAGTGCGGGTGCTCGGCTGCATCCCCCGGGACGAGCGGCTCCATATCCCCTCCCGGCACCTGGGGCTCGTGACCGCCGAGGAAAACCCGCTGCCGGCCGAATTTCTCGACCACCTGGTGGAGGTGGTGCGGGAGTCGGTGGACCTCGGGATGCTGTGGGGGGTGGCCATTCCCCAGGGTGCCCCCGATGCGCCGCAACCGGCAGCGGCGAAGAAACGGCCGACGCCGCCGCTCCGGATCGCCGTGGCGCGGGACGCCGCCTTCTGCTTCGTCTACGGGGACAACCTCCGGCTCCTGGAAGAAGCGGGAGCGGAGCTGGTGCCGTTCTCCCCCCTGGCCGACGGGGCGCTGCCGCCCGCCATCGCCGGCATCTACCTCCCCGGCGGCTACCCCGAGCTCTTCGCCGACGCCCTGGCGGCCAACGGCGCCATGAAGGACGAGATGCGGCGGGCGATCGAGGAGGAAATGCCGGTCTACGCCGAGTGCGGCGGGTTCATCTACCTCACCCGCGGGGTGGAATCCCCTTACCCCCACTCCCTCTCCCCAGGGGAGAGGGGTGCCGAAGGCGGGGCGAGGGGGCACGAATTCGTCGGCATCTTCCCGGTCGCCACCCGGATGCTCCCGCGCCGCAAGGCCCTCGGCTACCGGGAGGTGGCGCTTGCGGCAGACGGCCTCCTCGGCCCCGCCGGTGCGATCGCCCGGGGCCATGAGTTCCACTACTCGGAGATGGAGGAGATGCCTCCGGAGGTGGAGCGGACCTTCCGGCTCCACCGGGGGGGTGTCGACCTAGGGCGTGAAGGATACCGCTACCGAAACTGCCTCGCCTCCTACGTCCATCTCCACTTCGGCAGCAATCCGGGGCTGGCGGAGGCGTTTGTGGCAAATTGCAGAGAATACTTTCAAAGGAGCATGCCGTGAAAACCCAGATCGAACTGGCCCGCGAAGGAAACATAACCCCCCAGATGACCGCCGTGGCCGCCGCCGAGCAGGTATCCCCCGATTACGTCCGCCGGATGGTGGCGGAGGGGAAGATCGTCATCCCCTGGAACCACAACCGAAAACCGAAGGCCGTCGGCATCGGCAAGGGGCTTCGCACCAAGGTGAACGCCTCCATCGGCACCTCTTCCGACATCATCGACTACGACGCCGAGGTCCGCAAGGCCCGGGCCGCCCGGGAGGCCGGGGCCGACACCCTGATGGAGCTCTCCGTGGGGGGTGACCTGGACCGGGTGCGGCGGGAGGTGATCGCCGCCGTGGATCTTCCGGTGGGGAACGTCCCCCTCTACCAGGCGTTCTGCGAGGCGGCCCGCAAGTACGGTAACCCCAACCGGCTCGACCCGGAAATGCTCTTCGACCTTATCGAGCGCCAGTGCGAGGATGGCATGGCCTTCATGGCGGTCCACTGCGGCATCAACCTCTACACCATCGAGCGCCTGAAGCGCCAGGGATACCGCTACGGCGGCCTCGTCTCCAAGGGGGGGGTGAGCATGGTGGCCTGGATGATGGCCAACGGCCGCGAAAACCCCCTCTACGAGCAGTTCGACCGGGTGACCTCGATCCTCAAGAAGTACGACACGGTCCTCTCGCTCGGAAACGGCCTGCGGGCCGGCGCCATCCACGACTCCTCCGACCGGGCCCAGATCCAGGAGCTCCTCATCAACTGCGAGCTGGCGGAGCTTGGGCGCGACATGGGGTGCCAGATGCTCGTTGAAGGGCCGGGGCACGTCCCCCTGGACGAGGTGGAGGGGAACATCCAGCTCCAGAAGCGGATGAGCGGCGGCGCCCCCTACTACATGCTCGGCCCCATCTCCACCGACGTGGCGCCGGGGTTCGACCACATCACCGCGGCCATCGGCGCGGCCCAGTCTTCCCGCTACGGCGCCGATCTCATCTGCTACATCACTCCTGCCGAGCACCTGGCGCTCCCCAACGAGGAGGATGTCCGCCAGGGGGTGAAGGCGGCCAGAATCGCCGCCTACATCGGCGACATGAACAAGTACCCGGAGCGGGGCCGGGAGCGGGACAAGGAGATGAGCAAGGCGCGCCGGGACCTCGACTGGCAGAAGCAGTTCGAACTCGCCCTCTTCCCGGAGGATGCGAAGGCGATCCGCGCCAGCCGCACCCCCGAGGACGAGGCGACCTGCACCATGTGCGGCGACTTCTGCGCCTCCCGGGGGGCGGGAAAACTCTTCGCGGCCGACCTGCGGGGGGATAAGATTTAAGGAGCGAATAACACGGAGAAACGGAGAGCACGGAGAAAAGAACCATGCACAGTGAATCTTCCAAGGTGAAACCTGCAATGCTTTGCATGTCGTTCTCGTTCGTTGAATTTTTTGTGGCGCCGCCTTCAGTTCTCTCCGTGTTCTCCGTTTCTCCGTGTTGAAAGAAGGTTTTGAGGTTGTCATGAAAACGGTGCTTATTATAGAGTGCTTGCTCCTTCTGCTGGCCACCCCAGCCCATGCCATGCACATCTCCGAGGGGATCCTCCCCTTCGGCTGGGCCGCCGTCTGGTTTGCCGTGGCGGCGCCCTTCGTGGCGATGGGGGTGCGGCGGATGAACGACCTCTCGAAGGACGACCTCTCGGTGAAGCCGCTGGTGGGGCTCATGGCGGCGGTGGTCTTCATCATCTCCTGCATGCCGATCCCGGTCCCCTCCGCCGGCACCTGCTCCCACCCATGCGGTACGGGGATCTCGGCGATCCTCGTCGGGCCCTTCGTCTCGGTGGTAATCAGCGCCGTGGCGCTCCTGATCCAGGCGCTTTTCCTCGCCCACGGCGGTCTGTCGACCCTCGGGGCCAACATCGTTTCCATGGGAGTGGTGGGCTCCTGCGCCGGGTGGTTAGTCTTCCGTGGGCTCCGTGCGATGGGGGCGAACCTGGCGGTGGCCGGCTTTGCGGCAGGGATCGTCGCCGACTGGGGGACCTACCTCGCCACCTCGGCGGAGCTTACCGCCGGCATTCGGGGGAGCGAGCCGTTCTGGCCACTTTTCAGCAAGATATTCGTCGCCTTCATCCCGACCCAGCTCCCCCTCGGCATCCTGGAGGGGGCCATGACCGCCGGAATGGTGGTGCTCCTCCACCGCAAGCGCCCTGATCTCCTCGTGAAGATGCGGGTAATCCCGGCAGGGACCGGGGACCGGCGACCGGCGACCGGTGCAGTCGCCTTGCTGCTCGCTGTGTTTCTGGGAGGGTTGCTCCTCACGCCTCACCTCTCCCGCGCCGCCGAGAAGTGGAGCGGCGTGGACGAGACAGTGGTGGAGAAGGTTGCCAAAGAACACGGCCGGGAGGCGCGGGAGCCCCTCATCAACACCGACCGGGGGGACCTCCTCCTCTTCGTCTTCCTTCTGGCCGGGGCGACGGGGGGGTTCGCGGCAGGGTACTGGTGGCGGGCACTCGTGGCGGAAAAGCGGGACCGTCGGGGCGACGACGCGGGGTAAGTGCAGGGGGAGGGATGCCCCGGTGATACATCAATTTTGAATTTTCTTGTCCCGCCAACTGCGGTAAGCTGTGGGCCACGAACGGGACGGAAGACGGCGGTACCGGCCGCCGCCCCGACACTGCCCGACAGGGGGAGGTCTTGATGGCGGACTTTGGTGTGATCTACGGAAATGGAGCCAATGGCTGGGTGGATGCGGTACTGGAGAGCTTCATCAACGAGGCGGTTTCCCTGGAGATGAACGTTTCACGGCTCTATGCCCTGTTCCAGGATTATTTCCCCGAGGACGGGGAGCTCTGGCAGACCCTTTCCATCGAGGAGGAAAACCACGCCCTCCTCCTGCGGCTCGCCAGAAAGCATTTCGTGTCGGCCGGGATCTTTCCGCGGGAGATCCTTCCCGAGTCGGTGGACTCCCTGAAGGAAATGAACCGGGAGCTGGAGCGTCTCATCGAAGCGTTCGAGCTGGAGCCCCCGGAGCGGGTCGAAGCCTTCCGGCTGGCCGTCACCATTGAGGAGTCGGCGGGGGAGATCCACCTTCAGCGCGCCATGGCGGCGGCGCAGGGTTCGGAGGCCATCAGGATCCTGCAGACCCTGAACAACGACGACCGGGACCACGCCGACCGGCTCAGAAGATACATGGAGGAGCGGGGAATCGGCGGAGCGCCGTGACCCGCCGGAACGGCCACTGACCCTATGCATCAGATCGTCAATCCCATACCGAATACCCATTTCCTCGCGGGGGTCGACCCGCGGGTGAAGCTCGTCTCGGCCCTGGCGCTCCTCGTCCTGGTCATGAGCAGCAGGGGGGGCGCCTTTCCGCTCACGGTGGCCGGGCTTTCGCTCGGGCTCTGCCTCTGGATGGGGGTACCGCCGCGGCTCTTCTTCGTCCGCTTTGCCGAGCCGATCTTCATCGCAGCCATGGTGATAGTGCTGAAGCTTCTCTTCAGCGGCCACGAGGCGCTCTTCGCCTTTTCCTGCTTCGGCCTGGAGATAGTCGGCCACCGCGACGGCCTCGCCGCGGGGGTCGCCATCGCCTCCCGGATCGCCGGCGCGGTGTCGGTGGTGGCGGCGGTGGGGTTTGCCACGCCGTTCACCGATCTCATGGCCGCCCTCTCGTGGCTTCGCGTCCCCCGCGGCTTCATCGAGGTCGCCCTCTTTGCCTGGCGCTACCTCTTCGTCCTCTTCGACGACGCCCAGGTGGTCTACGCCGCCCAAAAGAACCGCCTCGGCTATGCCGGCCTCCGGAGGGGGCTGCGCTCCTTCGGGACCCTGGCCGGGGCACTGGTCATCAAGGCCTTCGACAACAGCCAGACCGTCACCACCGCCATGGTCCAGCGGGGGTATGACGGCACCCTCCCCCTTTTGCGGCACCGCCCCCTGCGGGCCGGCGAGGTGGCGGGGTCGGTGGCGCTCGTGGCCGTCATGGGGCTCCTATGGCGGATGTAGTGCGGTTCGCGGTCGACATTCGCGCCTTCGCCTATCCCGACGGGACGAGGGCCCTCTCCGACATCCGCCTGGAGGTGGCGCGGGGGGAGTTCTGCGGCATCCTCGGCTCCAACGGCTCGGGGAAGACGACCCTGCTGCGGATCATGGACGGGCTCATCAAGGAGTACGACGGAGCGGTGCTCCTCGACGGCCGCGACGTCCGCCGGCTCCACCCCCGCGACATCTACCGGACCGTGGGGCTCGTCTTCCAGAACCCCGACGACCAGCTCTTCGCCCACACCGTCTTCGAGGACGTCGCCTTCGGGCCGCGCAACATGGGGTTCGGCGAGGCGGAGGTGAAGGCGCGGGTCGAGGCGGCCCTCGCCGCCGTGGAACTGGCGGAGCTGGCCGCCAAGAGCATCCACGCCCTGAGCTACGGCCAGAAGAAGCGGGCCTGCATCGCCGGGCTCCTCGCCATGGGGCACGAGGTGCTCCTCCTGGACGAGCCGACCGCCGGCCTCGACCCGATGGGGGAGTACCGGATGATGGAGCTTCTCACTCGCCTGAACCGCGACCAGGGGGTCACCGTCGTCATGGCGACCCACTCGGTGGACCTCGTGCCGCTCTTCCTCCACCGGCTCCACATCCTGAGCCGGGGAAGGCTCGTGCGGGGAGGTACGCCGGAAGAGGTCTTCACCGCCCCGGCGGAGCTGGAGAGCGTGAAGCTGCGGCTTCCCCACATCGCCGAGCTGATCCACCGGCTGAAGCATGAGGACGGCCTCCCGTTCCACCGCCTTCCCCTCACCATCGGCGAGGCGCGGCGGGAGATCGTGGAGATGATGGAATCGAAAAGGAGCTGACATGAAAACCGCAATACTGCTCATGGCCCACGGCAGCCGCATCCCCGAGGCGAACGACGCCGTGCGGGAGATCGCCGCCATGGTGAAGGAGATGACCGGCCATGAAATCGTCGAGGTCTCGTTCCGCGAGCAGCACCTCCCCAACATCCAGGAGGGGGTCGACGCCTGCGTGGCCAGGGGGGCGGAGCGGGTGCTGCTGATGCCCTATTTCCTCTTCGTCGGCGCCCACGTCCAGGAGGACCTCCCCGAGGAGATGGCCGAGGCGCGGCGGCGCTACCCCACCGTCGAGTTCGCCATGGGGGGGCACCTGGGGGTGCACCGCAAGCTGGCCGAGGTGGCGGTGGACCGCATCGCCGAGGCCCTCACCGCCACGGGGTGGCACTGATGTCGGTCCACCTGCGCCCCGAGGAGATCGAGGCCGAATCGTTCCGGATGATCGATGCCGAGGTGGGCCCCCACCCCTGGTCGCCGGCCCAGTGGCCGGTGGTGCGCCGCGTGATCCACACCAGCGCCGACTTCGACTATGCCCGCACCATGGTATTCTCCCGCGATGCGGTGGCGCGCGGCGTGGCGGCGTTGCGGGGAGGGCGGGGAATCGTCACCGACACCACCATGGCTCTCTCGGGGATCAGCCGGCCACGGCTGGACGCCTTCGGCATCCGGGGAAGCTGCCTCGTGGCCGATCCCCTGGTGGCGAAGACCGCGCAGAAACTCGGGGTGACCCGGTCGCTCCTGGCCATGCGCACCGCCGCCGCCAACCCGGAGAACGGCATCTTCGTCATCGGCAATGCCCCCACGGCCCTCTTCGAGCTCCTCCGCCTCATCCGGGAGGAGGGGGTGCGCCCCGACCTGATCGTGGGGCTGCCGGTGGGGTTCGTGGGGGCCGCCGAGAGCAAGGAGGCGCTCCTTGACCTGGAGCGCGATTTCCCGGAGATTCCCTTTATCACCAACCGCGGCCGCAAGGGGGGATCCAACGTGGCGGCGGCGGTGGTGAACGCGCTGCTGATCCTGGCGGGGGAGGGGATGTCATGAGGAAGGCCAACAAGCGGATCACCGAGTTTTCCCTCCTCGTGGAGCTCCTGCACCGCTGCCACGTGGGACGCCTCGGCACCGTGGGGCGCGACGGCTGGCCCATGGTGAAGCCGCTCAACTTCGCCTGGCACGAGGGGCGGATCTACTTCCACTGCGCCCCGGAGGGGGAGAAGCTCGACGAGATCCGGCACGAGGAGCGGGTCTGCTTCGAGGCGGACCTCCCCATCGCCTACGTCAAGGGGGCGCCCGACAACCCCTGCCGCGCCGAGTACCTCTACCGCAGCGTCATCATCCGGGGGCGGGCGCGGCTCGTGACGGAGGCGGCGGAGAAGGTCCTGGCGCTGGACGCCCTCATGAAGAAATACGAGCCCGGCGCCTCCTTTGCCCCCTACCGCGAGGAGAAGCTCGCCATCACCGGCATCGTCCGGATCGACGTGGAGGAGATGGTCGGCAAGGAGGAGCTCGGAAAGGGGGAGATCCGGGAGAAGACCCTGGCTCTCCTGGCGGGCGGCGGGCCGCTGCCGGTGGTGCTGGAGTAACCGTGACCACCCGACAGCTTCGCCACGGCTACACCACCGGCGCCTGCGCGGCGGCGGCGGCCAAGGGGGCGGCCCGGATGCTCCGGGAGCAGCGGCCCCTGGAGGAGATCGAGATCGTCCTTCCGCTGGGCGATCGGGCAACGTTTCGCCTCCGGGGGCAGGAGTTCGACGCGCGGAGCGCCTCCTGCTTCGTGGTGAAGGATGCCGGCGACGACCCGGACGTGACCAACGGCGCCGAGATCCACGCCACGGTCCGGCGCGAGCCGCTGAACCGCCCGGGGGCGAAGACGATGGTCTTCGTCACTGGCGGCCGGGGGGTGGGGAAGGTGACCAAGCCGGGACTCGCCGTGGCGGTGGGGGAGCCGGCCATCAACCCGGTGCCACTGCGGATGATCACCGAGGGGGTCCGGGAGGAGTTCCCGGTGGTCTGCCTGCCGCAGGTTCTTACCGTCACCATCTCCATCCCCAACGGCGAGGAACTGGCGAAGAAGACCCTCAACACCCGCCTCGGCATAGTCGGCGGGCTCTCCATTCTCGGGACCACCGGCATCGTGAAGCCGATCTCCGCCAAGGCCTGGACCGACACCCTCGACGCCGCCCTCGACGTGGCCCTTGCCTGCGGCAGCGACACGGTGGTCCTTTCCACCGGGAGGACGAGCGAGGTGGCGGCGCAGGAATTCTTCGGGGCTCGGGGCTCGGGACTCGGGACTGACCGGAAGCTTCCCGAGGAGGCGTTCGTCATGATGGGGGACCACGTGGGGTACGCGCTTCGGGCCTGCGCCCGCAAGGGGGTGCGGCGGGTGATCCTTGCCGGCCAGTTCGCCAAGCTCCTCAAGATCGCCTGCGGCCACGAGCAGACCCACGTCTCCTCCTCGGAACTCGACCTGAAGGTGTTGGCGGAATGGCTTCGTGAAACCGGACTCGAGTCCCGAGTCCCGAGTCCCGGCCTTTCACCCAACACCGCCCGGCAGGTGCTGGAGGAGTCGGGGAACGACCCCCTCCTCATGGAACTCGTCTGCTCCCGGGCGCGGGAGGCGGCGAGGCGGTTTGCCCCAGGCCTCGATATCGAGGTTTTGCTGGCGGGGTATGCTGCAACGGTGCTATATTTCGGCTAAAATTTCTGTCGTGCGATTCGTGCATTCTGGAGGTATCCCATGCCGCAGCAGAAAATCTATCTCGTCGGTGCCGGCATCGAGGGGTGGGAGGGGTTCGGCGCCAAGGCCCTGGAGGTGATCAATGAGGCGGAGATCCTCATTGGTCACCGGCGTCACCTCGACATCTTCCCCGACTTCCGGGGGAAGAAGCGGGAGCTGGGCGACCTCTCCATCCTCCTGGAGGAACTCAAAGGCACCGACAAGAAGACCGTGCTCCTCGGCTCCGGAGATCCCAATTTCTTCGGCATCGCCCGGTTCCTCCTCCGCAACCTCCCCAAGGAGCGGATCGAGATCTTCCCCAACGTTACGAGCGTCCAGTATGCCTTTGCCCGGATCAAGGAGCCGTGGGACGACGCCATCTTCGTCTCGGTCCACGGCCGGGGGCTGAAGCCCGCCGTCGACCGGATCGTCGCCGCCGAGAAGGTGGCGGTACTCACCGACAAGGTCAACACCCCGGCGGCCATCGCCCGGGAACTGATCCACCGCGGCGCCGAGGGGTACGAGGCGTGGCTCTGCGAAGACCTGGGGCTGCCGGAGGAGAAATTCACCAGGACCGACGTGAAGGGGCTCCTGGAACTCCCAGCCTCGGAGCTCAACATCCTGATCCTCATCAAGGCGTGGGAGCCCCAGCTCGCCCAGTATCCGGTGATCGGCATCGAGGACGACGAGTTCGCCACCGCCAAAAAACTGATCACCAAGCAGGAGGTGCGGGCGGTGACGCTGGCCAAGCTCCGGCTGCAGGACGATCTCGTCATGTGGGACATCGGCGCCGGAAGCGGCTCGGTCTCCATCGAGGCGTCGAACCTCGTCCCCAATGGGAGGATCTTCGCCCTGGAGAAGAACCCCCAGTACCTCACCTTCATCCGTGGCAACCTGAAGAAGTTCGTCGCCCGCAACGTGATGCTGATCGAGGCCTTCGCCCCCGAGGGGCTCGACGACCTCCCCGACCCCGACCGGGTCTTCATCGGCGGCTCCGGCGGGATGCTGGAGGAGATCATCGACGTCGTGGACCGGCGCCTCAGGCCCGAGGGGGTCATCGTCCTGAACGCCGTCACCCTGGACACCCTCACCAAGGCGGTGGAGTTCCTGGAGGACCACGGCTACACCGTGGAGGTGGCCTGCATCAACGTGGCAAAGACCCGGGGGCTCACCGAGTACAAGATGTTCGAGGCGCTGAATCCGGTCTACATCATCACCGCCCGGAAAGGTGAGGAATAGTGGCGAAGATCTACGCCGTCGGCGTCGGCCCCGGGGACCCGGAGCTGTTGACCCGCAAGGCCGAGCGGATCATCCGCCAGGCGCCCGTCATCTGCGCCCCCACCGGCGCGGCCGACGCCGCCAGCTACGCCCTCTCCATCGTGGAGCCGTTCCTCGACCGGAGCCGCCAGCGGATCATCAGCCAGGTCTTCCCCATGAAGAAGGAGCAGGCGGGGCTCGACGGGTTCTGGGATAAGGCCGCCGCCGAGGTGGCGGAGGAAGTCCGGCAGGGGAGGGACGTCGCCTTCATCACCATCGGCGACCCGTTCCTCTACTCCACCTTCCTCTACCTCTACCGGATCTTCCGGGAGCGCCATCCGGAGATCGCCATCGAGATCGTCCCGGGGATCTCCAGCATCAACGCCGCCGCGGCCGCCGCCGGCGTCCCCCTCGGGATGGCGGCCGAGCGGATTGCCATCCTTCCCACCACCTACGAGGATGACGAACTGCGCCAGACCTTCGCCGATTTCGACACCGTGATCCTCATGAAAGTGAACCGGGTCTTCGACCGGGTCCACGCCCTGCTGAAGGAGCTGGGGCTGGCGCGGAGCGCCGTCTTCATCCGCCGGGTCGGGTCAAGCGAGGAAGAGGTGGTCTTCGACCTGGAGCGGCTCGTGGGGGAGAAGCTCGATTACCTGTCGCTGCTGATCGTCAGGAAGTAGAAGTCACAGTCGATGAAAAAGTTATGGACTCTCCGACCCACAAAATCGATTGTTATAAAAACAGGATTGCTTTGGAAATTGAATGGAACAAAAGATTCATTCTTCGATAGAGATCTCAATAACTTCCGCCTGCTTTTCGATCTCAGAGCCATTAGTGTTGGCGTAATTATTACACGTTGTGATGAGTTGCAGGAAATCTTCGATGATCTGGGCAGGGGAAGTTCTTATGGTTCATCGACCACGCACATGAGTAAGCTGTTACCTCGTATCGAAGGCGGTGGAGGTGCTGGCTGCCCCATTCTGATCTTTGGAATTCGCAGAACCCTTTATGAAGAGGATATTTAAATGAAAAAGCAGCTTTCTGCTTCAGAGGACTTACTCAAGAGAGTCAAAGGCCACTATGGGACCATACTTGCAGACCCGCCATGGCGCTTCTCAAACAGAACTGGGAAAATGGCGCCAGAACATCAGCGTCTTCTCCGGTATCCGACTATGGAATTGGAAGAAATCATGGAGTTGCCGGTGCCAATGTTGGCCGCACCACAAAGCCATCTTTATCTTTGGGTTCCAAATGCGTTACTGGCCGAGGGTTTGGAAGTAATGAGGCGTTGGGGATTTATTTATAAGACAAACTTGATTTGGTACAAAACACGAAAAGATGGTGGACCAGATGGTAGAGGGGTTGGTTTCTACTTCCGAAATGTTACCGAAATTATTCTTTTTGGAGTCAGAGGTAGCTTAAGAACTCTTGACCCTGGGAGGACCCAGGTAAACATTATTTCGTCTAACAAACGAGAACATTCGCGGAAGCCGGACGAACAGTACAATATTATTGAGTCTTGTAGCCCAGGACCCTATTTAGAGCTTTTTGCTCGACACCCCCATCCCGGTTGGGCGTGCTGGGGGAATGAGGTTGATGACGAAGGACTGGTGTATCACGGCAAGAAGATCATAGAATTTCCACAGCCACGACTTTTTGAGAAGAAAGCAAAGTACTCGCCTGATCGTTAATTTTCTTCCGATTTTTCCTGTTTAACTATGCTTAGTTCGGAGAGGTTTTCCCCTGTGTCCTCTGTGGTTGAAAACAACATCGTCCACTTCATCGGCGCCGGCCCCGGCGATGTCGAGTTGATCACGGTCAAGGGGGCGCGCCTGCTGCGGGAGGCCGATGTCGTCGTCTATGCCGGAAGCCTCGTGGACCGCGAGCTGGTCCGCACCTACGCCCCCGACGCCGCGGTGTACGACTCCGCCGCCATGACCCTGGAGGAGACGACACAGGTGCTGGCCCAAGCGGTGGCCGACGGCAAGCGGGCGGTGCGGCTCCATACCGGCGACCCCTCCATCTACGGCGCCATCCAGGAGCAGATGGCGGAGCTGGACCGGCTCGGGATCGCCTACGCGGTGGTGCCGGGGGTGACCAGCGCCTTCGCCGCGGCGGCCACCCTGAAGCAGGAGCTGACCCTCCCCGAGGTCTCCCAGACGGTCATCATCACCCGCTTGGCGGGACGGACCCCGGTGCCGGAGCGGGAAAGCCTTGCCGGGATCGCGAAGATCGGCGCGACGCTCGTGATCTATCTCTCGGTCTCCATGATCGAACGGGTGGTGGCGGAGCTGCTGCAGGGGGCCTATACGCCGGCAACGCCGGCGGCGGTGGTGGCCAGGGCCTCCTGGCCCGACGAGGAGGTGGTGGAGGGGACCCTGGCCGACATCGCCACGAAGGTGAAAGAAGCCGGCATCGGCAAGCAGGCCCTGATTCTCGTCGGCGACGTGCTTCGGGCGCGACGGGAAGGGGTGAAGGCGAAGTCGCTCCTCTACGACCGGGAGTTTTCCCACGAGTTCCGCAAAGGTGTCATCACGTAGCAATTCCTTGCTGCACGTCGCTGTCCAGGGGCTTCCATGCGCATCGCCATCATCGCCATAACCCGCAACGGCGCCCGCCTCGGCACCCAGCTGCGGGACGGCCTGGGGAGCGCGCAGCTCCATGTGCTGCAGAAGTTCGCGGGGCAGGCGGGGAAGGGGGCGGTGCCGTTTTCAGGGGAACTGAAGGGGCTCGTGGCCCGGCTCTGGCCCGAGTACGATGGTTTCGTCTTCATCATGGCGGCGGGGATCGTGGTCCGGATGATCGCGCCGCACCTGGCGGGGAAGGATCGGGACCCGGCGGTGGTGGTGATGGACGACGCCGGCAGGTTCGCCATCTCGCTCCTCTCGGGGCACCTCGGGGGGGCCAACGAGCTCGCCGGCCGCTGCGCCTTCGTCACCGGCGCCCGGGAGGTGATCACCACCGCCACCGACGCCAATGACCTGCCTTCCTTCGATATGCTCGCCAAGGAGGGAGGGTGGGCCATCGACGACCTCAGCCGGGTGAAGAGCCTGAACGCCATGCTCCTGGAGGGGGAGGAGATCGCCGTGGTGGATCCCTCCGACCGGGTCCGGATCTGGTTCCATGGCCGGGGACGGCTCACCTTCCACAGTACCTTCGTGGAGGCGCTCCAGAGCGGCGCCCGCGGCTTCGTCTTCGTCACCAACCGGCGGCTCCCCCCCCAGTCCCAGGCGGAGAACCTTCTCGTCCTGCGGCCGCGGAACCTGGCCATCGGCATCGGCTGCAACAGCGGCACCCCTGCCGAGGAGATCGAAGAGGTGGTGGTGAGTCACCTGAAGCGTCTCTTCCTCTCCCTCAAGAGCGTTGCCTGCATCGGGAGTGCCGCCGCCAAGCGGGTCGAGGCGGGGCTCCTCGCCTTCGCGGAGAAGCATCACCTGCCGCTTCGGTTCTTCGAGAGCGCGGAGCTGAACGGTGTCCCCGTGCCGTCCCCCCCTTCCGCCCACGCCTTCGGGGCCATCGGCGCCACCGGCGTCGCCGAGCCGGCCGCGGTCCTCGCTTCGGGGGGGGGGAAGCTGATCCTCAAGAAGATCAAGAGCGGCAACGTGACCCTGGCCATCGCGGAAATCCCCTGAACTCATGAGGTGTTTGATGTCCAAGCTTTACGTCGTCGGCATCGGTCCCGGCGATCTCGACCATATGACCTTCCAGGCCAACGAGGCCCTCGACGCGGCCCAGGTGGTGGTCGGCTACAGGACCTACCTGGAGCTGATACAGCCGCTCATCGCCGGGAAGGAGATCGTCTCCTCCGGGATGATGAGGGAGGTGGAGCGCTGCCGCGAGGCCCTCGACATCGCCGCGTCGGGAAAGACCGTGGCCCTTGTCTCCAGCGGCGATGCCGGCATCTACGGCATGGCGGGGCTCGCCCTGGAGCTGGCGGCGGAGATGGCCGCCCCCCCGGAGGTGGTCGTCGTCCCCGGCGTCTCGGCGGTCCAGGCGGCGGCCTCCGTCCTCGGCGCCCCCCTCATGCACGACTTCGCCGTCATCTCCCTCTCCGACCTCCTCACCCCCTGGGACCTGATCGAACGGCGCTTGGTGGCGGCCGCCGCGGCCGATTTCGTGGTGGCCCTCTACAACCCCCGGAGCAAGGGACGGGTGACCCAGATCGAGGAGGCGCGTTCGATCTTCCTCGCCGCCCGCCCGTCGGAGACCCCGGTGGGGATCGTCCGCAACGCCCTCCGTGAGGGGGAGGAGCGCTTCGTCACCACCCTCGGGCGGATGCTCGAAACCCCCATCGACATGTTCTCCCTGGTCATCGTCGGCAACTCCTCCACCTTTGTCGACCGGGAGGGACGGATGGTGACGCCGCGCGGCTACGCCGGGGCTCGGGGCTCGGGACTCGGGGCCCGGAAGGAGAGTAAACCCCCAGCCCCCAGCCCCCAGCCCCCAGCCCCGAATCCCGGCAAAGCCGTGATGATCTGCGGCACCGCCTCCGACGTGGGGAAATCGGTCCTCACCGCCGGCATCTGCCGCCTCCTGAAGAACCGGGGGGTGCGGGTGGCGCCGTTCAAGTCCCAGAACATGGCCCTCAACTCGGCCGTGACCCCGGAGGGGGGGGAGATCGGCCGCGCCCAGGCGGTGCAGGCGGCGGCGTGCGGCATCCCTCCCCACACCGACATGAACCCCATCCTCCTGAAGCCCTCCTCCGACACCGGCAGCCAGGTCATCGTCCAGGGGACGGTGGTCGGGAACATGGCGGTGCAGGAGTACCACGTCTACAAGCCGACCGCCTTCGAGCGGGTGCGGGAGAGCTACGGGCGGCTGGCGGCGGCCCACGACTTCGTCGTCATCGAGGGGGCCGGGAGCATCGCCGAGATCAACCTGAAGGCCCATGACATCGCCAACCTCCGGGTGGCGGAGATGGCCGGCGCCCCGGCGATCCTCGTGGCCGACATCGACCGCGGCGGGGTCTTCGCCCAGATCGTCGGTACCCTGGAGCTCCTGGAGCCGGCGGAGCGGGAGCGGATCGCCGGGGTGGTCATCAACAAGTTCCGGGGGGACGCCTCGCTCCTCGGGCCGGGGATCGACTTCGTGCAGCGGCGGACCGGGGTGCCGGTCCTGGGCGTGGTGCCGTACTTCACCGGGTTCCGCATCCCCGAGGAGGACAGCGTCGCGCTGGAGAAGCGGGGACTCGGGACTCGGGACTCGGGACTCGGGGGAGAAAAACTGAACATCGGCGTGGTGAAGCTGTCGAGGATCTCCAACTACACCGACTTCGACGCGCTGGAGGGGGAGCCGGACGTGCACCTCACCTACGTGGAGGGGGAGGAGCAGCTCCGGGGGCTCGACCTCCTCATCATCCCCGGAAGCAAGGCGACCACCGTCGACCTCCTCTTCCTGACGGAGCGGGGACTCTTCGACGCGATCCGGGCCTTCCGCGGGGCCATCGTCGGCATCTGCGGCGGGTACCAGATGCTCGGCAAGCGGGTTTCGGACCCCCATGCCGTGGAGTCGTCGATCCGGGAGGCCGAGGGGCTCGGGCTCCTCGACGTGGTGACGGTGATGCTGGAACGCAAGACCACCCACCAGGCTTCAGCCCAGCTCCTCCCCGCCGGCTTCCAGGTGGCCCCCCGCTGCCGGGGGGAGCTGGCGGGATATGAGATCCACCTGGGGGAGACGATCCTCGGGGGCTCCGTCCGCCCCTTCGCCCGGGTGATGGCGCGTTCGGGGAAGCCGGTGGAGGTCCTGGACGGCGCCGTCTCCTGCGACGGGCGGGTCTTCGGCACTTACCTCCACGGGATCTTCGACAACGCCAGCTTCCGGACCTCGTTCCTCAACCGCCTTCGCCGGGGCAAGGGGCTGGAGGAGCGCCCGGCCGCGGAGCAGGAGGCCGACCCCTTCGACCAGCTTGCCGCGCACCTCGAACGGCACCTGGACCTGGAGCGGCTCTTCGCCCTCTGCGGACTCCCCCGGTGACGGGAGCCGCAGTTGCGATCATCGGCGCCGTGGCCCTCGACCTCCTCCTCGGCGACCCGCGGTGGCTCCCCCATCCGGTTGTCCTCATCGGAAGGCTCATCTCCCTGCTCGAAAAGCTCCTTCGCCGCATCGTGGCGGAGGAGCGGGCGGCGGGGGTGTTCCTCCTCGTCCTGACCGTCGGTGCCACCTTCGGCATTGCGTGGGGGCTCGTGCGGGGGGCGGAGCTCCTCCACCCCGCCGCCGGGGTCGCCGTTTCGGCCCTCTTGGGGTGGACCTGCCTGGCGGCCCGCTCCCTCCACGGGGAGTCGCGGCTCGTGGCCGACGCCCTGGTCCGGGGCGACCTGCCGGAGGCGCGGCGCTTCCTCTCCCGCATCGTCGGCCGCGACACGGCGGATCTTGACGAGTCGGAGATCTGGCGGGGCGTCGTGGAGACGGTGGCGGAGAACACCTCCGACGGGGTGATCGCGCCGCTCCTCTTTCTCATGATCGGCGGGGCGCCCCTGGCCCTGGCCTACAAGGCGGTCAACACCCTCGACTCCATGGTCGGGTACCGGAACGAGCGCTACCGGCGCTTCGGCTGGGCCTCGGCCCGCTTCGACGACCTGGCGAATCTCGTCCCCGCCCGCCTCACCGGGGTGCTGATCTGTCTCGCGGCGCCGCTGGTCGGGCTTTCGGGGCGTAACGCCCTGCGGATGATGCAGCGCGACGGCCGCAACCACTCCTCCCCCAACAGCGGCATCCCCGAGGCGGCGGCCGCTGGCGCGCTGGGGGTGCGGCTCGGCGGGACGAACCGCTACTTCGGAAAGCCGGTGGAGAAACCGACCATCGGCGACCCGCTCCGCCCCCTCGACGCGGGGGGCTGGCGCGGGGCCGTGCGCCTCATGTACGGCGCCGAGGGGGTGCTGGCGGCGTTCTGGCTGATTCATTCCATCGTCACGGAGAGCCTGTGAAGAACACCTTCGACCATGGCGGCACCGTCTTCGCCGTAGCCCGCTACCTCGGAGTCCCGCCCGAGGAGATCCTGGACTTCTCCGCCAGCATCAATCCCCTGGGTCCGGTGCCGGGGGTGCGGGAGGCGCTGGCCGCCGCCTTCGACCGGCTCGTCCACTATCCCGACAGCGACGCCGCCGAGCTGCGCGACGCCCTGGCCCGCCGCCACGGCCTCGCGCCGGAGTGCTTCTGCGTCGCCAACGGCTCCACGGAGCTGATCTACCTCGTCCCCAGCCTGGCGGCGGCGGGGCGCGGTCTCATCGTCGCCCCCCCCTTCTCCGAATACGCCAAGAGCCTCGCCCGGGGCGGCCGGGAGGTCGACTACCTTGACCTCTCCCCTGCAGACGGCTTCACGCTTTCGCCATCCTCCCTCAATGAGCGGCTTGGGGCCGGGGGGCACTCCCTCCTCTTTCTCTGCAACCCCGGCAACCCCACCGGCAGGCTCATCCCCCGCGCCGGGGTGGCGGAGGTTCTCGACATCTGCCACCGCCGCGGCACGTTCCTCGTTCTGGACGAGGCGTTCATCGACTTCTGCGAGGAGGAGTCGGCCGTAGCCCTGGCGGCGGAGCGGGAGGGGGTGGTGGTGCTCCGCTCCATGACCAAGTTCTTCGCCATCCCGGGGGTGCGGCTGGGCTCCGCCGTCGGCCACCCGAGGACCATCGCCCGGCTCGCCCCCCTGCGGGAGCCGTGGAGCGTCAATACCCTTGCCCAGGTGGCGGGGATCGCCTCCCTCGCCGACCCCTCCTATCCGCGCCGCACCCGGGATCTCGTGGCGGCGGAGCGGGAGCGGCTGGCGGCGGGGCTTACCCGCCTGCCGGGCCTTTCCCCCTTTCCGTCGACGGCGAACTACATCCTGGTGGAGATCACGGCGGGGCCGGATGCCCCGGCGCTCTGCCGGCGACTGCGGGAGGAGCGGATCCTCGTGCGCGATTGCTCCACCTTCCGGGGGCTCGACGGGCGGTTTTTCCGCGTGGCGGTGCGGGGCGGGGAGGAGAACGATCTGCTGCTGGCGGCCCTGGGGCGGGCGCTGGCGGGGTGAGGGGTGCGGGGAGCTAGCGGCGCCCGCTCTGGAGAGTTACCACCCGGCAGGAGGGGAGGGCGAGCCGGAGACGGTTGACCCCCGCATCGGTGACGGGGGCGTTGCAGAGGGTGACGGAGCGGAGGCGGGGGAGGTGCCTCAGGCAGACGAGTCCGGCGTCGCTCACCCGGGTATCGTAGAGGTAGATCCGCTCCAGCCGTTTCAGCTCCAGGAGGTGGAGAAGCCCCTCGCCGGTGATGCCGTCCCCCGCAAGATAGAGCTCCTCCAGTCCCGTGAGCCGCAGGATGTGGGTCAGGTCGTTGTCGCTGGCGCCGTAGAGGAAGCAGGCCTGGAGGTCGTCAGGGGCCAGGGTGGCAAGGAGGTCGATCCCGGCGGCTTCTTCTTCCCGGATATCTAGACGCAGGGACTTCCCCGCCGGCACCGCCACGTCGCCGAGGGCCTCCCCGAGCCTCTTCCAGTCGAGGAAGTTCCCGGAGCTCCGCTCCCGGACGAAGAGGGTGCCGAGGGGGCGGTCGGGGGGGAAGCGGACGGTGCGGTATGCCACGTCGGCGGGGGGGGCGGCGGGGAGTTCCGGTTCGGCTACCCGGCGCGGGCGGTTGAATCGGTTCAGCATCCTGCAGACGGCGAGGATCTCATTGTCGAGATTCGCCGCCATCTCGGCGATGATGTCGCGGCCCCGCCACTTCGCCTCCTCCACCCGCTGGACGAGCCGATAGATCTCCGAGTTCCGCAGCCGCGCGATCTCCCGTTCCACCGACCTGAGACATTCCTCCAGCCGGGCTGTCCGGCGGGTGAGCAGCGCCAGCTCCCCGGCGGTGCCGACGACCACGGCGGCCTCTGGCGAGAGCTCCCACTCCTCCAGGATCGCCTGAAGGGTCACCCGGTCCTCCTCGGCGTAGGCGCGGTTCGCCTCGGCCATCAGCTTCTGGCGCCGCTTTCGCTCATCCTCGCTGCCGGCCAGGTCGGGGTGGATCGCCTTGGCCACCTTCCGGTAGAGAACCCTGATGCTCTCGTTCTGCGCCGTCCCGACGCTCCCCGTCTGCACCTGGGGGATCTCCTCCCGTGCCGGTTTCTCGTCCCGCAGGCCGGAGCGGCAACGCGGACGGGGCTTCTCTCCATCGCCGCTGCCGGCCGCCTCGGCCCGGGCCAGTTCCTGTTTCAGCTGGTCCAGCTCCCTGAGCCGTGCGGCCATCTTCTCGGCGTAGATCTTTTCGAACTCGCCAATCTCCTCCCGCAGGTCGTCCAGTTCGTGTTCCAGCTTCGCAAGGCGCCGCTCCAGGAGATGGAACTCCCTGCGCTTGCGTTCAAGCTCCAGCTCTTCCGGGGATGGTGTCCGCCTGCCGTATCCTGCTTTCATGGGATCCTGGACCGAGGGGAATGGTGTTCCTTGCGGGGTGAAAAGCGCCCGCCTGATGTGGGTGGATAGAGGCTGGTGGCCTTGCGGACCGGGTCACTGTAGCCCATCTGTCGGAGGGAGTCAACGGCGGGCGTTTCCCGTCTTGACAAACGGTCGGGAGAAGGTATTTTAAATGGAAATGATTTCCGTTTGTACGGGACGATGCCATGACCTGCCACTTTGACGTGCTGCTCCGCGACCTCAACCTGAAGATCACCCCGAAGCGCCGGGCCATCCTCGATCTGCTGGCGGAGGAGAAAGGGTACGCGAGTCCCGAGGAGCTCTGGCGGAAGCTGAAGCTGCGGTTCAGCCGGATCGGACTCCCGACGGTCTACCGCAACCTCGACGAACTGGCCGCCGGCGGCGTCGTCACCACGATCCTCCATCCGGACCGGAAGCTCTACTACTATTACTGCGGCAACCGGAGCCATCACCACCACTTCGTCTGCCTGTCGTGCCGGCGGGTGGAGGACCTGGAGTTCTGCAGCCTCGCGGGGGTCGAACAGCGGGTGGGGGGGAGGGTGGTCTCCCATCTCCTGCAGTTGAACGGATACTGCCGCGATTGCGCAGCGGCGGGGGAGGGGGCGCAATGAGACGGTGGCTGCTCTTGTTACTCGGACTGCTCGTCGTTGTTTCCGGCGCCCCGGGGTGTACGAACAAGGGGGAAAAGGCCGGCACGGGCGGAAAGCTCCGGGTCGTGGCGACGATCTTCCCGGTCTACGACTTCGCCCGGAACGTGGCGGGGGACCGGGCCGAGGTGACGATGCTCCTCCCCCCCGGGATGGAGCCCCACAGCTTCGAGCCCCGTCCCGAGGACATCGTCCGGCTCCACAAGGCCGACCTCTTCATCTACACCAATCCCGCCATGGAGCCGTGGGCCGCCGGCCTCGTGAAGGGGGCCGGCGCCGCGAACCTCACCGTGGTGGATGCCAGCAGGGGGGCGCGCCTGCTGAAGACGGCCGGGGGGGACGATCACGACGGGGATCACCACGGGGGAATCGATCCCCACCTCTGGCTCGATTTCGCCAACGCCCGGGTGATGGTCGCCAACATCGCGGCGGCCCTGGAGGCCCGGGACCCGGCCAACCGGGGGTACTACCGGGCCAACGCCGCCGCCTACGAAGCGAAGCTTGCCGACCTGGACGAACGGTACCGGCAGGGGCTCGCCACGTGCGCCAAACGGACTTTTCTCCACGGCGGCCACTACGCCTTCGGCTACCTGGCCAACCGCTACGGGCTGCACTATGAGTCGGCCTACGCCGCCGGCGCCGATGCCGAACCGACCCCGGCCAGACTGGCGGAGCTCGTGAAGAAGATCCGGCAGGAGGGGCTGAAGGTGATCTATACCGAGGAACTGCTCGACCCGCGCACCGCGGAGACCATCGCGCGGGAGACCGGCGCCACGGTCCTGATGCTGAACGGCGCCCACACCATCGGCCGGGACGACCTGGCGCGGGGGGTCACCTTCCTCTCCCTCATGGAGCGGAACCTCGAAAACCTCCGGGTGGGGCTCCAATGCCGGTAGAGGTCGTGGCGGTAAACGGGGTCTCCCTCGCCTACCACGGCGCCGAGGCGCTGCGGGACGTCACCTTCGAGGTGACGGCGGGGGATTACGTCGGCGTCGGCGGTCCCAACGGCTCTGGGAAAAGCACGCTGATCCGCTGCATCCTCGGGCTTGCCCGACCCGACCGGGGAACGGTCACCCTCTTCGGGACCGGGCTTTCCCGCTTCGACGCGTGGCAACGGGTCGGCTATCTTCCCCAGGGGCTCCAGCACTTCAACCCCCACTTCCCGGCCACCGTCGCCGAGGTGGTGGCCCTGGGGCTCCTGGCGGGACGGCGGTTCCCCCGGCGCGTGGCCCGCAGCGATGCCGGCGCCGTGGAGCGAGTGCTGACCCTCATGGGGATCGGGGCGATCCGCGACCGGCTCGTGGGGGAGCTCTCGGGGGGGCTCAGGCAACGGGTGCTCCTGGCCCGGGCGTTGGTGAACGAGCCGGAGCTCCTGGTGCTCGACGAGCCGACCACGGCCCTCGACCCGGAGACCCGGGAGAGCTTCTACGAGATCATCCGGGACCTGAACAGGAGCCGGGGGACGACGGTGATCCTTGTCACCCACGACAGCGGCTCCATCGGCCGCTACGCCTCGCGGCTCCTCTACCTCGACAAGCGGGTGGTCTTCTACGGCGGCTTCGACTCCTTCTGCGACTCGCCGGAGATGTCGGACTTCTTCGGTATCCACTCGCAGCATCTGATCTGCCACCGGCATTAGCCCGCTGCGCTTTCACCCCCATGCCGGCGTTGGTTCGTCGGCGACTCCTCGACGTACTTCAAGTACGCCTGTGTCGCCCCCTCCTCGCCGCCTTGGTCTGGGGGCGAAATCGCAGCGGGCGGGAGAATATGGGTGACCTTCCTCGAAATCTTCCAGTACGGCTTTCTGCTGCGGGCCCTCGTGGCCGGCTCGCTCATCGCGGGCCTCTGCGCGGTCCTCGGGGTGTTCCTCGTGCTGCGCCGCCTCTCGCTCATCGGCGACGGGCTCGCCCACGTCACCTTCGGGAGTGTCGCCATCGCCCTCCTGCTCCGCTTCCAGTCGATTTACGTCTCCATCGCTGCCATCCCCTGCGTGCTCCTCTCCGCCCTCGGGATCCTGAAGCTCGCCGAGCGGGCCCGGATCTACGGCGACGCCGCCATCGGCATCGTCTCGTCGCTGGGGATTGCCACCGGCATCATGCTTGCGAGCATGGCGGGGGGGTTCAACATCGACCTCTTCAGCTACCTCTTCGGCAACATCCTCTCCATCAGTCCCTTCGAGCTGGGACAGACCGCCGTCCTCTTCGTGGTGGTCTGCGCGACGGTGGTTCTCTTCTACCACGACCTCCTCGCCATCACCTTCGACGAGGAGCTGGCCCGCACCTCCGGCATCGGGGTCGACCGGATCAACGCGGTCCTCGTTCTCCTCACCGCCCTCACCGTGGTGCTCGCCATGAAGGTGGTGGGGATCATGCTCATCTCGGCGCTCCTCATCCTGCCGGCGGTGACTTCGCTCCAGTTCGCCCGCGGTTTCCGGACCGCCATCCTCCTGGCGGCCGCCATCGGGGTCACGACGGTGGCGGCGGGGATCATCGTCTCATTTCTCGGCAATCTCCCCACCGGGGCGACGATCATCTTCCTGAACTTTTCCCTCTTCCTTGCCGCCTTTGCCCTTCGTCACCTCCGGCGGTAACGGACAAAAAAGAACCCGGCCGTTGGAGCCGGGTTCCCTTGTGGCGGCCGGGTCAGTACCGCTCTTCGTATTTCTCCCCTTCGCAGACTTCCTTGATGTGATCCCTGATGAGGCGGTCGTTTTCATAGATCCGCTCGCGCACCTTCCGGCACCTGGTGTGGCGCCGGGGCTCCAGCGGCTCGGCCCGGTAGTAGCCGCGGCCGTCATCGGTGCGGTACTCCACCGGTCTTCCCGTTTCGGCCGCCTCTCCGGCACCGCGGACCGAGATCTCGGAGATGGTTGCGCCGGCGATGGAGCCGAGAACCGCCCCGACTACTCCGCCGCGCCACGGGTTCCTGCGGTCGAGAATGGCCCCGGCGATCCCTCCCATGGCCCCGCCGGTCATTCCCCCCTGGGCCTGGTAGGTGGTGCAGCCGGCGGTGACGGTGAGGGAGGCGAGCAGCAGAATCGTTACGCCATTACGTTTGACGGACATGGTCTTATCCTCCTGAACTGAATGGTTGTCCCTAATTATTAGCACAAGTCGTACCTACTGCAACTTTCCCCGGGAACGGCTTTTCTTCGCCGCGTCAGCGGGCGGTTTTCGGGGGAGTCGCCGCACTTTTTTTCGTTTATCTCTCCGGGAAAGTATTCTATCATCACACCCGTTTTACGTCATAAGCCACCGCAAACGGGAGAAGGCAATGGGCGAAACCGTCAGATTCGGCATCTCCATCGACGACATGCTCCTGGAGAGCTTCGACCGGCTCATCGAGCAGAAGGGATACATGAACCGCTCCGAGGCGATCCGCGACCTGATCCGCGGGGCGCTGGTGGAGCTGAAATGGGAAGGGGGGGACGAGGAGACCATCGGCACCGTCACCCTGGTCTACGATCATCACGTCCGGGACCTCTCCGACAAGCTGACCGAGCAGCAGCACGCCCACCACAACGAGATCATCTCCGCCCTCCACGTCCACCTTGACGCCCACAACTGCCTGGAGGTACTCGTTGTGCGGGGGAAGGCCCGGGAGGTGAAGAAGATCGCCGACGAGCTGATCGGCACCAAGGGGGTCAAGCACGGCAAGCTCGTCATGACCACGACGGGGGAAGAGCTGAGGTGAGTCCCTTGTCAAATGCTCTCCATTGTGCTCTAATCGTGCGGTGGAACCGAACGTCTTCATAGCCCTCGGCTCGAACCGGGGAGACCGGGAACTGAACCTGCTGCGGGCGGTGGCCGAGATCGGCAAGCTCCCCGGGACACGGATCACCGCCCTCTCGGGGTTCTACGACACCGAGCCGGTGGGGCCGGTCCCCCAGGAAAACTTCCTCAATGCGGTCCTGCGGGCCGAGACCTCCCTCACCCCCCATCAGCTTCTCGCCGCCCTCCAAAGGATCGAAACCGACGTCTTCCGGCGCCGCCGGGAGATCCCGTGGGGGCCCCGCACCATGGACCTGGACATCCTCCTCTACGGCGACCTGATCCTCGACGGGGACGACCTCGTCATTCCCCATCCCCGGCTCCACGAGCGCCGTTTCGTTCTCGTCCCCCTGGCGGAAATCGCCCCCGACGTCATCCACCCCTGCCTCGGCCGCCGGGTGGAGGAGCTGCTGCGCGATCTCCCGGAAGGGGAGCGGGTGACCAGGGTTTAGGAGTTCGCAATGGCACGAATGCTGATCTGGTTCCTCCTCATCTACGTGGGATACCGGGTGGTGAAGGGGATGGGGCAGAAGAAGGAGGGGAGCTCCCCCACGGTTGCCGGCCCGGTGAAGGAAGAGACCTTCCGGGACCCGGTCTGCGGGGTCTACGTGACTGAGGAGGACGCCGTCATCGGCCGGCTGGAGGGGGAGCGGATCCATTTCTGCTCCATGGCCTGTCTGGAGAAGTACCGCGAGAAGATCGAAAGCAGGTGAGCCGCCCGCGCGGTTCGTCCACCGATGCCATAACACACCCATGGAGGTAGCAGTATGAAGTTTTTCATCGACACCGCTGACGTCAACGAGATCCGCGAGGCCCACGAGCTCGGCCTCGTCGACGGCGTCACCACCAATCCGTCCCTCATCGCCAAGTCCGGGCGCAAGTTCGAGGACGTCATCAAGGAGATCGTCGGCATCGTCGACGGTCCCATCTCCGCCGAGGTGGTTTCCCTGGACCACGACGGGATGATCCGCGAGGCCGAGGCCCTGGCGAAAATCCACGATAATATCGTCATCAAGCTCCCCATGACCCCGGAAGGGCTCAAGGCGTGCACCACCCTCACCAGGGAGGGGATCAAGACCAACGTCACCCTGATCTTCACCCCGATGCAGGCCCTTCTCGCCGCCAAGGCCGGCGCCACCTACGTCTCTCCCTTCGTCGGGCGGCTTGACGACATCTCCCAGGACGGCATGGGGATCATCGACGAGATCAAGACCATCTTCGACAACTACGGCTACACCGCCGAGATCATCGTCGCCAGCGTCCGCAACCCCGTCCACGTCCTGAACGCCGCCCTCATCGGCGCCGACATCGCCACCATCCCCTTCTCGGTCATGTTGCAGTTGGCCAAGCATCCTCTCACCGACGCCGGCATCGAGCGCTTTCTGAAGGACTGGGAGAAGGTGCCGAGGTAGGGGCGGAAGCAAACATTGTTTCTTTGAAGCAAGACCCCCGGTTGTAAGTATGCCGGGGGTCTTGTTTTTTTGTGACAACTGTGGGCTAAGTATGCTAAAAGATGTTAATTTTTGATTGAATTGCGATTGCCGAGCATAGAGGGAATGCGGTGTCAGATAAAGAGGCGACAGCCCGGATCAAGATCAACAGGCTGCTGGAAACGGCTGGCTGGCGTTTCTTCACCGAAGGAAATGTCCCCGCCAACATCCGGCTCGAACCCAGCGTGACGATCAAGTCATCCGACCTCGAAGCTCTCGGAGACAACTTCGAGAAGATCGGCAAGGGCTTCATCGACTTTCTCCTACTCGACGCCAAAGGCTTCCCGCTCATCGTCCTGGAGGCCAAGTCGGAGGACAAGAACCCACTGGTCGGCAAGGAACAGGCCCGCAAGTATGCCAGGTCACTGAATTGTCGCTTTGCCATCCTCTCCAACGGTAATCTTCACTACTTCTGGGATCTGGAGCGCGGCAACCCCTACGCCATTACCTCCTTCCCGACCCCCGTTTCAGTCGCCGGCTACCAGAAGGTCACGCCCAATCCGCAGCGCCTCATCGAAGAGCAGGTCGGCGACGACTACATCGTCCTAACGCAACGCCCGAACTACCAGTCCGAGGCTGCGTGGAAGAATGAGGCGGAACGCCCCGAGTATATACGGGTCAATAAGCTCAGCTTTCTGCGGCCATATCAGTTGAAGGCTATCCACGCCCTGCAACGGGCGGTGCAGGACGGCAAAGACCGCTTCCTCTTCGAGATGGCTACCGGCACCGGCAAGACCCTGACCGCCGCAGCCGTCATCAAGCTCTTTCTGCGCTCCGGCAACGCCCGGCGCGTCCTCTTTCTGGTGGATCGGCTCGAACTGGAGGATCAGGCCAGGAAAGCCTTTGCCGCGCTGCTCTCCGCCGATTTCCAGACGGTGATCTACAAGGAGAACCGCGACGACTGGCGGCGAGCGGAGATCGTGGTTACGACGGTGCAGTCGCTGCTCTTCAACAACAAGTATCAGCGCCTTTTCTCGCCGACTGACTTCGACCTTGTCATCTCCGACGAAGCGCACCGCTCCATCGGTGGCAACGCCCGCGCCGTGTTCGACTACTTCATCGGCTACAAGCTCGGCCTTACCGCCACCCCCCGCGACTACCTCAAGCGGTTCGACAAGGCAAATCCCACCACCCGCGACCCGCGCGAGTTCGAGCGACGGCTGCTGCTCGACACCTACCGCACCTTCGGCTGCGAAAGTGGGCTGCCCACCTTCCGCTATTCGCTCCTCGACGGCGTGAAGGATGGCTACCTGATCAATCCCACGGTGGTGGACGCCCGCACCGAGATCACCACCGAGCTGCTTTCCGAAGAGGGCTTCATCGCCACCTTTACCGACGACGCCGGCGAGGATCAGCAGGAGGCCTTCAAACAGCGGGAGTTCGAGAAGCGCTTTTTTTCTGATGCCACCAACCAGCTCTTCTGCAAGACCTTTCTGGAGAATGCGTTGCGCGATCCGGTCAGCGGCGAGCTTGGCAAGTCCATCGTCTTTGCCGTCAGCCAGAACCACGCCGCCAAGCTGGCGCAGATCCTCAACCAGATGGCCGACCGCATGTTCCCCGGCAGGTATCAGTCGGACTTCGCCGTGCAGGTCACGTCGCAGATTCCCGACGCCCAGCAGTTCACCGTCAACTTCACCAACAACAACCTGCTCGGCTCGGGCAACTTCCTTCCGGCATACAAGACCGGCAAGGCCCGCGTCTGCGTCACCGTCGGCATGATGACCACCGGCTACGACTGCCCGGACATCCTCAATCTGGGCCTGTTCCGCCCGATCTTCTCGCCCACCGACTTCATCCAGATCAAGGGCCGCGGCACGCGCAAGCACAACTTTCTCGAACAGCTCTTTGACGACGGCCTCAGGGACGGCGTGGCGCGGCCGGAGAAGACCTCCTTCAAGCTCTTCGACTTCTTTGCCAACTGCGAGTACTTCGAGGAGCAGTTCAACTACGACGAGGTGCTGCACCTGCCTCGTCACGCCCAGTCCACCGCGTCCACACCGTCCACATCGTCCACCTCTGCCGGCACCTACGAGCACCTCGGCGCCGACATCATCGCATCGATCCGGGAAGAGGCCATCGACTACGAAGGGATGAAGATCGACCGGATGTTCTTCGAAAAGTTCGAGGACACCGTGCGCGGAAACGACACTATCGCGACGGCCGTCGAAGCCGGACAGTGGGATCGCGTCATCGACTACGTCAACCGCGAGGTTTTCGACCGGCCCGAGGAATACTACACCCTCGACAAGCTGCGCAAGGCCGCCGCCGTGGACCGCCGCATCACCCTGCGCGAGATACTGGAAAGGATCTTCGGCCTCATTCCGCGCTTCAAATCGAAGGACGAACTGCTGGAAGAGGAGTTCGCCAAGTTCGTCGCCGACTGCAAGCCGGAAGAAGCCGAGGCAATCCCGGCCATGAAGACCTACTTCAAGGCCTACGTCACCAGCGACCAGGTGCGCCACATCATCGAGAGCCGCCACTTCACCGATCTGGCCACCAATCCGCTCTTCTCAACCCGCGACTTCAAGGCCGTACCGCCGAAGTACCGCACCCTGATTCCAGAGTACGTCAAGGATTACGTCTCCTTGAACCAGTTTGCCGCTTAGGAGTGTCCATGAGCAAGCCCGGTAAAACGACCATCGAAGTGCAAGGGACCGCGATCATTTTAAACCCCTCGAATTCGAGGGGGTTAGAAAACAGGCCGAGATCAACCAGGGGCTGGATGACATGACCGTCTACGAACCGCTAATTCCGAAGCATGGCGGCTACCGGAAGCTCAAGAGCTTTCAGGTGGCGCAACTGATTTATGACATCACGGTGCGCTTTTGCGACCGCTACATTGACAAGCGCAGCCGCACCCACGACCAGATGGTGCAGGCGGCGCGGTCGGGCGTGCAGAATATCGCTGAGGGAAGCCAGGCTTCGGGAACTTCGAAAAAGTCCGAGATCAAGCTCACTAATGTGGCGCGGGCCAGTCTGGAAGAGCTGCGGCTCGACTACGAGGATTTCTTGCGCCAGCGTGGCCTGCCGGTCTGGGATCGTGATGATGCCCGCAGGCAAAGCCTCATCGACCGCAGATGCACCACCGCTGACGCAGTGGCGCAATGGGTGAAAGAACAACATTGTGGACGGAGTGGACAAAACAATGGACTCGGTGGACTGAAAACCATGTCCACAACGTCCACGCCGTTGTCCACTTCGTCCACTTTCCCCGAGCTTGCCGCCAATGCCGCATTGGTACTGCTGGCGGTCGCCTGCAGCCTGCTCGACCGCCAACTTGCCGCCCAGGCAACCGCCTTCGAAACCGAAGGCGGTTTCACCGAGCGCCTCTACCGGGTGCGCTCTCAGAAACGGTCCACCTCGTCTACCAAGTCCACTAAGTCCACCAAGGATTGAAAAAACCCATGCTCGACACCGACACCAAACGCCGCATAGACACCGCCCGCGACATCCTCGTCGGCAAGGTGCCCGACCCGAAATCCCAGGTCGAACAGATCACCATCGCGCTCATCTAAAAATTCATGGACGACATGGACGCCGAGAGCGAGGAGTTCTGCGGCCGGCGCAAGTTCTTCGCCGGAGAGTTCGCCCGCTACGGCTGGGCCAAGCTCATGCGCTCAGGTCTCGGGGGCCACGAGACCCTGAACCTCTACGCCGAGGCCATCGCCAAGATGCCGGAGAACCCCGGCATCCCGCTTCTTTTCCGCGACATCTTCAAGAACGCCTATCTCCCCTACCGCGACCCCGAGACCCTGCGCGCCTTCCTCAAGGTGATCGACGAGTTCGAGTATGACCACAGCGAGCGCCTCGGCGACGCCTTCGAGTACCTCCTCTCCGTGCTCGGCTCCCAGGGCGACGCCGGGCAGTTCCGCACTCCGCGGCACATCATCGACTTCATCGTTGCGCTTCTCGACCCGAAGAAGAACGAGACTGTGCTCGACCCGGCCTGCGGCACCGCCGGGTTTCTGATCTCCTCCTACAAACACATCCTCAAGGCCAACACCGACGCCAGGGGCCACAGCACCCTGACTCCCGACGACAAGGGGCGCCTGGCGCGGAACTTCAAGGGGTACGACATCTCACCCGACATGGTGCGCCTGTCGCTGGTAAACCTGTACCTGCACGGCTTCACCGACCCGCACATCTACGAGTACGACAGCCTCACCAGCCAGGAGCGCTGGAACGAGTACGCCGACGTGATCCTCGCCAACCCGCCCTTCATGTCGCCGAAGGGGGGGATCAAGCCCCACAACCGCTTCTCGGTGCAGTCCAAGCGTTCCGAGGTGCTGTTCGTCGATTACATGGCCGAGCACCTCACCCCTACCGGCCGCGCCGGCATCATCGTTCCCGAGGGGGTCATCTTCCAGAGCCAGACTGCGTACAAGCAGTTGCGCAAGATGCTGGTGGAGGAGCATCTCGTCGCCGTGGTTTCGCTGCCGGCGGGGGTGTTCCAGCCCTATTCCGGCGTCAAGACCTCGATCCTGGTTCTCGACAAGTCACTGGCCAGGAAGACCGACCGCATCGCCTTCTTCAAGATCGAGAACGACGGCTTCGGCCTCGGCGCCCAGCGGCGGCCGATTGACAGGGACGACCTGCCGCAGGCGCAGTCCGAGATCGGCGAATACTTGCGCCGCTTGCGGGCGGGGGAGTCGGTTGAGGAGTTCCAGCCTTCGCTGGGGCTGATTGTTGAGAAGGAGAAGGTTGCGGCGAATGGGGAGTACAACCTGAGTGGGGAGCGGTACCGGGAGGGAGTCATTGCCAATGCCGCATGGCCGATGGTTCCACTGGGGAACATTACAAGACGTGTGAGTGGAGGAACGCCATCGAAAGAAAACAGTGCCTTTTGGAGCGGCCCAGTTCCCTGGGTGTCGCCGAAAGACATGAAGGAGGACTTGCTCCGCGACACTGAGGATCACATCTCTGAGGCAGCAATACAGGGGAGCTCGACGAGCCTCGTACCCGCCGGAACCCTTCTTTGCGTTGTGAGGTCGGGCATTCTCAAACACACATTTCCCCTGGCAATTACCGGAAGTGAGATGTGTTTCAATCAGGACATCATTGCCCTTATTCCGACCGACGGAAGACTTGATGTGCACTTCCTCTTCTGGATGCTGAAAGCACGAAGCCAGGAGATTCTTGAAAAGGGCATCAAGCCCGGTGTCACAGTTCAAAGCTTTCATGCAGGATTCTTCAACCAACTTGAAATCCCCCTGCCGCCGCTGGGGGTGCAAAAGGAGATCGTCGCGGAGATCGAGGGTTACCAGAAAGTCATCGACGGGGCCCGAGCCGTCCTCGACAACTACCGCCCCCACATCTCCATCCACCCCGACTGGTCGATGGTGGAGTTGGGGGAACTCTGCAAGCCAGAATACGGCTTCACTGAAAGGGCCGCAGAAAATGGAGACGCCCGCTTTATTCGTATTACTGACATCGCCGAAGACGGAACACTTCGCAAGGAAGACCCTAAATTCATTGCGTTGACCGACGATGCAAGGTCTTCCTTGCTAACGAAAGGAGACATCCTCGTCGCTCGAACTGGTGCAACTTATGGTAAGACCATGCTGTTTGAAGAGAACTACCCGGCGGTCTTTGCCTCTTTCCTAATCCGGCTCCGCTTCCCTGATGATCGCGTCCACCCTCGCTACTACTGGGTGTTTGCGCAAAGCGACGTGTATTGGAACCAGGCGAGAGCTCTGATGACTGGCGGAGGCCAGCCGCAGTTCAATGGGAATGCTTTGAAACAGGTCAAGCTGCCCCTCCCGCCGCTCACCACGCAGCAAGCCATCGTAGCCGAAATCGAAGCCGAACAGGAGCTGGTCGCTGCCAACCGTGAACTGATCGCCCGCTTCGACAAGAAGATTCAGTCCACCCTCGCGCGGGTGTGGGGCGAGGGTGACCCAGACGAAGAGGTATCTAAATCATGAACCTCCAGCAAGCTTACTACGAGTTGAGGTTTGAGAACGCCTTCCTTCGGGTGGATGGAGACGCTTTTCAGGATTTCTTCGAGAAACTGATGGGATTCGCCTACAAGGCGGATTTCATGGCATGCCGCCCTTGGGGCAACCGTGGAGACCGCAAGAACGATGGCTTCCTCAAATCCGAGCGGCGGCTTTTTCAGGTCTATGCACCGAACGAGATGACCGAGGCCAAAGCCGTCTCGAAAATTCAGGAGGATTTCGAAGGGGCCAAAGCGCACTGGGGGGGCCACTTCGACAAGTGGGTCTTTGCACACAATGCGGTTGACGGTTTGCCGCCCCATGTGCAGGCAGTGTTGCTTGATTTTGAGAAGTCAAATCCGGGTATCACATTGGAGCCATGGTGTTTGGAGGAGTTTCGGGTTGTTTTCCGCCGTCTATCCCCGGAGGACTTAGCCGTTTGGTTTGGTGTCGCACCCACAGCAGAGACAAAGGCCAAACTCGGCTTCAAGGACTTTCAGGTAGTTCTTGAACATTTGTCCGGCCAATCTGCAGTGCCCGGCCAACCAGTGAAAGATGTGCCGCGCGGCAAAATCGAGGCGAACGCCTTGTCAGACAGTGTGGCGACGCTGCTGAGAGAAGGTATGGTCAAGACGCCACTGGTGACCCGATTCTTTGAGCAGTGGCACGATCCCACGCTGGGCGAACGCATCGCCAAGTCGTTCCGGACCAAGTACGAGTCGCTTCGCGAGGAGCTCACTCCCAACCATATTTTCGCAGAGCTTCAGGCATGGGCTGGTGGGACGGATCGGGGAACGCCCGAGCATGAGTTGGCGATTCTGACCGTCATGGCCTACTACTTTGAACGTTGTGATATTTTCGAAGAACCACGGGAGGTAGCACTGTGATTCTCCCCTCTAAACACCTGTCTCAGGAGCGGGCATTGCTCACGGTAGGAGGGCGGATTTTGCAGCATTTACGCCAACCCAAGACGGTGTCTACACTTTGGGAGGAGTTAACTCTCCGAGTCGAAAACTCACCGAGATCGACTGCTTCCCTGAGCTATGATGGGTTTGTTCTCGCTCTGGATCTTCTTTACATGATCAGTGCTATTGAAATGGAGGACGGGCTTCTAGCCCGGAAAAGATCATGATTCATCGTATCTACAGCACCCTGCCAACTTTCAAGACGCTTGAGTTTCACCCTGGCCTGAACGTGCTAATGGCGCAGAAGGAAACTGGCGCAAGCGAAAAGCAGACCCGTAACCGGGCTGGAAAGACGAGTCTGATCGAGATCGTGCATTTCCTTACCGGAGCAGATTCCGGGAAGGACTCCCTTTTCCGTATGAATGAACTGGTCAACGAGACCTTTGGCATGGAGTTCGATCTGGGCGGCGAAATGCTATCCGTCGAACGATGCGGGAGGGAGAAGTCCAGGATTCATGTTGCCGGAGGCAGTTTTCTCAAAGGGAAATCCAAGCTCTCCAATTCCGAGTGGGTGGAACTTCTCGGTGAGGCAATGTTTGGCTTAAATGCAATTCCCGATGGTCCCGGGCGTACGCCGACCTTCCGGTCGCTCTTTGCCTACTTCGTACGCCGTCAACTCAGTGGAGCCTTCACCACTCCGGAGAAGCAGGCAAATATGCAGCAAGCCGGCGATTATCAGGTAGCCTTGCTGTTTCTACTTGGACTGGACTGGAAAATAACGAGTGATTGGCAACAAGTACGCGACCGTGAGAAGACATTGGCCGAGTTGAAAAAGGCCGCAGGGGCCGGAGCTTTCGGAAGCATTATAGGAAAAACGGCAGACCTGCGCACGCAACTTACCGTAGCCGAGGCTCGATTGAATGAATTCAGGGCTCAGATCAAGGGCTTTCGTGTGTTGCCGCAATATCGGGAATTGGAAGAGGAAGCAGACAAGATCACTCGGCAACTGAACGCCATCTCCAACGACAACACCATCGATGCCGCAACGATCCGAGACTTGGAGGCGGCGATGTATGCGGAAACTCCGCCTCCACTTGAGGCATTGGAAGCCGTCTATGCCGAAGCCGGCGTGGCGCTTCCGGGTGTTGCCATCAAACGCTATGACGAGGTGCGCAGTTTCCACGAGTCAGTGGTTCGCAATCGACGCGATTACCTGTCCGAGGAACTGCTGGCTGCCAGACAACGTGTCACCTCTCGCGAGCAAGAAAAGCAGCGTCTGGATCATCGCCGGGCAGAAATTATGGGAATTTTGCAGAGTCACGGCGCGCTGGACCAGTTTGCCAAACTGCAGGGTGAGGTCGGGAGATTAGAGGCAGAGGTAGAGTCGCTACGGCAACGTTTTGAGGCGGCCGAGCAGTTAGAGGGCACAAAGAATGAATTGGAGATTGAGCGCAACCGGCTGACTCTGAGGCTGCGGCGCGACTTCTCCGAACAAAATCAGCGGTTGTCGGAGGCCATTCTTGCCTTCGAGGAAACCTCCAGGCGACTTTACGAGTCGGCAGGTAGCATGACCGTGGAAGAGACCCCAAACGGTCCTGTCTTTCAGTTCCCGATGCAGGGTTCCCGTAGCAAAGGCATCAAGAACATGCAGATTTTCTGCTTTGACCTGATGCTCATGCGCCTATGCGCGAAGCGCGGAATCGGACCGGGTTTTCTGATCCATGACAGCCATCTCTTTGATGGAGTCGATGGCCGCCAAGTCATCAGTGCGTTGAAGGTTGGTGCTGAGATGGCCCGTGAACTTGGGTTCCAATACATCGTGACCATGAACGAGGACGATGCCTTCAAGGAGAAGACGGATGGGTTTGATCTGCGAGATTATGTCTTACCCGTCGTTCTGACCGACGCAAGAGAGGATGGCGGACTCTTCGGATTCCGTTTCTAAAGGACGGCCACGGAAGAAGCCGCCGAACCAGAAGGACATCGACATCTGCCTCGGCTATGATCTCGCCAACTTCGCCGGCTGCTCAGTGATTGAAGGGTTGAGGGGCAGTAAAGTCAGCCCTTGGCAGCTCCAAAGAAAAGCGTTAGTGCAAAATACTTACGGAGATTCCGCATGTTAACCAGAATCAGCATCCGCAATTTCAAAGGTCTCGAAGATGTCGATTTCGAGTTGGGGAAGTCGGTGGTTCTCATTGGCCCCAACAACAGTGGTAAGACAACAGCGCTGCAGGCTCTGGCGTTGTGGGACATCGGTCATCGGCTCTGGTCCGCCAAGCGGGGCGGAAAGAGTCAGGCTGAAAAGCGTCCCGGGGTTACGATCAACCGGAGGGACCTCATCGCCATTCCCGTTCCAATCGCGAATCTTCTCTGGCACGATCTGCATGTACGCAAAGGCGAGCGGCGCGACGGTAAGACCGTTACCCAAAACGTACTCATCGAAATCACGGTGGAGGGGGTGACGAACGGGGCTCCCTGGGTGTGCGGCCTTGAATTCGACTACGCCAACGAGGAATCGTTCTACTGCCGGCCGTTGCGCATCGGCGAGGGAGCCGAGAGGCTGAGCATTCCGGAGGTAATTGCGGATAAGCGGGTAGCCTTTCTTCCCCCGATGTCGGGCCTTTCAGCATCGGAACCCAAATTGGAGCCTGGGCGGATCAACGTGCTGATCGGCGAGGGGCAGACTGCCCAGGTTCTTCGAAACCTTTGCTACCAGATATACGACTCTCCACAACCAAATCAAGCGTGGAGCGCGCTGAAAGCCCATATGAGCTCGCTTTTCGGCATCACGTTGCTCGATCCGGTGTATGTCAAGGAACGTGGCGAGATAACCATGGCTTACCGGGAGCGGAGCGGCGTCGAATTGGACCTTTCTTCGTCCGGACGCGGGGTTCAGCAGACCTTGCTTCTGCTCGCCCATCTCTATGCCCATCCCGGTACGATCCTGCTCCTCGATGAACCGGACGCCCATCTGGAAATCCTGCGGCAGCGGCAAATCTACCAGCTTATAACCGAAATCGCAGAGCAGCAGGGATCACAGATCATCGCCGCCAGTCACTCGGAAGTGGTCTTGAATGAGGCCGCGGACAGAGACATCGTCATCTCTTTCGTCGGCAGGCCGAAGCGGATGGACGACCGCGGGAGTCAAGTCTATAAAGCTCTTAAAGAAATCGGATTCGAGCACTACTATCAGGCCGACGAAACGGGATGGGTACTGTATCTTGAGGGGTCGACCGATCTCTCAATCCTCAAGGTGCTTGCCTCCAGGAGTAACCATGAGGCGGCACGGTATCTCGAACGGCCGTTTGTGCATTACGTCGGGAACCAAGTGGGCAAGGTTCGTGACCACTTCTGGGGACTGCGGTACGCAAAGCCCGATCTCGTCGGCATCGCCCTGTTCGACCGACTAGAAAGGGAGTTGCCGGAAGATCTCGGTGTGACCGGCCTTCAGTGGAGACGCCGCGAGCTTGAAAATTACATCTGCTTCGAAGATGTCCTCATGGCGTATGCCACGTATGAGCTTGCCGACGACCTTTTCGGTGCAGCGGAGGCAGAACACCGGGAGTCTCTCATGCGTGAGACCATCAATGAAATAGCCGGCGCTTTGCGAATTCTGGGAAAGGATCCCTGGTCGCCCGATATCAAGGCAACGGACGAGTTCCTTGATCGCCTCTTCGAGCGCTATTTCAAGAAACTGGGGCTCCCAAACATGCTTCGCAAGAGCGACTATCATGTTCTCGCTCATCTTGTCCCGGTTGATAAGATTGATCCAGAGATTATGGAAAAGCTTGATGCGATCGTTGAAGTTGCCCGGAAAGCAAAACTGTGAGCGAGAATTGACAGCTGAGTACGGACCCGACCATGAACACTGTGCACGATGGGCCGATGCGAGACGGGGTGTACACGATCCGCGGATGGATGTTGCGAAGGCTGAGAAAAAGAAAAGGGGAAAATCGTTAAAGCCTCACGGAAGAAGAACCGCACTGATGTCTTCTATGACCGTCCCTTCCTCCGATGCCTCCAGATATACACCGCCACCAGCACCGCGCTGAAGATCACCACCCCGATCACCGCCTGGTGGGAGTAGCGCATGATGAGCGCTTCTTCGCGGCCGATGATGTAGCCGATCCCGGTGAGGATCGTAACCCAGAAGAAGGCGCCGAGGGTGGTGTAGAAGGCGAATTTGCCGTGGTGCATCCCGGCAAGCCCCGCGGGGAGTGAGATCAGGTGCCGCACCACCGGAAGGAGCCGGCCGATGAACGTTGAAATCTCCCCGTGTTTGTGGAAGAATGACTCGACTTTCGCGAACTTCTCCTCCGTAATCCAGACATACTTCCCGTACTTGAGCAGCAGCGGCCGGCCGAGCCGGTGGGCGGCGAAATAGTTGAGGTAGGCGCCGACGAGGCTTCCCGCCGTGCCGCAGAGGATGGCCACCCAGATGTTCATCTTCCCCTGGTGGGCGAGGTAGCCGGCGGGGGGCATGACGAGTTCGCTCGGGATCGGGATGACGGAACTCTCCATTCCCATCAGGAGAAAGATGCCGGGGTAGCCCATGGCGCCGATGGTGGCGACGAGCCACTGTATCGCTTCGTGCATGCGGAAAACTCCTCGCGTCGCGGATGGTGAAACACCTCTTCTCATACCACGGGAGCGCCGCGAAACGCCAGAAAAACTCAACAGGAGCAGTGATGACAAAGCAGGTCTACGTGATCGGGCACCGTAACCCCGACACCGATTCGATAGCGTCGGCCATCGCCTACGCGGAGCTGAAGAAACTGACCGGCCACCCCCGCGTGGCCGCCGCCATGGCGGGGGAGCCGAACCCCCAGACCCGGTACATCCTGGAGCGGCTCGCCGTTGAGCCGCCGACCTATCTGGCCGACGTGCACCCCAAGGTGCGCGACATCCTGAAGCGCCAGCCGGTGACCGCCCCCGCGGCGATGCCGCTCAAGGAGGCGCTGGAGCTCTTTCACGCCAATACCATCCGGGTTCTTCCCGTCGTGGACGGGGGGGGCGTCCCCCTGGGGCTCGTGTCGCTCCTTCGCCTCTCCGAGAAGTACCTGGTGGCCGGCACCGACCGCAAGCGCGGGATCGACGCCTCGCTTCACTCGCTGGCCGCCTGCCTCGACGGGACCTTCCTCACCGGCGGGCCGGACGACGGGGTGGAGCACCTCCACCTCTTCATCGGCGCCATGCTGGAGGAGTCGTTCTCGGGACGGATCGACGGATACGACCCGGCAACCCTCCTCATCATGACCGGCGACCGGCAGAGCATCCACCAGTCGGCCATCGAGCGGGGGGCGCGGCTTCTCGTGGTGACCGGCGGCTTCGGCGTGACCGATGAGCTGCTCGCCCGGGCGCGGGAGAAGGGGGTGACGGTCCTCTCCACCCCCCACGACACCGCCACCGCCGCCTGGCTGGCCCGCCTCTCGACGCCGCTTTCCCGCTTCGTGGAGCCGAAGTTCGAGAAGATCGGCGTCGCCGAACCCCTGGATCACCTGCGCCTCAAGCTCCTCCACTCGGGGGAGCCGGCGGTGATCGCGGTGGAGGAGGACGGGACCATCGCCGGGGTCGCCACCAAGTCGTCGCTGCTCGCCCCGATCCCCTACGCCCTGATCCTCGTGGACCACAACGAGCTCGGCCAGGCGGTCCCCGGCGCCGAGGCGGTGGAGATCCTGGAGGTGATCGACCACCACAAGCTCGGCAACCCCCCGACGAACCAGCCGATCACCTTCATGGCGGCGCCGGTGGGGAGCACCTGCACCGTGGTCGCCTCCCTCTACCGCGAACGGGGAGTGGAGCCGGAACAGAAGATCGCGGCGCTCCTGCTGGCCGGGATCCTCTCCGACACCGTCATCCTCAAGTCCCCCACCACCACCGGCCGCGACCGGGAGCTGGTGGCCTGGCTCGAGGAGCGCTCGGGGCTCGACCACGTCACATTCGGCAAGGAGATCTTCTCCTCCTGCGGCGGCTTTTCGGCCCACGGTACCCCGGAGAAGGCGATCCGCTCCGACTTCAAGCACTTCACCGCCGGCGAGACGATCTTCGGGGTCGGTCAGGTGGAGGTGGTCGGTTTCGACGAGTTCCACGAACTGAAGGAGACCCTGCGGGAGACCCTGAAAGCGGTGAAGGCAGCCGACCGGCTCGACCTCGCCGGCCTCATGGTGACCGACATCTACACCGAGACCACCCTCTTCCTGGTGGAAGGTAAGAACGAGCTCGCCCACCTCATGGGGTATCCCCAGGTGGAGCCCCATCTCTACGAGCTCAAGGGGGTCATGTCGCGCAAAAAGCAGATGGTGCCGCACCTGCTGAAGGTGCTGGGGAAGCTCTGAAGCCATGACATTCATCGAACGACTCACATCCGAGGTCCTCGTCGGCGACGGCGCCATCGGGACCATGCTCTACGCCAAGGGGGTCTCCCTCGACGCCAACGTGGAGCACCTGAACCTGGTCCGCCCCTCCCTGGTCCTGGAGCTCCACCGGGAGTACCTGGCCGTCGGCGCCCGGGTGATCGAGACCAACACCTTCGGCGCCAACTGGACCAGGCTGGCGGCTATCGGCCTGGAGAAGCGGGAGCGGGAGATCAACCTCCGGGGGGCCGAGCTGGCCCGGGAGGCGGCTGCCGGGTACGACGCCTTCGTGGCGGGCTCCGTGGGGCCCCTGGTCCGGCTGAAGGGGGAAGAGCGGGAGCTCTCCGCCGCGGAGACCACCGAGATCTACCGGCGGCAGGTCGCGGCCCTTGCCGAGGGAGGGGTCGACCTCCTCATCCTGGAGACCTTCACTGACCTTCCCCAGCTTAAATGCGCCCTGGCGGCGGCCCGGGAGACGGGGCTCCCGGTGGTGGCGAACATGGCGTTTCTGGAGCAGGGGCGGATCGCCGGCGGTCTCGACGTGGAGCGGGTGGCGCTGGAGCTGGCCGCCGGCGGGGCCGACGTCATCGGCGCCAACTGCGGGGCCGGTCCCCTGGAGATCCTCGGCACCGTCCGGCGGATGGCGCGGGTGACCGAGCGCCCCCTCGCCGCCTATCCCAACAGCGGTTTCCCGGAATACGTGAACGGCCGCCATGTCTACCGGACCACCCCCGACTACTTCGCCGAGCGGGCCGTGGAGATGGTGGAGGCCGGGGCGGCGCTCGTGGGGGGGTGCTGCGGCACCACGCCGGAGCATATCCGGCGCCTGGCGGAGCGGCTCGGCGGGATGCGCCCCGCCGTGCGGCAGGTGGTGGTGCCGGAGCTCCCGGCGGAGGAGCGCCGGGAGGCCGCCGCGGCCGGGGAAGGGTTCCTGGCGCGCTGGGGGAAGGAGCCGGTGGTCACCGTGGAACTCGATCCTCCCAAGGGATTCGACTGCGAGAAGATCATCGCCGGCAGCCGGGCGCTGAAGGCCGCCGGGGCCGACGCCATCAACATCGCCGAGAACCCCCTGGCCCGGATCAGGATGGGGAACATCGCCCTCGGGCACCTGGTGCAGCGGGAGGCGGGGATCGAGGTGATCGTCCACGTCACCTGCCGGGACCGCAACCTCCTCGGGCTCCAGTCCGACCTCATGGGGGCGAGCCTCCTCGGCATCCGCTCCATCCTGGCGGTGACCGGCGACCCGGCCCGGATCGGCGAGCAGGCCGGCGCCACCTCGGTCTACGACCTCAACTCCTTCACTCTGATCAAGCTCCTCGCCGACCTGAACGCCGGGGTGAACGCCCTCGGCAATCCGCTGGGGCGCGGCGCCGGCTTCACCATCGGTTGCGCCTTCAATCCCAACGGCCAGCGGCTGGAGGTGCAGACGGCGCGGCTGGAGAAGAAGGTCGCCAACGGCGCCCGTTTCGTCCAGACCCAGCCGATCTACGACCTGGCGCGGCTTGACGCGATGCTGGAGCAGACTGCCCACCTCGACATCCCGATCCTCCCCGGCATCATGCCGCTGGTGAGCGAGCGCAACTGCGAGTTTCTCCACAACGAGGTGCCGGGGATCGTGATCCCCGACGAGATCCGGCAGCGGATGCGGGGGAAGGAGAAGGACGAAGGGGTGCGGGAGGGGCTCGCCATCGCGAAGGAGTTCATCGACGCCGTCCGCGGCCGCGTCGGCGGCTTCTACCTGGTCCCCCCCTTCGGCCGGTACGAGATCGCCGCGGAGCTCGTGCGCTACATCAAGGAAAAGTGAGGTCCCTCATGCCGATTCGCCGGTTGCTGGTTCTGGTTCTCGTCGCCGTCGCCCTCGCCGGCTGCCGCAATCCGTATCTGATAGCGGAGCGCTTCACGGAGAGCTCCCGGGAGTACAACCGGAGCATCCGGTGGCAAGAGCTGGAGCAGGCCTGCCTCACCTTCGCCGATGGAGGGGTGAAGGAGGAGTGTCTCGCCCGGGCGACGGCGGCCAAGGGGGTATCCGTGGCCGACTACCGGGTGGTGTCGACGGAGCTGGACCCCGAGAAGGGGACGGCGACGGTCCGGATGGAGATCGACTACTACATACTCCCCTCCACCCGTCTGAAGAGCGTCCAGGACGTGCAGCAGTGGCGCTACGAGGAGAAGGACGGCGACCTCCGCTGGCGGATCGTGACCCCGCCGCCGGAGTTCAAGTGAGTCGTATCGCGGTCCGGTGATGGTAGGGGAAGGGCAACAAGAGGTTTTCATGGGGCCGTTTCTGTGCTAAGAATATTCATGAGCCTCGATGCGAGGCCTACGACGACTCAAGGAGCGTACCGCATGGCAGACACGAGAAACACCGAAACCGCAGCGATCTTCGCCTTTTTTGCCGGCGCCGCCCTCGCCGCCGGCGCTGCACTCCTCCTCACCCCCAAGACCGGACGCGAGGTCCGCGAGAAGCTGGGTGACGTGACCGACGAGGCGCTGGAAAAAGTCAGAGGGGCGGTCAGGGAGGCAAAGTTCAAGGCTTCCCCCAAGACCAGGGAAGAAGGGGAGAAGATCGAGGGGGGCGGCTGCTGGATCTAGCGTCGGGACCCGAGAGATTGTCTCCATAAATGCGAAACGCCCCGCTCCAGAGATGGCAGCGGGGCGTTTCCTTTTTGTGCGCCGGATGGCGGTACCCTACGAGGCGTAGTCCACCGCCACGATCGACGAACAGACCGCCTTCATGTGGGGGATGACCTCCCCGGCATGGTAGGGGTGGACCTGGTAGGCCTGGAGCACCTCCAGGGAGTCGAACCTGGTCACCAGGGCCAGGTCGTAGGAGCGCTCGGAGCGGATCACGTCAACCCCCACCTCCAGGTGCCGCAGTTCGTTGATCTTTCCCCGCATGCTTTCGAGTTTTTCCCGCGTCGCCTCGATGTTGGCGGCCGTGGGGTCGGCCAGCTTGAAGAATACGATGTGCGTGATCATGTCGTTGTCCCCTCCTGTGATAAATTCTTTGCCGCCGGCGGCTACGGCAGCCGCGGAAACGGCATTGCGTCCCGGTTTGAACCGGATAACCATACCATAGTCGGGAGGGCAATGCCACCGCTCGGGCGGCGGTGATGAGAAAAGATTCGTTCGTGGTAAAATTGGTTCCAGTCCCATATCGACAGGAGGTGGAGCGATGGTCAAGTTTTACGATCCGAAGGATGCGGCGGACCTGGCGAGGGTGGAGGCGATTCTGCGGGAGGCGGGGATCGAGTACTTCCTCGCGTCGGAGACCGAGGCGGGAATAGGCCCGCGGCAGATCAGGGTGGCGGAAGAGGATCTTCCCACGGCCGAGGAGCTGCTGCGGCGCGCGGGGTGAGAGGGCCGGTTCGGCGATGAAACGGGGCATTCGCTCCGCTGGGCTCTCCGGGCGCACGGATTATGCTCCATTTTTTTTCCCGTGGGGGGGTGCCGCTTTTTTCGGCAGGTGCGTGTGGTCTGATCAATTCGGAAGCTGGCTCAATGAGTGCTTATTGCCGGGTTGCGCTGGAAATGCCAATGCTTGCGGGGTGTTGGAGGGGAGTCGCTGCGTGGGAACGAAATCTGCTCCGGGATTGGGGAGGGTGTCCGGACGTTGACGGTTCGCAGGCCACCCGGAAAGGATGATGCAACGTGGAATCGACTTTTCTCGACATGACCATCGGCAGGATCGTGGCAGAGCATCCCGCGGCGCTGGCGCTCTTCGAAGCGAACGGTCTCGGGGTTTTCGCCGACCCGGAGGTGCGGGAGTCCTTTGGAACGGTGGTGCGGCTCAGAAGCGTGCTGCGGGAGCGCCGGATCGACCCGGAGGCGTTCTGCCGCCGCCTGGCCGAAGCCGCCGGGACGGCGGAAAGTGGGGCCCGCGCCGTGGAGGAGACCCTGCCGGGAGCCGGGACGGTGAACCTCTTCGCGCTCCTGCCGTGTCCCCTCAAGGTGCCGGTGGAGGAGGCGTTTCGCCGCTTTCTCCAAGGGCGCCCCGTCGATGCCCGCCCCATAACCTTCTGCATCGAGGGAAACGCCAACAACCAGGTGGATTACTACGACTACGTGGCCCACTTCGAGACCATCGACGAGCTTCCCGACGTCATCGTCACCCCCGGTTTCAACGGCTTCTTCCACAGGGGGTTCGTGGAGCGGTTCATCAAGCCGGGGGATTTCGAGGCGGTCGTCGATTTCGCCGGCGACCGGCACCTGGCGGCCCTCGGGGTGCTGGATCCGGAGCGCCACTACACGATGCTCTGCATGAATCTGCTGGTGCTGGTGGTGGACAAGGGGCGCCTCGGGGAGCGGCCGGTGCCGCGGCGCTGGCGGGATCTCCTGGCGCCGGAGCTGGAGAAGTCGGTGGCGATCCGGGGGAATCGGGACGGCTCCTTCTGCGAGACGCTCCTCCTGGCGATCCACAAGGCGTTCGGCATGGAGGGGGTCCGCAGGCTCGGCCGCTCCACGCTCCACGGCTGGCACCCCTCCCAGATGGTGAAGGCGGCCGGCAGCGGCCGCGACGACGCCCCGGCCGTGAGCGTCATGCCGCTTTTCTTCGCCAACGCCATCCGCAACCGCGACGATGTGGAGATCGTCTGGCCCGGCGACGGCGCCCTGGTGAGCCCGGTTACCATGCTGGTGAAACGCGACCGGAGGGAGGAGCTGGCCGACGTGCTCCGGTTCATCACCGGCCCGGAGGTGGCACGGATCTGCGCCGGGGCCTTCTTCCCGGCGGTCCATCCGGAGGTGGACAACGGTATCCCCGGCGAGGCGACGTTTTTCTGGATCGGCTGGGAGTTCGTGAAGGAGCACGACATCGAGGCGCTCCTGGCGGAGATCGACGCCGAGTTCCGCCGGGCCTTGCGGGGTGAGGGGGCGTGAGGTTCGTCACCGTGGCGGGGCCGCCGTCGGCGGGGAAGACCTCGGTGATCCTCCGGGCCATCGAATCTCTTGCGGCCGAAGGGGTGCGGGCCGGAGTGGTGAAGTTCGACTGCATCTCCACCCACGACCGCGACCTCTTCGAGCGGGCCGGGGTGCCGGTGGCGGTGGGACTCGCCGGCAACCTCTGCCCCGACCATTTCTACGTGGTGAACGTCCAGGAGAGCATCGCCTGGGGGGAGCGGGCGGGGCTCGACCTGCTGGTCTGCGAGAGCGCCGGCCTGTGCAACCGCTGCGCCCCCCACATCCGCGGCGTGCTGGCGGTCTGCGTGGTGGATCACCTCGCCGGGGTCGACACGCCTAAGAAGATCGGCCCCATGCTCACCATGGCCGACGTGGCGGTGCTGACCAAGGGGGACATCGTCTCCCAGGCCGAGCGGGAGGTCTTCTCGTTCCGGGTGCGGCAGGTGAACCCCCGGGCCGTGGTGGTGCCTGTGAACGGTCTCACCGGCCAGGGGGGGGACCACCTGGCCCGGCTCTTCCGGGACGCGGCCGAGGTGCCGACCCTGGAGGGGGCCCAGCTCCGCTTCTCCATGCCGGCGGCACTCTGCTCCTACTGCCTCGGGCAGCGGCGGATCGGGGCCGACTTCCAGATGGGGAACGTGCGGAAGATGGAGTTTCCGGCATGAGCGATCGCGAACCGCTCGATTTCGACGCCGCCTGGTCGCGGTTGACCGTGGGGGAGCTCCTGGCCAGGCAGCCGGCGGTCGGCGATTTTCTCGCCTCCCTGGGGGCGGGAGCGGCGCCCCCCCGCGAAACCATGGAGGAACTGGCGGCGGGGCTCGATCCCGAGGCGCTCCGGGACCGGGGGGTGGAGCCGGATGAACTTCCTGCCCGCTTCCGGTCGTTTCTCGCCTGGATGACCAGGCTGGCGGCCCCTCCCGCGGCGGCGGTGGAGTCGGTCACCGTCATCGGCGGCCGGGACAAGACGGGGCGGGCCGAAGATTTCACCCTCACCCTGGTGCCGGGGGAGGTGACCTCCATCGTCGGCCCCACCGGCTCGGGGAAGAGCCGCTTTCTGGCCGACATCGAATGGCTCGCCCAGGGGGACACCCCCACGGGGCGGCGGGTGCTGGTGAACGGCGCCGTTCCCGATCCTGCCCGCCGCTACGCCGTGGAGCAGAAGCTCGTGGCCCAGCTTTCCCAGAACATGAACTTCGTCATGGACCTCTCGGTCCGTGATTTCGTCCATATGCACGCCGAGAGCCGCATGGCCGACGATCCTGCCGGCGTCGCCGAGACCGTCATCGCCCTGGCCAACGAACTGGCCGGCGAGCGCTTCGCCGGCGACACCCCCCTCACCTCTCTCTCCGGCGGCCAGTCCCGGGCCCTCATGATCGCCGATACCGCCTGCCTCTCCCTCTCTCCCATCGTCCTCATCGACGAGATCGAGAACGCCGGCATCGACCGCCGCCGCGCCCTGGCGCTCCTGGCCGACAAGCGTAAGATCGTCCTCATGGCGACCCACGACCCGATCCTGGCCCTCATGGGGAGCCGGCGGCTGGTCTTCAGAAACGGCGGCATCGCCCGCGTCATCGAGACGACGGAGCGGGAGCGGGCGAACCTCGCCGAGCTGGAGGCCCTGGACCGGCGGCTCACGGCGGTGCGGACGGCGCTTCGGAGCGGGGAAACGATCGACGCCATCGATCATTCGTGACCCCACCTTTACATGACGGTTTGGGGCGATATCCTTATGGTATAAGGTGATTGTTGCCGCACAGGCGGTGACAGTCCGCACCAAATCGTACGGAGGATAGCCATGAAACTCAGCGCACGGAACGTATTTCCCGGCACGGTCAGCGGCATCACCAAGGGGGCGGTGAACTCCGAAGTCTCCCTCACCCTCAAGGGAGGGGCCCCGGTTACCGCGGTCGTGACCAATGAGAGCGTCGACCGTCTCGGCCTTGCCGCCGGCAAGGATGCCTATGCCATCATCAAGGCCAGTTCGGTCATCATCGGCACCGATCTCCACGACGCCAAGGTGAGCGCCCGTAACATCATGTGCGGCACCGTCGTCAAGGTGATCGAGGGGCCGGTCAGCACCGAGGTGGACGTGGAGATCGGCGGGGGTAACACCATCAGCGCCGTCATCACCCACGAAAGCGCCCGTAACCTCGGCGTCACGAAGGGTGGGCACGCCTGCGCCCTCTTCAAGGCATCAAGCGTCATCCTCGGCGTCAGCTGAGGTGCCGGAGCCTGTCGGGGCTGGACCGGCAGGCTTCAGTGGGGAAAGGCGTCGGGACACCGTGCCCAAAGAGTGCGCTTTTCCCCTTTTTTTGTGCCTATCCTTCCGTCATTTGTGATATCCAGATTTCCCACCTGTTGATGCTTGCCCGGAGTAACCGCACGAAACAACGTCGGTTGCGTCCTGCGATGCCGCTCGGCACCGTCCTTGCGATATGAAGGGTTAGATGAAATTACCCGTACGGAGGAAGAGCCCATGACAGTGAAGATCCTTTCCGTTGCCCTCTGCGGCATCCTGTTTCTCACCACGGGAGCCCTGGCTGACCAGGTGACCCTTTCCGCGGCCGCGAGCCTCCGGGAGGTGGTCACCGGACTGACCGACGCCTACCGGACGAAGCACCCCGAGGTGAGGACCCTTCTGAATTTCGGCGCCTCGGGCACCCTGGCCAAGCAGATCGAGCAGGGGGCGCCGGCCGACATTTTCATCTCGGCCAACCGGGAGTGGATGGATTATCTCCAGAACCGCAAGCTGGTCGACGAGGCGAGCCGCTGCGCCTTTGCCTACAATTCCCTCGTCTTTGCCGGAATCACGAAACAGCCCGTGATGGGGATGAAGGAGCTGGTGAGGCTGCGGCGGATCGCCATCGGCAGCCCCAGGAGCGTGCCGGCCGGGGAGTATGCCGCGGAGGCGTTCCGGGCGGCCGGGATCGAGAAGGAGCTGGCCGGAAAGCTCGTCATGGCCAAGGACGTGAGGGAGGCGATGAAGTATGCGGAGCTGGGGGAGGTGGATGGCGCCTTCGTCTACCGGACCGATGCCCTGCTCTTCGGGAAGAAGGCCCGCATCCTCTTCACCGTCCCCGCGGGGCTCCACGACCGCGTCGTCTACCCCATGGCCCTCACCGCCACCGGCGCCGGGAAGCCCGGGGCGAGGGAGCTCTTTCGGTTCCTCCAGTCGGCCGAGGCGAGAAAAATACTTGGAAAGTACGGGTTTGAAGTGAAATAATCGGCCATGCCTTCCTTTACCCCCGCCGACATAGACGCCATCCGGCTCTCGGCCAGGGTCGCCCTGGCGGCGACCCTGGTGTCGCTCCCCTTCGGGGTGGCAGTGGCGTACGTCATGAGTTACCTCTCCTTCCGGGGAAAGACCTTCGTGGAGGCGCTGCTCAACCTCCCGCTGACCCTCCCTCCGGTGGTGATCGGCTACCTCCTCCTGCTGCTGCTTGGGAAGAAGGGGTGGCTCGGGGGGATGCTGGACGCGGCGGGGATCCGGATCATCTTCACCTGGTATGCGGCGGCGCTTGCCTCGGCGGTGGTGGGGTTCCCGCTCCTGGTCCGCTCCATCAGGATCGCCATGGAGTCCATCGACGAGCCCCTCGTCCAGGCATCCCGCACCCTCGGCGCCCGGTGGTACGATACGCTGCTGACGGTCATCCTCCCCCTGTCGCTGCGGGGAGTCGTGGCCGGCTCGTCCCTCATGTTCGGCCGAAGCCTCGGCGAGTTCGGCGCCACCATCATCGTTGCCGGGAACATCCCCGGCGTTACCCAGACCATGCCCCTGGCAATCTACGACTACGCCAGCTCCCCCGGCGGCGAGCAGGCGGCCCTCACCCTCTGCCTCGTGTCGGCGGGGCTGTCGCTGGTGGTGCTATTCTTCCACGAATACCTGGGGCGCCGCATGGGACGGAGGGATTGAGATGGAGCTTTCGGTCAGGGTGACGAAATCCTTCGGAGAGTTTACGCTCGATGCCGGCTTCACCGTCTCGGGAAGCCGGATCGGCATCTTCGGCGAATCGGGGAGCGGCAAGTCGACCCTGGTGAACATGGTGGCGGGGCTGGCGCGCCCCGACGGGGGGGAGATCTCCCTGGACGGGGAGACCCTCTTCTCGGCCGGGCGCCGGGTGAACGTCCCGCCGGAGCGGCGGCGGATCGCCCTGGTCTTCCAGCATCCCCACCTCTTTCCCCACCTCCCGGTCCGGGCGAATCTTCTCTACGGCTGGAAGCGCTGCGCCGCGGCCAATCGCCAGGTCCGCCTCGACGACATCGTCGACGTGCTGAAGATCGGTCACCTCCTGGAGCGGGGGGTGAACAACCTCTCCGGCGGCGAAAAGCAGCGGATCGTCCTGGGGCGGGCGCTTCTCTCCAACCCCCGGCTCCTCCTCATGGACGAGCCCCTCTCCGCCCTGGACGACACCCTCCGCTTCCAGATCATCCCCTATCTCCGGGGGGCGTGCGAGGCGTTCGCCATCCCCTATCTCTTCATCTCCCATTCCCTGCTGGAGATGCGCCTCATGACCGACCGGGTGGTGGTCTACGAGCGGGGGCGCCAGGCCGGGGAGACCACGCCGGACGAGCTTGCCCGGCTCCGGATGGGGACGAGCCCCGTGGGCTACATAAACCTGCTGCGGCTCACCGATCCGCTCCCCCGGGGGAACCTCTTCTCCTACGCCTGGGGGGGGAGCCGGCTCGTGCTCTCTACCCCTCCCAACGGGGGGGAGAACCTCTTCGAGCTTTCGTCCAAGGACATGATCCTCTTCAAGAAGCACCCCGAGGCGATCAGCGCCCGGAATCTCCTTCGCTGCACGGTGACGGGGATGTTCGAGGCGGGACGGAAGGTGGGGGTGGAGCTTGCCTGCGCCGGCGGGAGGCTGGTGGCGGAGGTGGCCGGCGACGCGGCCCGGGAGCTGGAGCTGGGTGAGGGGAGCGAGGTCTACGCCGCCATCAAGGCATCGGCCTTCCGGCGGCTGGGGTAGGGCGAGGGAGGCTATCCCTTTTCGGCCGCTCCGCAGGAGCAGGCACAGCCGCACGCCAGGCCGTCGGCCTTGCCGAAGGCCTCCCGACCCTCCCGGAAGGAGAGCCAGGCGATGGCGAGGGAACCGAGGGAGTCGAGATAGCCGACGCCGGTCAGCTCAAAGCCGGCGCTTGCCGCCAGAAGCGCCACCGACAGCAGCAGACAGGCCCGGGAGCAGGCGGCATCGGCCAGGATGGCGGGGGAGTTGAGCGCCTTTCCCACCTTTGTCTTGTGGTGGATGAGAAACCCCATGAAGGAGATGGAGACCAGGGATACCACGATCCCCCAGACGGTGGTCGACGGCCTGTGGCCGCTGTAGATGCTCAAGCCCGCGGTCACCACGAGTCCCGCCGCCAGGAGATGGAAGGCCCCCCCCGTGATCCGCAGCGCCCGGCGCTCGAAGGTGTCGCGCCGCTCCTCCTCCCCCTGCCGGAGCCGCCGCACCATGTGCCAGATCCCGACCCCCGAGATCACCTCCACGAAGGAGTCGAGCCCGAAGCCGAAGAGGGAGAGGGTCTCGTCCGCCGCGCCGAACCCCACCGACACCACCCCCTCCACGATGTTGTAGCCGATGGTGATGAGGGCCAGCAGCGCCGCCGTACGGTAGAGTTGCCGGAGTCTGAGGAATTTGTCGCAGAGCATCAGGCGTTATCTCCCACAGCGGCTGCGGGAAAGAGCCTGCCCCGCAGCCGGAACGCCACGTTCACCAGCCCGATCATCACCGGCACCTCCACCAAGGGACCTATGACCGCGGCGAAGGCCGCGCCGGAGTTGAGGCCGAAGACCGCCACCGCCACGGCGATCGCCAGCTCGAAGTTGTTGCTGGCGGCGGTGAAGGCGAGCGTCGTGGTCTTCGGGTAGTCCGCCCCGAGCCGTTTCCCCATCCAGAAGGAGATCAGGAACATCACCACGAAGTAGATGAGGAGCGGGATGGCGATTCGGACCACGTCGAGGGGGAGATAGACGATCAGGTTCCCCTTGAGGCTGAACATGACCACGATGGTGAAGAGGAGCGCCACGAGGGTGATGGGGCCGATCCGCGGCACTACCTCCCGGTGGTAGCGCTCCTTTCCCATGATCTTCACGCCGATGAGGCGCGTCAGGGCGCCGGCGATGCACGGAATCCCCAGGTAGACGAAGACGCTCTCGGCGATCTGGCGGATGCTCACCTCCACGATACTTCCCGAAAGGCCGAAGAGAGGGGGGAGGACCGTGATGAAGAGCCAGGCGTAGACGCTGTAGAAGAGGACCTGGAAGATGCTGTTGAAGGCCACGAGCCCGGCGGCGTACTCGGTGTTCCCCTTCGCCAGCTCGTTCCAGACGATCACCATGGCGATGCAGCGGGCGAGTCCTATCATGATGAGCCCCACCATGTACTCCGGCTTGTCGGGGAGGAGGACGACGGCCAGGACGAACATGAGCGCCGGCCCGATGAGCCAGTTCTGCACCAGCGAAAGACCGAGGATCTTCCGGTTGGCGAAGACCTCGGGCATCTCCTCGTACCGCACCTTGGCGAAGGGAGGATACATCATCAGGATAAGCCCGGCGGCGATGGGGATGTTGGTGGTCCCCACCCGGAAGCGGTCGATGAACCCCTCCACGCCGGGGATGAAGTACCCGAGCCCGACCCCGAGGGCCATGGCAGCGAAGATCCAGAGGGTGAGCCAGCGGTCGAGGAAGGAGAGGTTGCGGGAGACATGGTCACTCATGGTCGCCTCCGGCCAGGTGAGAGGTAAGTTCTTGTCGCATCTCGTCCCGCACCCGGCGGTATCCGGTCATGATCTCCTCCTCGGTGCCGGCGGCCCGGGAGGGGTCATCGAACCCCAGGTGCTGGCGCCGCACGCCGCCGACGAAGAGGGGGCACTTCTCGCCGGCGTCGCCGCAAAGGGTGATGACCCGGTCGAAGCTCTGGCCGTCGAACTCGTCGAGGGTCTTGGAGCGGTGGCCGGAGATGTCGATTCCGAGCTCGGCCATGGCCCGGATCGCCCGCGGGTTGACCGCCGTCGCCTCCGTGCCGGCGGAGCGCGCTTCCCATCGGTCGCCGAGGAAGTGGTTCACCAGCCCCTCGGCCATCTGGGACCGGTTGGCGTTGTGGGTGCAGAGGAAGAGTACCCGCTGTTTCATGAAATTTCTCCTGGTAGCGCCTATCCGGATAGGCGGATGTGTCGGGGCAAAAAAATCAGGCGCAGCGGTTGCCGGCGCCGAACCCGGCGAGCCGCTCCCGGTCGGCCACGGCGGTCGGTTCCGTTTCAACGTGCCGTGCCAGGAGGGCCTGCAGTTCCCGGCGCAGCGGCGGATCTGCCGGGGTCAGGGAATAGTAGACCCAGACCCCTTCCCGGCAGTCGTCCACCCAGCCGGCGTTCCTGAGCTGGGCCAGGTGCCGCGATACCGTGGACTGGGGGAGTTCCAGGGCCGCCATGAGATCGCAGACGCAGAGCTTCTCCTCTTTCAGAAGGAGCGCCAGGATCCGGAGGCGGGTCTCGTCAGCGAGGGACTTGAAAAGCCGTGTCGATGATTTCATGGTGCCAATGTATCCGGATAGGCGGATGAAGTCAAGGCGAAATTTCCTGATGCTCCTCTGTCACTGCCGCAGCGACACCACCTGTCAAGCTTCTCCCGGAGGCCGCCGGGATGGGGGGTGGCGGTCCTACCTTCCCAGGTGCCCCGCAAGCTCCTTGTCCATCTTCTCGATGTGGCGGGTGAGCCACTCGATCATCATCTGGTTCGTGGAGATGACCAGGGAGAGCCCGGCACCGCCGTCGCGGAACTGCTGCTTCAGTTCCCCCAGGTCGCGGACGAACTTCTGGTGCTGCTGGCGGTGCTCCGGGTACTCGCGGTAATCGCACGAGCGCATGATCCGTTCCTCGGCGCTGAAGTGCGAAACGACGTACTCGTCGAGGAAGGTGAAGAGCCGCAGCACCTCCTCGTTCCCCTTCCCTTCGTTGCAGGCGTTCAGCAGTGCCCCGAACCGTGCGAACAGCTCCCGGTGCTGCTCGTCTATCTCCCTGACCCCGGTCAGCAGGTCGTCTCTCCATCCGATTGCCATGGTGCCGTCCCTCGTTGCTGTTGGTGATCGCTTACATTCCATCGTATCGGCCGGCGTGCCGATTTCTTGAGGACGATTTTGTGCCGCGCGGCTCAGCGGCGCTCGGTCCTGATGCGGGGGACGGGGAGGCGTCTGCCGACCAGCACCCGGTGTCTTCCCCGCAGCTCCGCCATGGTCCCGTCCATGAAGGAGAGGATGGAGGGTGTGTCGTGGGCGGCGAGGTAGGCGTCGACGAGCCGTGCCATGTGGGAGTTGTAGCGTCGGGTGGAGCTGCCGTGGGCGAAGTTGCGGCCGGGAAAGCGGCGGATGTCGCCGTCGAAGGCGGGGGAGATGTGGTAGAGCTCGTGGAAGATGGTGACGAGTTTCTCGCGCGGCGGCAGGTCGAAGAAGCGGGGCAGGAGGAAGTAGATGACGTAGAGGACCTCCACCTCCCGGTGGACCACCGTCGGCATGGTGGAGACGTAGATGTGGCGGCCGCGCCGGTGCTCGCTGCTCCTGGTTCCGCCGGGAAAGCGCAGGGGGTGGATCTTGGCGTACATCCCCCCCACGCCGCCGCTGCGGGTGGAGGAGATGCAGAGGAGAACCCGCGCGGGATCGATGTGGGAAAGCTCTTCGACGGTCCGGACGATGTGGGCGACGACGATTTCCAGTTCCCGGGTCAGGTTGAGGACGCCGGGGGAGGGGGATGCGACGGGAGTCACTGCTGTTTGAACTTGTGGCAGAAGAGGCAGCGCATGGGGCCTTCGGCCGGCTTCACCGGGTGGTTCTTCGGAAAGGGGATCCCCCCCGGCTGCTCGTTGTGACAGGCGGGACAGGCCCGGTCGATCGTCATCTTTTCCTCTCCCCGGCGAAACGCCTCGTAGAACTTCCTGTGATTTTCGTCGAAGGGAACCTTCTTGGTCCGGACCTCCCCGGAGATGGCCCAGAAGACGCCGACCACCACGACGATCAGGGCGATGAAGAACCAGTCTTTCTTGGCTAATTTCATTTTGAACCTCCGGAATTCGGGACTTGGGGCTCGGGACTCGGGACTTGGAAAGACGAAAGGGTTTTGCCTGTCGCTAGCCCCGAGTCCCGAGCCCCCAGATATGCACAGCCGATGGCGCCGTTGTGCTGCGGGTGCTGGGGGACGCAGACCTCCAGACCGCTCTCGCTCCGGAGGAGTTCCACAAGCCCCCCGTTGCGGGCGACCCCACCGGTGAGGACGATGGTCTCCGAGGGGAAGCGCTTCAGCATCGGCATGACCCGCTTGACGAGGGTCTGGTTCACCCCGGCGCAGAGCCGTTCCACGGGGTGCCCCCGGAGGATCTGGCCGATCAGTTCCGACTCGCCGAAGATGCCGCAGGTGGCGTCGAGCTTCACGGGGGCCTCCCAGTGGGACGAGAGTTCGTCGAGGGAGACCTCCAGGACCGCCGCCATGTTTTCGAGGTAGCGGCCGCTGGAGGCGGCGCACTTGTCGTTCATGACGAAGTCGGCGAGCTTTCCCCCCCGCACCAGCGCCACCTTCGTATCCTGCCCCCCCATGTCGAGGAGGGTGAACTCCCGGAGCCCTGTCTGAAAGAGGGCGCCGGCCACATGGGCCCGGATCTCGGAGACGATCCGCGCTCCCCGCAGCGCAAGGGTGTTGCGGCCGTAGCCGGTGACCACCACCGTCGCTCCGGCCAGTTCCTCCGGGGTGAAGATGCCGCTTGCCGCCAGGTCCAGCACGAGCTCTTCCCCATCGAGCCTGCCGTAGCGCTTGTAGAAGGTGACCGTGTCGTGGTCGGCCAGGCGGACGACGGACCCGCCGTCGAAGAGGGCGAATTTCGCTTTTCTGCTCCCTAAGTCGATGCCGATGTTCATAAAACCGGGACTCGGGACTCGGGATTCGGGACTGGTGAAAAAACTTTCCCCCTGCCGTTCGTCACCTTTTTTCTTGATTCCATCACACTTTCTCCATTTCGCTATTCCGAGCCCCGAGCCCCGAGCCCCGAGCCCCGAGCCCCGAGCCCCGAGCCCCGAGCCCCGAGCCCCGAGCCCCGAGCCCCGAG
>NZ_DAHVYG010000078.1 GCF_027327745.1 Geobacter sp.
TGGTTTGGCAGGCTTGATCACTTCTGTCCCAGGGTTAAGGATGCCATATTCGATGCAGGTTTCCGGAGAATTTGGGTCTAAAAGCCCCCTTTTGTCAGGGCTTGCTATCTGTATCTCCCATCCGCCTCCGCCGGATGGGCCGTTTTTTGAAACACTAAGGTAACCAAAGGAATATGGTCTCTTTCGTATTTCCTTGTCTTGGGGATAGGAAAAACAGGGGTTGCCGTTGCGCATGGTGATGACTGCATCAGCATCCCGTATGCTGGACATAGCGTAACCTGTTACGGGTAGTAATATGAGAAAAAGACAGATCAGACTATTTTGGTAGAAGATTAACATTCTTTGGGCTCCTTATAAATTCCTTCAATGCGCGTTCCAGAAAGGGTTGCTCTGACAAATATTCCTTGTGGTTTAGATGCTTAGCAGCATAATAATGCGCAATAATATCTCCTTGTTGCTCCATGTTGAAATCTGGCAATGTCTTGCCGTTGTTCTCCGGAGAATCATATTTATAAGCACTGCCTCCGGCGTAGCCTCCGCTAATCGCCAATCCAAGCCCATGCCATTTAACCCAATATCCAAGTTGGTACTGCCACACATGGACCATTTCATGGATAAACCAAATCTTGTTGTTATAATCTTCGACTGAAAAATCATTCTTGTGCCGATTCTTGTTAAAATACATCTCTCCGTTTGGTGTCATTGCAGTGTCATCATTCTGAATGCCAAAGGGGAGGTACTCTTCTTTATGAACTTTGACCTTGGAGTAGTCGATAGAGTCCTTGAAAACCAACCGCGGCTTGCGCCCTTGACCCGCACCGGGGCGTTTCTCAGCCCCAGTCGGCGTCCAAGGGCCTGGTTATGTCCTCCGCAATGTGCCTATAAACGCCTGTAGCATCGTGCTCACCTCACACTTAAAGCACTCCCCTCTGTGCCAAGATCAGTGAGACACTTACCTCCCATTAAATTACTGTAGAGGGCGGGGGGGTAAGAAAGGATATGACCATCGGTAAAGTTAAGAGCATCCCGGTGATTGCAGGAGCCCGTAGGGCGACTGCAATCACCGGGATGGACCCCAAAGATTCGACCCTGCCAGAGCAGGGGGTGACAGTGACTCCGCTAAACCCGGAAGTGCCGGAAAAACCTGTGCGCAGGCGTTTCAAGCGAGACGGCTCTAGGGGCGTGTTGGCAGTTTTTTGTTATTTATTGGCTTTATCTCTATCAAAATGAACCCGATCCAAGTTCTGCCGCTTACAGAAGAATGCTTTATGTAACGCATCCATTTCTTTAGGTGTGCAGAAACGAACGGCATGAGAGCGTAGTTTTTCAGATTTTTCAAAAACCGCGTGTAGCAGTTCGCATGGATACACTTGGCACAAACCGCAGTTCTTAATCCCTTTCCCACAAGCACATGCACGGACTTCCGAATAAGCACAATTGTTTTCCGGTTTACACCCATAACAGGCCATGTCTTGAGGTGGAAACGCTGGATCACGTAAGCCAAGACGAACCCACAATTCTTTTACTTCCTCCAATTCCTTGACATCTCCGTTTTGAGAAGCAAGGTACCTAGGACAAAGAGAACAATTATCACCGCAAACGCCAATAATATTCATTCATTGATCCTCTTGCCAACTCATTATTCACCGGTTCACGCGCGTACGCGCGTGAACCGGTGATCTACCCAAATGGAACATTTATCGTTCCCCATCATCCCAGCAGCCTCACTCCTCCCCCTTCGGGGTCAAGGTCCCGCAATTGCTCCCATCGCCCCTCGAACAACTCCTCCACCCGCTCCCCCCCGAACCGCTCCACCAACTCGGCCACAACCCGCCACGCCGGCCGAAGATCCCCCCCCGGAGGAACGCTGCGGTGGACCCGCGGCGGATGGAACGGCGCCGACTTGTCGGGCGAGGCGTGGTAGCGGGCCGGCAGTCCCCGGATCGGGAGGCCCGGAGCCATGACCTTGCGGAAACGCTGGGCGCGCCCTTCAAAGCTGACGTAGGTGCCGTCCGCCTCCACCCAGGCAGCGGTGGGGAGGACAACCTGGGCCCGCCGGACCGTCTCCGTCGGGAGCCAGTCGAGGGCGACGACAAAGGGAACCCGTGCGAGGAGTTCTTCCGGGATGTCGGCCTCCACGGCGAGGATCCCTTTCACTTTCCCGGAGGCCGCGGCCTCGGCAAGGGTAACCGCTCCGTGCTCCCTCGCCAGGAGCCCCGCCCCGAAGGCGTTGGGACCTGGAAGGAGGGGCGCGATTTTGGCCTCGGCCCGGGCAAGCAACGCGATGGCGGCGGGGGTGCTGTTCCTGGTCCCGCAAATGACGACGGCCCGCTCGAAGATCGCCAGCGGCACTTCTTCAATGATGTTGAGCTCGATGGCTTCGACGGAGACGGCCCGGGCCTGCTCCAGCGGCGCGTGTTTCCCCACCAGGAAGACCGGCGCGCCGCTTCGCCAGGCCTGCCGGACCGCCAGAAGCATCATCGGCCCCTCGTCCCGGAGGTCCGCTTCGAGAATGACGACACAGTCGGCCTTTCGCACATCCGCCATGGAGGCGGCGCGGCCTTCAGCCAGGAGGGAGACGGCGGCGGCGACCCGCTCCCCCTCCTCCCTGTCGGCGAAGTAGCAGAGATAGCCCGCCCCGAGGAGTTCCGCCAGCCGCGCCAGAAGGATGTTCCCCTCCAGCGGGAGGCGCGGCGAACCGACCACCGCCAGGCTCCCGGGTCCGTACACCTCTTCCAGTTCGGTGATCCGCAGCATGAGGGCGTCGAGGGCCTCGTCCCACGAAGCTTCCTTTCCGTCAACCAGCGGCATGCGGGGGCGCGCCGGGTCGTTCACCGCCGCATTGGAGAACCTACCCCGGTCGCAGATGAACGGGCCGTTCACGGCGGGGTTTTCCCGGGCGATGGTCTTCAGGAGTTCCCGGTAGCGAGCCGCCGGCACCGTGTTGCAGCCGAGGGAACAGTGGGGGCAGACCGAGGGGGCCATCTCGTAGTCCCAGTAGCGGGCCCGGAAGCGGGCGGTCTTGTCGGTGAAGACGCCGGTGGGGCAGATGTCGACCAGGTTCCCCGAGAAGGGGGATTCCAGCTTTCCCTCCTGGAAGCGGCCGTAGTAGACCCGCCGGGCGCTCCCCATGACGCCGAAGTCGCTCCCGCCGGCAAAATCCTGGTAGAAGCGAACGCAGCGGTAGCACTGGATGCAGCGGTTCATCTCGTGCTCGATGTAGGGACCCAGGTCCTGGTTTTCGTGGGTCCGCTTTTTCCCCTCGTAGCGCCGGATGCCGTGGCCGCCGGCCACCGTGTAGTCCTGCAGGAGGCACTCCCCCCCCTCGTCGCAGACCGGGCAGTCGTGGGGGTGGTTGGTCATGAGCCACTCGATGACGAGGCTTCGCATCTTCAGCGCCTCGGGATCGGTGGTGGAGACCACCATCCCGTCCTGGGCCGGGAGCATGCACGACATCTGGATCCCCTTCACCGGGCCGTCCACCATCTTCACGGCGCAGAGCCGGCACGCCCCCACGCTCCCCAGGGCCGGGTGATAGCAGAAGTGGGGGATCCAGATCCCGACGGACTTGGCCGCCTCCAGGACGCTGGTGCCGGCGGGGACTTCAACCGGTATGTGGTCGATGATCAGTTTGGGCATAGAACCTATTTGTGCCGCCTACGTGTAATAACTCCCCCTCCTTCGAGGGGAGGGGGCTGGGGGGAGGGAGCTTACAGGATAATCACCCTGGGCTGCTCCTCCTTGTCGTACTGGAGCGCCATGACGAGGCTTCCCCAGCCGAGGGTCAGGATGATGCCGACGCCGAGGAGCACCGCCCCGGCGGCGATGAAGATGCTGCCGATCAGCACCGCCAGGAGCCAGTTGACGAAATCGGCCTGGATCGCCTGGAAACTCCAGCGGAAGGCTTCCATGAACTTCATCTTCCGGTCGATTACTGCATACACCCCGGGGGCGACCACCACCGAGAGAACAAACCCCGCCACCTGGCCCAGGAACGGCACGTGGAACAGGACGAACTGGGCGACGACCACCAGGAGGAGATAGACGAAGAGGTCGCCGAAGCAGTCCCAGGCGTCGAAGATATCTCCTACCCGGGCCTTGCCGCCCCGGGCCACCTTCAGGACCGCCCGGGTGTAGCCGGCGATGAAACCGGCGTTGGCGATCGGAATCCACGCCACGAGGATGAAGACCAGCGACAGGACGAGGAGACTGCCGAAGTTCTCCTTCCAGAGGGTCGTGGCCCGGTTGACGAGCCCGCCGAAATCATCGTCTCCAGCCCTCATTTCCTTCCCCCGAACGGGCAACGCCCCAAGCTGATATGCTCCCGGATCTCGTCCTCGAAGAGCCTGAGCAACCCCTCCACCGGACCCATGGCGCCGGGGGCCAGGGGGCAGAAGGCGTAACTCAGGTACTGCACGTGCTCCCGGAGGACGCCTATGTGCTCCTCCCGCCCCGCTCCCGCCTCGATCCGGGCGAGGATGTCCTGCACGAAGGGGAGCCCCTCCCGGCAGGGGGTGCACCAGCCGCACGACTCCCGGGCGTAGAAGGCGATCAGGTTCAAGGTCGCCGCCACCATGCAGGTGCCCTGGTCGAATACGATGATGCCGCCGGTGCCGAGCCGCGACCCCGCCCTGGCCACGGTGTCGAAATCCATCGGGACGTGCCAGTGCTCTTTCGTGAAGAAGGGGGTCGACGCCCCGCCGGGGATGCACGACTTGAACTCCCGGCCCGGGAGCATCCCGCCGCAGGGGCCGTCGATGATCTCGCCGAGGGTCATCCCCAGCGGCAACTCGAAGCAGGCGGTATGCCGCACATGGCCGCTCACGCAGAAGAGCTTGGTGCCGGCTGCCTCTGGGATCCGTGCCAGCCCTTTGAACCAGGCGGCGCCGTTGGCCACGATGGACGGGATGTTGGCCAGGGTCTCGACGTTGTTCACCACCGTGGGGCGTCCCCAGAGCCCCTTCACCGCCGGGAACGGGGGCTTCGAGCGCGGGTTGGCCCGCCGCCCCTCCAGGGCGTTCATCAGCGCCGTCTCCTCGCCGCAGATGTAACGCCCTGCCGACTGGTGGACGTCGATCTCCAGGGAGAAGCCGCTTCCGAGGATGTTCTCGCCGAGTAGCCCCGCAGCTTTCGCCTCGGCGATGGCCCGGCGGCAGTTCTCCGCCCCCTCCTCGTACCCCCGCCGGATGAAGATGAAGGCGTGGGCCACGCCGATGGCGTAGGCGGCCAGGGTTATTCCCTCCACCAGCGAGTAAGGGTTCGCCTCCAGGAGCACCCGGTCCTTGTAGGTCCCCGGCTCCATCTCGTCGCAGTTGCAGATGAGATAGCGGGGGCCGGGGATGTCCCGTGGGACGAAGGACCACTTCTTCCCCGTGGGGAAGCCGGCGCCGCCGCGCCCCCGAAGGCCCGAGTCGATCACCACCTGCTGGACCTCCGCAGGGGACATGCCGGAGAGCGTCTTTTCCAGGGCCGCGAAGCCCCCTTCCGCCCGGTACTCGGCGAAGGTCACGCAGCGGCCGGGGCGATTATGTCGGAAGAGGAGCTGTTCCATTAAAGACATTCTTTCTGGATCACCGTGCACGTGTGCAGCGAATGCCCGGGAGATCCTTTACCATAACCCCACCCAGCCTCCCCTTAGCTTAAGGGGAGGAGTCAATCGTGGTTATCACCCCCTCTTAAGCTAAGAGGGGGCCGGGGGGAGTTATGGGAGTAAACGTCGCATTTACTGTCGGGCTGCCCCCTACCCGAGCATTTCCTTCAAAACCACCGCGTTGTTATGCTCCCCGTCCCTGGCGGCGAAGAGAAGCGTCACCGCTCCCTTCCCCGCCAGCGCCCGCAAATGATCCAGGAGCTCTCCCTTCGCCTCCAGCTCCCGCCGGTAGCGCTCCCGGAACTCCTCCCACCTTTCCGGGTCGTGACCGAACCACTTCCGCAGCTCGTCGCTCGGGGCGATCTCCTTCAGCCACTCGTCGATCCGCGCCTCGTCCCTGGCGATCCCCCGGGGCCAGAGGCGGTCCACGAGGATCCGTGTCCCGTCCTCCGGCGCCGGCGGATCGTAGATCCGCTTGATCCTGACCATGCCACCCCCCGCCCGCGGCAGGAAGAACGGCGGCCGTCGCCGGCCGCCCCATTCCGCGCCGCTACTTGAAGCTCTTCAGGACGTACTCCGCGATCGCCCTCGCCTCCTTGTCGCTTACGTCCTTCTTCTCGAACTTGGTCATCCCCGGGCCGGGGTTGCGCATCTTGGCGACGATATCCTTCCAGGTCCTGACGCCGTTGGCCGCCAGGGTCGATCTCTTCAGGGTCTTGGCCGGGTTGACGATGTTGCCGCCGTCGGGGTGACAGACGGCGCAATGCTCCTTGAATTCCCTGGCGCCGTCGATCTTCATTCCCTTCCTGGTGTCGGCGAGGCCGGCCGTGGCGAACGCCGCCGTGGCCAGCAGGGCGATGGAGACGATAACTCCCTTGTTCATGCTTTCTCCTCCTTTCGTAGTGCACCGGGGCCTCCCGGTACCGTTGCCGCGGTTCCCCGCGCCTCATTCAGGACCTCCTCCGCCCGCTCCGGCGACACCCGGCCGTGGAGGGTGTCGCCGATCATCAGGGTCGGCGCCTCGCCGCAGTTGCCGAGGCAGCAGCAAGGAAGGAGCGTGAAGGCGCCGTCCGCCGTGGTTCCCCCCGGCTCGATGCCGAGCCGCGCCGCCAGGTGCGCCATGAGGCTCTCCCCCCCCACGGCCCAGCAGGAGATGGAGTCGCAGACGTGGATGACGTGCCTTCCCACGGGTCGGCGGTAGATCATCTCGTAGAACGTGGCCAGCTCCTCCACCTGCAGCGGCGTCAGCCCCAGGAGCTCCGCCGCCTCGGCCACCGCCTCGTCGGCGAGCCAGCCGTAGTGGCGCTGCAGCTCCTTCATCACATCCACCGCCGCCTCGCGGCTGGTGACGGCGCGGGCAATGCGGGTGCGAAGTTCTTCTTTGAGAGCGTCGGGAATCATCCGCGTCACCGGTCCAGATCCGCCAGCACGAAGTCGATCGACCCGATGATGGCGAGAAAATCTGCCACGAGCCACCCCCGGCATATGAGGGGGAGGGCCTGGATGTGGGGAAAGCTGGGGGTCTTGATCCGGACCCGGTACGGGACGTTGAGGCCGTCGCTTACCACGAAGTAGCCGTTCTCCCCCTTGGGGGCCTCGATGGCGCTGTAGTTCTCCCCCTTGGGGGGTGCCATGCCGCGGGTCGAGTTTATGAAGTGGTGGATGAGGGACTCGATGTCGTTCAGCGTATCCCGCTTCTGGGGGAGGACGTAGCGGTAGTCGTCGGTAATCCAGCGCCCTTCGGGCATCCCTTCCAGGCACTGCCGGACGATGCGCAGCGACTGCTTCATCTCCTCGATCCGGACCAGGTAGCGGGCGTAGCAGTCCCCCCCCTCAGCCAGGGCGATGTCGAAGTCGAAGCGGTCGTAGCCGGCGTAGGGGATCTTCTTACGCAGATCCCAGGCAAAACCGCAGGCCCGCAGGTTCGGGCCGCTTATCCCCCACTCGATCGCCTCATCGAGGGAGATGGTCCCCACCCCCTTGAGGCGCGCCTTGAAAATCGGGTTGTCGTTCAGGAGATCCTCGTACTCCTTGAGGCGCGGGGGGAACCACTGGAGGAAGTCCCGCACCGGCCCCTCCCACCCGAAGGGCAAGTCCTCGGCCACGCCGCCGATCCGGAACCAGGAGGGGTGCATCCGGCCGCCGGTGACCATCTCGACGATGTCGAAGATCTTCTCCCGGTCGGTGAAGGTGTAGAAGACCGGGGTCATGGCCCCCACGTCGGCGGCGAAGGTCCCGAGCCAGACGAGATGGCTGGCGATCCGGAAGAGCTCCGCCAGCATGACCCGGATGACGACGGCCCGGTCCGGGACCGTGATGCCGCAGAGCCGCTCCACGGAGTTGACGTAGGCCAGGTTGTTCTGGACCCCGGCGAGATAATCGATCCGGTCGGTGTAGGGGATGAACTGGTTCCAGTGCTGGCGCTCGCCGATCTTCTCGGCCCCCCGGTGGTGGTAGCCGATGTCGGTGTCCATGTCGACGATCTCCTCGCCGTCGAGCTTGAGGACGAAGCGGATGATCCCGTGGGTCCCGGGGTGCTGGGGGCCCAGGTTCAGGATGAGGGTCTCCTCGTCGATGCGGTCGAAGAAGTCGCTGGCCGGCAGGGCCTGGTGGCGCCGGGCGTCGTCGGTGGTGTAGGGAGGCATCTCCGTGGCCCGGAAGGGGTGCTCCTTCCGCAGGGGGTGCCCCTCCCAGTCGGGGGGCATGAGGATGCGGCGCAGGCGCGGGTGGCCTTCGAAGCGGATGCCGTACATGTCGAAGGCCTCCCGCTCGTACCAGTCGGCGGCGGGGAAGACGGTGGTCGCGGTGGGGAGTTCCGGCGCCTCCCCCGCAAGCTCGGTCTTGATCCGGAGGTGGCCGGGGAGGTCGAAGTTCAGGAGGTGGTAGTTGACGGTGAAGTCCCGGAACCGCTCCCGCTCCCGGCGGCACGACTCGTCCACGCACGCCACGTCCTCCAGGCGCCGGAAGGGGGCGGAGGTGCGCGTTTTGAGGTGGCGCAGCACGTCGGGAACCAGCTCCGGCGGGCAACGGTAGGTGAGCATGTCGGTGGCGGCGGGGTCCACCGTGACGCGCTGGCCGAAGAGCGCCTCCAGCTCGCCGGCAAGGCCGAAGTCGGGGTAGTCGTGCTTCGGGGCGGGGGGGCGCCACATCTCGTCGGAGCGGGGCATCCGGAACGCGGGGTGCCGGACTGACGTTCCCCGGATGGCGGCCCCTTCCATCCCCGGCCCCCGGGTGTCGCGGGATTTCGTCACCCCGTCCACGAGCACCGGCCGGGTGGTCCCCTCGGTCCCGCCGGCCAGGTGGAGGACCTTCCGGGCGGGGCGCTCCTCCCGCTTGATCTTCTCCTGCAGGAGCAAGAGCCCCTGGAGGAACGCCTCGGGGCGCGGCGGGCAGCCGGGGACGTGGACATCCACCGGGATGATCTGATTCACCCCCTGGACCACGCTGTAGACGTCGTACATGCCGCCGGAGTTGGCGCAGCTCCCCATGGAGATGACCCATTTGGGCTCCGCCATCTGCTCGTAGAGGCGCAGGATGGAGGGGGCCATCTTCTTGAAGACGGTGCCGGCGATCACCATCAGGTCCGCCTCCCGCGGGGTGCCGCGGAGCACCTCGGCCCCGAAGCGGGAGATGTCGTAGCGGGAGGTGAAGGAGGTCATCATCTCCACGAAACAGCAGGAGAGCCCGAAGAACATCGGCCAGAGGGAGTTGGCCCGCCCCCAGTTGATGAGGTCGTCCAGGCGGGCCAGGACGATGTTGTTCTGCGGGATTTCACTCTCTGCCACGGACCCTCCGTTCCCGTGAAGGACCCCAGTCGAGGCCCCCCTTCATCCAGAGCCAGGCCAGGCCGAGAAGGAGAATCACGATGAAGAAGGTGATATGGATGAGCCCCCCGAGCCCCAGTTCCCGCCAGGCCGTGGCCCAGGCGAAGATGAAGACCGCCTCAACGTCGAAGACGATGAAGAAGATGGCGATGAGGTAGAAGGGGACCGGGTAGGCGAGACGGGCGCTGCCGGTGGGGATGGCCCCCGATTCGTAGGGGAGTTCCTTGTTGCGGCTGGTGCTCTTGGCGCCGAGCCACCAGGCGGCCAGGAGGAGGAGGGCGATCAGGAGGGTGGCCGCCACGGCATAGAGCGCCAGAGGGAGAAACTCGGGCGGCAAGGTCGGAAAGAGGGAATGGGTGGCGGCGGCAGGCTGCATTCTACTCTCCGGCGGTAGAGTGACATGCCAAGGCTCACACTCTAGCGCAATGAATACGCAAGTCAACGGTTTTGACGGCGGCATCCCCCCGCCGTTACTGTTTTTTCAGGAACTCCAGCACCTGGGCCGGATGGGCCTCGGCCTTCGCCACCCGGGGCTACGCGACATCAAGATATTCTACTGCATTTCCGGCGGATGTCACCCGCCCGGATCTCCCAGCTCGACCCGGTCCACGTCCCCCCGGGCGAGGACGGTTCGGCTGGACCAGTCGAAGAGCTGGAAATGAATGGAAAAGCCCCGGCAGTTCAGTATCAGGATGATCATTGTTCTTCCCGTGTAATGGCGATTACCCCCAGTGGATGCAGTTGACCGGGCAGGCGTCGATCGCCTCCTGGATCTTCTCCTCGGGGGCTCCCGCCGGGTCATACGCCTCGGCGCGATTGTCGTCGTCGAAGCGAAACACCTCGGGGACCGACTCCACGCAGAGACCGCAGCTGATGCAGACATCCTTGTCGACGTACACGTTACGGGCCATGGTTCATTCCTCCTTTCGCTGGTTAACTTCACTCCGTATTGACCGGGGCCACCGCCCCCTTCTCCGGCACGATCTTCACGAAGCCGCTCCGGGCGGCGGCGATGATCCCCTCCACGGCGTCGGCTTCCTCCTCCTGGTGGGAGTGGAGCAGTTCCCGGTGGTACTTCAGGAGCAGCTCCTCGATGGCCGCCACATCCTCCTCCCCGATGTCGCGGATCTCCACCCCCGCTCCCCCGGCCAGGCGGCGGCGCAGGGCATCGCGGTCAAGCCCCATGGCGGCGTCCAGGTGACAGTAAACCACCCCGCCGGTCATGCCGGAGCAGATCCAGGGGCCAGGGTCCCCCAGGACCACCACGCGCCCGGCGGTCATGTACTCGAAGGCGAACCCTTTCAGGTTGGCCCGGGAGGCGAGGTCCCCCCGGGAGTCGTCCAGGGGCTCCCTTATCCGGGAGCCGAAGACCACCTCGGCCCCGGAGAGGCGGATGCAGGCCCGGCTGTCGGCATCCCCCTGGACGAGGAACGTCCCCCCCTGGGCGCCGTAGGCGAGCCCCTTGCCGACGGTCCCCCCCACCCGGCGTCCCTCCCGGTTCTCCCCCTTGAGGATGACGATCCTGCCGCCGCTGGCGCTCTTGCCGACCCCGTCCTGGGCACCCCCCTCCACCCGGATGTTGATCCGGTCGATGGAGAAGGCGGCCAGGCCGTTGCCGGGGATGGAGTCGCGCCGGAACTGCAGGAGCGCCCGCTGTTCGGGGCGGAAGCGCCCCCCGGCCACCCCGCGGACGAAGGCGCCGGCGAGATGGGTGCCGATGGCCCGGTCGGAGCTGGTGGCGCTGTCGTCGTCGTAGCGGACCCGCTCCTCCCCCTTGGCGAAGGCGTCGGTCACGAGTCCCGAGACGAGGGAGGTGAGGTAGTTGAGGGGCTTGCGGATGATCCGCACCTCGGCCTCGAAGGGGGAGGCCTCCGCGCTCCGGGCCGGCCGGAGGAGCTCCGTGAGATCCAGGCGGTCGAGCCCCCGGGCCTGGACCAGGAGGTCGCTTCGCCCCACCAGGTCCTGGGTCCTTCGCGCGCCGAGCTTGGCGGTGAGGATCCGGATCTCCCGGCTCATCCCCCGGAAGAAGGTGCTCATGTAGATGACCCCGTTCTCCAGCACCCGCGGAACGAACCGCTTGAGCCCCCGCCCTTCGGCCTCCTCCACGGTCTCGATCTGGGTGGCGATCCCCACGTGGCAGGTCCCGAGGTGGCACCCCCGGCAGGCGGTGCAGCCGATCACCACCATCGCCATGGTGCCGAAGCCGACCCGGTTCGCCCCGAGAAGCATCAGCTTCACCACGTCGCGCCCCGTGCGGGCGCCGCCGTCGGCCCAGATCTCCACCCGCTGCCGCATCCCGGCCGCCACCAGCGCCTTGTGGGCCTCGCTCACCCCGATCTCCGCCGGGAGCCCCACGAACTTGATGGCGTGCTTGCGGGCCGCGCCGGTGCCGCCGTCGTAGCCGCTGATGGTGATGATGTCGGCCCCCGCCTTGGCCACTCCCAGGGCAATGGTGCCGATCCCCGCCACCGCCGGCACCTTCACCGAGATCCGGGCCTGGGGGTTGGCAGTGCGCAGTTCCTCCACGATCTGGGCCAGGTCCTCGATGGAGTAGATGTCGTGGTTGTTGGAGGGAGAGATGAGGGAAACGCCGGGGGTGGCGTGGCGCGCCGCGGCGATCTTGGCCGTCACCTTGAAGCCGGGGAGGTGCCCCCCCTCCCCCGGCTTCGCCCCCTGCCCCACCTTGATCTCCAGAAAATCCGCGGAGTTCAGAAACGCCATGTTCACCCCGAAGCGCCCCGAGGCGATCTGCTGTCCCCGGTTCTTCCGGTAGCGCCCCAGCATGTCGGCGATCTCACCCCCCTCGCCGTTCATGCAGACGATGTTGAGCCTTTTGGCTGCCTCGGCGTAGATCCGAAACGGCGTCTCCCCCTGGGAGCCGAAGCTCATGGCCGAGATGAGGATCGGGAGGTTGTGCTCCCCGACGCTTGTGTCCACCTCGTCCGGATCCACGGTCAGCTCCGGGGTGTAGCGCAGATCCAGCAGGTGCCGGATGGCGAGTGGATTCTCCGCCTCGTACTGCTGGATGAGGCGGGAGAGGTCGGCGTAGCTCTCCTCCATCTTGGCCACGGCCCCCACCAGCTTCCAGATCTTCGGGTAGAGGCGAAACTGCACCGGCACCGGCTGCTTCTCGCGGCTTCTGGCCACGGCGGTGCGGGAGCGGTTTTCGGCCTCCAGCCGCTCCAGGGTGAGCCCCCCCTGCCCCGAGCCGCAGAAGCCGGGGGTCTCGAAGAACTCCGCCAGGTGCCGGCAGAGGCCGATTGCCGCGAAGTACTTGCCGTAGCCGCCGATCTCGTGGGTCCCCATGGTGGAGATGACCTTCTCCAGCCCCTTGGCGAGGACCGACAGCAGATTCCGCATCCCTGCCCCGTCGCCGGCCCCTTCCCACATGAGGTAGGGGCAGAGGGCGTCGGCCCCCATGCCGAGGGCGAAGATGAGATCGTGGAGGCTGCGGAGCCCCCCGGAGCGGAGCACAAGCGACGTGTGCCGCCGCAGGCTCTCCCCCGAGGCGTCGGTCACCTCCTTGAGCCCCTTGTGGAGGACCGCCGTCACCAGGAACGGGTCGATGAAGCTCTTCCCCGGCGCGAAGCAGTCGCTGTCGTCCAGCAGGAGCACCGCCGCCCCCCGCCTCACCGCTTCGGTTGCCTCGCAGGTAAGGCGCACCAGGGCGTCGCCCAGGCTCTCCTCCCTCTTCATGGAGCAGGAGATCGCCCGGCAGCGCCCCCGGCCATCGCCGAAGGCACCCACGAGCCCCTCCAGGGTGGCGGTGCCGAACTCCCGGGCCACGGCGGCGTCGGCGGGGTCGGCTCCGGTGCGGCGGCCGCCGGTCAGGAGCGGCACCTCCAGGGCCACCCCCGGCCGGGCCGCCCCCCGGAGCTGCGGCCGGGGTCCCAGGTAGACGCGGGTGGAGAAGTGCTCCGCCTCCCGCTCCCGGTCGATGGCCGGGTTGGTCACCACCGCCACCTGCTCCTTGAAGTAGTCGGAGAGGTTCTGGCGCTGGCTGGAGAGGGCGGCCAGGGGACCGTCGTACCCGAGCGACGCGATGGGGTCCGAGCCGCTTCTCGCCATCTCCCGGAGGATGTTCAGGTCGCTGGACTTCCAGGCGAAGGCGGACATGAGGTTGTCCTGGTGGAGCCTGGCGCTGCGGCCGAAGCGGGCCGCCAGCATCGGGATGCCGTCCCGCAGCGCCGAAGCCGCCAGCACTCCCTTTTCCTGGGCAGGGAGGTTCGTCCGCCGCCGGAAACTCTGCCAGACCTCGCGCCGAAGCGCCGGATGGTCGATGAGCTCCACCCCGCGCCCCGCCGCGATCCGCACCCCCACCTTCTCGCCGGGGGCCAGGGGCTTCGGGTCGGCGAGGATCTCCTCGTGGGGGACCACTCCCAGCTCCGAGGAGGCGAAGATCTCCTTGGCGGTCTCACCCACCCAGAGGGGGCGAAGTCCCATGGCGTCGACGCTGAAGACGCAGAGCTCCCGGTGGCGGGCGATGATCGCCGCCGGCCCCTGGGCGCTCGCCTTCAGGAAGCGGCGAAACCAGGTGTACATAGACCGAAGCTCCGGCCCCATCCCGTCCATGGCGCTGAAGACGGGGGGGAATACCACCTCCATCGCCTCGAAGAGGGTGAGGCCGTAGCGGAACATGAGCCCCTCCAGGGTCCGGTTCAGGTCCTGGGAGTCGCTTCCGTCGGCGAAGAGGGGAATCCCCATCATCCGCGCCTCCTCCCGGAGCCGGGCGATGGTGTTGATCTCGCCGTTGTGCCCCAGGAGCGAGAACGGCTGGGCCCGGAGCACCGTGGGGAGGGTGTTGGTGGAGTAGCGGCTGTGGCCGATGGTGACCGCGGAGAGGAAGTCGCGGCGCCTCAGCTCCGGGTAGTAGCGGGGGAGGAGCTCCGGGGCGCCGTGGACCTTCCAGGCCGTGACATCCGCCGAGAGCGACGCCACGTGGACCGGAAAATCCCGCTCGATGGCCGTCTGGAGCTCGAAGAGAAGGGGGGGCGCCGCCACCTTCCCCGGACAGAGGAGCGCCACCTGCCAGAAGAGGGGCTCCCCCTCCCGGGCGCGGCTGGAGAGGACCTCGCTCCGGACGATGCCGGGGCGCTCCACGAGAAGCTGCACCCCCGCCGCGGCGAAGCGGTCCAGGATCTTCTCCTGCAGCTGCGGGTCGGCCGCGGTGGCCTCCTTGGGCAAAAGGAGATGCCCCACCGCGAAGCCGGGCGCTTCGGCCAGGTTCGGCTCATGGCCGGCGCCGGCCAGCACCTCCCGCCAGATCATCCGGGGGATGTCGGTCAGCACCCCGCAACCGTCCCCCTCGCCGTTGATCTCCCCGGCCCGGTGCCCCATCTTCACCAGCGCCTCGATGGTCCGCTGGACGTTGCCGTGGGTGGGGCGCGCCTCCTTGTTGAGGTAGCAGATGATGGCGCAGGCGTCCCGCTCGGGGGGGACGAGGCCGGAGGGGTCGATGGGTTTATGATGCATAGGGTGTCTCCATCTCAGCAAATAGGGCGGAATGGGGCGGAATGGTGAACACTTTTCAGAGATTGTGCAGCACGGCGGCCGGTTTTTCTGCCGGATCCTCGGGAATCTGCGCTCCGTGCCACACGGCCACAATCCATACGATGTCGTCCTTTTCCCGGTAGAAAAATCGATAGGGCGTGACAATCACTTCGCGGTAACGGCTATCCGGAAACTCCGGGAGTATCCGTCCGGACCCCGGATAATCGCGAAGCCGCACGAGCACTTTTCCGGCTTTCTGTCGAAAAGAAACCGCCGCAGACGGCTTGTCGCGGCGGATATAGGCAAGTGCCCGCAGAAACTGATCCCGTGCCGAAGGGGTAAAAACGATCTTCATCAATGTTCCGCCAGCATTGCATCAGCCTCGGCCAGCACTGTCTCCAGATCGAAGCCGGCGCCGGCCTCGATCTCCTTTTCCCCACGGGCGAGGAGTTTCAGGATCTCCAGCTCATGCTGCGTCTGTTCGTACTCTTTCATGCTGACCATCACGGCTGTTGCCCGCCCACGTTGCGTTATGAACAGGGGATCGCGCGAGGAAGCCATGCGTTTGATGACACCGCTGGCGTCCTGGCGGAGATCCGAAATAGGGATGATTTTAGGCGCTTTTGTCATTGGTTGTACCTCCTGTGGTACTTCCAAGAGTATCACTTGATTAATGGGAGCGCAACGCCGATTCTGTGGCGACTCGCTGTTTCCCCGTCGACTGTCTTTCGTCAAGCAGTTTCATCCCTCACCGCCCCGTCAGCTTCTTCCACCCGCTCCCCGCCAGGTCCACGAGGCCGTCGATGGTGCGCCGGTAGAACTTCTTCACCGGCATCCGGTTGAGAAGGATCTCCCCATTGCTCCGTTCCAGCCTGATCCGGTCGCCGGGGACGAGGGTGACGACGCTGTCGTAGTTCTCGCCGGCGATGCCGAAGAGAAAGCGATAGTTCCTGCCGTTGGCCGCGCGGCAGGAGACGATGACGATGATCCCCTCGGGATCGCCGGTCTTGAAGTGGAAGCGGGTGGTGGCGGTGACGAAGGTCCCCTCGGTGGCGCCGGTCTCGGCCAGAAGCGTCTCCACGGTGACATCCTTGGGCTTGAGCCGCCCCAGGGACGGGAGGCCCCACGGCTTGTACGGCTCGTGGGGACGGCGCCCGTAGTGGTCGCTCCGCTCCAGGAGGATGACTATGTTGTTGTTGATGGGGCCGCCGATGGAGTGGGAGAGGCCAGCCAGGAAGCGCCCCTCGACGATCATTTTGTGGTTCTCCACCACCTGGATCATGCCGGTGGCCCCCAGAGGGTGGCCGCGCCCCTTGAGGCCGCCGGTGAGGTTTGTGGGGAAGAGGCCGTTTTCGCCGGTGATCTCGTCGTCCAAGAGGGCGTCGAGAACCCGCCCCCGGGGGACGAAGCCGAGATCCGCCATGTTGATGGGGCCGAAGCCGTTGAAGGGGTCGTGCATGTTGACGTGGATCTTCCCGGCAAAGCTCCGGATCTCCCTGATGCCGGCCATGCCGTAGGCCTCGGCGGCCGCCGCCACGGTGGCGGGGAAGGAGTGGAAGTAGTTGCGGTCGGCAATGGTGGGGATGTCGGTGGCGCTCCCGAGGCCGGAGACCAGCACCTCCTGGGGGTCGGCGGTGAGGATCACGGCGGCGACGCCGTCGGACATGGGGCAGAAGTCGTGGTAGCGAAGCGGCCACCAGTAGCGGTAGTTCTTGCCGGAGACGATCTGGTGGTAGTACTCCTCCAGGGGGATCTCCATATTCAGGTGGGCGGCGGGATTTCGCGCGGCGTAGCGGTGGGCCCGCTGGGTGAGGAGCGCCGAAAAGGCGGTCCACTCGTCGATGGAGAGACCGTGGCGCTCCATGAGCGCCCTGGCCACCAGCGCCCCGCAGGCGGGCATGGTGAGGCCGAACTCCGCCTCGTCCCGGTCGATGACCCCGGCGACGATGCGGGTCGCCTCGGCGGTTGCGGCGTCGCTCATCTTCTGGATCCCGATGGCGAGCACATGGTCGCAGCGGCCGGAGGCGATCTGGAGATAGGCGTTTTCGAAGGCCGAGGCGCCCGAGGAGGAGGCGGTGTCGATGAGGACCGACTTGGCGCCGGAGACCCCCACGACCCCGGCGATCTTGGCGGCGGTGTTGTCGACGCCGGAAAAGGCGACGGGGCTCTGGGAGCCGACCACCACCGCCTCGATGTCCCGGGGCTTCACCGGCGAGCCGTCGAAGACCTCCTTCGCCCTTTCCGCCAGATCGAGGAAGGAGAGCTTTTCCCGGTGCCGGCCGTCGTAGCGCCCCACCGGCGCCATGTACGATGCGGCCACGTAGACCTTCCTCGGCGTGAATTCGCGGTTTCTCATGATTCCTCCCCGGATGGTTATGTCATAACAATTTTATATGATGGACGCCACCCCACAAGGGCCCAAAAAAGCCCGCGCCGGTCGGGGCGCGGGCGGACGGTGCCTGCAAGGGCCGGTGCTACTTGACCGGCGTCGCGTCGAGGGGGAGCTCCTTGATCGGCTCCGGGGCGACCACGGTCGCCGGCACCGGTTGGGGGCTCGCGGGGGGGGCGGCCTGGGGTGCCGGGGCGGGAGCGGAGGCCGGCGCCGGCTGCGGCACGGGCTGCACGGCAGGCTGGGGCTGGGGCTCCGGGCCGGGCTGGGAAGTGGCCCCCTTCTCTTCGCCAAAGAGCTTCACCGGCGGCTTGAGGAGCCCCACCATGTCGTCGAAGAGGCGGTAGTAGGGGGCCGTCGCCTTCCGGTCGCGGAAGAGGAGGTCCTTTTCCCTCTTGCCGAGGTAGCGGCTGATGCCGGGGATCGTCTTGAACTTCACCTCCACCTTGTCGTCCATATTGGCGGCGGCCTGGTCGAAGTCGGGATACTGGAGCTCCGCGAGAATCGGGGTGGTGGGGCTGCCGATCCGGAAGTTGGGGTATTCCCAGAGGGTGGTGCCGCTGGCGTCCAGGATCTGGGCGGTCATGATCAGGTCGTTGTACTCGGCGTCCAGGTACTTGAGGAGGTTGTTGGAGAAGATCCGGTCCTGCTTGGTGAGGCCGCTCACCACCACGAGGAGGACGGCATCGACGTCGTTCTGGCTGACCAGGGTCCTGATCTCCTCCGGCTTGTAGAACTGCTTGTTGTAGGCTACGCCACCGTCGTCGCGCCGCTCGTCGCGCAACAGCAGCGTCTTGAAAAGATCGTCGGGGGAGAGGGTGTCGATGAAGCGGACCGAGAAGTAGGCCCCCGAATCCTTCAGCATCGCCACCAGGGCTTTCTCGTTCTTCCGGTTGTACTCCTTGACGAGGGCGACGAGGGCATCCTTCTCCGGGTGGCGGATGTCGGAGCCGGCGTCGACGAAGATGGGGGCGACCCCGAGGACCTTCACCTTCTGCTCGTAGGTGTCGCGCGGGACGTTGAAGGGGTTGTGGGCACAGCCGAAGGCCACCAGGGCCAGGGCCGCCAGGGCGATCCATTGGACAAACCGTTTCATCGCTTCCTCCTGAATCAGGTTCTTCCTGCCGACGCTTCTTATAGCAGAAGCGCTCCCGGTTCGCCACCCCTTTCACGGCCACCGCACCGGCCGCCCCCCGTCCCCGCACCGCAAAAAAAGGCGGGGCTTTCGCCCCGCCTCGGGTGGACCGCCATGGTCCCGCGTCAGTGCTTCGCTTCCCTGCGCAGCCGCTCCGCGTCCTCCTTGATCCGGGCGGCGGCCTCCTTCACCTTGGCCCAGCCGTACCAGTGCATGTAGTCCGGGTTGGCGTGGAAGGCCCCCTGGAACGCCCGCTGCCGGTATTCGAGGAAGATCAGGTAGAGCTCCTGCTCGGCGGCGGTCTTCGCCTCGTAGAACTGGAGGAGGTCCGGGGCGTACTTCCAGCCGGCCGGCTTCTTGATGATGCCGTCGTCGTAGAGGGCCTTCACGGTCCGGATGGAGTCGGCGAAGATCTTGTCCACCTCGCGGATGACCTCATCGCCCGCCTTCAGGTTCGCCTCGGCGTAGCTCTTCGAGTGGCACTTGGAGCAGGCGTCGATCATCTTCTTCCGGTCCTTCTCAAAGTCCTCCTTGGTGAGACGCGCCACCTTGGCCGCCTTCACCGCCTCGAACCGCTCGGTCGGCTGTCCCTTGTCGTCCAGCACCCCGATGGCCTGGAGGATGGTCACCCGGTTGTTCCACCACTCCTTGTCGTCCTCGGGAACGCGCAGCGCCAGGAACCCCCAGGCGGTTTCCACGTTGTGGCCGCCGTCGGGCATGTGGCAGGTCTGACAGGTGGGGGCGCGGCCGGTGGTCGGCTCGATCTCCCAGATGGTACCGTGCTTGGAGGTCTGCCACATCTCCCACTGCGGATGGTCGAATCCCATGTGACAGGTGCGGCAGGCCCGCGGGTCCCGCGCCTCCTTCACCGAGAAGCTGTGGCGGGTATGGCAGGAATCGCAGGCGCCGGTGCCGTAACGGGTGAGATCACTCGTCGGCTTCTCGCCGATCTTGTGGCAGGCGGAGCACCCCTTCAGGTCGCCGCCGCCGACGGCCGAGGGCTGGTGGGTGATCATCGGCATCGCCTTCATGGCGGTCCAGGCCAAGGCGTGCTTCCCGGCGCGGTACTCCTTCACCCGCTTCTCGTGGCATTTGGCGCAGGTTTCGGGGGTGGGGAGCTTCACCTTGGCCACGTCATCGGCCGACTGGTGGTCGCTGCCGTGGCAGCCGGAGCAGTCCATGACCCTGGCCATCTTGCCGGAGAGAAACTGCTTAACGATCCCCGGCGTTACCTTCTCGTGACAGCCGATGCACTTCGACTTCTGGGCCGCCTCCGCCGGGGCCGCGCGCAGTCCCGGGGACACCGCGAGCCCGAAGGCCGCCACGGCGGTGATGAGGCCGAACCGTACGATGCGTCCTTTCATCTTTCTCCTCCTTAGTTTGAGTTGCGAAACAGATGGCGGTATTCTATGGATGGATTTTAACAGGGGATTGACCCAGGTCAAAAAACCGCTTTTCAACCGTTTTTTCTGTCCGCCGGGACGCGCTCCACGGCTTCCTTTCTCCGGGCGAATATGCTATAGCCCATAGCCATGAAATGGCTCCTCGTCGTCTCAGCGATCTTCTACCTCTTCGGCTCCTTCCGGCGCCCCCTCTTCGGCGCGGGGCTGGCGGCGGGGGTCGCCTACCTGGCACTGCGGGGGATCGCCCTGGGGCGCCTGCCGCTTGTGGGCCCCCACGACACCCTCGCCTTCTTCTCCGTCGCCCTCGGGCTGATGGCGCTGCCGTTTCTCTTTGCCCCGGCGCTCCGCGACGCGACGTTCTTCCGGTGGGGGGCGGGGTGCACGGCGGCCCTCTTCGGCCTCCTGGCGCTCCCCTTCCCCTCCTTCGCCATGCCGCTGCCGCCGGTACTCCGGACCCTCTGGTTCGAGCTCCACGTGGCGCTTGCCTTCTTCGCCTACGCCCTCTTCGCCATCGGGGCGCTCCTGGGGGGGATGTTCCTTGCCGGCGGCGGGCGGCGGATCCTCGATCTCCAGTACCGGGCAGCGCTGGTGGGATACACCTTCTTCTCCGCCTCCATGGTCTCGGGGGGGATCTGGGGGTACTACGCCTGGGGGACCTACTGGCTCTGGACCCCGAAGGAGCTCTGGACCTCCATCCTCTGGCTCTTCTACAGCTTCTGGCTCCACCTGCGGTTCAGGGGAGCGGGGGGGGAGAAGGCCCTGGCCTGGGCCGGCATCGCCGGTTTCGCCGTGGCGCTCTTCACCTACCTGGGGGTGAGCATCCTGATGAAGAGCTCCCACAGCTTCTGATCCGATCACGCAAGAAAGGGACGTCATGGAAAACAGGGATATCCTCAGGAAATCGCTCCTCTTCTCCGGCCTCGACGACGAGAACCTGGAGGAGGTGACCACCATAGCCACCCGGCGCAGCTTCGCCAGGGGGGAGACCCTCTTCACGGAAGGGGAGCCGGCCACCGGCTTCTACCTCCTGGCCGCCGGGTCGCTGAAGCTCTGCAAGGTCTCCCCCGACGGCAAGGAGAAGGTGCTCCACTTCGTCCACCCCGGCGAGACCTTCGCCGAGGCGGCCTTCTTCGGCGACGGGAAATACCCGGCCGAGGCCCGGGCGCTGGAGAAGGGAGAGGCGATCTTCTTCCCCCGGGAGGCGTTCATGGGGCTCCTGGAGCGCAACCCCCGCTTCTCCCTCAACCTCATCGTCTCGCTGTCGCTGCTGCTGCGCCGCTTCGCCCGCCAGATCGAGGAGCTCTCCTTTGCCGAGGTGCCGGCCCGGCTCGCCGCCTACCTGGTGGAGCTGGCGGAGCGCAAGTCGACCTCGTTCCAGGGGAAGACCTACCTGGATCTGGACATGAAGAAGGGGGAGCTGGCGTCGCGCCTCGGGACGGTGAGCGAGACCCTGTCGCGGTCGCTGCGCAAGCTGAAGGAGGAGGGGCTCATCGAGGTGGAGGGGAGCCGGGTGGTGATCCACGACATGGGGCGCCTGACGGCGCTGGCGGGGAAGCGGAGCGCGGGGTAGCGGCCGCTTCGCCCGGGGTGTTGGTAAAAGAAAGAGGGCTGCCCGGTGGAACCGGCAGCCCTCTTTTTCATTATCCACGGAGATGATCGTGACGTCAGGTCCGCTTCCAGCGCCGGTAGACCCAGAGCCATTCGTCGGGATGGCGGGCGATGTGCCCCTCAATGGCGCGGTTCAGGCGCCGGGTGTCGTCCAGGGGGTCACCGGAGGGGGCACGTTCCATCTCCGGGTAGATGGTGACCACGTGCCGCCCCTTCTCCCGGTGGATGAAGATCGGCAGGAGCGGGGCGCCGGTGCGGGCGGCCACCGCCGCCGGCATGGTGGTGGTCCAGGCGCCGCGGCCGAAGAAGTCGACCACCGCCCCCTCGTTCGCCTGCACCGCCTGGTCGATGAGGATGCCGACGATCCCCTGCTTCCGGAGCCGGAAGAAGATGCTGCGGGCCGCCCCCTCGGCATAGATGACGCGGTTGCCGAAGCCGTGGCGGAGGCGGTCCAGAAGGCCGTTGAACCGGGGAAACTTCTGGCGGCGGGCGACCACCGCCACGTCGGCGATGCGGGCGCCGAAGGTGAGGGCCATGAGCTCCCAGTTGCCGCAGTGGCCGGTGATGAAGAGGATCCCCTTCCCCTTCTTCCGGGCCCGTTCGTAGTGCTCCATTCCCCGGAACTCCACCCGCTCCATGAGGCCGGCGCCGCAGCCGTAGTAGAGCTTCAGCACCTCCACCACCGTCCGGCCGAAGTTGGCGAAGGTCCGCCGCGCGATCGTTTCAGGGCCACCGCAGGCGGGATCCCACTCGGGGAGGGTCGCCAGGTACGGGAGCGACTCCCGGATGTTGCCGACGGCGGTCCGACGCACCCGGGGAAGGAGGCGGAAGGCGAGGGAGCCGGCCATCCCCCCGAGTCCGACGGCGATACGGCGGGGAATGAGGACAATGGGGAGCGAAACCGCCACGAAGAGGAGGAGCCCCAGGTACCACTTTGCCTGGCGGACGGGGGCGCGAAGCGCCTCCCGGGCCGAAACTCCCTCCACTGCCGCCGGCCCTCTGCCGACTGCAGTTACGGCCGACGCTCCTTCGTCGGCGCAGTTCATCTTGTTGCACAGTTCCGATTGCATGTGATCATATCCTTCAGGCGCCCGGCGGGCGAATGGTCATTCAATAGCACAATCTTTGCAATCATTGAACCCAAAAACGGCTAACGGCTGAAGTTACGGGGGGATGGGTTCGTTTTCGGCAGCTGTCAGCCGGCGGCGGGATGCCACCACCCGTGGTAACTGAAGGGGACGTGGTGGGTGAGGCGGGCGAGGGCGAGGGGGCCGGCGGCGACCCGGCCGGCATCGAGGATGGCGAGGGCGCTGGTGCGGGAGCGGCTGTCGTAGATCTCGACCAGGAGCCACCCCTCGTCGAGGTTGCCGCCGGGACGCGGAACGAAGACCGGCTCGGTGCAGTAGATGCCGCGGCCGAAGGAGTACTCCACGAGGTCGCCGGTCAGAAAGTCGACACGCACCACCAGGGACCAGAAGAACTCGCCGGGGAGGCACTTCAGGGCGTAGCCGAAGCGGTGGCGCCGGCAGCGGAGCCGCTCGTCGATCCGGGGCCACTCGCAGCTCCCCCGGTTCAGGCTCTCCCGCCGGACCGCGGGGCGGACGGGGTCGATCCGGTAGCGCATGATCTCGCCGGGGAATGCATAGTGCCCCCGGCGCCCCTCCATGACGGCGGAGATGACCGGGTCGTCCCCCACGAAGTGGTCGGGGTTGCGGTAGCCGATGAAGTCGGCGACGGTCTCCCCCCCCTCCTCGTAGGCATTGAAGGAGTGCCACATGTAGCACGCCTCGGTCTCCACGAAGCGGGGCTCCCCCGTCCCCTCCCGCTCGACGATCATCAGGAGGTTGCCGTGCTCCGGCCGCCAGCGAAGCGAGGCGAAGAGACTCCGGAAGCCGAAGAGAAACCCCCAGAAGTCGATCTCCACCGGCTGGAGGAGAACGACGAGGTAGCGGCCGGAGACGATCCAGTCGTGCATGTAGACGTAGCGGGGGAGAGGAAAGGCCAGGTGCCGCTTGAGGCCGCCGTCCGCCCTGAAGGTGGTGAGGTGGAGCCGGGGCCGCGGGCCGTACTTCACCCCGAAGTGGAGCCACTCCCCGGTGTGGGGGTCGAGCTTCGGGTGGGCGGAGTAGACGGCGGTTCCGGGGGGAAGCCCCAGGTTGGAGGGGCCGATGGTGGCAAGGCTCTCCGGGTCGAGCTCGAAGGGGATGGTCCCCTCGTCGAAGGCGTAGAGCCGGCCGCGCCAGAGGTAGACCGTGATCCCCGCCTGGGAGGGGATGGAGTCGGCCTGCCAGAAGTTGACCCAGAACCCTCCCGGCTTCTGGGTGCTCCAGGTGGGGTAGAGGAAGCGCCCCGCCCGCTCCTCGGCGACGAACTTCGCCGTCCGGACGAAGCGGTTGCGGTAGCGGACCCCGCCGTCATGGAACGTGAACGCCTGCACCATCCCATCGCCGTCCAGAAGGGTCCGCTTGCGCATCCCGCCCCGGTCGAAGAGGGCCGGGCCGTTGCGCCAGAGGGTCCCCCGCAGCCCCGGCGGGAGCGGACCCTCGATCCGGGTCTCGTAGTCGTGCTCCTCCCGAAGCGACGTGGCAAGCCCGAGCCAGGGGCGCTCCCGGTCGCCGAAGTCGGGAAAGACATCCTTCGGCAGGGGGAGGTTCCCCGCACAGCCGGGAAGGGTGGCCGATAGGCCCGCCATCCCGGCGAGTCTGAGGAAATCGCGGCGGTCCATGGTCATGGCAGGATCAAGTATACCAGACGTGGAGGCCGCGTCAGGAATCGGATCAGCGGTAGAGCGACACCCCGAAGAGGATCTTGCTGGAGTTGAGGGGCTCGTTGGGGTCGGCAGTGCCGGCGTTGGAGACGTGGTGGTAGCGGTACTCGGCGCCGAGGGCCGTATCCTTGCGCACGAACCACTGGAGCCCCACACCCCCCTGATAGGAGAAGTTGAGGCGGGTCCCCTGGGTGGCGAGCCCCAGGTCGTTGTAAAGGACCCCGCCGCCGGCGAAGAGATAGGGGGCAAACTCCTTCAGGCTCGTGAACTTCCAGCTCCCGAGGAGATACCCGCCGGTCATGGTCCGCACCCGGGGGTCCACGGTGAGGTGAAGGGGGAGCTCCACGAAGAGTTCGTGCCGCCCCCGGTACCATCCCTCCCCGTGCTCGTCCGAGAGGAAATGGCCGTAGCGGAGGATGGCATCCACGGTCTGCACCTGGGTCCGGGTGGCGCCGAAGCCGCGGTGGGTGATGCCGTAGCCGCCGAGGAAGGCGAACTCGCCGGGGGAGCTCCGAACGACGGCGCTGTCGGCGGCGCCGGCGCCGTCCGCACCGAGAAACAGCGCGAAAACCAGGAGCAGTCCCGCCACCCGCGCCATCTCCCTTACTCCCGTCACCATTTCTGCCTCGTCGCGAAGCGGAGGATCTCCGGCAGGTGGCGCAGGAACCGAAGGATACTCTCCGGGGACTTCCAGAGCATCTGCGCATACCCCCAGTGGATGCGGCTGCGCCGGTAGAAGCGGCGGATGAACTCATCGTAGAGCCCCTCCAGCTCCTCCCGCGTCATCCCCCGCGGCACGAAGACGAAATTCATGCAGTTCATGAGGGGCCAGCTCTCGTCGAACTCCCCCTGCTCCCGAATGTCCCGGTAGACCGGCGCCCCGGGGAAGGGGGTGAACTTGGTGACGTTGATCTCGTCGAGCGGCAGCCGCAGGGCGTAGTCGATGGTGCGGCGGATCGACGCTGCGCTCTCGCCGGGAAGCCCGATCATGAAGAGCCCCTTCACCCGCATCCCGGCCCGGCGGACCTGGGCCAGCTTCTCCTGCACCTCGTCGAGGCCGTAGTACTTGCGGTGCCTTCTGATCACCTCGGGATCGCCCGACTCGATGCCGAAGTTCACCTGCCAGCAGCCGGAGCGCTTCAGAAGCCGCAGCAGCTCCCCGTCCACATGCTCCAGCCGGGCGATGCAGTTGTACCCCACCGGGAGCCGTTCGCGCTCCTTCAGCTCGCAGAAGCGGGCCACCCGGCTCCGGTCGGTGGTGAAGAGGTCGTCGTAGAAGAAGGCGTGGCGGATGCCGAAGTCGCGGTGGAGCATCTTCAGGTGCTCGACGATGTACTCGGGGGAATTGAACCGGAACCCCCGGGAGAAGACCGAGCGGTCGCAGTAAGAGCACTGGTAGGGGCACCCCCGGCTGGAGATGATGCTCGTGTTGGGCGCCTTGGGGTAGCTGAAGAGGGGGAGGGTGTAGCGCCGGGGAAAGTCCGGGAGGCGGCGGTAGGCGGGGAAGGGGAGGGAGTCCAGATCGGGGATCAGCTCCCGGGGGGCCGAGAGGGTGCCGACGCCATCCTGCCGGTGGCCGACCCCGGGAATGGCCGCCACGTCGCGGAAGCCGGCGGCGGCCAGCTCGTACATGGTCTTCTCCCCCTCGCCGATGACGAGGTAGTCGATGGCCGGAAAGCGCTCCAGGAGCGACACCCCCACCGAGCAGGCGTGGGCGCCGCCGAAGACCACCGGCAGGTCGGGAAGCCGCTCCTTCAGGGCCTCCGCCAGGGCGTACCCTTCGAGAAACGACGAGGTGGTGCAGGAGAAGGCCACCACGTCGGGGCGCCGCCGGACGATCTCCGCCACCAGCGCCTCGCCCCGGAGCGCCGTGCCGTAGCAGTCGACGATCTCCGTCTCCACACCGCGGGCCTCCAGGTACGCGGCGATGGACATGATCCCCAGGGGGGGCATCAGGTTGAAAAGGGAGGTGATGTCGGTTCCCTCCCCCATCCAGTTGCTGCCGTGGGGGTGGACGAAGAGGATCTTCACGGGGACCTCGCCGGCGTGGTAAGATTCAGTAATTGCGGGCAAATCGGGAGTTCAGGATAGAGAGCGCGGCACTCCCTGTCAAATGAATTTGTTTTGGGTTGCCCGGCAATCTCCTTTTCCGCTATAGTCCTTGCTGGCGCCCCCACGGCGCCATTTTTCCTGAAAAACTTGTCCGTAAATCACGGGGTACTACCCATGGACCTTTTGAAAAACCTCAACCCCCCCCAGAGGGAGGCGGTGCTCCACGGCGAGGGGCCGCTTCTCGTTCTGGCCGGCGCCGGCTCCGGGAAGACCCGAGTCATCGTCCACCGGATCGCCCACCTGATCCTGGAGCGCGGCGTGCCGCCGTGGCAGATCCTTGCCGTCACCTTCACCAACAAGGCGGCCGGCGAGATGCGCGAGCGGGTGGAGCGGCTCGTGGGGGGAGGGGAGACCCCCCTCATCGCCACCTTCCACTCCACCTGCGCCCGGATCCTCCGCCGGGAAGGGCATCACCTGGGGTACGACCCCGCCTTCGCCATTTACGACGACAAGGATGCCGAGAAGCTCCTGAAAGAGGTGATCGCCTCCCTCGGCCTCGACGAGAAGCGCTACCCGGTCCGCTCCTTCGCCGCCGCCATCGACGACTGCAAGAACCGAGGGATCCCCCCGGAGGAGATCCCGACCGGCGACCACACAGGCCAAGTCCTCGCCCGGGTCTACGGCGCCTACCAGGAGCGGCTCAAGAAGTGCAACGCCCTCGACTTCGGCGACCTCGTCATGCAGACGGTGCGGCTCTTCGAGGAGCACCCCGAGGTGCTGCGCAAATTCCAGGAGCGCTGGCGCTGGATCCTGGTGGACGAGTACCAGGACACGAACCCGATCCAGTACCGGCTCGTGCGCCTCCTGGCCGGGGAGCGGCGCAACCTCTGCGTGGTGGGGGACGACGACCAGTCCATCTACCGCTGGCGGGGGGCCGACATCCGCAACATCCTCGACTTCGAGAAGGACTTCCCCGGCGTCGTCACCGTGAAGCTGGAGCAGAACTACCGCTCCACCCAGAACATCCTCGCCGCCGCGGGGCGGGTGGTGGCGAAGAACCGGGGGCGCAAGGCCAAGACCCTCTGGAGCGAGAATCCGCCGGGGGAGCGGATCGTCTACCGGCGCCTCGCCGACGAGCGGGAGGAGGCGCGCTTCGTCTGCCGGGAGATCGAGCGGCATGTGCGGCGCGGCGGCGACCTGCGGGACGTGGCGGTCTTCTACCGGACCAACGCCCAGTCCCGGGTCGTGGAGGACGCCATGGTGGCCGACGGGATCCCGTACCACATGGTGGGGGGGATGCGGTTCTACGAGCGGCTGGAGGTGAAGGACATCCTCGCCTACCTGCGGGTCCTGGCCAACCCGGCCGACGAGGTGTCGCTGCGGCGGATCATCAACGTCCCGGCCCGGGGGATCGGCCACGCCACCGTCGACCGGGTGGCGGAGCTTGCGGCCCGCAAAGGGTACATCCTCGCCGACGCCCTGCGGGAGGCGGCCACGGGCGGGGTTCTGGCCGCCGGTCCCCGGGGGAAGATCGCCGGCTTCGTGCAGCTCATGGAGCGCTTCGCCTCCCTGGCGGATACGGTCCCCCTGTCGGAGCTCGCCTCGCGCATCATCGAGGAGACCGGCTACGCCGCCCGGCTGAAGGAGGAGCGGACCGACGAGGCCAGCGACCGCCTCGACAACCTCCGGGAACTGGTCTCGGCCATGGAGGAGTTCGAGCGGACGAGCGAGGAGAAGGGGCTCGCCGCGTTTCTGGAACAGGTCTCCCTGGTCTCGGACCTGGAGCGCAACGACGGCCGGCGCGAATCGGCCACCCTCATGACGCTCCACGCCGCCAAGGGGCTGGAATTTCCCCTGGTCTTCATGATCGGGATGGAGGAGCGGCTCTTTCCCCACGTCCGCTCCCTGGACGACCCGGAAGGGATGGAGGAGGAGCGCCGCCTCTGCTACGTCGGGATGACCCGGGCCAAGGAGCGGCTCTTCCTCACCAACGCCCGGCGGCGCCGGATCTTCGGCCAGGACCAGGTGAACATGCCGTCGCGCTTCATCGCCGACATCCCCCGGGACCTCCTGGACCTGGAGGAGGGGTCGGGCTTCGCCCAACCGGTGAGGGGTGAGGAACCGTCGCGCCACAACCTGGCCTCGATATTCGAGGAGGAGATGGAGCCCGACTTCGGCGACGTGGAGGTGGTCCCCGACGAGCCGGAAGGTGGCGGCATCTGGCTCGGGATGAAGGTGCGCCACGGCAAGTTCGGCGTCGGCACCATCCGCAAGATCGAGGGGAAGGGGGACGAACAGAAGGTGATCGTCTGGTTCGGCTCCGTGGGGCCGAAGAAGCTCCTGGTCCGCTTTGCCGGGCTGGAACGGGTCTGATGGCGTTGCGGCACCGACCATGACCGTCATCGACATCCACTGCCACGCTGCCGGCATCGGCGCCGGCGGCAGCGGCTGTTTCATATCGCCGCGGCTGCGCCGGAGCTGGAAGTACCGCTTCTACCTCAACTCCTTCGGCGTGACCGATGCGGAGCTGGAGCGGGAGGGGGATGCCCTGGTGCTGCGGCGCCTTTCCGAACGGCTGGCCGCCTCGTCCCGGGTCCAGGCCGCCGTGGTGCTCGCCCTGGACGGCGTGGTGGACGGCCGCGGAGAACTGGACCGGGAGCGGACCGAGCTCCACATCCCCAATGAATTCCTGGCCGAAGGATGCCGGCAGTATCCGAATCTCTTCCTCGGCGCCAGTGTCAACCCCCTTCGTCCCGACGCCCTGGAGCGGCTCGACGCCGCTGCCGCGGCCGGGGCGGTGCTGGTGAAGTGGCTACCATCCATCCAGGGGATAGATCCGGCGGAGCGGCGGCTGATCCCGTTTTACCGGCGCCTGGTCGCGTTGAATCTGCCGCTTCTCACCCACACCGGCCTGGAGGAGTCCTTCACCCGGGCCGACAATGCCCTGGCAGACCCGGCGCGGCTCCGCCTCCCCCTGGAGAAGGGGGTGACGGTCATTGCCGCCCACTGCGCCTCCAGCGGGCGAAGCCACGGGGAGGCGAACCTGGGCCGCATCCTCCCCCTCTTCGCCCGATTTCCGAACCTCTACGCCGACATCTCGACCCTCACCCAGCTAAACCGCCCGGGGCACCTGCAGCGGGTCCTGGGACACGGGGAGATCCACGACCGGCTCCTCTACGGCACCGACATGCCCCTACCGGCCACGGGGCTCACCTCCCCCTGGTTCCACCTCTTGCGGCTCGGACCGGCCGAGGCCCGGCGGCTGGCCGCCATCCGCAACCCCTGGGACCAGGACGTGGCCCTGAAGCTGGCCCTGGGGATGCCGCAGGAGGTTCTCTCCCGGGCCGCCGGCGTGCTCAAGATCGATCAACGTCGCTGAAACCAGCAGCCGACCTTTCGTCATCCCCCCCCGCCTTGTCATTTCCCTCCATCCGTGCTACAAAATACCGTTCATTTTCATCTGTTGCACCCAACGGAGACTGCCCCATGAAGATAACCAAAGCCGAAGTCGATGCCGTTGCCCTCCTGGCCCGCCTTGAGTTGACCCCGGAGGAGACGGAGACCTTCACCGGCCAGATGGACGCCATCCTCGCCTACGTGGAGAAACTGAACGAACTGGATACGAGCGGCATCGTCCCCACCTCCCACGCGGTGCCGGTGGAAAACGCCTTCCGCGACGACGAGGTCCGCCCCTCCATCGGGGTGGAGAACGCTCTCGCCAACGCCCCCGACCGGGTGGAGGGGTTCTTCCGGGTACCGAAGGTGATCGAATAAAATATCCGTAGGGGCGATCCTTGTGATCGCCCGAATGAGGGCAAACACAAGGTTTGCCCCTACATGCCCCCCCAGACGGAGATTCTGATGGAACTTCATGATCTGACCATCCACGAACTGCACGACCGGCTGAAACGGAAGGAGGTCTCCTCCGTGGAGGCGACGAGGGCGCTGCTCGCCCGGATCGAGGCGGTGGACCCCAAGGTGAACGCCTACATCACGGTCACCCCCGAGGAAGCCTTGGCGGCGGCGCAAGACGCGGACCGGCGGATCGCGGCCGGCGACATCGCCCCGCTGACCGGCATCCCCATCGGCCTCAAGGACATCTTCGTCACCAAGGGGATCCGCACCACCTGCGCCTCGCGGATCCTCGGAAACTTCGTCCCCCCCTACGACGGGACGGCGGTGGCGCGGCTGAAGGAGGCCGGGGCGGTGATCGTCGGGAAGCTGAACCAGGACGAGTTCGCCATGGGCTCCTCCGGCGAGTCCAGCGCCTTCGGCCCTACCCGCAACCCCTGGAACCTGGAATGCATCCCGGGCGGCTCCTCCAGCGGCTCGGCGGCGGCCATCGCGGCCCGTACCGCCACGGCGACGCTTGGGACCGACACCGGCGGCTCCATCCGCCAGCCCGCCTCCCACTGCGGCTGCGTGGGACTTCGCCCCACCTACGGCCGGGTCTCCCGCTACGGGGTCATCGCCTACGCCTCGTCCCTGGACCAGGTGGGCCCCCTGACCCGGGACGTGACCGACTGCGCCCTGATGCTCCAGGCTGTGGCCGGCCACGACCCCCTGGACTCCACCAGCGTCGACCTCCCGGTCCCCGACTACACGAAGGCCCTCACCGGCGACGTGAAGGGGCTCAGGCTCGGGCTCCCGAAGGAGTACTACATCGCGGGGCTCGACCCGGACGTGAAAATGGCCCTGGACGAGGCGATCGAGACCTACCGGGGGCTCGGCGTCGAATTCATCGACATCTCGCTTCCCCACACCGACTACGCCGTGGCGACCTACTACCTCGTCGCCACCGCCGAGGCGAGCTCGAACCTCGCCCGCTACGAGGGGGTCCGCTTCGGCCACCGGGCGGAAGGGGCGGCGAGCCTCATCGACATGTTCCGCAAGACCCGGGCCGAGGGGTTCGGGGCCGAGGTGAAGCGGCGGATCATGCTCGGCACCTACGCCCTCTCCTCCGGCTACTACGACGCCTACTACCTCAAGGCCCAGAAGGTCCGCACCCTCATCATGCAGGACTTCCTGAAGGCCTTCGAAACCGTCGACGCCATCCTCACCCCGGTGGCCCCGACCCCGGCCTTCCGAATCGGCGAGAAGACGCGCGATCCGCTCCAGATGTACCTCTCCGACATCTTCACCATCCCGGTGAACCTGGCCGGCACCTGCGCCGTCTCCGTCCCCGCCGGCATGAGCGGTAATGGCCTCCCCATCGGTCTGCAGCTCATCGGCCGCCCCTTCGGGGAGGAGACGATCCTGCGCGCCGCCCACGCCTTCGAGCAGGCGACGGCGTGGCACCAGCGCAAGGCACAGATTTAGATGTCCGTAGGGGCGAATCTTGTATTCGCCCGCGATGAATCGGGCGATCACAAGGATCGCCCCTACGTTACCATCCGGAGAAACCCATGAGATTCCAACCCGTAATCGGTCTCGAAGTCCACGTCCAGCTGAAGACCGACACCAAGATCTTCTGCGGCTGCTCGACGAAGTTCGGCGCCGCTCCCAACTCCCAGACCTGCCCCGTCTGCCTCGGGATGCCGGGGGCGCTGCCGGTCCTCAACAAGAAGGTGGTGGAGTTCGCCATCCGTGCGGGGCTTGCCACCAACTGCCGGATCGCGCCACGAAGCGTCTTCGCCCGGAAGAACTACTTCTACCCCGACCTCCCCAAGGGGTACCAGATCAGCCAGTTCGAGCTCCCCATCTGCCAGAACGGCCACCTCGACATCGAGGTCACTGATCTGAATTCGATTTCGAGCGGCTGCCAAGGCGGCAAGGAAGAAGCGACGCGGGCGTACTCAGATGTACGTCGAGGAGCTGATGACGAAGTCAACGCCGGCAGACGTTTGAAGGCGAATTCGGTGAAGCGGATCGGCATCACCCGCATCCACATGGAGGAGGACGCCGGCAAGCTCGTCCACAGCGACATCCCCGGCCTGGGGAGCGGCTCCGGGGTGGATCTCAACCGGGCCTGCACGCCCCTTCTGGAGATCGTCTCGGAGCCCGACATCCGCAGCGCCGACGAGGCGGTGGCCTACCTCAGGAAGCTCCACCAGATCGTGGTCTACCTGGGGATCTGCGACGGGAACATGGAGGAGGGGAGCTTTCGCTGCGACGCCAACGTTTCGGTGATGCCGGTGGGCTCCACCACTTTCGGCACCCGCACCGAGACCAAGAACGTCAACTCCTTCCGCTTCGTGAAGCAGGCGATCGAGTACGAGATCGAGCGCCAGATCGAGCTGATCGGGGAGGGGGGGAAGGTGGTCCAGGAGACCCGCCTCTTCGACCCTGGCACCGGCGAAACCCGCTCCATGCGCGGCAAGGAGGAGGCCCACGACTACCGCTACTTCCCCGACCCCGATCTCGTGCCCCTGGTGATCTCCAACGACTGGGTCGCCGACGTGGCCCTCTCCCTTCCCGAGCTCCCCGAGGCGCGGCGAAGCCGCTATCGTTCGGAGCTGGGGCTTTCCGACTACGATGCCGAGGTCCTGACCGCCACCCGGGAGATGGCCGAATACTTCGAGGCGTGCATAGCCCTCGGCGCCCCGGCCAAGGGGGCCGCCAACTGGGTGATGGGGGAGGTGACCCGGACACTCAACGAGGCAGGGAAGGGGATCGCGGAGTGCCCGGTCACGCCGGAGCGTCTCACGGCGCTGCTCCAGCTCATCGAGAAGGGGACCATCTCGGGGAAGATCGCCAAGACCGTCTTCGACGAGATGTGGTCGAGCGACAAGGCACCGGAGGCCATCGTGGAGGAGAAGGGGCTCGTCCAGGTCTCCGACACCGGCGAGATCGAGCGGATCATCGACGAGATCATGGCGGCCAACATGGGTCAGGTGGAGGAGTTCCGCGGCGGCAAGGAGAAGGTCTTCGGCTTCTTCGTCGGCCAGGTGATGCGGGCCTCCAAGGGAAAGGCGAACCCGGCGGTGGTGAACGAGCTGCTGATGAAGAAGCTCAAGGGAGCGTGACAGATGTCCTTCCGAACCATAGAATGGCGCGATGACAAGGTAATCATGATCGACCAGACCCGGCTTCCGGGCGAGGAGGTCTACTGCGAGTACACCGGCTACCAGGGGGTGGCCGAGGCGATCCGGGGGATGATCATCCGGGGGGCGCCGGCCATCGGGGTGGCGGCGGCCATGGGGGTCGCCCTGGGAGCCCGGGAGATCGTCGCCGACTCCCACGACTCCTTCTTCCGGGAGCTGGACAACGTCTGCGACGTCATGGCCCGCACCCGCCCCACGGCGGTGAATCTCTTCTGGGCCATCGAGCGGATGCGGCGGCTGGCCGAGGCGAACCGGGAGCGCTCCCTCGACGAGATCCGCGAGCTCCTGAAAGCGGAGGCGATCCGGATCGAGGAGGAGGACCTGGCGCTCTGCAAGGCCATCGGCCGTCACGGCGCGGCGCTGATCCCCGCGGGGGCCACGGTCCTCACCCACTGCAACGCCGGCGGGCTCGCCACGGCCGGCTACGGCACGGCCCTCGGGGTGATCCGGGCGGCCCATGAAGCGGGGAAGCAGATCCAGGTCTTCGCCGACGAGACCCGCCCCTGGCTCCAGGGGGCGCGGCTCACCGCCTGGGAGCTGATGAAGGACGGCATCCCCGTGACCCTCATCTCCGACAACATGGCCGGCTTCTTCATGAAGAAGGGGGAGATCACCTGCTGCGTGGTGGGGGCCGACCGGATCGCCGCCAACGGCGACACCGCCAACAAGATCGGCACCTACAGCGTGGCGGTCCTGGCGAAGGAAAACGGCATCCCCTTCTACGTGGCGGCACCGACCTCCACCCTCGATCTCTCCCTGGAGAGCGGCGACCAGATCCCGATCGAGGAGCGCCACGGCCGGGAAGTGACCCACCTCCACGGCCTCCCCGTGGCCCCCGAGGGGATCAGGGTCCGCAACCCCGCCTTCGACGTAACCCCGGCCCGCTACATCGCCGGCATCATCACCGAGAAGGGGGTGGTGCGGGGGGACTACGTGAAGGGGCTCCGGGCGCTGGTGGCGCAATGAGCCGCAGCGACGACTTTATCCGCCGCCTGGAGGAGGCGCTGGCCGCCTCCCCCGCCACCGACAACGACCCGATGCTGGTGACGCTCCTCGAAGAGCGGGGATTCGCCTATGCCGCCCGCTCGGCGACCAACCTCCGACTCCTGCAGCAGGCGCTCCCCGATCACCTGGTGCACCAGATCGCCGGCGCCTCCCTCGCCACCCCCCTCCCCGACATGGCCCTGAACGGCATCGAACGGGTCTGCGGGTGTGTCGCGCGGGAGGAGTTCCTGGAGCTCTGCGGCCGCAGGGATCGCCTCTCCCAGCTCCTCACCATCTGCGGCTCCTCCCCGTTCCTGGTCAACATCCTCTGTCGCGACCCCTCCTACTTTCACCAGCTCTTCACCCGCAAGGGGATCGACAAGACCCGTTCCGAGGCGGAGATGCTCGCCGAGCTCCGCGCCCTGGTCCCGAAGGATGCCGACTACGCCGACATCTTCCCGACCCTGCGCCGGTTCAAGTTCCGGGAGATCCTCCGGATCGCCGGCAGGGACCTGACCGGCCTCGCCCCCCTGGAGGAGGTGACCGCCGAGCTCTCGGCCCTGGCCGCCGCCTCCCTCCAGATCGCCTGCGAGGTCTCCCGCCGCACCCTCGTCCGGGAGCACGGCCGCCCCCTCATGGAGAGCCCCGACGGCCCCCGGGAGGCGGAATTCACCATCATGGGGATGGGGAAGTTCGGTGGCCGGGAGCTCAACTTTTCCTCCGACATCGACCTGATCTACTTTTATTCCTCCGACCAGGGAGAGACGGAAGGGCTCCCCGACGGAAGCGGCGAGGCAAAGGGACGGATCTCCCTCCACGCCTTCTTCGTCAGGCTCGGCGAGATGGTCTCCAGGGCGCTCTCCCAGGTGACGGCCGACGGCTTCGTCTTCCGGGTCGATCTGGGGCTGCGCCCCGAGGGGAAGAACGGCGACATGGCCTGCTCGCTTCGCTCGGCCGCCACCTACTACGAGTACTGGGGGCAGTCGTGGGAGCGGGCCGCCATGCTCAAGGCGCGCCCCGTGGCCGGCTCCCTGGAGCTCGGGAACCAGGTTCTCGCCGCCATCGAGCCGTTCGTCTACCGCAAGTACCTCGATTACAACCTGATCGAGGACATGATGGGGATGAAGAAGAAGATCGACGCGTCGCTCGCCCGGCAGCAGGAGAGCGAGCACAACATCAAGCTCGGCCGCGGCGGCATCCGGGAGATCGAGTTCTTCATCCAGGCCCTCCAGCTGGTCTACGCCGGGAAGAACCCGGGGCTGCGGGTCCGCAACTCCCTCAAGGCCCTGGAGATCCTGCAGGATGCCCGGCTCATCTCCGACGGGGACGCGGCGGCCCTCTCCGATGCCTACCGCTTCCTGCGGACCGTGGAGCACCGGATCCAGGTGGTCCAGGAGCGCCAGACCCACTCCCTGCCGAAGAAGGACGACGAGATGCTGGCCCTGGCCCGCCGCTGCGGCTATCTCCGCCCCGACGGGCCCGCGAGGTTCCGGGAGGTGCTGGAGGGGCACCGTAACCGGGTTTCCGCCATCTACGGCGGTCTTTTCCTCTCCCGCGACGAGAAGCTGAAGGAGGAGGTCCGTCCCGAGATCTACTTCTTCTTCGACCGGCAGGCCGACCCCGACCTGATCAAGGACATGCTGGCCGAGCGGGGGTTCGCCAATGCGGATGCGGCCTACGACAACCTGCTCCTTCTGCGCGACGGCCCCCCCCGGGCCCACCTCACCGAGCGGGCGAGCCGGCTCCTGGAGAAGATCTCGCCGCTGCTCCTGCAGGAGATCTTCGCCTCCCCAGACCCGGACCTCGCCCTCACCAACCTGGAGCGCTTTCTCTGCGCCGTCGGCTCCCGCTCCTCGTTCTACGCGCTTCTGGCCGAGAACCGGGAGATCATGAAACTGCTGGTCTCCCTCTTCGCCACCTCGGAGTTCCTCTCCAAGATCTTCATCGGGCACCCGGAGCTCCTGGACACCCTCGTCTCCCGCGCCTATGCCACCTACGTCAAGGACCGGGAGGCGATGGAGGCGGAACTGGAGGGGATGCTGGAGGCGGCGGCGGACTACGAGGAGCGGCTCGACGTCCTGCGCCGCTACCGCTGCGAGGAGTTTCTCCGGATCGGGGTGAACGACATCTACGGCAAGCTCGGCCAGTCGGAGCTCACCTACCAGCTGACGGGGCTCGCCGAAGTCTGTCTCGCCGCCGCCTGCCGGATGGCGAAGAGGGAGCTCGTCCGCTTCGGCCGCCCCATGTACCGCGACGCCGACGGCGACCTCCGTCAGGCCCACTTCGCCGTGGTCGCCATGGGGAAGATGGGGGGAAACGAGCTCAACTACCACTCGGACCTGGACATCATTTACATCTACGACCACCAGGGTGAGACCGAGGGGGGGGAGAGGCAGATCTCCAACCGCGAGTACTTCGCCAAGCTCGGCCAGAAAATCATCTCCATCCTCACCACCGCGACCCGCGAGGGGTACGTCTACAAGATCGACACGCGGCTTCGCCCCTCGGGGAACGCCGGCCCCCTGGTCACCTCCCTGGAGTCGTTTCGCACCTACCACCGGGAAGAGGCCCAGATCTGGGAACGTCAGGCCCTCACCCGGGCCCGGGTCGTCTACGGCGACGAGCGGCTACGCCGGGGGATCGAGGAGGTGATCCGGGAGACGGTTTACGGCACCGGCGCCGACGAAGGGGTGCGGAGCGAGATCCACCGGCTGCGGACCCGCATGGAGGTGGAACTGGCCCGGGAGAAGGCCGGGAGCTACAACATCAAGACCGGCCGGGGGGGGATCGTGGACATCGAGTTCATGGTCCAGTACCTCCAGCTTCGCCACGGCGTGGACTACCCGGAGATCCGGAGCACCAACACCCTCCTGGCGCTGAAGGCGATGCGGCTTTGCAGCGTGCTCTGCGAGGACGACTTCGTCACCCTCCAGGAGGGGTACAAATTCCTCCGCCGCCTCGAAAACCGGCTCCGCCTCATCCACGACTACTCCATCAACGACCTGGGGGGGGACCAGAAGTACCTCGACACCCTCGCCCGGCGCCTCGGCTACGACCCGAAGCTGCGCCACCCGGGCAAGGCGCTCATGGACGAGTACGAGCAGATCACCGGCGCAGTGCGGCGGGTCTACGAGCGGATCCTGGGGGGGGGCGACGGAGGAACGGGTGGGGAGTGAGGAACGGCTCCGGGAGATCTTCCACATCCTCCTCGACCGCTACGGCCCCCGCCACTGGTGGCCGGCCGAGACCCCCTTCGAGGTCTGCGTCGGGGCGATCCTGACCCAGAACACCAACTGGGGGAACGTGGAGAAGGCGATCGCGAACCTGAAGCGGGAGGGGCTCCTCTCGCCGGAGGCGCTGCGGGACGTGCCGGTGGAGAGGCTGGCGGAAGTGATCAGGCCCGCGGGTTTTTTCAACGTGAAGAGCGCGCGCCTCAAGGATTTCGTCGGGTATCTTTTCGCCCGGTACGGCGGGAGCCTGGAGCGGATGTTCGCGGGGGAGTGGCGGGAGCTGCGGGAGGAACTGCTGGGGGTGCGGGGGATCGGGCGGGAGACGGCCGACTCGATCATTCTCTACGCGGGGGGAAAGCCGACCTTCGTGGTGGACGCCTACACGAAGCGGCTCTTCTCGGCCCTCGGCCTGGTTGGCCCGGGGGCGGATTACGAAGCGGTCCGGGCCCTCTTCATGGAGAACCTCCCGCCGGAGGTGCCCCTCTTCAACGAATACCATGCCCTCATCGTGGAGCACTGCAAGGAGCACTGCCGCAAGACGCCCCGCTGCAGCGGCTGCCGGCTACACCTGCGCTGCTTCGCTCAGTCGCTCACCAGGATCTGAGCAACCGCCGGCGCCACCTTTTCCACCACCCCCCCGGCCATGATCTCGACGCGGTTTCGGCCGTTCTGCTTGGCCCGGTAGAGCGCCTCGTCCGCCTGCCGGAAGAGCGAATCGATGTTCTCGACCCGCGGCGAGGGGTAGGTCGCCACCCCGAGGCTGATGGTGATCACCTGCCCCTGGAGAATCCCGTTGAAAGAGTGCTCCTGCACCTCGCCCCGGAGCCTCTCGGCGATGGCCTGCGCTTCGGGGAGGGGGGTCTCGGGGAGAAGGAGGACGAACTCCTCGCCGCCGTAACGGGCGGCGATATCGTAACTGCGAAGCCCCTTCATGACGATCTCCGCCAGGGTCGCCAGCACCCGGTCCCCTTCCTGGTGGCCGTAAGTGTCGTTGATCTTCTTGAAGTAGTCGATGTCGAGGATCACGAGGGAGAGGTGTCCCCCCTTGCGGGAGGCCCGCTGGAACTCCTTCTCCATCGTCTCCATCAGGTGGCGCCGGTTGTGGAGATGGGTGAGGGGGTCGGTGATGGAGAGTTTGCGCAGCAGCTCGTTGGTCCGCTTGAGCTCGTCCTGCAGTGCCTTCATCTTGAGCTGGACCCGGACCCGGGCCACGAGTTCCCCGGCATCGAACGGCTTGGTGACGTAGTCGGACGCCCCCTGTTCCAGCCCCCGGATCTTCGTCTCCCGGTCCTCCCGGCCGGTGAGCATGATCACCGGCAGATCCTGGAACTCCCCCCGGGCCCGCATCATGGAGAGAAAGCGGAAGCCGTCCATCCGGGGCATCTCCAGGTCGCATAGGACCAGGTCGACCCGGTGGTTGAGGAGCGTCTTGAACCCTTCGAGCCCGTCGCACGCCTCCAGGTAGGTGTCGAAGAGGGAGGCCGCCTTGACGGTGCGCAGGATCTCCTCCCGCAGGGTGTCGGAATCGTCGATTATGAGGACCGTTGACGCCATACGCCTTTACCGGGGGCGGAAGCTGCCCCTCCCGCCCGGAAACACCTCGTCCAGAAACTGTTTAAGAATGGCTGCCGTGAGCCCCCAGACCTCGTCGTTCCCGCAGGTGTAAAAATAGACCGGGTGGACCCGGCCCTTCCAGCTCCAGTCTTCGACCCGGAAAATCCCGGGATCGAGCAGATGGGAGAGGGGAACCGTGATGATCCGCTCGATCTCGTCCCGGTTCACCGTGAGGTGGTACCCCCCCGGGAAGACCCCGACGAAGGGGGTCACCAGGTAGCCGTACACCGAGTTGAAATCGTCCAGCTCGCCGAGGATCTCCACGTCCGCCGGCCGGATTCCCACTTCCTCCCACGTCTCCCGCAGGGCCGTTTCACGGAGGGTGCCGTCGCCGGGATGGAAGACCCCTCCCGGAAAGGAGATCTCTCCCCGATGGTGGTTCAGCCGCTGCGTCCGCTTGGTGAAGAGAACGTGGTACTCCCCCCCTTGCGCGAAGAGCGGCAGAAGGACCGCGGCCGGCACCGGCCCCGGGGGAAGCGGCACCCGCTGTCGGGCGGCCAGGAGCGCGCGTATGCGCTCTTTCAGCGCCTCAAGTTCGGTCGTGGTATCGTGCATCGCAGCATCGCGCCAGTGAAGGTACGGCCGAAAAACGATAGTTACAGTATCGGCTCTTTTGCCCGGCGCTTTAACTCTTTTATCGTCGCCCCGTAGTCGGGGCTGTTGAACACCGCGCTTCCGGCCACAAAGACGTCAGCCCCCGCATGGGAGATCCGGTCGATGTTGTCGGTCTTCACCCCGCCGTCCACCTCCAGCTCCGCCTCGCACCCGCGCCGGTCGAGCATCCCCCGCAGGGCATGGATCTTGGGAAGGCACGCCTCGATGAACGACTGCCCCCCGAAGCCGGGGTTGACCGTCATGAGCAGGACCAGGTCGAGCTCGTCGAGAATGTAGTCGAGATGTGCCAGCGGCGTCGCCGGATTGAGGGAGACCCCCGCCTTCTTCCCGAGGGACTTGATGAGCTGCACCGTCCGGTGTAGGTGAACGGTGGCCTCGGCATGGACCACGATGATGTCGGCCCCGGCCCGGGCGAAGTCGGGGATGTAGAGGTCGGGATTCTCGATCATGAGGTGGACGTCGAGGGGAAGGTCGGTCACCTTCCGGACCGCCTCCACCACCAGCGGCCCGATGGTGATGTTCGGGACGAAGTGGCCGTCCATGACGTCCACGTGGATATAGTCGGCCCCGGCGGCGGCCACGGCCCGCACCTCGTCGCCGAGGCGGGCGAAGTCGGCGGAGAGGATGGATGGGGCGATCTTCTTCATTGCAACCTCCATTTTCAGCGCTTTCTCAGACGGGCGGCGAAGAAGCCGTCCATGCCATGCCGGTGGGGCCAGCTGCGGAAAAACCCGCGGACGGTGAAGAGCTCGGCCAGCTCGGGAAAGAAAGCATTTAAGTCTTCTAACACAAAATCATCACAGCGCGAAAGAAAATCCTCCACCACCCCCTCGTTCTCTGCGAGGGTTGTGGAGCAGGTGGAGTAAAGGATCACGCCACCCGGCACGAGGCGCGGCGCCACGGCATCGAGGATGGCGCGCTGGGTCGCCACGATGCGGGCGAGATCGCCGGGCTCCTTCCACCACTTCCCCTCCGGGTTGCGGCGCAGGACGCCGAGACCGGAACAGGGGGCATCCACCAGGATCCGGTCGAAGGGGCCATGGTCGGCCAGTGCCGCGGGGCTTGAGGCATCGAGGGGGGCCGTCCGGACGATCGTCGCGCCGAGCCGGGCCACGCTCTCCCCAATCCGCCGGAGCTTTTTTTCCGAGACGTCGCCGGCGAGGATCTCCCCCCGGTTCTCCATCAGCTGGGCGAGATGGGTCGTCTTCCCTCCGGGGGCGGCACAGACGTCCAGAACACGATCGCCGGGGGAGGGGGCGAGGAAGCGGGAGGCGAGCTGGGAGGCCTCGTCCTGGACCGTGAAGAGCCCCTCGCCGAATCCGGGCAGGAGGGTGACGGCGGTTCGGGAGAGGATCCGGAGGCCGTCGGGGGAGTAAGGGGTCGGTTCGGACGCCACGCCCCCCTCCCGAAAGAGGGCGCGCAGCTCATCGCGGTTGCTGCGCAAGGTGTTGACCCGGACGGTGAGGGGAGCCGGTTCCGCCATGGCCCGGGCCAGGAGCTCGGCCTCGGCGAAACCGAGCTGGTCGAGCCACCCCTCCACGATCCAGCGGGGATGGGAGTGGCGCAGCGCCAGGTATCCGACCGGATCGCGCCCCGGATCGGGCCAGACCACGGCCTCCCGCTCCCGGTCGGCCCGGCGGAGCACCGCGTTTATCAGCCCTGCGGCCCGGGGTGCCACCTCCTTCGCCAGGTTGACGCTCTCGTTCACGGCGGCGGAGACCGGGATCCGGTCGAGGTGGAAGAGCTGGTAGAGGCCGAGGCGCAGGATGAGGAGCACCGACCGTTCGAGCTTGCCGCTCTTCGTGGCGGAAAAGGTATCCACCAGGTGGTCCAGGCTCCCCTGGCGACGGAGCACCCCGTAGACGAGCTCGGTCAGAAGCCCCCGGTCGGGGCCGCAAAGCCCCCCCCGGGCGAGCTCCCGGTCAATGAGGGGCTCGGCAAACGCGCGGTCGCGCTCGACCCGCAGGAGGATCTCATAGGCCGAGCGGCGCGGATTGGGACGGGTCACGGGGGCTCCTTCTGTCACGGCGCAGGGGAAAAAAATGGGATGCGGCCGGGTCCGGTGAGGGGGGGAATTTTTCTCATTATAGGAGCTCCCCGCCGAAACTGCAACCGTCGCCGCCGTGCCTTGACTTGCCCGTGGAGTGAGCTACCCTTGACAGAAACCGGCGCGGGCACGCCGCGCCCGAACGCGCCAGGAGGTGACACCATGGCAGAGATCAGATGGGAAACATCCCTCGATATGGCCCTTGCCAGGGCCAAGGCGGAGAAGCGGGCCGTCCTCCTCGACTTCTTCAACCCCGGCTGAATCGGCTGCAAACAGATGGATGCGGTCTCGTATCCCAACGGCAAGGTTATCGACTTCATCACCGAACGGCTGGTCCCCCTGCGGGTGGCGTTCGACGTCCAGCCCCTCTCGGCGCAGTTTCGCGTCACCTGGACCCCGACCCTCGTCACCCTCGACATGTACGGCACCGAGCACCACCGCACCGTCGGCTTCCTTCCCCCCGAGGAACTCGTCCCGTCGCTCTCCCTCGGCATCGCCAAGATCGATTTCACCGCGGGGGAGTTCAACGACGCGATCGTCAACCTCGACTTCCTCCTGAACCGCTATCCCAAGAGCGGCTCGGCGCCCGAAGCGGTCTACCTCCGAGGGGTGAGCCGCTACAAGAGTACCAAGGATGCCTCCCTGCTGAAGGAGGCCTACGAGCGCCTCTCGGCCGATTATCCCGACAGCGAGTGGGCACGCCGCGCCCAGCCGTACAGCCTTATCTAGGGGGCTGTCGGACTTGGGGAATCGTAGCGGGAGAACGACAGATCGAGGCCGGATTTTCCGGAATTTGGGGGTGACGGAAGCGTTACCCTTTTTTTTTCGCCGACCGCCGCCTGCGGGATATACCTCACCGTTGAACGGCGGCGCGTTTTGAGGTACAAGAAGAGCGCCGTCACTGCATGAAACCCGGAGACTTCCCGTGCTCGACGACCTGGCTCTCTGGAGCACCGCGGCGCTGATCGGGGCGCTTTCGCTCTTCACCGCCGGCCACGCCCTCATCATGAAGCGCGATCCCCGGTCGGCCCTCGGCTGGATCATGGTCAGCCTCGCCGTGCCGCTCGTGGGGCCCTTCTTCTACTGGTGCCTCGGGGTAAACCGGATCTCCCGCCGCGCCCGCACCTGGCTCGAAAGCGGACGCCGCCTGGCCGGAGCGGAGCATTTCCGGACGGTCCACGGACAGGATGCGGCGACGGCCCTCCCCCCCGGCATCGAGTACATGGCACAACTGCGGAGCCTCGCCGACCGCGTGACGAACGGTCCCCTCCTGGAGGGAAACCGCGTCATCCCGCTGGAGAACGGCGATACGGCCTACCCCGCGATGCTGGAGGCAATCGCCGGGGCCCGTAAGTCGGTCCACCTCTCCACCTACATCTTCGACGGCGACGGCGCCGGCCGCCGCTTCATCGCCGCCCTGGCCGACGCCGCCCGCCGCGGGGTAGACGTGCGGGTAATCGTCGACGGCCTCGGCGAAAAATACTCCCTCCCCCGGGCCCGGGTCCTGATGGAAGGGACGCGGATCCGGGCGGTCCGGTTTCTCCCCCTGCGGCAGGGGCTCTACCTGAACCTGCGCAACCACCGCAAGGTCCTGATCGTCGACGGGGAACGGGGATTCACCGGCGGGATGAATCTAGGCGACCGCCACCTGCTGGAGGGCTCCGGCCCGACGGCCGTGAAGGACATGCATTTCGAGGTGAAGGGGCCGGTGGTGGGGGAGCTGCAGCGTGTCTTCCTGGAGGACTGGCATTTTGCGACCGGTGAACTGCTCGACAGCGAGCGCTACTTCCCCCCCATCCCCCCGGCGGGGGCGGCACTTGCCCGTGCCGTCGGCGACGGACCGGACCGGGAGTTCCGCAAGCTCCAGCTGATCATCATGGGGGCCATCTCCTGCGCCCGGCGGCAGGTGCTGATCATGACCCCCTACTTCATCCCCGACCGGGCGCTCATCGCGGCCCTGGTCACCACCGCCCTGCGGGGGGTGGAGGTGACCCTCATCCTGCCGGAGAAGAACAACCTCCCCTACGTCAAGTGGGCCTCCCAGGCCTACCTCTGGGAGCTCCTCCAGCAGGGGATCCGCGTCTTCTACCAGCCCCCTCCCTTCGTCCACACCAAGCTCCTGGTGGTGGACGGCCTCTGGAGCCTGATCGGCTCCGCCAACCTCGACCCCCGGAGCCTGCGCCTCAACTTCGAACTCGACCTGGAGGTCTACGACCGGGAGCTGGCCGGCACCCTCGCCCGCCATTTCGCCGAGATCCGGAGCCGCTCCCGGGAGGTGACCCTCGACGAGATGGACGGCCGCCCCCTCCCGGTCAAGCTGCGGGACGCCGCGGCCAAGCTCTTCTCGCCGTACCTGTGAGTGATGAAAAAACAGGCTACCTTGAACGACCTTAAGACCCTCGCGGACGTTCCGACAGGCTACATGAAAGGGAAGCCCTACCGTACCCAGTATAACGCCCGCGGTGCCGTAACCAGGACTTCGCTCCCCTATTTTGAAGGAATCGAGACGCCAAGGTACAAGTCGTTCACCTACGACCCGATGGGTCGCGTGACCCAAGCGACCAGCCCCGACCCGAATACGCGGGTTTTGTCCTGCTACGATGAAGGGGTTACGGTGACCATCGACCCCAACAACCACCGCAAGCGGAAGACCAGGGACGCCTACGGCCGCCTGAAGAAGGTCGAGGAGTATACTGGAACCTATACCGCCTGTTCGACCGAGGCTGGGACGCCGTATGCAACCACCAGCTTCCAATACGATGTGCTCGGCAACCTGCGGTTTGTCACCGACGCCAAAGGGAACCAGACCGAGATGCGCTACAACACCCTCGGCCGTAAATACTACATGAAAGATCCTGACATGGGTGAATGGAGCTATGGCTACGACGCAAACGGCAACCTGACTGCCCAGACCGATGCCAGGAACCAGACCATCCGGTTCTCCTACGACCCATTGAACAGGATCACCCTCAAGGACTACCCCAGCGGCACAGACGTCGTCTTTACCTACGACGAGTCGTTTTCAACAAACCCCAAGGGCCGCCTCACCACCATGACCGACGAGTCGGGAAACACGAAGTACTTCTACGACGGTCTCGGAAGGATCACACGGTCTGTCAGGACAGTGGACGGCGTAAGCTACCCCATTTCATTCGGCTATGAGTCGGGGAGGCTGAAAACCGTTACCTATCCGGACAACGAAACCCTCACTTACAGCTACGACACGGCCGGAAATCTCTCCCAGGCGGGAGGGTATGCAACTTTCACCAATTACAACGCCCTCGGCCAACCGGGCACCCTTACCTTCGGCAACGGCGTGAGCACCATTTATCAGTACTATTCCCTCAACAACCGCCTTTACTCAATCACCACCAACAGCCCGGGCGAGGGGCTCATCAACCTCTCCTATGGCTACGACAACCAGGGAAACATCACCAGTATCACCGACCACCTCAACGCATCCTTCCCGCACAACTTCACAGGCAGAAGCTTCACCCCATATCCGGGCAAGGCCCATGCCTATGGCGTCACCGGCACCGGTTTCCAGTACGACCCCAACGGGAACATGACCAACAACGGGCAGTACAGCATCCTCTACACCTATGACAACATGCCCCGTTCAATCGGGGGGCGACAAGCTTCATCTATGACGGCAACGGCGCCAGGGTGAAGAAGATAACTCCCGCCGCCACTACGACTTACATTGATAAGCTATACGAGTGCGTTGGAGGAGCCTGCGGAAGCCAATGGGGTCAGGTCTCCATACTTCACAAATCGGATTTCTCTGATATGATTGAGGCAACTCTATCGATCAGAGGAGAAGACCATGGCACGACCCTTACGCATCGAATACCCCGGCGCGTATTACCACGTGACCTCAAGGGGGAACGAACAGAAGGATATCTTCAAAAGCCGGAAAGACCGGGAGAAATTCCTCTCCTATCTTGAATCGGCCACAGAGCGCTATGGGGCGGTAATTCACGCCTTTTGCCTGATGAGCAATCATTACCACCTGTTGCTGGAAACGCCGGCAGGCAATCTGTCACAGATCATGCGGCACATAAATGGCGCCTACACCACCTACTTCAACGTCAAGAGGAAACGGGCGGGACACCTATTCCAGGGAAGGTACAAGGCGATCCTCGTCGAGGCTGACGAATATGCAGCAGAGCTTTCCCGGTACATCCACCTGAACCCGGTCAGGGCGGGAATCGTCACACAGCCTGAGGAGTACCGATGGTCAAGCCACCGAAGCTTCATCGGGCACGGCGCAATGCCGAGCTGGCTGAAGACGGACTTCATACTCGGCTACTTTGGCAAAAGAGCATCGGAAGCCCGGAAGAAGTATCGAACATTTGTCGAAGGCCTGATCGGGAAAGAATACGAAAGTCCGCTAGGGGGCACGATAGGTTCATCACTGCTGGGGAGTCCCGGCTTCATCGAGGAGATACGGACAACACATCTTCAGGAGAAAGAAGAGGACAGAAATGTCCCGGCCTTGCGCCAGCTTGCCGTGCGGCCTTCGCCGGAAGAGATAATAGCTGCGGTCAAGGCAGTGATGGGACATAACGAAAAGCAGGCACGGCAGGCGAGTATCTATCTTTGCCACAAGTACAGCGGGGTTCGATTGCGGGAACTGGCGAAAATGTTCGAGGTGGGCGAAACGGCGATATGTGAGGCAAGCCGGAGGTTTTCCCGGAAGATCGACAAGGACGAAGAACTCAAGGATAAGGTGCATAAAGCAAAAAGCGCGCTTATTAAATGAGGAATGGAGACCTGACCCTTGTGCGCGCTTTTAATTGATTGTTCGGAGGGATAAATGAAAAAATATCTGGTTTTGATTGTGATAGGTGCAGTCTTATGCACACTGTCAGACACCGCCATGGCGGACAGCATCAAAGGCAGATTGGGCGTAACGGGACGACTCGGGTTCATGGTTCCTTCCAGCAGTGAATTTACAACGGTGACACCAGTCACCGTAATTCCCTCAGTCACTTTAGGTACGATAGATACCGGCAAAGGAAAAGCTGACCCTGCCTTTGTCGCAGGCGGCGGCTTTATCTGCGGCGTCACCGACAACCTTGCTATCGAGGTTGATGTTACCCATGCTCCCAAAATTGAATATGCATTTACGGGATTCGGGGGACAACAATCATTCGAAATCACTACTACGAACGTTTCTCTGGGCTTCCAGTACCGCTTCTTCCCCGAAAAGATGCTTGTCCCTTACCTGGGGGCCGGAGTGGATTTTATTTTTAGTGACGGCAAATACCAAGGCAGGGATAAATTGGATATTGAAACCGTTGTCGGTGAACATGTGAATGCCGGCGCTGACTTCTTTGTCACGCAAAAGATAGCCCTTAATGCCGATTTCAGAGGCATCATAGCCCCCAGGGCAGAGGTTAACAACCCGAACCAACCGCTTCCTTTCAATTTGAAGACGGGCGAATATGATCCGGTCAGCTTTGTCGCCCTCTTCGGCGTGAGGTTCTTTTTAAACTGAGGAGTGCCGCTACGGGGCAGAGCTGTAACATTGGCAAAAATGCAATACTACAAATGCATTGTCTGAGAGGGCCTGCAAATGTCAATTAAAGCTGAATTCAAGGTATTGGTGGCGCTGCTTATAACCGTAATCAGTGTGATGTTTGCATCCATGGCTGGCGCAGCGGTAGCAACCTACACCTATGACGAGTTGAACCGTTTAAAACGGGTTGACTATGACGATGGGACATACATTGATTACACTTATGACGAAATCGGGAATCGGCTAACTACTGCTACAAATGCTCAAAGTGATACTACCCCGCCGCTGGGGGCAGTAATTATTAACGGCGGAGCGGCGGCTACCAACTCACCTGCCGTAACACTGTCGCTTAAGGGTGTTGCATAAGGTAAGCTTGGTCAAGTGGAGCAAGCGAAGTCCAGTAAGATGTTGACCCATGAAAAAAGCCGGGGCAGTTGCTCCGGCTTTTTTCATGTCAGCTACTGCCGCAAGTTCACCAGCGCCTCGCGACAGTGAACCTCGATGGTTCAGGCTATTCCGTGGTTGAATTGTTATTATAAAACTACTATAATCAGCTTATCAAAATGCCTCGACGCTTTGGGAAAGCACCATGAAAAATCCTTTCTGTCCTTACACCCTGCCGCTGGACGCTCCCTTCTGCAACCGCATCACCGAGCTGAAGGAGCTGGAGGCCTTCGCCCTTTCGGGCAGCAATGTCGTCCTCTATTCCCCCCGCAGGTACGGAAAGACGTCGCTGGTCCTGCGCGTTCAGCGCAATCTTGCGGAGAAACACGGAGCAATAACCGTCTTCGCCGACTTCTACGGGGTGACTTCGATCGATGACATTGCCGCCCGGATGGCGAAAGCCGTCTTTGCCGTCACGCACAGGAACGAACCGCTCTGGAAGATTGCTCTCAGGACGATCAGGTCCTTCCGCGTCGTGATGAAGCCGGATGCGGAAAGCGGGGTCTCGTTGAGTGTTGAGCCTGCTTCCTCCGGGAAGTACGGGTTGCCCTTACTCGAAGAGACGATGGAATCCCTCGGAGAGTTCATCGACCAAAGCGAGTCGCTTGTGAATATCGTCCTCGATGAATTCCAGGAGATCGTCGAGCTGAAGGAGTCCCTTCAGGTTGAGGCGGCCATGAGGACGCGGATACAGCACCAGAAGGCATCATATTTCTTTGTCGGCAGCCGACGGCGGATACTCCTTGGCATGTTCAACGAGCGGCAGCGCCCTTTTTTCCAGAGTGCCTTCAACTATGAACTGCCTGCGCTGCCGGAGGAGGAACTGGCCGGCTTTGTCGCGGCGCTGTTTGACTCCAATGGGAAAAAGTGCCCTCGCGAGATGGCGCTGAAGCTTGTCCGGACGGTATCCTGCCATCCACAGTATGTGCAGAAGCTGGCGTACCTTGTGTTCGAGGCCGCGGAAAAGGTTGTCGACGAAACGACCATCAGGGACTGTCTGATGCGCATGCTGAAGATGGAAGAGCCGTTTTTCGAAATGATGATCCAGGGCTTATCGCTCCAGCAGAAGCTTATCCTGCGTACCGTCGCCATCGAGCCGACAACCCAGCCCATGGCGGCGAATTACATCGCCAAATACCGCCTGGGATCGGCTGGAGGCGTTAGACATTCGTTGATTCAGCTGGAAGATCTGGATTTGGTCGAAAAGGAGAAGACCAGCGAGCGATGGAGGGTGGTCGATCCGATATTTGCGTTGTATCTTCGGCTGAAGGACGTCGGGATGCTCCCGTGAGGCTTGACCCTGCCGCCGTAGCCGCTAAATTTGTGACAAAGGCCCGCCTGCGCGGGCCTTTTCTCATTTCCGGTACCGTTCGATGGCCACCAGCGCCCGGTCCAGGGCCTCGCGGCAGTGGGCCTCGATGGTCCAGGCGGCGTCCGGGGCGTAGCGCGCCATGAGGGAGAAGAAGAGCGCGAAGTCGATCGCCCCTTCCCCCAGCGGCAGGTGATCGTCCCGCCTCCCGAAGTTGTCGTGGATGTGGGTCTCGGCCACGAAGCGCCCCACCGCGGCGAACCACTCCTCCATCCCCACCTTGTGGAACAGGTTCCAGTGCCCCACGTCGAAGCAGTGCCGCAGCCGGGGGTGGTCCATCTCCTCGAAGAGCGCCCGCAGGGTCGACGGCTCCTCCTCGAAGATGTTCTCCACCGCGATGGTGGTCCCGAGCTTCTCGGTCCGCTCCAGGACCCACCCCCAGCTCTGGATGCTGTGGGCGAGCCACTTCTCCTGGTTCTCACCGTAGCGCCACTTGTCGTACCCCGGATGAAAGACGATGACGTCGGGGCGGAGGATGTCGGCCGCGGCCAGGACCTGTTCGAACCGCCGCAGGGTCGCCTCGCGGACGAGCCGCTCCACGGAGCCGGGGTTGAGATCGATGAAGGGGGCGTGGAAGGTGCAGTGGAGGCCGGCGTCGCGGAGGGTGGCGGCAACGGCCGTCACCTCCTCGGGGATGAGGCCGTCGAGGGCGTCGCCGGGGAAAAAGATCTCCGGGTTGATCCGCCGCGCGGTGATGGTCGGGAGATTCTCCGCCAGCATGGTGTAGGGGACGTGGGCATAGACGCGATTAGTCATGGTCGGGGTGCTCTTTTCTCTGCCTGGTGATGATCTCGTCGGCGCAGGAGTCGCAGGCCACCAGCTGTTCCAGCTTGGCGATGGCCGCCGGCTCGCCGAGAACGATCAGGGTGTCGGAAGACTCGATTTTGGTATGGGAGTGGGGATTGAAGACCATCTTTCCCGAGGCCTTCTTGATCCCGACGATGATGACCCCGGTCTCTTTCCGGAAGCCGGAGGTGACCAGGGTCTCTCCGACGAATGCGGAGCGTTCGGGGATGTTGATCTCCTCCATCTGGAGGTCCAGGTGTTCGCGGCCGGTGGCGATCTCGATGAAATCGACCACGTTGGGGCGGAGGATCGCCTGGGCCATGCGGCTGCCGCCGATGAGGTACGGGGAGACGACCTTGTTGGCACCGGCCCGCTTGAGCTTGATCTCCGACCCCTCCTCCCCGGAGCGGGCGAGGATGTAGAGATTGGGGTTCAGCCCCCGGGCCGTGAGGGTGATGTAGACGTTCTCGGTGTCGGAGGTGACCACGGAGATGAGCCCCTTGGCCCGCCTGATGCCGGCCCTGAGGAGGGTATCGTCCTCGGTGGCGTCACCCCGGATATGGAGGTACCCCTCCTGCTCCAGCTTGTCGATCACCTCGGGAAACTTCTCGATCACCACGAAGGGGAGGGGCTTGGCGGCGAACTCGCGGCAGATCAGGGCGCCGATCCGGCCGAACCCGCAAATGATGTAATGATCGGTGAGCGACTCGATTTTCCTTTCCACCTTCTTCCTCCCGATGATCCGCTGGAGCTGCCCCTCGAACATGATCTGGGCGAGGCTGCCGACGATGTAGCCGAGGACGCTCACGCCGAAGACGATCAGCAACATGGTGAAGATCTTCCCCGCGTGGTCGAGGTCATGCACCTCCCGGAAGCCGACCGTGCCGAGGGTGATCACCGTCATGTAGAGGGAGTCGAGGAATTCCCACCCTTCCAGGGCCATGTAGCCGGCCGTGCCGACCGTAACGAGCACAGCCAGGATGCCGATTGATATCTTGAAATGCCGTACGGGGTCCATGGCCCTCCTTCCGCGCTTCAAGATACTATCGACCGCCCCAAATGGCAAGCGTTCAGCTTGTGGTGGCAACGGCAACTTTCCTTTTTTCTAGGCATCCTTAACTCGCTCTTGACAATCCATGTATACTGTATACAATAGGCCAACTCCACCGGGAGAGAGTTCTATGAAAAAGATGATGGAAAAGCACCTGACCCTCAGGGAGAAGATCCTCGAGACCATCCGTGACGCCATCATGACCGGCGCCCTCAAGCCCGGCGAGAAGGTGGCGGAGCCCGACCTGGCCGAGCGTTTCGGCATCAGCCGCACGCCGATTCGCGAGGCGTTCCGCCAGCTCGAGTCGGAAGGATACCTGACCGTCATCCCCCGCAAAGGGGCCGTCGTCACCTCCTTCTCCCCCCGCGACGTCGAGGAGTTCTACGCCATCAAGAGCATCCTGGAAGGGTACGCGGCCCGCCGGGCGTGCGAAAAGCTCTCCGGCAAGGACCTCGACAAGCTCAGCGCCATCAACGACAAGCTCCGTCACCTGGCCGACGGCGGCGACATCAAGCACTTCTTCCGGATCCACGCCGACTTCCACGACCTCTTCCTCAAGGCGGCCGACAACGACAAGCTCAACGAGCTCGTCTCCAATCTCGTCCGCAAGTTCCAGCGGCTCCGCTTCGCATCCCTGAGCCTGCCGGGCCGGATGCACATCTCCGTTCAGGAGCACGACAAGATCATCGAGGCGTTCCGCGCGCGCAATGCCGACCTGGCCGAATCCCTGGTCCGGAAAAACGCCGAATACGGCGGCCGGGTCCTCATGGAAGAGGGGGAGGGACGCCCGGTCCTGAAGCCCGCCGACCGCGCCATGGCCCTCCAGCTCGATCTCTAGGAGCCTGTCGGACTTAGGAATGAATCTACTGCGAGAACGGCAAATCGGTCCATATTTCCGGGAATTCTTGACGAATAGAACCACTATTCGCCTTCAAATTCCCGAAAATCTGTCCTCGATCTGCCATTCTCTCGCTACGATCCCCTAAGTCCGGCAGGCTCCTGGGCTCTCCGCCGTCTTGACACCCCCGGACCTGTTCTGGTACTGAGGAAAGTATCCCATGACCGGAGGTCCCCTACCCGTGACGCTCCTCAAACGCATCCCCAAGGTTGACAAGGTCCTCCAATGGCCCGATGTCCGGGAGCTCCTCGCCCGCCATCCCCGCCCCACGGTGCTGACGGTGGTCCGTGACGTGCTGGACGCCCTGCGCGCCGCCGCCCGGGCGGAGACCCTCGGCGAAGGGGAACTGGCGGAAGCGGCGGTGACAGCCCGGATTGAACGGGGGCTGGCCCTTCTGATCGCCCCGAGCCTTCGGCGCGTGGTGAACGGCACCGGCGTGGTGATCCATACCAACCTCGGGCGCTCCCCCCTGGCGGCACAGGTCCGGCCCCACCTCGACGAGATCGCCTTCGGCTACTCGAACCTGGAATTCGATCTGGAGCGGGGAGAGCGGGGAAGCCGCTACTCCCATGTGGAAAGGCTCCTCTGCGAGCTGACCGGCGCGGAGGCGGCGCTTGTGGTGAACAACAACGCCGCCGCGGTGCTCCTGGCCCTCTCGGCCCTGGCCGCCGGCAAGGAGGTCGTCGTCTCCCGGGGGGAACTGGTGGAGATCGGGGGCTCGTTCAGGATTCCCGACGTCATGCGCCAGGGGGGAGCCATCCTCCGGGAGGTGGGGACCACCAACCGGACCCATCCCCGCGACTACCGGGAGGCGATTACCCCCGAGACCGGCCTCCTCCTGAAGGTCCACTCCAGCAATTTCGCCGTGGTCGGCTTCACCGCCGAGGTCTCCCCCGCAGAGCTCGTCGCCATCGGCCGGGAGAGCGGGGTGCCGGTCATGGCCGATGCCGGGAGCGGCTCCCTCCTGGACCTCTCCCGTTTCGGCATCTGCGGCGAGCCGACTGTGCAGGAGTTCGTCGCGGCGGGGGTCGACATCATCACCTTCAGCGGCGACAAGCTCCTCGGCGGCCCCCAGGCGGGGATCGTCGTCGGCCGCGCCGGATTCATCGCCCCCCTCAGGCGGCACCCGCTCCTGCGGGCGCTGCGGATCGACAAGCTCACCCTGGCGGCCCTGGAGGCGACCCTTCGCCTCTACCGGGACGAACGGCTGGCCCGCACGGAGATCCCGACCATCCGGATGCTGACCGCCTCGGCCTCGGAACTCGGGGCGCGGGGGAGGACGATCCTGCGGCGCCTTCGCCGGGCGCTCCCCGCGCAGATTCGCTTCACGCTCGTCGACGGCATCTCCCAGGTGGGAGGGGGTGCCTATCCCCTCCTGGAGCTCCCGACCACCCTCGTGGCGGTGGAAGCCGGCGGCCTCTCCCCCCAGGAGCTGGAAGAGCGGCTCCGCCGGGGGGCGGTGCCGGTGGTCGGCCGCATCCACCGGGGGCGGTTTCTTCTCGACGTCCGGACCCTCCTCGACGACGACCTGCCGCTTCTCGCCGTATCCCTCCGGGAGGTGACGGGGTGACTACGGTCGTCCCCCGTCACCCCTTCACCCGCCGGGACAGAAGGGGTGAATTTGTGCTGTTTTTTTGCCGCTCCTTTTGTATAATCGGACAATTCCGCCGGAATCGGCTCTGAACACGGTTTCGACGCACCACACCCCGCCCGGCGCTTCCGGGCGCGCGCCTTGAGGTCTTGACATGGGAGTTTTTGCCCTGATCCCGGCGGCCGGCATGGGAAAGCGGATGGGGGCCTCCATCAACAAGCAGTACCTCCTGCTGGACGGCAGGCCGATCCTCGCCCATACCCTGTCGGTCTTCGAGAAGGCACCGTTCGTGGACGGCATCTGCGTCGTGATCCCCGAGGACGAGATCCCGTACTGCCGCGAACAGGTGGTGGAGCGCTACGGCTTTACCAAGGTGCGGCAGATCGTGGCCGGGGGGAAGGAGCGCCAGCAGTCGGTCCTGAACGGCCTGCGGGCCATGGAGGGGACCCCGGACGACGACGTGGTCCTGATCCACGACGGGGTCCGCCCCTTCGTCACCGCGGATATCCTCTCCCGGGCAATCGCCGTGGCACGGGAAAGCGACGGGGCCCTGGTGGCGGTGCCGGCCAAGGACACGGTCAAGGTGGTGGAGGAGGGCGTCATCACCGCCACCCCTCCCAGGGAGACCCTCTGGCTCGCCCAGACCCCCCAGGCGTTCCGCTACGCCGTCATCCGCGCCGCCCACGAAGTGGCCGACGCCGAGCGCTTCCTCGGCACCGACGACGCCATGCTTGTGGAGCGCCTCGGCCGGCAGGTGCGGGTCGTCGTGGGGGATTACCGCAACATCAAGATCACGACCCCGGAGGATATGATCCTCGCCGGGGCGTTTTTGAGGGAAACCGCGCCTTTTCCGCAATCTCGGCGTTGATCTTCGGTCTTGCTTGTGCGGCGTACACTAAGTACGCCTCCGCGCAATCCCTGGAATCGCCTTGACCTTGCGAAAAAATCGCGTTTTCTGAAGGAGAGGGCAAATATATGAGAATCGGCCACGGCTACGACGTCCACTGCCTCGTGGAGGGACGGAAGCTGATCCTGGGGGGGGTCGACATCCCGTGGGAGAAGGGGCTCCTCGGCCACTCCGACGCCGACGTCCTCCTCCACGCCATCTCCGACGCCATCCTCGGCGCCCTGGCCCTGGGCGACATCGGCAAGCACTTCCCCGACACCGACCCCCAGTACAAGGGGGCCGACAGCCGCAAACTCCTGCGCCACGTGATGGAGCTCGCCGGCCGCCAGGGGTACCGCCTCGGCAACCTGGACGCCACCATCGTCGCCCAGCGCCCGAAGCTCGCCCCTTGCATCCCGGAGATGCGCGCGAACATCGCCTCCGACCTCGGGGCCGATACCGGGCGGGTCAACGTCAAGGCGACCACCACCGAGCAGCTCGGTTTCGCCGGCCGCGGCGAGGGGATCGCAGCGTACGCGGTTGTGCTGATGGAGCGGAAGTAGCCACCAGAAATTTCGTCCCAAAGGATTGCATCCATGGCAACCGAAACACCCCAAGTCACCAATTTCCTCCGCAACATCATCCAGGAAGACCTGCAGAGCGGCAAACACGAGACCATCGTCACCCGCTTCCCGCCGGAGCCCAACGGCTACCTCCACATCGGCCACGCCAAGTCGATCTGTCTGAACTTCGGCCTGGCGAAGGAGTTCGGCGGTCGCTGCCACCTCCGCTTCGACGACACGAACCCGGTGAAGGAAGAGACCGAGTACATTGAATCGATCAAGGAGAGCGTGCGCTGGCTCGGCTTCGACTGGGGGAGGCACCTCTACTACGCCTCCGACTACTTCGAGCAGCTCTACCAGTGGGCCGAGCGCCTGATTCTCCAGGGTAAGGCCTACGTGGACGATCTCTCCGCCGACGAGATCCGGGAGCTCCGCGGCACCCTGACCGAGCCGGGGAAGGAGAGCCCGTACCGCGGCCGCACCGTGGAGGAAAACCTCGGCCTCTTCCGCCGGATGCGGGCCGGCGAGTTTCCCGACGGCGCCAAGGTGCTCCGGGCGAAGATCGACATGGCCTCCCCCAACATGAACCTGCGCGACCCGGTCATGTACCGGATCATCCACGCCCCGCACCCCCACGTGGGGGACGCCTGGCGCATCTATCCGATGTACGACTACGCCCACGGCCAGTCCGACGCCATCGAGGGGGTCACCCACTCCGTCTGCACCCTGGAGTTCGAGGACCACAAGCCGCTCTACGAGTGGTTCCTCGCCAACCTTCCCGTCCCCGCCCGGCCCCGGCAGTACGAGTTCGCGCGGCTCAACCTCTCCTATACCGTGATGAGCAAGCGAAAGCTCCTTCAGCTGGTGCAGGATGGCGACGTTGCCGGCTGGGACGATCCCCGGATGCCGACCATCATGGGACTCAGGCGCCGCGGCTACACGCCGGAGTCGATCCGCTCCTTCTGCGAGCGGATCGGTGTCGGACGGAGCGACAGCTGGATCGACATGGGGATCCTGGAGGAGAGCGTCCGCGAGGATCTGAACGAGCGGGCCCCCCGGGCCATGGCGGTCCTTCGCCCCGTAAAGCTCGTCATCGAGAACTACCCGGAGGAGCAGGTGGAGGAGTTCGCCATCGCCAACCATCCCCAGCGTCCCGAGCTGGGGAGCCGGCCGGTCCCCTTCTGCCGCGAGCTCTTCATCGAGCGGGACGACTTCCTGGAGGTGCCGGTAAAGGGATTCCACCGCATGGCGCCGGGGCAGGAAGTGCGGCTGCGGGGGGCATACATCGTGAAATGCACCGGCGTGGCGAAGGATGACGCCGGCACCGTGACGGAGATCCGCTGCAGCTACGACCCCGAGACCCGCAGCGGCCTTCCGGGGGCCGAGCGGAAGGTGAAGGGGGTGATCCACTGGGTCTCCGCCCGCCATGCCGTCACCGCCGAAGTGCGGCTCTACGACCGGCTCTTCACGGTGCCAAACCCGGCGGGGGACGACTGGAAATCGTCCATCAACCCGGCCTCCGTCGAGATCCTGCGCGACTGCCGGCTGGAGCCGTCCCTCGCCCGGGCCGGGGCCGAAGAGCGCTTCCAGTTCGAGCGCCAGGGTTATTTCTGCACCGACCTGCGGGAGACCCGTCCCGGGGCGCCGGTCTTCAACCGGACCGTAACCCTGCGGGACTCGTGGAGCAAGGGAGGCAAGGGAGCGTAACACCCGGGTAAAAACGCCGAGGCTCGATGCACGCATCCAACATCCTCATCATCTCCGGCGATGGGCAACTGAGCGAACTGCTCGCGCAAACCCTTGCGGCCGAAAAATGTGCCGTAGCCACGGCCCGCTCCGCGGCCGAAGGGGTCGAAGCCGCCCGGCTCCGTCCCCCCGACCTCATCATTCTCGATCCCGCCGGCGCTCCGGCCTCGGCGGAACCGGTCATCGCCCGCCTCCAGCGGGGGAGGGAGACCCGTGCCGTACCGGTGATCGTAGTAACCGCCGATCCCGTGGCGGAACACGAGCTCCTCTCCGCCTTCGACGTCCTCCCCCGGCCGCCGGATCCGGAACGGCTCCGGGACGATCTGGCCATCCTGCGGCGGCGCAAGGGACCGTTCACGGCGGCCCCTGCGCCGCTGGACGGGGATACGCACCGGCTCTTCGCCGATTTCCTCGAGGCCGAGACCGGCCTCCACTTTGACCAGCGGAACCTGAAACTCCTGGAACGGGGACTCCGCAGCCGGATGGCGGCGCTGAAACTCGGCTCCTTCACCGAATATTTCGACTATCTGCTCCGCTTCGCCAATCCGCGCGGGGAGCTGGCCAAGCTTCTCACCTTCCTCACCGTGGGGGAGACCTCTTTCTTCCGCTATTCCCACCACTTCGACGCCCTGCGCCGGTTCATCGTCCCGGAGATCGCTGGCCGCCGGGAAGGGAGGCGGAAACGGCTCCGGATCTGGTCGGCGGGGTGCTCCACCGGCGAAGAGCCTTACTCCCTGGCGATTACCGTCGTCGACACCCTCCCCGACTGGCGGGAGTGGGACATCGCCATCGTCGCCACCGACCTGAACGGCGCCTCCATCCGGCGGGCGAAGGAAGGGGTCTACGGCGACCGGACCCTGCGGGGGGCGTCGCCGGAATGCCTGCGGCGCCACTTCACGAAGAGCGCCGCGGGGTGGCGGATCGGCGAGGAGGTGCGCCGACTCGTGGAATTCGGCGTCCTGAACCTGCAGGGTGGGCAGTTCCCCTCGTCGGGGGAGGGGGAGCCGGGATTCGATGTGATCTTCTGCCGCAACGTCATGATCTACTTCGATCTTGCCACCATGGAGCGACTCGTGGCAAAGTTCGCAGAAGCCCTCACTCCCGGCGGCTACCTCTTTCTCGGCCACTCGGAATCGCTGCTCCAGCTCTCCTCCCGCTTCGAACGCTTCTCCCACGGCAGCGGCTTCTATTACCGCCGCCGGGAGGGGCACGGTGCGGCGACGCCGCGGCGGGCGATGCCGGCCTCCCTCCCGACGGCTCCGTTCGTCCTTCCCCGGGAGGCGATGCCGCGCCTTGTGCTCCGCGAGCCACCGCCCCCCCTGTTTCTTCCCGCCGCGGGCACTGGAAGGGTGCCGGCGTCCCGGCCGCCCCGCCCCGCCCCGGCGGAGGAGCGTCCCCGGGACCTCTTCCGGGAGGCGCGGATCCTCTTCGACGCCGAGGAGTACGGAGGGGCCGCGGCGCTCCTCGACGAGCTCCTCCTCAGTGAGCCGCGTCACACCGGGGCCCTCCTCGCCCGGGGGACGATTCACGCCAACGGCGGCCGTTTCGCCGAGGCGCTGGCCGACTGCGACGCGGCCCTGGCGATCGACGATCTCCTTCCCGAGGCGTACCTGCTGCGGGGGCTCATCCGGGAGACGACGGGGGAGACGGAGGAGGCGGTGGCCGACTACCGCCGGGCGCTTCTCCTCGACATGGAGGCGGTCATGCCCCATTACGCGCTGGGACGCCTCCTCACGCGGCTCGGCAGGAACCGCGACGGGGAGCGGGAGCTGCGCAACGCCATGCGGGCGCTGGAGCGGCTGCCGGCCGGAGAGATGGTCCCCTTCTCGGGGGGGATGCCGCGGGAAACACTGCTGGAGCTGCTCCGCAGCGAGCTGGCATAACAGGAGCGGGATATGGAAGAGAAACGGGAGACCGGTTACGACATCAACTCCATCCTGAGCGGGATGAAGGAGGAGTACTGGCGCGGGGTTTCCGAGGTTCAGGAGGAGGCGGGGGAGACGCTCGAATGCGTGACGCTCCTCCTCGGGGGGGAGCTCTATGCATTCGAGACGGTCCACGCCGCCGAAGTGCTCCGGATCCCGAAGCTGATCAGGGTGCCGGGGGTACCGGAGGTCATCACCGGCATCTTCAATCTGCGGGGCGAGATCACCGCGGCGGTGGACATCCGGCCGCTGCTGGGCCTCGCCCTCCCCGAAATCGGCGAGCGGGGGAGGATCGTCGTCGTCAAGGGGGAGAAGTTTCTGACCGGCATCCTCACCGAAGGGATCGTCGGGATCGCCCCCCTGCCGCTTGACCGCTACGAAACCGCCGGGGCCACCCGCAGCGAGTACGTTCGGGGCGAGATCCACGACGGCGACCGTCTGGTTCTTCTCCTCGACCTGCCGAAACTGCTGGCGTCCCCCGCCATCACCGCCACCGGCCACTGACCTGCACCGCATACGCGCAACTTCGCCCAGAAAGAAGGAGCTGGCATGTTCAAAAAGCTATCCGTGAAGATCACCGCCATCCTGATCCTCGTCATGGTCCTCATCATGACCGCCTTCACCGTCTACTTCGTCCGCTCCCGCGGCGCGGCCCGGGAGGAGGAACTCCTGGCCCGGGGAAGAATCGAGGCCATGACCGGCGCCAAGATGGCGGAGGCGATCCTTGCCGACGCCATCCGGAGCGGGCGCCTCACGGAGGAGGAGATCTTCGACGAGAAGTACGTCCCGATCCCCGGCACCGATCCCCCCAAGTACCACACCCGCTACGACCGCTACCTCGATACGGCACTCCAGGCGATCCTCGACGAGTACCTGCGGGACGACCAGGTGGTCTTCGCGGTCCTTGAGGACCGCAACGGCTACATCCCGACCCACAACACCCGCTACTCCCAGCCCCTCACCGGCGACCGCGAGAAGGACCTCCTCTACAGCCGGACGAAGCGGATCTTCAACGACGCGGTGGGGATGGCGGCGGCCAAGAACCGCCAGGAGCTCCTGAAGCAGGTCTACACCCGCGACACCGGCGAGGTGATGTGGGACATCTCGGTCCCGGTGTCGGTGAGCGGGAAACACTGGGGGGCCTTCCGCGTCGGCTACTCCATGACGAAGACCCACCAGCACGTCGCCTCCGTCCGCAATGAGATCATCATCGGGATGGCGGTTCTCCTTCTCGTCACCAGCCTCACCATCTTCGTCGTCCTGGGACGCTACCTCCGCCCGCTGCAGCGGCTCACCGACACGGCACGGCGGATTACCGGCGGCAACCTTGACGAGGAAATTCCGGTGGAGAGCAACGACGAGATCGGCACCCTTGCCGAGGCGTTCAACACCATGACCACCGGCATCGTGAAGAACCTCAAGGGGGAGATCGACAAGAGCAGCCGGCTTCTCACCTCCATCAAGGAGGCGATCGTCCACCTCTCCACCTCGGCCAACGAGATGATGGCCATCAGCGCCCAGCAGTCGTCGGGGGCGGCCCAGCAGGCCACCGCCGTCCAGGAGGTGACCACCACCTCCGAGGAGATCGCCATCACCGCCAAGCAGATCACCGACAACGCCCGCTCGGTGGAGTCGATGGCCGAGGAGACCATCCGCAGCTGCACCGCCGGCAGCCTGGAGGTGACCAACGCCACCGACGGGATGCGCCGGGTGCGGGAGCAGGTCCAGGGGATCGCCGCGAGCATGCTCAAGCTTGGCGAGAACAGCCAGAAGATCGGCGGCATCGTCGGGATCATCGACGAGATCAGCGACCAGACCAACCTCCTCGCCCTCAACGCCGCCATCGAGGCGGCCGGCGCCGGCGAGGCGGGGAAGCGCTTCGCCATCGTGGCCCAGGAGGTGAAACGGCTGGCGGAGCGGACCGTGGAGGCGACCCGCCAGATCAATGGCCTCATCGAGGAGATCCAGAAGGCGACCAACTCCACCATCATCGTTACCGAAGAGGGGACCAAGGCGGTGGACGCCGCCGGCGCCCTCGTCGACAAGGTCCAGATCTCCTTCGGCGACATCCTCCGGATGGTGGAGGAGACCGGCCGGGCGGCCAAGGAGATCACCTTTTCGACCCAGCAGCAGACCTCGGCCTGCGAGCAGATGGCCGAGACCATGGCCGAGGTCCGGGACGTGGCCCAGCAGGTGGCCGCCAGCGCCGAGGAGACCGAGAAGGCAGTGGCGGAGATCATCGAGCTTTCGGAGCGTCTCAAGGACCTGAGCGAAGAAGAGGGTAAATGACGGACCATTCCCGCTACCTCGATATCTTCCTGCGCGAGGCGGGCGAGCAGATCGCTGCCCTGCAGAAGGGGCTTCTGGAGTTGGAACGCGACCCGGAAGACCGCAGCCGTGTCCGGGAGCTGATGCGCTTTGCCCACACGGTCAAGGGATCGGCGCGGCTGCTCGGCTACGACGGGGTGGGGGAGCTCGGAAGCCGCCTGGAGGATCTGCTGGATGAGATCGCCGCGGGGAAGCGTTCCGCCGACGGCCCGACGATCGACCTCCTCCTGGCGGGGACCGACGCTCTCGCGCGCCTCGTGGATGCCGTCGGACGGGGCGATGACTCCGCCTTTGACGTTGACGGTTTTCTCGCCGCTTTCGACCGGGGGGAGGTCCCCGCCGGCGGGGTGGCGAAGACCGTCGACCGGGACGAGGCAGGTTTCGGCGACACGGTCCGGGCCGGGGTCAAGACCCTCGACCGGCTTCTGAACCGTCTGGGTGAGCTCCTCATCGCCCGGAGCCGGATCGAGGAGCGGCTCGCCACCCTCAAGGGGATGGCGGCGGGGCTCGACGACGCCACCGCCACGGCGCTGCGGCAGTTTCACCGCGATCTGGAAGGGGAGTTCCGGGAGGTGTCGGCCCTGGCCCAGGAGCTCCACGGCGATGCCATGACGCTGCGGATGCTTCCCCTCTCCACCCTCACCGGCGGTTTCGAGCGGATGGTCCGGGACCTGGCGAGGGAACAGGGGAAGGAGGTCGAATTCCGGGTCACCGGCAGCTCCGTGGAACTCGACCGGGCGCTACTCGAAGAGCTCAGGCCCGTCCTTCTCCACCTGCTGCGCAACGCCGTCGACCACGGCATCGAACCCCAGGACGAACGGGTCCTCTCCGGCAAGCCGCTGCGGGGGACCATCACCGTCTCGGCGTGCCACGAAGGAAACAGCGTCCTGATCGAGGTTCGGGACGACGGGCGGGGGATCGACCCGGTCCTCGTGCGGGAGGCGGCAGTCCGCAAGGGGATCGTCTCCAAGGAGGAGGCGGAGCTCCTCTCCGATGAGGAGGCGCGCTACCTGGTCATGGCCCCCGGCTTCTCCACCCGCGACTTCATCACCGACGTTTCGGGTCGCGGGGTCGGCATGGACGTGGTCCGGCAGAACGTGGAGCGGGTGAAGGGGGAGTTCGTCCTGCGGAGCACCCCGGGAAGCTTCACCGTGATCTCCCTCAGGCTCCCCCTGACCCTCGCGCTCCTCGACGCCATGCTCGTCCGCAGCGGCGGCGAAACCTACGCCTTCCCCCTCTCCTTCGTGGCCGAGTCGTTCAAGGTGGCGGCAGGCGACATCGTCACCGCCGGCGGGCGCGAGGTGGTCACCCTGCGAGGGGGGACCATCCCCCTCGTTCCCCTTGCCTCCCTCCTGGGCGGGGGGGAACGGCCGGCGGTCCCCCCGTCGGGAAGGATCGAAGCTGTGGTGGTGCGGCATCGGGAACAGTTTCTCGCCTGCAGCGTGGACCGGGTCATCGGGAGCACCGAGGTGGTCGTAAAGGGGGTAGGGGAGCAGCTCAGGGAAGCCTCCTCCCTTTCCGGTGCCACCATCCTCGGCGACGGCACGCCGGCACCGATCCTGAGCGTCCCGTGGCTCTTCTCCCGGGCCGAGAGGGGGGTTCGGACCGGCTTCCGGCAGGCGGCGGCAGAGCTCCAGGCGGCCCGGACCCGGGGAAAGGTGCTCGTGGTGGACGACTCCCTCACCACCCGCGCCATGGAGCAGGGGATCCTCGTCTCCCGGGGATACGAAACGGAGGTGGCGGTCTCGGGTGAGGACGCCCTCGAAAAGATCCGCCGGCAGCGCTTCGATCTCGTGGTGACCGACATCCAGATGCCGGGGATCGACGGCTTCGAGCTGACCCGCCGTCTGCGGGCGATCCCCGACTATCGCGAGGTGCCGGTCATCGTCGTCTCCTCCCTCGCCAAGGATGAAGACAAGCGCCAGGCAATGGAGGCGGGGGCCCAGGCGTACATCGTCAAGGGAAACTTCGAGCAGGGAACGCTCCTCGACGCCGTCGAGGCGCTGATAGGATAGTGCTGCATGATTCGTGTACTGATCGCTGACGATTCGTCCCTGGTGCGGGCGATCCTCAAGGACATCCTGGCCGGCGGCGATATCGCCGTGGCGGGAGAGGCGGCCAACGGCCAGGAGGCGGTGGAGCTTACGGAACTCCTCAGGCCCGACCTGGTGGTGATGGACATCGTCATGCCGGTCATGGACGGCCTGACCGCCATCGGCGAGATCATGGCCCGCGCCCCCACGCCGATTCTCGTTCTCTCCGCCTCGGTGACGGACCGGGAGGTGGACCTGGCCTTCGCCGCCATCAAGGCGGGGGCCCTCGACGTCATGGAGAAGCCGGCCGAGAACCTGGTCGGAACCGGGGTATCGTTCGCCGAAAAGCTGCGGGAGACCGTCCGGATACTCTCGCGGGTGAAGGTGATACACCACCATCCGCGGCGGCGCCGGGAGCCGCTGGTTCCCTCCCCCGCCCCGGCGGAGTGCCGGCGGAGCGTCCTTGCCATCGGCGCCTCCACCGGGGGACCCAAGGCGGTGATGAGCATCGTGAAGGCGCTTCCCCCCGGCTTTCCGGCGGCCGTCTGCATCGTGCAGCACATCGCCTCCGGCTTCGCCCGCGGCTTTACCCAGTGGCTCGACAATGAGAGCTCCCTCAAGGTCCGGCTTGCCCGGGAGGGTGACATTCTCATGCCCGGGGAGGCCCTCGTGGCCCCCGACGACCGCCACATGACCATCGCGGGGGGGGCGGTCCGGCTCCTCGACACGCCGCCGGTCAACTGCTGCCGCCCCTCCATCGATCCGCTCTTCTGCTCCCTCGCGGAAGGGAAGGGGGAGGAGGTCGTCGGGGTGCTTCTCACCGGCATGGGACGCGACGGCGCCCAGGGGCTCAGGCAGATCCGGGAGCGGGGGGGGATGACCATCGTGCAGGATGAGGCGAGTTCCGTCATCTTCGGCATGCCGCGGGCGGCCATCGCCCTTGGCGCGGCCGGACAGGTCGCGCCCCTCGACGCCATCCCGGCAATCATCACCGAACTATTCTCAGTACAGGGAGGCTAAGGTTGGAAAAGCTCAAGATCCTCGTGGTAGACGACAGCGAACTGGTGCTCGCCATGGCGCGCGACGCCCTTGAGGATGCGGGATACGAGGTGCTTACCGCCTCCAACGGCATCGAGGCGAATTCCTATATCTTTTCCCGCAGCAAGCCGGATCTGATCATCCTCGACGTGATGCTGCCGATGCTCGACGGCAACAAGAAGGCAAAGCTGCTGCGGGAAAAGGACTTCAGCCGCGAGATTCCCATCGTTCTCCTCTCCTCCAAGAGCGAGGAGGAGCTGAAAAGGCTCGTGGCCGAGTCGGGTGGCGACGCCTACATCCACAAGCCCTTCACCCCGTGGCAGCTGGTCACGACGGTACGCAAGGTCCTGGAGTCCCGGCGCCGCTAATCCGCCCTTCACAAGGGGGATTCCCCTGTGCTAGGGTAGCGGGCTTTCCTATCTTTCGAAGCGGAGAAAACGATGTCGTTGCGAGTCTATAATACCCTTACGGGAACCAAGGAAGAGTTCGTCCCGCTGGAGCCGGGAAAAGTCAGGATGTACGTCTGCGGGGTGACGGTCTACGATCACTGTCACATCGGCCACGCCCGGGCCAACGTGGTATTCGACATGATCTACCGCTACCTTCGCCGCAGCGGCTACGAAGTGACCTACGTCCGCAACTACACCGACGTGGACGACAAGATCATCAACCGCGCCAACAGGGAAGGGGTCCCCTTCAACGTCATCTCCGAGCGGTTCATCGCCGAGTTCGACAAGGACATGGCGGCCCTCGGCCTGGAGCTCCCCACCCACCAGCCCAAGGCAACGGAGCATATCGCCGAAATGATCGAAGTCATCCAGCGACTCATCGCCCGGGGTTACGCCTACGCCGCCGACGGCGACGTCTACTTCTGCGTGGAGAAGTTCCCCCCGTACCTGAAGCTCTCCAAGCGCAACCTGGAGGAGATGCAGGCCGGCGCCCGGATCGAGGTGGGGGAGAAGAAGCGCCACCCGATGGATTTCGCCCTCTGGAAGGGGTCGAAACCGGGGGAGCCGTACTGGGAATCGCCGTGGGGGGCGGGGCGTCCGGGGTGGCATATCGAGTGCTCGGCCATGAGCATGAAGTACCTGGGGGAAACCTTCGACATACACGGCGGGGGCAAGGATCTGATCTTTCCGCACCACGAGAACGAGATCGCCCAGTCGGAGGCGGCCAACGGCAAGCCCTTCGCCCGCTACTGGCTCCACAACGGCTTCGTGAACATCAACGCCGAGAAGATGTCCAAGTCACTGGGGAACTTCTTCACCATCAAGGAGGTCCTGGAAAAGTACGACGCCGAGGTGCTCCGCTTCTTCCTCCTCTCGGCCCATTACCGCTCCCCCATCGACTTTTCCGATCAGAACCTGAAGGAGGCCGAGGCGGGGCTTGAGCGGATCTACAAGACCCTCGGGGGGATCGACGCCGCTCTGGCCGGCGTGCCATCCGTGGCACAGGCACCGGCCCCGGCCGAGTCCGAGCGGGAGCTGGCCGAGAAGGCCGAACAGCTCCAGACCCGGTTTCGCGAGGCGATGGACGATGACTTCAACACGGCCCAGGCCCTGGGCTACGTCTTCGACCTGGTGCGGGCCGCCAACAAGGCCCTGGCAGAGGGAGCGCCGTCGGGCGCCGCCCCCCGCGAGGCCCTCGCCGCAGCCCGCAGGGAAGTGACGGAAATCGGGGAGATTCTCGGCATCTTCACCTCGGTCCCCGAGGAATTCACCGCTCGCCTCAAGGGGCGCAAGACAGTCGGCCTGGACATTACGGTGGAGGAGATCGAACGGCTCATCGCCGAACGGAAGGCGGCCCGGGCGGCCAAGGACTACAAACGGAGCGACGAGATTCGCGACCGGCTCCTGGCCCACAACATCGTCCTTCTCGATTCTCCCCAGGGGACGACCTGGAACGTGAAGTAAGAGAAGTACACGCAAAAGCGGCGGAAGGTTGATCCCTCCCGCCGCTTTTTTTCGAACGATGTGCCCCTTTGGAACGAAGGGCGTCCCAAGGTGTGCCAAATTGGTACCACCGCCACAGGAACGGGTCCCGCGTCGCGGCGGCCCGTTTCCTTTTTCAGGCGGCCTTCTGATCGGCCTCCCGCCCCTTTTCAAGCCTGACGGTAAACAGCTCCATCGCCTCCCGCATGATATCGGAGACGCTCATGCTGGTGGTTTCCATGATCTGCTGAAGCCGCTCGCGCTCCTCGTCGCTGATCCTCATGGAAATGACGTTGTAGCGCGGATTTTCTCTCATTCTGCCCATGGTTGTTTCCTCCGTGTATGGTTTGTATTGATTGGCTCGTGCAATTGACAGAACTACCATAGCCATATGCATGCCAAAATCGGAGGAATGAAAAAGATTTTGTAACTCATTAAAATTACGGGCTATTAAAACGTTGGTTTATTCTAATAGGGTTTTCTGTTTACACTACTGTGCCACGGATGACACGTTGTGGCCAAAAGTGCACACCCGCGCTATCCCTCGTCCACCAGGTGGCGCCCCCTGGCATCCCGCTCCTTGAGGCGGTATTTGTCGAGAAGACGGTAGAAGGTCCTGCGGGGGATATTGGCCATCTTCGCCGCCCGGGTGACGTTGCCGTTGGCTTCGGCCAGAAACCGCTGGACGAGCTTCTTCTCCAGCTTGACCACATGGCGCTCCCGCTCGGCCCGGAAGGAGCTCCGGGTGTCGAGGTCCGCCAGGGAGTCGTCCGCGTAGCTTTCCGAGAAGGCCCGGGGAAGGTTCTCGTGGCGGATGACGTCGTCGTGGGTCAGGACCGACGCCCGCTCGATGACGTTCTGCATCTCCCGGATGTTGCCGGGCCACGGGTACTGCATGAGCGCCTTGATGGCCCGTTCCTCGATGGCGACGATCTTCTTGTTGAGCTTGGTGCTCGCCTTCTCCAGGAAGTGGTGGGCGAGGAGCGGGATCGATTCCACGCGGCTCCTTAAGGGGGGCATGGTGATGGCGAAGACGTTGAGGCGGTAGTAGAGATCCTCCCGGAACCACCCCTCCCGCACCCCTTCCTCCAGGTTGCGGTTGGTGGCGGCGATGAGCCGCACGTCCACCTTCTTGGCCGCCGTCCCCCCCACGGGGCGAACCTCCCCCATGTCGAGGACCCGCAGCAGTTCCGCCTGGAGCTTGGGGGTGATGTCGCCGATCTCATCGAGGAAGATCGTCCCGCCGTCGGCCGCCTCGAAGAGCCCCTTTTTGTCGGCGATGGCGCCGGTGAAGGCGCCGCGCTTGTGGCCGAAGAGCTCGCTCTCCAGGAGCGAATCGGTGATGGTGGTGCAGTTGACGGTGACCAGCGGCTTGTCGTTGCGCCTGCTGTAGCGGTGGATGGCCCGGGCGGTGAGCTCCTTGCCGGTCCCCGACTCGCCGCGGATCAGGACCGTGGTGGGGGTGGGGCCCACCTGCTTGATGAGGTCGAGCACCTCCAGGGTCTTGCGGTCGTTGCCGACGATGAATTCGTCGCCGTACTCCCGCTCCAGCTCCCGGCGCGCCAGCTCATACTTCTGGATCAGCCTCCCCCGGTCCTCCTCCAGTTGCTGGAGGGTGTAGGGAAGACACATCTCGATCTCCGCCAGCCCCTGGAAGACCGCCACCGCGTACTCGCGGCAGGTCCCGTAGCCGCAGGCGCGGCAGTTCAGCTCGTCCTTGAGGGAATACTTGTTGGTCGCCTGGAGGATCTTCCTGACGTCGTTCGCCTTGGGGGCCTCCAGTCGCGCATGCTTGCTGGCGAAGGCGCGCTGGAGCGGCACCGCGTCGCGGGCCCCCTCGTAACGGGGCGCGGTGCGGTACGGCACCGACTCCCGATAGTGGTTGATCACGAGATTGCGGCGGTAGAATTCGGTCACCGTCCGGTTGCGGCCGGGGCCGCCGATGCAGCCGTCATAACAGAAACGGAGATCCGCGATCCGGGGGGAGATGCGGCCGGCCGCCAGATCGTTGATGATCCCCATGACGTTCACCTCCCCGCAGGCGGCGACGATCTCGGTGTCAAAGGGGTCGGCGGGGATGGAAAAGGCCCGGAAGGTCCCCTCGGAGAGGGGAAAGAGCCGGCCGCTCCCCGGCGGGACCCCGTCGAACGGCTCCTCGGCGAGGGAGGAGAGAACGATGCCGCGGCTGCGGAAGATCTCGTCCAGCTCCCGGTAGGTCAGCACGACGTCGATCGCCCCCCGGGTCTCTTGCATCTGGGTTTCGAATTTCGCAGCGATGCAGGAGCTGATGTAGACCACCCGGGACTGGGGACCGAGGATCCCCTTGAGAAAGCGCCCCATGGCCACCATCGGCGTCACGACCGGCACGAGGTAAGGCAGCAGCTTCGGGTAGTGGCGCTCGATCAGGTCGACGATGGCCGGGCAGTGGGAAGTGATATGGGGCCGGTCTCCCGAGGCGGTGATCCGGGCGTAGTCCGCCGCGATCAGTTCGGCGCCGTAGGCCCCTTCGTGGACCTCGCCGAAGCCGAGCCGCTTCAGCCCCCCCACGAGCTGCCCCGGCTTCACGTTGTGGAAATAGGTCGGAAACGAGGAACCGAGGACGGCAACCACCTCCCCTCCCGAACCGAGGAGCTCCTCGGTGACGGTGGCCTTGTCGGTCACCACCTTGGCCTGCTGGGGGCAGTTGCTGAGGCAGTTGCCGCAGCCGATGCAGCGGTCGAAGATGATCTCAGTGTGGCTCTGCTCCACCTTGATCGCCTTCACGGGACAGCTGCGGACACAGCGGTAGCACTTGCGGCAACTCTCTTTGACGGTAACGATCGGTTCCATGGTTCCTCGGGAAAGGGTGACTGGGATTGCATGCGAACTTGCAGGATAATCCAAACGGAAGGATTGTGCAACAATTGACACACCATGGGTATCGTGTGCCACCAATGACACCAGAGAGGGGAAGGGGGCAAAAAAACACCCTAGCGACTAGGAGGGAAAGTCAACTAGGGCATAATGAGGGTCTTGCGGCCCTCGCAATTCTTTCATTTTTAGTATACCCCTCCGCCCTGCACTTCGCAAGAAAATATCTTGCATAACTCATTAAGATTTAAGCCTTTTTCATAACCGGCGATTCACCGGCACCGGGACTCCCCCGAACCGCCGGCGCCGATTGCCACCCCTTCCTCTTTATGGTATAACGGCCCTGTTTCACGGCGTCCCGGCGCCGACTCGATCCCGAAGGAGACCCGCGATGGACCTGACCCTCGACGAACACAAGCTCATTGTCGAATTCCGCCGGCTCGGCCCCGCCGGCAGAAAAGAGCTACTCGACCACGTTTCACTCCTCCTCAAGAAAGGGGAGTCGGAGAGCGACCCGCCCGCCGACCGCTGTCCCCTCGACCGTGAGGAAGAGAGGCCCGAAGCCGCCAAAGAGCCGATCTTCACGGAGTGACCCGGACTGCCGGGAGCAGACGGCGCCGCCTGCTCCCTCCCCCGCACGAGGAACCATCCCCATGAACCGCACCCCATTCCACGGCGCCCTCGCCGTTTTCCTCTCCATCACCATCCTCGCCGCCGCTACCGCCGTTGCCGCCCCATCCCCCATCCCGCGGCTGGCGGCCCCTCCCCTCGGCGTCCGGTGGTTCGCCATCTTTTTCGATGGCAAGCGGACCGGCTTTGCCCGGCAGGAGATCGCCGCGGCCCCGGAAGGATACGAGATCACCGCCGAGTCGAGCGTCAGGATGGTGGTCCTAGGCTTTTCCCGCCAGGCGACCTCCCGGGAGCGCTACCGCGTGAACCGCGACCTCTCCCTCCGCTCTTTCCATGTGGAGGAGGTGCTCGACGGCACCCCCCTCACCCTGGACGGGGAGGCGACCCCCAGGGGGGTGAAGGTCACGGTGGTGTCGAAGGGGAAACGGAGGGAGAAGCTCCTCAAGGCGAAGGGGGTGGTCTACCCTCCGGCCGCCATGAACCTCTACCCCCTCATGAGGGGAACGGCGCCGGGGAAAGGGGTAAAGGTGCCAATGCTCGACGTGGAGGAGGTGAAAATAAAGTCCGTCGCCATCGAGGTGATGGGGGTGGAGACGATGCCCGGCGGGGAGAGCACGCTCCACCTCCGGAACGACCTCTATCCCATGGTCGACAACGACATCTGGGTCGATCCGGCGGGGAACACCCTGCGGGAATCGGTGCGGGACGGCCTGGTGGAAACCAGGGGGGTGGATGAGGGGAGCGCCCTGCGCTACCTGGCCGCGGCGGCCGTGGCGCGCCGGGATGCGCTCCGCGATTTCGGCCTCGTGCCGGTGACTCCCCCCCTGGAACCGGCAACCCTTGCCCGGCTCGTCATCGGCGTGGAGGGGATTCCGGCAGCGTTTCCCCTGCCGGCAGCGGCGAAGCGGCGTGACGACGGCACCGTGCGCTTCGCCGTGGCGGCGGCGGAGCCGGAAGCCGCCCCGGCCGACGCAGAGACCGTGAAGCGCTACCTCGCCCCGGCGGACCGCCTCCCGGTGGAGGACCCCGCCATGGCGGCCCGCGCCCAGGAGATCGTCGGCGGCGAAAAGGAGCCGGCAAAGCAGGCCCTCCTCCTGGCCCGCTGGATTGCCGCCACCATCGAGGAGGAGGCAGCCTCCGACACCCCCTCGCCCCGCGACACCCTGGCGACCCGCAAAGGGGATTCCCCGGCCCGGACCCGCCTCTACTGCACCCTCGCCCGGGCCGCCGGCATCCCGAGCCGTCTCGTCTCCGGCCTCGTCTATCTCCCCGGCACGGGGTTTTCCTTCCACAGCTGGGCCGAAAGCGCCGTGGCCGGGAAATGGCTCCCGGTGGACCCGACCTTCGGCCAGGCGCCGGCCGACGTTACCCACGTGAAGCTGGTGGAAGGGGAGGGGGGCGAGACGATGATGGCGCTCGGAAGGCTCGTCGGAAGGATCGGGATCCAGGTCCTGGAGGCCCGCTCCGAAACGAAAAAAGGGGAACCGGCGGCAAGATAGGATCCGCGTTCCCCGTTCCCCGGGCCGTCGGGCGGGTGCCCCTCAGTATGCCGTTTCGTACCGCCTGACGATCGCCTCCAGCTTCTTCCTGACGCTCCCTTTGAGCGGCCCCACCGCCACCAGGTTAAGCCGCCGGGGGGAGAAGAGCTCCCGGGCCGTGGCCCGGAGCGTGGCCCCATCCACCGCGGCGGCCTCCGCCTGATCCTCCTCGACCCCCTTCACCAGCCCCATCAGCTCCCCCCAGCCGTAGCGCACCTGCATCTCGAACGTGGAATCCCTGCTGTAGGCGAGATCGAAGAAGTATCCCTCCTTGACCCGGCAAAGCTCCCCGTCGTCGACCCCTTCCCGCGCCAGGCGGGCGGTCTCCCGGAGCACCTCCTCCACCGCCACCTCCAGGTTTTCCGGCGCGGTGGAGAGGTCGACGGAGAAGGAGCCGGTCTCGTCGTAGGCCGCCAGCTGGGCGTCGACCGAATAGACGATGCCGAGCCGCTCCCGCAGGTTCAGGTGGAGCCGCGAGCACCCCCCGCCCGCCAGGACGCGGCGGATGAGCCGGGTCGGGACCACCCGGGGATCGAGGCGGGGGAACCCCCGGAAGGCGATCTGGAGATCCACCTGGCTGTCGGCATCCTTCACGAAGACGGTCCGGGGCGCCGCCTGCCCGTCGGGGACGGGGAGCTGCTCCGGGGGGAGGGGGCCGCGCCACGGGCCGAAGGCGCGCTCCGCGGCGGCGAAGATCTCCGGGGCCTTGATCCGGCCCGCCGCAACCACCACGGCGTTGGCCGGCACGTAGTGACGGACCATGTGCTCCCGCAGGTCTTCCTCGGTGAAGCCGGCGATGGTGTCGAGGTAGCCGATGGTCGGCATCCCGAGGGGGTGCGCCGGCCAGAGGAGGCTGCTCGCCAGGTTGTCGGGGTTGATCTCCGCCCCCTCCTCGTTAATATCCTCCAGCGCCTCCTCGGCGACAATCTTCTTCTCCACCTCGATGCCGTGGAAGGTGGGGGAGACGAGCATGACCGACAGAAGCCGCACCCCCTCGGCCACGTGGTCCGGATGGACCCGGGAGTAGTAGCAGGTGGTCTCGGCGTCGGTGGCGGCGTTGATGCAGCCGCCGATCGCCTCGAAGGCGGCCTCCAGCTCCAGGTTGGAGGGGTGCTCGGCGGTGCCGCGAAAGAGCATGTGCTCCAGGAAGTGGGCGAGCCCCGCCTTCTCCCGGCGGTCGTGGCGGCCGCCGACCCGGAGGTATACGGCGATCTCGGCGCTGTGGAGGTGGGGCATCTCGACCGCCACGACCCGCAGGCCGTTGGCGAGGGTTGTCCGGTGGGGTGCGATGGTCATTGGGCTTCCGCGCTGATCTGCCGGATGGCGTCGAGCACCACGGCGTCGTATCTGTCCTGGGAGAGGAGGAGGGCCACGGGGGGAATCCGCAGGAGCGACTTCACGAGGCCGAAGCGCATGTCCCGCGGCAGAAGGTCGATGTAGCGCACCAGGTTCTCCTCCTCCCCGGTGCCAAGGGCCGGATCGGCGGTGAGGGTGGCCACGACGTCGCTCATGGTGACCGCCTGCTGGTCGTCGCGCTGAGCCGCGAGCCTCTCCCACACGCCGTCCCCGCCGGCCAGAAGCTCCGCGGCGGTGACGGGACGCGCGGCGTTCCCGGCGCACCAGCGCAGAAAGGCGATGGCCGCCTCCTTCCCGACGATCCCGGCGTAGATCTCCATCTCCAGCTCCTTCGGAAAGCGGCACTCCCGGCGGAGGATGCTCACCATCTCCCACCCCCGCTCCGTCGGCTCGGCGTCCATCTCCAGGGGTCCTCCCTGGCTGGCGAGGAACGCACGGTTGGCGGCCAGGAACTGGCGCACCCCGGGGTCGAGCTCCCGGGCGGCGGCGTAGGCGGCCCAACAGGAGTAGTCGCTCTCCACGTAGAGCATCACCATCCGGTCGATGAGGGCGCGGTCCAGGGTCGCCACCTGGTAGGTTCCGTCGGGGGGGTTGATGGTCACCACCACCTTGTGCTTCGGGTGGAGCTTGTGGACGTGGAGCGCACGGCGCTTCCCCTCCACCGGCGGCTCCACGAACTGGAAGATCGCCTGGAGGGTATCCTCCTGCTGGGCCCGGTTCAGCTCGTCACAGTGGATGACCGTTTCGGGATCGATGTCGGTGGGCCACCACCCCGGGCGCGACCAGTGCATGACATCCTCCTCCCGGTACGGGATCCCCACGAGGTCCCCCACCTCCATCTGCCCGAGCCGCAGCGGCACGTAGCGGCGCCCGAGCTCGCGGCAGAGCTGGATGATGCCGGCGGTCTTCCCGACCCCCCGGTGCCCCACCACGCAGGGGGTGAGGTCGGTCCTGGTGAGGATCTCCCGCAGGACGCTCTTCATCTGCTCGACGTTCATTGCCTTGGTAATCCTTTCGCGATGCGCGCAGGCGGGCGGGGAGAGCTTCGGACACACCCGCCGCGGAAATGGCTGACAGAAAATCCGATAAAGGGTACCATGAGTGGGGGAGCGAGGTCCAGCGGGTCGTGGGAAGCTCCTTGACAGCCTTGGCGGGAGGTGCTATAAACGCCGTCTTTTTGCCAGGCTCACCACGAAAGACGACGAGGTACGACAAGATGATAGTCAGACGCCGCTCCGCCGGAGATATCATAGAGGCACGGTGCACCCGCTGCCGGGACGTTCTCAACCACACCATCGTGGCGATGGTGGAGGAGCGGGTAGTGCGGGTCCAGTGCAACACCTGCGGCGGCCAGCACAACTACCACCCTCCCCGGGAGGAGAAAAAACCCGTCCGCCAGCCGGCGGCGGGAAAAACGGCGTCGCCGCGCCCCCGCAAGGAGGCGGCACCCTCCGCTCCCGCCCTCTGGGAGGCCCGCATGGCGGAGCTGGATCCCGACCAGGCGATCCCCTACGCCATGGATGCCAAGCTGCGCGCCGGCATCCTCGTCTCCCATCCCGCCTTCGGCCTCGGGGTCGTGACCGCCGTCATCAAGCCGAACAAGGCCGAGATCCTCTTCCGGGAAGGGACGAAGCTCCTCCGCTGCGCCCTCTGATCCGCCCCCCGCACACCGTCCCCCAAAACCCTTCCCATCCCCGGATGATGGTGCTATCCTCCCCCCATTTCGCCAGCGGGGAGCAGCAATGGAAACGCGCAACAGAACCACCCTCTTCGAGGGGCTCGTGATCGACGTGGAGCAGATGGAGGTGCGAATCGGCGCCAAGGGGTGGCACACCTTCCAGGTGGTGCGCCACCCGGGAGGAGTGGCCGTTGTCCCCCTCCACGACGACGGGACGGTGACCCTCATCCGCCAGCTTCGCCCCTCCGTGGCCGAAACGCTCCTGGAGATCCCGGCGGGGCGCCTGGAGCCGGGGGAAGACCCTGCCGCCTGCGGCCTGCGGGAACTGACTGAGGAGACGGGACTCTCCGCCGGGCGGCTTACCCCCCTCGGGACCATCTTCACCTCGCCGGGGGTCTTCGACGAGGTGATCCACCTCTATCTCGCCACGGAGCTCACCCAGGGGGAGGCGGACCAGGAGCACTACGAGGATATCGAGACGGTGCGCCTGCCGCTCGCCGAGGCGATCCGGATGGCCGCCGACGGCCGCATCTGCGACGGCAAGACGATAGTCGCCCTTTTCCGGGCGAGTGAGGTGAAGAGATGATCCTGAAGGGGAAGGCGGGGCCGGAGCTCGCCGACGTGCGCCTCGATGAGGGGGCGAAGCGCCTCTTCCCCGAGCTGTCGAAGAGCCGCATCAGGGAGATTATCGACTGGGGAGGGTGCGCCGTCTCCGGAACCATGGTGCGGGTCGCCTCCCGCCAGCTGAAGAGTGGGGACGAGGTCGTCCTCGGGGTGATGGAGCCGGAGCGGTACCGGGAATTCGCCTACGGGAAGGAAGAGCTCCTCTACGAGGACGCCGAATACCTGGCGGTGAACAAGGCCGCAGGCCTCAACTGCCAGCGCACCCCCTACCAGCTGAAGGGGACGGTGGAGTACGCCGTGACCCTATACCTGAAGACCCTCGGCATCCTGGAGCCGGCGCGGGTGATCCACCGCCTCGACCGGGGGACCTCCGGGGTGATGCTCTTCCCCAAGACCCGGCGCGCCGCGGCCCACATCTCCGCCGAGCTGAAGGAGGGAAGGGTGGAGAAGGTCTACTGGGCCGTCGTGGCCGGCCAGCCGGGAGAGGACTTTTGGGCCGTGGACGCCCCCATCGCCAAGGTCGCCCCCTCCCGCTACGGGGTCGCCACCCCCGGCAAGGGGGCGCGGACCCTCTTCCGCGTCCTGGCCCGGGGAGAAGGGGTAGCCCTCGTGGAGGCGCGTCCCCTCACCGGCCGCACCCACCAGATTCGGGTCCACCTCGCCCACACCGGCCTTCCCATCATCGGCGACACGGTCTACGGCGGAGCGCAGGCGCCGCGGATGATGCTCCACTGCCGCGCCATGACCTTCCGGGGGGAGGACGGCAGGGAGGTGGCGGCGACGGCGCCGGTCGACCGGGACTTTGCTGCGGTGTGCGAGAGGTACGGCATCGACTCCGGGAGCTTGGACCGATAGACATACCTCCCTCCTTTTTTCGACATTCCCCTTTTTCTACCTCGACCAGTTGACCCTCACAAAGCTCTCATCCTCGCTCCACTGGAAATTGAGCTTGCCATGGTGGGACTTGTAGATTTCCCGCCCCAGCTTCTCCGCCAGCTTTTCGTCCGTGGTGTTCACGGTGAGGACAGAGCCATCCTGCTTGATCTCCATGATCCTGGCCAGCGGGTTTTTAGTCCTGGTCTTGGCCTCGACGTTCTTAATGGCGTTCAGGATCAAATTTTCGTGCTGGAGGAGATAGTCACCGGAAAAGGTGACGACCCCGGCCGGGTTGTTGTCCTTCATCCGCTGGCACGACGGACAGGTGATCTCGGTGACCGCATGCACCGCAGTCAGCTTCGCCTTCTCGGCCTCATCAAAAAACCAACGCTTCTCCCATGCAGCCGCCCCACATTTCGTACAGAGCGCCACCTCTTCCTTCCCCTCTTTGGGGAGGTAGACATCCGTGCTGCGGGTGGTCCGCTTTCCATGCTCCTCGATGCCGTATCGCTTAGCCGCCTTTGTCGCTGTCATCTGAGTCATCTCCTTTCGCGAGGATTCTTATAAATTAATTATATCCCATGCCTCCGTTTCCGCCACCCCTCACCCCTTACGCCTTCAGGGGGCAAAACCGACCACCCGGTTTCGCCCCCCCTCCTTGGCGCGGTAGAGGGCGCGGTCCGCGGCATCCACCAGCCCCCGGGAATCGGCGGCATCTTCGGGGAAGGTGGCGATGCCGATGCTGACCGTGAGTCTTCCCCCCGGCTGGCTCTCCTGTAGGGGGAACGGATACTCCGCCACGGCCCGTCGCAGCTTCTCCCCGGCGATGAGCGCCAAGCCGCGGTCGGTCTCGGGCATGATCACCATGAACTCCTCGCCGCCGTAGCGGGCCGCGATGTCGGAGGTCCGGACCGAGCCGCGGAAGACCGACGCCGCCTCGCGCAGCACCTCGTCCCCCTTCAGGTGGCCGTGGCGGTCGTTGTACTGCTTGAAGTGGTCGATGTCGATCATGACGAGGGAGCAGGGACGGCGGTAGCGGCGGGAGCGGGCCAGCTCGTGGTCGAGGCTGAGCCAGAACTGGCGCAGGTTGAAGAGGCCGGTGAGGGGATCGGTGAACGCCTCGCTGGCGGCAATCTCGTAGTTGCGCTTGAGGAAGTCGTAGCTGAGCTTCTGGTCGGCGAGGCTCCGCGCCTTGAGGAGGAGCTCCCCCAGCTCGGCCGGGATGACGAAGAAGCCGTCTGCCCCCGCCTGGGCGCTCCGGACCTTGGCCGTGCGGTCGGGAAGGGGGGAGGTGACGATGACCGGGATCTGCTTGCTCCGCTCGTGGGACTTGAGCCGGAGGCAGACGTCGCTCCCGCCGAGCTCCGGCAGCGCCAGGGAGAGGATGCAGAGGTCCGGGGCGAGGGCGATCCCCTTGTCGAGGGCCTCCAGGCCGTCTCCGGCGGTAACGGTGGTGCAGCCGGCATCCTTAAGCCGCGCCACCAGCTGCCGCAGCCGCTCCGGGTCCGGCTCGGCCACCAGTACCCGCGGGGATCGGGAAAAACGGGGGTGCGCCCCCCTCTTGGGGAAGGAAACGGTGAAGGTACTCCCCATGCCGCTGCTACTCTCCACCGCAATCCGGCCGCCGTGGAGCTCCACGAACCGCTTGACGAGGGGGAGCCCCAGACCGAGGCTTCCGGCCCCCCGGGCAATCCCCCCTCCCACCTCGAAGCTGGTGAAGATATGCTCCAACTCTTCCTGACCGATTCCCCGCCCCTCATCGGTGACGCGAAGCTCGATCCAGTGCCGGTCCGCCGCGGCAGGATCGGCAACCTCCCGCAGGGCGATGGTGATCCGCCCCCCCCGCGACGAAAACTTAAGGGCATTGGTGAGCAGTTCCTCGACGATGAAGGAGAACTTCCCCTCGTCGGCCATGACGGTGCACTCCGCGCCGGCACACGACGTCTCGATCGCCACCTCCCGCTTGCCGGACTCCTCCCGCACCCGCTCCACGACCCGCTCGACCACCTCCCGCGCCGCGAACTCCTTCGGGAGAAAGACCGCCATCCCGAGGTCGCTGCTGCAGAGCTCCAGCACCCGCTCCAGCATCCGCTGGAGCCGCTTCCCCCGGGCGATGATCGTTTCGAGGCAGATCCCCTGCTCCCGGCTCACACTCCCCATGGCCCCGTCGCGCAAACAGGTGGCAAAGTCGACGATGTGATCCAGCGGCCGCTGGAATTCCCGCGACATGTGGGCCAGAAACTCGGTCTTTACCTGACTCGCGATGAAGAGGCGCTCGTTGGCCCGCTCCAGCTCCTCGGTCCGCTCCCGGAGGAGCCGCCGCAGGAGGTCCAGATCCCGGGCGCTGACGATCTTGCGCGACCGTGCCATGGGGACCTCGTCAGGAAAGGGGCCAGCGGGTCGTGTGGAGGTCCGGCGCCGGCTTCTCCCCCCCCGGCTCCCGGCTCCGGAGGAGCGCCCGGGCCGGGGCGCCGTCCCCCCCGGCCACCTTGAGGGGGAGGCAGATCAGCTCGTAGGCCCCCGGCGCCACCCCCTCCAGGTTCAGCCCTTCGAGGACCATGACCCCGGCGTCCAGGAGGAGACGGTGGACCGTCCCGTCGCCGCCGAACCGCTCGATGGAGAGGTAGTCGATCCCCACGAGCCTCACCCCCCCCTCGACGAGATACCGTGCCCCCTCCTCGGTGAGGAAGGCGAAGTCGTCCTGGAAGCCGGGGCGGTCCCAGAGGAGCGAATTGCCGGTCTTGAGCAGGAGCCGCTCCGCCCCCCGCACCGGGAGGCGGGCAAGCTCCCGCGCCCCGATGGCGTGCACCTCCCGCACCTCCACCACCCGGGCGTCGCCGACAAGAAGCGCCGGGGGGAGCTGATCCACGGTGGCGCCGCCGTCGCGGCAGTGACGGGGGACATCGAGGTGGGTGCCGGCGTGGGTGGAGAGGGAGAGGCGGGAGACGTTGGCCGTATCCCCCCGGGCGATGCGGGTCACCGCTTCGATGGTGACGGCGGGGTCGCCGGGGTAGATGGGAAGGTCGGGGGAGAGGGGAACGGTAATGTCGTAAATCTTCATGAAAAACCCTCCGGGCGGGCGCTGCCTGCACAGCACAGTATACACCCGGCGGGGGGATTTGCGAGACGTGGGGGGCGCCCGGAAGACGGCTGGCTAAGTCCGACAGGCTCCTGATATGTCTAGTGGGCGGAGAGCCCCGTCAGCAGGCGCTCCAGCTCCCCCCGGTCGAACCGGTACCGCTCGCGGCAGAGCTCGCAGGTGACCTCGGCCCCCCCCTGCTCGTCGATCAGGGCGGCGAGGTCTGCCTTTCCGAGGGAGACGAGGAGCCGCTCGGTCCGCTCCCGGCTGCAGGAGCAGACGAAGGCGAGGGCCCGCTTCTCCAGGGTGTCGCAGGGAATCCCGTCGAAGAGATACGCCAGCATCCCCTCGGGGGTCACCCCCCGCCGGAGGAGCTCCGTCACCGGGGGCATCTCCCCGATGCGGGCCATGAGCCGGTCCACAAGCTCTTCGTCCCCCGGGGGGAGGGCCTGGATCAGGAAGCCGCCGGCGGCGGAGACGCTCCCGTCCGGCTCCACGTAGGTCCCGAGCCCCACGGCCGACGGGATCTGCTCCGACTCGGTGAGATACCAGGCCAGATCCTCGGCGATCTCGCTCGTGTAAAGGATCACGGTGCCGGTGTACGGCTCCTTGAGCCCGAGGTCCTTGGTGACGGTCAGAAGCCCCGCCCGGCCGAGGGCGCCCCCCACGTCGAGCTTTCCGTCATCCCGCACGGGGGAGACCTCGGGGTTGCCGACCCCCCCCCGGACGGCGCCGTTGGCGTCGGCCTCCACGAGGACCTTTTTCAGGGGGCCGTTCCCCTCGAACCGAAGCGCCACCCGCTGGCCGGTCTTGAGGAGCGCCCCCATGAGGGCGCCGGCGGTAAGCCCCCGCCCCAGGGCCGCCGAGGCAGTGGGCCAGGTGCCGTGGCGGCGGCAGGCGTCGGCCACGAGCCCCGTGGTGGCGCAGGCCAGCGCCCGGACGGCGCCGTTCTTCGTGATGATGCGGACGAGGTAGTCCGACGGAGTGGGGTCAGTGGTCATATCCGAAAAGCCTTTCTTTTTTCCTACACCAGCCCCATGACGAAATTGAATTCGCTCGTCCCGGGGAGCGCCTCCCCCCGGGCAAGCGCGTCGAGGATCGGCCGCCATTTCTCCCGCGGCGCCTGGGAGAGGTCCACCACGAAGGAGCCGCATCCGGCCTCCTGGAGCTTTCCCCGGAAGTGGGTGAGGGAGAAGCGGGTCGCCGGGGTGATGGTGGTGAGGTTCCCCCGCACCGCCACCTCGTACTCCTCTCCCCGGTCGGAGACGAGTGGCGCGTCCCCCTTCACCCCCTTGATGGCGATCCGGGTGGTCATGGCGGGGACGGCCCCGTAGACCAGGACCCGCCGCCGCAGCGGCAGCTCGGCCGCCAGGAGCGTCGCCATGTTTTCGGCGTCGTCCTCGATGTAGAGGGTGGCGGCCTCGGCGCCGAGTTCCCGCCAGGCGAGAAGGGCCTGGGTGTTGAGGGAGAAGAGCCTAAAGTCGGTGGAGAGCTCCACTTCGCGCCCCTTCAGGAGCGCGAAGTGGGAGAGGTTTGCCAGCTCGAAGCGCCGGAAGCCGTGGGCACAGAGGGCGTCGATCGCCTCCTCGTAGAAGGGGAGGTCAGCGTCGAAGATAATGAAGGGGAGGTGCCAGACGATCCGCCCCTCGTCCCCCCGAAGCCTTCGGGCCGATGAAGGGAGCTGGTGGAGGTTGGCCCGGGAGACCGGGAGGAGGATGGCGTCGATCCCCGGCTGGCGCAAGAGCGTGGCATCCCGGAGATGCTCCCCCCGCACCGTGACCTCGGGGCGGGGGGGGCGGGCCGGCACCCCGGCGGGGACCAGGGAGGCGAGGACGCGCCGCCGCGCCTCCCCCCGGCGCTTTCCGGCCTCCGCCGTCACCTCCCCGGCGAGCCGGGCGTAGAACTCCCGGCGGATCTCCTTGAGCCGGGCCGGCGGGATGAGGACCGCCGGGAACCCCGGCGCCGCCAGGGAGCGAAGCTCGAAGGGGGTCTCGCCGGTGCGGGAGAACTGGGCCCGGAGCACCCCCGCCATATCCGCGGTGCGGGACGGCTCCAGGGTGCTCAGGGGGAAGGAGGCGGCAAGCGTGCCGCCGCCGGCCCGGGCGGCCACCCGCAGCGTTTCACCGTCGAGAGTGAGCTCCAGGTCGCACGGGACCTTCCCGGTCCGCACCGCCTCCAGGCGCTTCAGGCAGGCGTTCTCGCTCATGGTGAAGGCGGTCTCGGAGGAGACCTTGAAGACCGCATCCCCCGTCTTGAAGGCAAACGGCGCCACCACGGTGACGAGGCTTTTCTCCCGGGCCGACTTCACCCGCTCTTTGCCCACGAAGAGCTCCTTCACCGTGAAGGCGCGCCCCGCCATGTCGCTCTTCGGCTGGACCCGGACCCGGTCGCCGACGAAGAGCCGGTCCCGGCTCTCGAAGGTGATCCGGTCGCCGCGCACGCTCCTGATCTCGCCGAGGAAGCGGCCGGTGGCCCCCCGCAGGGTCGGGGTGGCGATGTCGGTGGGGGTGCGGGAGGCGAGAAACCCCCTGGTCGGCACCCGGCCGAAGGAGAGCTTCAGGATCTCCTTGGCCCGGGCCGCCGCCTCGGCACGTTTCCGCTCAGGGGCGTCGAGGACGAGGCGGTAGGCCTCCACCACGCTCGCCACGTACTCGGCCGACTTCATCCGCCCCTCGATCTTGAGGGAGGCGACGCCGGCGGCGGCCATCTCAGGGATGAGATCGACGACGGAGAGGTCGTTGGTGGAGAGGTAGTACCCCTCCTTCCCCCGGTGGCGGTACTGGCGCCGGCATGGCTGGGCGCAGCGCCCCCGGTTGCCGCTGTGGCCGCCGAGAAAGGAGGAGAAGTAGCACTGCCCCGACACGGCGAAGCAGAGCGCCCCGTGGATGAAGCACTCGATCTCCACCTTCGAGGCGCGGCAGATGGCGGTGATGTCGTCCAGATGGAGCTCCCGGGCGAGCACCACCCGCTCGAACCCCATCTCCTCCAGCATCCGGACGCCGGGGAGGTTGTGGATCGTCATCTGGGTGGAGGCGTGGCGGGGAAGTCCCGGGAAGTGGTCGCGGATGAGGCGGGCGACCCCCAGGTCCTGGAGGATCACCCCGTCGGCCCCCATCGCCTCCAGGGCGGAGAGGGTCTCCACGAGCTGCGGCAGCTCCCCCTCCTTCACCAGGGTGTTGAGGGTGATGTAAACCTTGCGGTTAAGGCCGTGGGCGTAGGCGACCATCCGCTCCATCTGGGAGAGGGTGAAGTTCTTCGCCTTGGCCCGGGCGGAGAATTCCCGCAGCCCCGCGTAGACCGCGTCGGCTCCCTTCTCCATGGCGGCGAAGAAGGCTTCCAGCGACCCGGCGGGGGCGAGAAGTTCCGGTTTTTTCATCTGTTGGTACGTTTCGCGCATTCGTTCAGAGTACCCGAAGCGGGACGGAGGCGTCAAGCCGAGTTTGCCCCGTGGCGGCGCCGGTTTACTGTTGTCACGACCGGTGCTAAGTGTTATAAGGTGCCGATTATTTCACGTGCGGAGAGACCAACAATGAAGCAGAGCGAAGGCGCCTCCTTCTGGGGAGGCATCGTCAAGTCCCTCGGGCTTGTCTTTGGCGACATCGGGACGAGCCCGATCTATACCCTGACGGTCATCTTCGCCCTGACCAAACCGACCCCGGAAAACGTCGTCGGGATTCTGTCGCTCGTCTTCTGGACCCTCATCATCCTGGTCTCCGCCGAGTACGCCTGGCTCGCCATGGGTCTCGGGCGCAAGGGTGAAGGGGGGACCATCGTCCTCAAGGAGATCCTGATCCGGCTCCTGAAGCCGGGGCGGCGGATGGCGTTCGTGGTCTTTCTCTCCTACGTCGGGGTCTCCCTCCTCCTCGGCGACGGGATCATCACCCCGGCCATCAGCATCCTCTCCGCCGTGGAAGGGATGCTGATCATCCCGGGGCTGGAGAATCTCCACCACGGGGCGCTGATCCTCTTCGCCGCCGCCATCGCCTTCGTCCTCTTCGTCTTCCAGTACAAGGGGACCGACAAGGTGGCCGGGGCCTTCGGCCCCATCATGATCGTCTGGTTCGTCGCCCTCACGGTCTCCGGCCTCGTCGCCATGACGACCCATCCCGAGGTGGTCAGGGCGGTAAGTCCCCACTATGCGATTCTCTTTCTGACCAAGAACGGGCTTGCCGGCTTCTTCGTCCTCTCCGAGGTGATCCTCTGCGCCACCGGGGGCGAGGCCCTCTATGCCGACATGGGGCACCTGGGACGGCGTCCGATCATCCGGGCGTGGTACTTCGTCTTCTGCGCCCTGGTCATCAACTACTTCGGCCAGGGGGCGTTCGCCCTTGGGCACCCCGACGCCAAGAACCTCCTCTTCAGCATGATCCAGTGGGAGGCGCCGCTCCTCTACATCCCGTTTCTGATCCTCACCATCCTGGCGACCATCATCGCCTCCCAGGCGATGATCAGCGGGGTATTCTCGGTCATCTACCAGGGGATCACCACCCGGATCATGCCGCTCATGAAGGTCGACTACACATCGAGCCACCTCAAGTCCCAGATCTACATCGGCTCGGTCAACTGGTCGCTGCTGGCGGCGGTCATCTTCATCATGCTCATCTTCCAGAAGTCGGAGAACCTGGCCGCGGCCTACGGCCTGGCGGTCACGGGGACCATGACCATCACCGGCGTCATGATGATCATGATCTTTTCCCGGACCACCAGGAAGTGGAAGGTCCCCTTTGCCGTCCTCGTAACCGCCGTCGATCTGGTCTTTTTCCTCGCCTGCCTCAACAAGCTCCCCCATGGTGGCTACTGGTCCCTGATCCTCGCCTCGATCCCCTTTGCCGTCATCCTCATCTGGACCCAGGGGCAGCGCGCCCTCTACCGGGCCCTCAGGCCCCTCGACCTGGAGACCTTTCTCCTCTCCTACGAGCAGATCTACGGCAAGGGACGCAACATCCCCGGCACCGGCCTCTTCTTCACCCGCGAGGCGCCGGTGGTCCCCCCCTACGTCATCCACTGCATCATCCGGAGCAACATCATCTACGAGCGCAACGTCTTCGTCTCCCTCGGCCGGACCGACGAGCCCTTCGGCGTCAAGACCAAGCTCACCGAGGGGCTCGGCACCGGCCTCGACTCCTTCGAGATCCGGGCGGGCTACATGGAGATGGTCGACATCGAGAAGCTCCTCAAGAAGAACGGGATCGAGGAAAAGGTCATCTTCTACGGCATCGAGGACATCGCCACCAACAACCCGCTCTGGCGCGTCTTCTCCGCCATCAAGCGCCAGAGCGCCAACTTCGTCCAGTTCAACAAGCTCCCCGCCAGCAAGCTCCAGGGAGTGGTGACGCGGGTAGAGATGTAGGGGAGAGGGGAGGAGTTTCCATGCAGGACCGGCTCACCGACCTGGAGATCCATATTGCCCACCTGGAGCGGACCGTCCAGGAGCTGAACGAGGTGGTCTTTCGTCAGCAGCGCTCCATCGACCGCCTCGAAGGGGAGCTGAAGGGGCTCCGGGAGCAGTTCCTGGCGGAGGGAGCCTCGCTCCTGAAGAAGCCCGAGGAAGAGGAACCGCCCCCCCACTACTGACCGCCGCTCAACCCCATCCCGCCACGAGGAGGATTCCATGCACCACGTAACGCTCGGCGCCACCGGCATTTCGTTTTTCCCGCTCGTCTTCGGCACCCTCCCCATGGGTCCCCTCCAGGCGGGGCTCTCCCCGGCGGAAGGGGGGCGCCTCATCCGCCACGCCCTGGAGCGGGGGGTCACCATGCTCGACACCGCCACCCTCTACGACACCTACCCCCACGTGCGGGAAGGGATCGCCGGCTGGCGGGGGGAGGTGACCATCGTCACCAAGACCCACGCCAACGACGGGCCCACGGCCCGGGCCCACGTGGAGAAGGGGTTGCGGGAACTGGGGCGCGAGCGGCTCGACATCGTCCACCTCCACGGCTCCCGGGTGGCCGATCCGTTCACCGACCGGGCCGAGGTGCTGGCGGAGCTCCTGCGGATGAAGGAGGAGGGGAAGATCGGCCACGTGGGGCTTTCGTCCCACTATGTCGGCGCCATCCGGAAGGCGGCGGCGCACCCGGAGATCGAGGTGATCCACCCCCTCATCAACCGGACCGGCATGGGGATCATCGACGGGAGTCCGGCGGAGATGGCGGAGGCGATCACCTCTTGCGCCCGGGCGGGGAAGGGGGTCTACGCCATGAAGGCGCTGGCGGGGGGAAACCTGATCGCCGAGGCGCGGGCGAGCCTCGCCTACGTCCGGGGGCTCGAAGGGGTCCACGGCGTGGCGATCGGGATGCTCTCCGAGGGGGAGGTGGAGGCGAACATCGCCCTTTTCTCCGGCAGCGCCCCCGAGGACGACATTTGGCGGGAGCTGGAGAGCCGGCGCCGGAAGCTGCGGATCATGGAGAACTTCTGCAAGGGGTGCGGGGGGTGCATCGACGCCTGCGCCAGCGGGGCACTCTCAATCGTCGGCGGCAAGGCGGTGGTGGACGAGGAGGCGTGCATCCTCTGCGGCTACTGCGCCGCCTCGTGCCCCGAGTTCATCATCCGGGTGGTCTGACGCCCCCGCACCGAGGTCACCAGCCATGTCCGACAAAACCGCCGTCCTCCTCCTCCAGATGGGGGGCCCCGACTCCCTGGACGCCGTCGAGCCGTTTCTCGTCAACCTCTTCTCCGACCGGGAGATCATCCGGATCGGGCCGGCGTTCCTCCAGCCGTTCATCGCCCGGCTCATCGCCCGGCGCCGCTCCCGGGGGGTCGCGCGGAAGTACGAGGAGATTGGCGGAAAATCACTGATCCGGGAGCTGACCGAGGCCCAGGCCCGGGCCTTGGAGGAGGCGCTGGGAGCGGAGTACCGCTGCTTCGTGGCGATGCGCTACTGGAAACCCTCGACCCTGGAGGCCCTGGCGGCAATCCGGCGGGAGGGGATCTCGCGGGTCATCGCCATCTCCCTCTACCCCCACTACTCCCGTGCCACCGGCGGCTCCAGCATCAACGAGCTGAAGCGGGTGGCGGCCGAGGCGGGAAACACCTTCGACCTCACCGTCGTCGACCGTTTCTACGACCACCCCCGCTACCTCGACGCCCTGGCCGAGAAGATCCGCGAAGGGCTCGACGACTTCCACCCCCTGGCGGAGGTGCAGGTCCTCTTTTCCGCCCACTCCCTCCCCCAGTCGTTCATCGACGAGGGGGACCCCTACCTCGCCCACATCGAGGAGACGGTGCGGCTCGTTATGGAGCGCTTCGAGGGGGTCACCTACCACCTGGCGTTCCAGTCCCGGGCGGGACCCGTCAAGTGGCTGGAGCCCTCCACGGAGCAGATGCTGGAGCACCTGGCGGCCCACGAGGTGAAGAACCTCCTGATCGTCCCCCTCTCCTTCGTCTCGGACCACATCGAGACCCTCCACGAGATCGACATCGAGTACGCCCAGCTGGCCCACAAGCTCGGCTACTCCCGCTTCCGCCGCAGCCCCTCCCTCAACGCCTCCCCCCTCTTCATCGCCTGCCTGGCGGAGCTGGTGCGGCGGGCGGAAGGGCGGGGCTGATTGCAATTCCGTAAACCGCTGTGGTAAAGATGGTTAATGGTGAGGAGCGAGGGGTGATGGGTGAGGAGAAAAAAATCTGCGGCGTCTGCGGCGCGGCATTCACGCCGGGAACCCCCTGCACCCCCCTGGAGGAGGCGGGGGAGTGGCTCTCGGCGGAGTTCTGGGCGGATGCGGGGCGCCTCTGCCCCCCGTGCCTCGAAAACCGGGCGCGGCTCGCCCTGATGTACATTATCGACAGGTGACAGCAATGGAACAGGTAACGATCGACAACATAACCATATCCCTCGCCGCCCCCGTGGAGCTGCCGCTTCGCTGGGTCGGCCAGGAGGAGCTTCTGCAGCAGCTCCTCGCCGCCTGGATGGTGATCGACGAGAAGGATATCCCCTTCAACCCGCGCCTCATCGGCAAGCCCGGGGTGGGGAAGACCACCCTCGCCTATGCCGCGGCGAAACGGCTCGGGCGCCCGGTCTACCTCTTCCAGGCCACCATGGACACCCGCCCCGAGGACCTCATCATCACCCCGGTGGTGGGCCCCGACGGGAAGATCCAGTACGCCGCCTCGTCCCTGGTGTCGGCTATGTTGAAGGGGGGGATCCTGATCCTCGACGAGGGGAACCGGATGAGCGAGAAGGCGTGGGCGTCCTTGGCGCCGCTTCTGGACGACCGGCGCTACGTGGAGTCCATCATCACCGGGCTTCGGGTCCCGGCCCACCGGAGTTTCCGGATCGTGGTCACCATGAACGAGGACGCCTCCACCTTCGAGGTCCCCGAGTACATCCACTCCCGGCTCCAGCCCCAGATCTTCATCGACTTCCCCGAGGCCGACGAGGAGCTGATGATCCTCAAGGAAAACCTCCCCTTCGCCCCACCCCGGATCCTGAAGTACGTGGTCGACTTCCTCCAGCGCGCCCACGCCGTCGACGAGCTCTACTCGGTCCGCGACGGGATCAACATCGCCCGCTACGCCCTCAAGATGATGGCCGCCACCGGCCGGGAGCCGATGGAGCTTCTGCCGCTTGCGGTGGAGCGGGTCCTGGGGGACGAGGCGTTGCGGTATCTGAAGTCATAAACCTTTCTTTACTCGACATCCGCACCAAGGCAGGAGCACTAATGCCCGAACCCACCGATAAATCCCTCGAATCCTGGATCTGGGACGCCGCCTGTTCCATCCGCGGCGCCAAGGATGCCGCGAAATACAAGGAATTCATCCTCCCGCTGATCTTCACCAAGCGCCTGTGCGATGTCTTCGACGACGAGTTGAACCGCATCGCCCGGGAAGTCGGCTCGCGCGCCAAGGCCTTCAAGCTGGTGAAGCACGACAAGAAGCTCGTCCGCTTCTACCTGCCGCTGGAACCCAAAAGTCCGGACGATACCGTCTGGTCGGTCATACGTACTCTCGCCAGCAGGATCGGCGAACAGCTCACCTCCCACCTGCGCGCCATTGCCGATGCCAACCCTCTCCTCAAGGGAATTATCGATCGTGTAGACTTCAACGCCACCACCCATGGTGTTCGCGACCTGGATGACGACCGTCTCTCCAACCTCATCGAGGCCATCAGCGCGAAGCGGCTGGGACTCTCGGACGTGGAGCCCGACATCATCGGCCGGAGCTACGAATATCTCATCCGCAAGTTCGCCGAGGGGAGTGGCCAGAGCGCCGGGGAGTTCTACACCCCTGCCGAGGTTGGTCTCATCATGGCACGCATCATGGAGATCGAGCCGGGGATGGAGATTTACGACCCCTGTTGCGGTTCCGCCGGCCTCTTCATCAAGTGCGAGTTGGTGCTGGCCGAGAAGATGAACCTCCGCTCGCGCGGGAACTTCGCCCCGGCGAAGCTCTACGGCCAGGAGAACGAGCCCGGCACCTGGGCCATGGCCAACATGAACATGATCATCCACGACATGGAGGGGAATTACACGGTTATCCGGGGACGCCGAGCCAGGAGTTCTACTTGGTCTACACGGTCGAGCCGGCCCCCGAATTCGACGGGATCGAATGGGATTATTCGAAGCTGAAGGAACGGCTGACGGGCCGGAAATCGGGCTTCCCATATCCCGTTCCGCTCGATGCCGTATTATCTGCTGCGGGCGATTAATCGGAAGGGGAAAGGGCCATCCGCTTTCCAAGCATGATCGTTTTGTTGAGGTCAACAAAACGATCAAAACAAGTTTGACGCAAGAGCGAAAGGACATACCCGATGAAAAGGGAGACCATCGTACGTTTAAGCAAAAGTTACGAAGAATCGGCCTATCAGGAAAATGGGCTTGAGTACTGGCTCGCCAGAGATTTGCAGGTATTGCTCGACTACGACGAGTGGCGCAACTTTTCGAAGGTGATCGAAAAAGCGAAAACGGCATGCGAAAAATCAGGCCAGGATGTTGCCGACCATTTTGTTGACTTCAGCAAAACGATACCGATGCCCAAGGGTGCGTCAAAATCGGTTGACGACATCATGTTGACCCGCTACGCATGCTACCTGATTGCCCAGAACGGTGACCCGCGCAAGGAGCAGATCGCCTTGAGTACGGTCAAGAAACTCAAAAAGTAGGAATTTGCTGCTTCGCCTGATACGGTTTTGATCATGCCCCACCGTCTCCACCTCGAAACCTTCGGCCCCATCCACGCCCTTCCCATCCTCCACTACCGGATGGAGTTCGCCCACCTGGTCCGGCAGGCGGTGGAACACGTAAAGCCCGACTGCATCGCCATCGAGCTTCCGCCGACCCTGGAAACTCCTTTCCTGCGGGCCGTGGGCCGGCTCCCGGAAATCTCGGCCCTTCGGTACGAAACGAAGGGTAAGGAGACCGTCTACCTCCTCATCGAGCCGGCCGATCCCCTGACCGAGGGGGCGCGCCTTTCCCTGGAGCGCGGCATCCCCCTGCATCTCGTCGACGTCGACACCGACTCCTACCCGCTCCACCTTGAGGCGCTTCCCGACCCCTATGCCATCCAGCGGATCGGCCTCGCCCCCTACTACGGGGAGTACCGCAAGGCCTTCGCCGCCATTCCCCCAGGCCCCGAGGACCGGCGACGGGAGCGGGGGATGGCGTACCGGCTCCGGGAGCTGGCAAAGGAGCATGGCCGGATCCTCTTCATCTGCGGCATGTTCCACCTGGAGCGGGTGAAGGAGGAATTCGGCCGGTCCCAGGCGGCGCCGCTGGAGCGGGTGCGGCGCGAGAACGTGGCCCTCTTCAACCTCCATCCCGATTCGTGCCGGGAGATCCTGGGCGAGTTCCCCTTCCTCTCGGCGGTGTACGAGATGCGCCGCGGGCCCCTCCCGACGGAGCCCGACAAGGCCGGGGCGACCCTTCGCAGACGCTTCAGCGCCTTCGAGCTGGTCTCGGGGGGGAAGCGGGAGATCCCGGAAGCGAAGCTCCTGCGCCACGCCATCGAGCGGGGCGCCCGCCATGCCGGGCAGGAGGGGGAGTTTCCCGACCGGCAGCGGATCATCCTTCGGCTTTTCCTGGAGGCGGCCCACCACTACCGGCAGGAGACCGGCGAGCCGCTCCACCTCTGGCAAAAGCGGGCCTTTTTCCGCTTCGCCCGAAACCAGGCCCTCATCTCGGAGATGCTCCTCCCCGACCTCTTCCAGATGCTGGCCGCCGCCCGGGGGTGCGTGGACGACAACTTCGCCTACGCCTTCTGGCGCCTTGCCTCCCATTACCCCTGGCAACGGGAAGCGTCCGATCTGCCGACCATCAGCATCTCCCCCGAGGAGCTCTGGGGGGGCGCCCGCCGCATCCGCTTCCGCCCCCGGGAGAAACGGCACAAAGGGCTCTCGCACCTGGGATTCCTGAAGCGGAAGAAGGAGAAACGCCCCGGCGAGTGGCTGGAGGGGTTCGACAACCCCTCCATCTGCTCCTACCCCCCCGAGGACCTGGTGATCGAGGATTACGGCCGGTTTCTGAAGAAGAAGGGGGCCCGGCAGCTCTCCGAGGAGCTCTCCCGGACCGAGCCGTTCACGGCGTCGCTCCTGGATGGGATCGACATGCGGGAGACCCTGCGCAACCTCCACGAGGGGCGGATCTACGTCCGGGAGCAGCAGCGGGCGAAGGGGGGGGTCGGCTCCGTGGTGGTGATCTTCGACGAGGACCGGGGAAACGGGAAATTTCCCTACCGGATGACCTGGCTCGGCGAGCACGACCAGGAGTCGGACATGGCGTTCTACGCCACGCCGCCGGCGGAGAACATCGTCGGCCCCGGCATCTGCCGCTGCGAGTACGGCGGCTTTCTCCTCTCCTACCCCCCGCGGCGGATGATGGACGTCTGGCGCGACCCGGACTACGCCTTCGCCCGCTCGAAGGGCGAGGTGCTCCTGCTGGCCGCCCTCGACTACTCCCCCGAAAAGCACGTGGTCTATGCCGCGCCCCGCCCCCCCAGGAGCATCTTTCGCCAGATCGCCTCCCGGGTGGGGAAGAAGATCGTCTACATCCCCCTCGGTTCCCTCTCCCCGGTGAAGCTGAAGTCGCTGCGGGTGCTCCATATCCTGCACGGTCACGACAAGCGGGAGATCGCCCGGGACTACGTCTGGTGAAGGGACGCCTTGCGGGAGACGGGGCTGCCGCTATACTAAGAGGGACATTCCCGTTCGGAGGCCCCGATGTCCTGGTTCGCCAGCCTGAAGATCGGCACCAAGTTCAACATCATGCTCTCGGCGATCCTCGTCGCCCTCTTCCTGACAGCCGCATTCTTCGTCTACCAGCGGGAGCGCTCCCTCATCAACCGGCTGGCGGTGGATAACGCCCGCAGTATCGCCCGGCAGATCATCGAGACCCGCGACTACATGTCGAGCGTGGTGAAGGGAGAGCCGGAGCACAACTACAACCTCGTCCCCCAGGTGGTGGCCACCAACGTGGCCAAGCGGTTGACGAAGGACAGCAAGTACTACGTCCGTCAGGTGTCGCTCCGCTACCGCAACCCCGACAACCGCCCCGACCCGTTCGAAACCGAGCAGCTCAAGATCTTCGCCAAAGGGAAGGTGGCCGAAACCTACGGCGTGGTTCAGACGGGAAAAGAGCCGCTGTTTCGCTACATGCTGGTGATGCGGGCCGAGAAGTCGTGCCTCGAATGTCATGGCCGCTTCGAGGATGCCCCGGCGTTCGTCCGCGCCCGCTTTCCGCGGGGCCACTTCTCGTACAACTATAAGATCGGCGAGGTGATCGGCGCGGTGTCGGTCTCGATCCCCCTCGCCGACCTCTACCACGAAGCCGGGACCAACCTGAAGCTGGACCTGACCTACCGCGGGCTGACCTTCTGTCTCATCTTGCTCCTCATGGCGTTCCTGATGCGGCGCACGATCATCGACCCGATCCGGCAGGTTTCGGACTCCATCACCCGGGTGACCGCCACGGGGGCCTTCGGCGATCGGATCCCCCCCCGCCCGAGGGACGAGATCGGCGACCTGGTGGCCGCCTTCAACGAGATGATGGAGGAACTGGACCGCAAGACCCGCCAGCAGGCCGAGTCCGAAGACCGCTACCGCAACGTGCTGGAGATGGCCCAGTCGGCCATCGTCACCTTTCTCGCCGACGGCAAGCTCGTCATCATCAACAGGAAGGCGGAGGAGCTCTTCGGGCTGCCGAAGGGGGAACTCCTCGGGGCGTCGATCTACGGCTTCATCGAAGACGGGGAGAAGGTTCGCGACGGCATCGAGGAGCACCTGCGCAGCGGCGCCGGCGGGATGGTGGGGGAGACGACCCGCCACGCGGTACGGGGGGTCCGGGGCACGGTCACGGAGGTGGAGATGGCCCTCTCCCTCTCACGCTCGGACCATAACCCGCTCTTCACGGCGATCCTGCGGGAGGTCAACGGCGGGCGGCACTGAGCGGGCAGGCTTCGGTGACGGTAAAAAAAAGGGGGAAGCGGCAATCCGCTTCCCCCTTTTCGTCATCTCTCCACCATGCCGTTGGCGTCAGGGCCTCACAGCGAGTTCCCTTACAGGTGGGAATCCCTATGCCGCTTCAGGCAAATCCCGCGTAATGGGGCAGCACACCACGGCTCGAAGAGATTCCCGTTTTTAGTAAATGTTCCGCTCGGGCGTGTCAGCCTCACGAGCATGGCAGAGAGAACCTAAATTTTGTTTCAGTGTACCGTCGCCCCCGGGAGAAATCAAGGGGCATTTTCACTCGTCGCGCCCCCGTGGCCGAGGAACGCCGAGAGCCGCCGCAGCTCCTCCATCAGGGCCTCGAAGCCGGGGAGGGTGAGCGACTGGGGGCCGTCGGAGAGCGCCTTGTCCGGCTCCGGGTGGACCTCCACCAGGACGCCGTGGGCCCCGGCCACGAGTGCCGCCTTCGCCATGGGGGGGACGAGGCTCCGCTTGCCGGTGGCATGGGAGGGGTCGATCATCACCGGCAGGTGGGTCAGCTCGCGGATGAGTGGGACCACCGCCAGGTCGAGGGTGTTGCGGGTGGCGGTCTCGAAGGTGCGGATGCCGCGCTCGCAGAGGATCACCTGGTGGTTCCCCTCGGCGAGGATGTACTCGGCCGCGGCGAGGAACTCCTCGATGGTGGCGCTCATGCCGCGCTTGAGGAGGACCGGCTTGCGGATCCGGCCAAGTTCCTTGAGGAGCTCGAAGTTCTGCATGTTCCGGGCCCCCACCTGGAGGAGGTCGGCGTAGTCGGCCACGAGCCCCACGGTGTCGGGGCTCATCACCTCGGTCACGATCGGGAGCCCCGTCTCCTCCCGGGCAAGGGCCAGGAGCTTCAGCCCCTCCTCCCTCAACCCCTGGAAGGTATGGGGGCCGGTGCGGGGCTTGAAGGCGCCGCCGCGGAGCATGTCGGCCCCGGCCTTCTTCACGGCCCGGGCGGTCTTCAGGATCTGCTCCTCGCTCTCCACCGCGCAGGGGCCGGCCACCACCACGGGGCGCTTCCCCTCGCCGACCGGGATGCCGCAGACCTTGACGATGGTCGGCCGCGGATGGAAGTCGCGGGAGACCAGCTTGTACGGCTTGGAGACGTGGATCACCTCCTGGACGCCGGGAAGGTCCCGGATGGTGGAGTCGTCCACGTACCCCCTGTTGCCGAGAACGCCGATGGCGGTCCGCTCGCTGCCGGGAATCGGCACGGCCCTGAGCCCCATCTTCTCCACCGCCTTGACGACGGCCTCCACCTGCCGCTCTCCCGCCTTGTGGTTCATTACGATCAGCACATCCCCCTCCTTGCCCGGTTCGTAACTCGCAGCCCGGCAACGATACCAGAGGGGGCGCGGCGAGGTCAATCTCTTAAACCCCGGGCCTGGGCGGGCGGAAACTCGCGCCGCCGGAGTGGACAAACGGCCGGCGGCCGCTACACTTTGTTCGAATCGTGCCGGCCGCGAGCCCTCTTTGTTGCGCAAAGGGGGCGCCCCCCGGCCCGGAGGTACCGATGCCCCATTTCTACCCCCGCGATTTTGCCGCCTTCATCCACGAGCACTTCGAGGGGCGCCCCACCTGCCCCGACTGGCGGGAACGCTACGGCGCCATCAAGCCGGAAGCGGTTCCCGGCCTGACGGAGCTGGAACTCGTCATCTCCACCTGCTACCAGGCGAGCCTCATGCGGGAAGAGGAGCGCCCGGTCCGCTTCCGCCTGCTCCTGCGGGACCCGGCGGCGTTCCCCCCCGATCAGGGGCCGCCGGACGGATTTCACCGGATCGTCTTCGCCACCCCGCGCCCCTTCGACGAGAACGAGCTGCGACGGCTGTCCCCCGTCGTCGATTTCTACCGCTCCCTCGTCGGCGTCGCCCCCGCCCCCGACGGGACCCTGTGGATCTGGGGGCTCGTCCAGTCGGGGCCGCGATGGGTCCAGACGGTGCACGGCGGCGGAAAGAGCTTCAACCCCCTCCCCCCGGTTCTCGTCCTCTACGTGACCGGGCCGGGCCGGATCACCGCCTGCATCGGCCTCACCACCATCGCCACCCTCAAGGGGGGAGAGATCGCCTGCCCGAGCCTCGACGTCTTCGACTCTCCCTGGCTCCCGGAAAGCTTCAGTGCCGAGCGGACGGAGCTGATGGCGCTCCACGAGGCGGCCCGCCGCCGCGAGGGAGCGGGGTGGGCCCCCCTCGACCCCTCCTTCGTCCGGACCATCGCCCAGCATGTCGTGCGGCGGATCGTCGGGATCATCCGCAACTCCCACCACGGCGGCACCATCCTCTTCATTCCGCCGGAGCGGGTCGCCGACTTCACGGCCGACAACCGCTACCTCAACTTCACCTACACCTTCGTGGAGGAGGAACCCCGACAGCGCTTCAGGACGATCCTGCTCGACATCATGAACGCCCTCTGCACGGTCTTCGGCAAGGCGGGGGTCCGGGACCGGCCGGTGGGGTGGGACGACTACGTGGCGAGCGAAGACCCGCGCCTCACCCTGCTGGACGAAAAGCTCTTCGAGCTCGCCCATCTGGTGGCTTCGCTTACGGCGGTCGATGGCGCGGTGGTGATGACGAGGCGGCTGGAGATTCTCGGCTTCGGCGCCGAGATCTCGGGGAAGCTCGAAAAGGTCCGCTGCGTCCGGCGGGCCCTCGACCTGGAAGGAACCCGCACCGAGCCCGAGCACACCGAAGGGGTCGGCACCCGGCACCGCTCGGTCTACCGCCTCTGCAACGAAGTGCACGATGCCATCGCCATCGTCGTCTCCCAGGACGGAAGGGTCCGGTTCGTCAAGTGGCGGGAGGGGTACGTCACCTACTGGGACCAGGTGGCGACGAGCATCCTCGATTTCTGACCGCAGGCGGCAGCGGCCTTGCTTTTTCGCCCGGATTCAGTAGAATGGACGAACTTTTGACGACCCCCCGCGACGGAGAGGAACCGATGCGACTCAAAGACGAACAGGTTAACCGGCTGGCCGAGCGGGTGCTGGAAGCCCTCACCGCGGCGGGCCTCATCACCCTCAAGACCGAGCGGGGCAAGGCCCTCGACGGGATCCGGAAGGCCATCGCCGCCGACGTGAAGGGGGAGGAGGAGCTGGAACGGGAGGCGGAGCGCCTCCTGGAGCAGACGCTTCGCGCCATGGGGGGAAGGACGGAGATCGACCGGCACAAGATGCTGAAGATGATCAAGGATCGACTGGCAAAGGAGAAGGGGATCGTCCTCTGACCCTCTCCCCTTCCGCCGCAGAACGGAGCACGAAACCAATGGCCCTCTCCGAAGACCGCATTTCACACCTGGCCCACCGGATCTACGACCGGCTCTGGAAGGACGACCTGGCCGACTTTCCGGACGAGCGCCGCTCGCTTGCCTGCATCAAGGAGGCGATTACCTCCTTCTTCTCCGTTGCCGAAGAGGTGGACGCCATCGTCCGGAAGAAGCTCGCCTCCTACGCCCAGGCCAAGGTCCCCGGCAGCCGCGAGTACGAGATCCTCTACCAGAAGTTCCACCAGGAAGAGATGGCGAAGCGGAAATGGTGACCCCCGGCAGACTGTTGAGGCGGAGGGTCTTCCTCTCCTCACTCCTCGTCCTTCTCGCCGCGCTCATGCTGTCAGGCTGCGGGCCGAAGCCGAAGGTCACCGTCGCCCCCACGTTCAAGCCGGCGGCGGCGAAGACGGTCTACATCATCCCCTTCACGGCGGCCCTCGTTCCGGAGAGTTTCCGCGAGACGGTTTTCAACGACTTCGTCGACCTCCTCAACAGCCACAGCCGGGAGACCGGCGTCACCTCCTTCGTCATCCTGAAGGAGGAGATGAAGGACGTGGACCCGGCCTGGCTCTCCGGCCAGCACTACATCTCGGGCGACATCTGGAGCTACGTGGAGGAGTCGGGCTGCTGCGCCACCAACATCCGGGTCAAGGCCCGGGCCTACCTCACGGAGCCTGGGATGCGGGTGCCGTCGGTGGAGATCTTCCTCCCGATGGAGACCTTCTTCGACCACGACAAATCCTCCGTCGAGCGGGAGCGCGACCGCCTCGCCCACGACATCGCCCGGGAACTCGCCCGGCGGATCATCGCTCCCCTCGCCACACGCCGCTAGCCCCCCGAAAAATTTTTCCGCGAATGACTTGATTTTTGCCAAGGCGGTGATTATAGTTACTCCGTGTTAGCACTCAGCCGGATCGAGTGCTAATTTTTTTCGATGAAATCCCGCGACACTACCCACGTGGCAAGAAAGGAGAAGAAGCAGATGAATCTCAGACCGTTGCAGGACCGCATCATCGTCAAGAGGATCGAGGAGGAGACCAAGACCGCAGGCGGCATCCTCATCCCCGACACCGCCAAGGAAAAGCCCCAGCGTGGCGAGATCGTCGCCGTCGGCAATGGGAAGAAGACCGAGGACGGCAAGGTGATCCCGGTCGACCTGAAGGCGGGCGACAAGGTGCTCTTCGGCAAGTACGCCGGCACCGAGATCAAGATCGAAGGGCAGGAGTTTCTCATCATGCGCGAGGACGACATCCTCGGCGTCATCGAGTAGGCCGGCTTCGCCAAAGGTCCATCTAGTGGCGCTGTGTTCGTCGCAGGACGCTCGACGTACCGCCCGGTACGCCTCGCGCCCCGCTCCTCACGCGCCTTGCATCCGGAGCCTTTGGCTGTGCCATGAAGCAGCATACGAGACATGCGAAGAATACTTTAAGGAGGAATAGCAGACATGGCAGCCAAGATCATCAAGTTCGACCAGGAAGGGCGCAACGCCATCCTGAAAGGTGTCAACGCCCTCGCCGACGCGGTCAAGGTGACCCTCGGCCCCAAGGGGCGCAACGTGGTCATCGAGAAGTCGTTCGGCTCCCCCCTCATCACCAAGGACGGCGTCACCGTCGCCAAGGAGATCGAACTGGAGGACAAGTTCGAGAACATGGGGGCCCAGCTGGTGAAGGAAGTCGCCTCCAAGACCTCCGACGTTGCCGGTGACGGCACCACCACCGCGACAGTGCTCGCCCAGGCCATCTACCGCCAGGGCTCCAAGCTGGTGGCCGCCGGCCACAACCCGATGGAGATCAAGCGCGGCATCGACAAGGCCGTGGAGACCATCGTGGCCGAGCTCCAGAAGATCTCCAAGCCGATCAAGGACCACAAGGAGATCGCCCAGGTCGGCACCATCTCCGCCAACAACGACAGGACCATCGGCGACATCATCGCCCAGGCCATGGAGAAGGTCGGCAAGGAAGGGGTCATCACCGTCGAGGAGGCGAAGGCGATGGAGACCAGCCTTGAGACCGTGGAGGGGATGCAGTTCGACCGCGGCTACCTCTCTCCCTACTTCGTGACCGATCCGGAGCGGATGGAGGCATCCCTCGAAAACGTCATGATCCTGATCCACGACAAGAAGATCTCCAACATGAAGGACCTCCTCCCGGTCCTGGAGCAGACCGCCAAGAGCGGCCGGCCGCTGCTGATCATCGCCGAGGATATCGAGGGCGAGGCCCTGGCCACCCTGGTGGTCAACAAGCTCCGCGGCGTCCTCAACATCTGCGCCGTGAAGGCCCCGGGCTTCGGTGACCGCCGCAAGGCGATGCTGGAAGACATCGCCATCCTCACCGGCGGCAAGGTGATTTCCGAGGAAGTCGGCTTCAAGCTCGAGAACACCACCATGGACATGCTCGGCGTCGCCAAGCGCGTCACCATCGACAAGGACAACACCACCATCATCGACGGCGCCGGCACCGAGGCCGACATCCAGGGGCGCGTCAAGCAGATCCGCGCCCAGATCGAGGAGACCACCAGCGACTACGACCGCGAGAAGCTCCAGGAGCGCCTCGCCAAGCTGGTGGGGGGCGTCGCCGTCATCAAGGTCGGCGCGGCCACCGAGACCGAGATGAAGGAGAAGAAGGCCCGCGTCGAGGATGCCCTCCACGCCACCCGCGCGGCCGTCGACGAGGGGATCGTCCCGGGAGGCGGCGTCGCCTACATCCGCGCCCTCTCCTCCCTCGACGTGCTCAAGCTTGAGGCCGAGCAGCAGTTCGGCGTCAACGTCATCAAGGCCTCCCTTGAGGCACCGATCCGCCAGATCGCCCAGAACGCCGGCGTCGACGGCTCCATCGTGGTCGACAAGGTGAAGAGCGGCCAGGACGCCTTCGGCTACAACGCCGCCGACGACGAGTACGTCGACATGCTCGCCGCCGGGATCATAGACCCGACCAAGGTTTCCCGCTCGGCGCTGCAGAACGCCGCTTCCGTGGCCGGCCTCATGCTGACCACCGAGGCGATGATCGCCGACAAGCCGAAGGAAGAGGCTGCCATGCCGGCCATGCCCGGCGGCATGGGAGGGATGGGGGGCATGGGCGGCATGATGTAAGAGCCGCCCGGTCATCCACCGGCTGCAAAACGAAAGGGAGGGGGCTTCGGTCCCCTCCCTTTTTTGTTCCCCCTCGTCACCCCTTCAACGCTATCCATATTGTAACCAGCCGAAATAACCCCATTACCTAAAAATGTCTCCCTCACCTTGGCGCCCGGGAAAATTGTGTATAATTAAGTCGATCAGCATGAATTGATAAACGCGGGGGGATGCCCCGGGAACCCGAAGCGACAAGGGAGGGGAGAAAACGATGAACGGTAACAGCATCGGGACGCTGGCCCAGCACGCGGCGGCCGTCAAGGGGGGGGAACGCCGCTTCGAGAACGCCTTCCAGGGAGTATCCCGCATGATCCTGGAGGGGGGGATCGACAAGGTGGTGGTGAACGGCCGGATGACCTACGACTTCCGGATCTTCCGCAGCGGCCGCAAGCACCCGGTCGGGATGTACGACGAGATCAACAGCTTCGTCTCCTTCGTGAAGGACGCGGCGGAAGGGGGCTCCTCCAAGGAGATGGCCTTCGTCCTGGTGGGAGAACCGGGCAACGGCAAGACCTTCGTCGTCGAGTACATCTGCGCCCGCTACCGCGAATTTCTCGCCCGACCGGGGAACCGCAAGTACACCTACCGCTTCGTCGGGATGGAGCAGCTCGGGAGCTACGGCAGGATCGGCGTCATCGAGTCCCAGACCTACGAGGACCCGATGATCCTCGCCATGAACCTCCTGGAGAGCCGCGGCGAGACCGACGCCTACCTGGCCCGGGAGTTCGGCTTCTCCGACCGGGAACTGGAGCGTCTCTACGCCAACTACCGGCCGCTGGGGGCCTGCAGCGGCTACATCTGGAACGACATCCGGAACTTCACCGGCGGCGACGTGGCCGAGATGCTGAAGTTCATCGAGATCATCCCGGTCCCCCTCACCGAGACGCTGGGCACCGTGACCGGCAAGTACGCCGCCAAGGACAAGATCACCTCGTCGGCGGTGGACCTCCTCGGCGAAGAGTCGATCCAGCGCCTGCTCCACATCACCGACATCAACAACCCCTACCGCTTCGACCTGCGCCGCGGCGCCCTGGCCCGGGTGGCCGGCGGCGGCATCCACTTCTCCGACGAGATCTACAAGAACAAGAAGGACCTGGTCCAGGTTTACCTGGGGGTCATCCAGAACCGGGTGATCGAGATCGACGGCTACCGCTGGCCCATCGACACCCTCATCATCGCCACGAGCAACAACTCCGAGTTCAACCGCTTCCTTGCCGAGAAGGAGGAGGCGCCGATCATCGACCGCTGCCGCATCTGCTACGTCTCCCACAACACCAACTACAAGATGCAGGAGAGCCTCACCGACTACGCCATCGGCGGCGAGACCAAGACCACCCTCAGCCGCGAGGAGCTCCACGAGGACCCCAACCTCAACTACGCGGCGAGCATCGGGGTGGTCCTGACGCGGCTTCCCCGCTCGGAAAAGCTCACCCCCATCGAGACCATGAAGCTCGCCGCCGGGGAGATCGCCGGGGAGAAGAGCCTCAAGACCCTGGCCGAGGTGGTCGACATCCTCAGCCAGGAGCAGGACATCACGAAGCGCTTCGGCCAGAAGGGGCTCGGCCAGCGGAACCTGGGGCGCACCATCCAGCTCCTGGTGGAGAGCTCCGAGACCAACGAGGGGCGCTGCATGGTGGCCCACGACGTCTTCAAGGCCCTGGAGCGGATCGTGCTCGACTACGTCCCCGACCAGAACGACCGGGCCAAGTACCTGGAGGACCTGAAGATCGGCAAGGGGCTCTACCGCGAGCGGATCATGACCGAGATGTTCAACGCTTACATGGACGAACCCTATGCCATCCGCAAGGACGTCATGAACTACGTGAACATGATCATCGGGATCGACGCGGAGAACCTGGGACCCGACCGGATGTGGAAGTACAAGGACCCCCAGACCGGCGAGCTGAAGGCCCTGAAGATCGACGAGCGCTACGTCCGCAACGTGGAGGACCGGCTCGGCCTCAAGACCGACGAGCAGCGGGAGAGCTTCCGGACCTCCATCCGCAAGATCTACGGCCAGAAGATCTCCGTCGCCCCCAACTACGACTTCATGGACAACCTGGAACTGGTGAAGGCGGTGACCGACGTGCGGCTGAAGAGCGACATCGCCGGCGCGGGGAGCCTCATCGGTGCCCTGGCCAACCGGACCAACGAGGAGAACCAGAAGCTCTACGACCGGATGATCAATACGATGCTCAAAAAGCTCGGCTATTGCCGGACCTGCGCCCAGAAGACCATAGAGTATTTCTGTACGCAAGAAGATGAAATCTGAGAGCTGATCCGATGAATGCCGACCAGGACCATACCGCTGCGCCCGAACGGGAAGAGCGGCTGCAACGCGAGCTCGCCGACGAGCGGGTGCACGCGCTCCCCACTCCGCCGCCCCCGTCGCCGCCGGTGCCGGGCATCTACGCGGCCCACGATCTCGTGGCGCTCCAGGCTGTGGCCGAGCCCCAGGGGAGCTACACCACCCGCCTCCGTTCCCTGGACGAGCTCCTGGAGCGGGACCGGCTGCGGGAGCAGGACGGCTTTCCCCGCAAGATCCGGATCGGGAAGCTGATCAAGCCGGGAAGGGGGGGGAAGGAGAAGTTCGTGGTGGTCCCGACCACGGTGGAGGAGAAGCTGATCCACGACCGGGTGC
>NZ_DAHVYG010000002.1 GCF_027327745.1 Geobacter sp.
GGACCGTTTGGGAGGCTGACGGAAAAAGAGGCCCGCGACGGGGGTCACGAACCTCGGGAATCATCAGAAAACGGCATTTCCCCGTCAGTCGAGGGGGACGGGGTTGCAGACGTTTTCGGGGGAGTTGGACAGAGCGCCGCAGTTGCCGCACTTCACGGTCGGCGAGGCGGAGAGGCAGGCAATCTCGTCTTCCGCCCCCTGGGCCTTGAGGGCGCACATGTGCATCAGGTGCAATTCCGGTGAACATGCCATCGTCGTGTCTCCTTTCCTGGGGGTGTGTGACTGGAAGTCTAGCGCGGGGAGGAGTGCTGTCAACCCGGCGTCGCCGGCAGCAGTGGACGCCGGCCGATTTTCCGCTATCATTTTTCGATGAGCGATGTTCTGACCGTGCCAAACGTCCTGTCAATGCTGCGAATTGCCCTGGTTCCGGCCGTCGTGGTCATGCTGGCGCGCGGAGAGTTCGGTACGGCCCTCACCCTTTGTTTCATCGCCGGCGTAACCGATGCCTTCGACGGTTTCATTGCCCGACGCTTCAACCAGCAGAGCCGTCTCGGCTCGTTCCTCGATCCCGCGGCCGACAAGTTCCTCGTCCTCTCATCGGTCATCGTCCTGGCTGCCGTGGGACGTCTCCCCTGGTGGCTGGCCGTGACTCTCGTCACCCGCGATGTCGTCATCGTCTCCGGGGCCATCGCCTTCTGGCTTCGCACCGGGCGCCTGGAGATGGAGCCGAGCCTCCCGAGCAAGATCAGCACCGCCGTCCAGATCGTCCTGATCCTCGTCGTCATTGCCCACGGGGCGGGTGTGGCGGGGCTGCGGCGGGCGCTCCCTCCGCTCATGGCGGTGTCGTTTCTTGCCGCGGTGGTTTCGGGGGTACATTACGTGGTGGTCTGGGCGCGAAAGGCCGCTTCCATGTCTTGACACCGTTTCCCTATGGGTGTATGAACGTGGGCGCTCCGGACGCGCGGTGCTCAGACGACGAGCCGGCAGTGAGCTTCAGGGGAGGGAAAGACGGTGATGGAACCGGTGTTTATCGTTGGCTGCGGCGATATCGGCAGAAGGGTGGCAAGGCTCGTCATGGAACGGGGGGGTGCGGTGACCGCCCTGGTACGTTCGGAGGAGAGCGCAGCCCGTCTCCGAGAGCTCGGGATCGCCACCGTGGAGGGGACCCTCGACGATCCGGATACCCTGCCCGGCTTGCCGACACGCGGCGCGGTGGTATTCTATTTCGTACCTCCCCCGGGAGGCGGGAACGTCGATACGCGCGTCAGGAATTTCTGCGCGGCGGTGACGCCGGGAGACGAGCCCCGGAAGCTGGTCTACATCAGCACGAGCGGCGTCTACGGCGACTGCGGCGATGAAACGGTCACCGAGGAGACGCCGGTCAATCCCCAGACCGCCCGGGCAAGGCGGCGCCTGGATGCCGAAACGGCGTTGCGCGCCTGGGGGAAAGAGCGGGGGATAGCCGTGGTGATCCTGCGGGTCACCGGGATCTACGGTCCGGGACGGCTTCCGCTTCAGCAGTTGACGAGCGGTCAGCCGGTCCTGCTGGAGAGTGAGGCAAGGTTGACGAACCGGATCCACTCCGAGGACCTGGCGCGCGTCTGCGTCGCCGCCGCCGACCGCGGAGACGACGACATCTTCAACGTGAGCGACGGCCACCCCGGCACCATGACCGAATACTTCAACGCCTGCGCCGACGCACTGGGGTTTCCCCGACCCCGCCAGGTGACCATGGCGGGGGCACGGCAGGTAATGACGCCGCTCATGCTCTCGTACGTCACCGAGTCGCGGCGGATGGACAACAGCAAGATGCTGGAAAAGCTCAGGGTTGAACTGCGGTATCCCTCGCTGGAGGAGGGATTGCGGGCCAGCGTGGCGCCCGCGGAAGGGGAGAGGGGGGAGCAGCCGTAGGGCTACTGGAGGTATTCCTTCTCAGGCATGATCTGTGAGATGAGGAGCGTCTGCCGCCCGGCCGACGTACCCTTCCTGCGGATCACCTCACGCACCGACATGAGTTCGCGGATGAGCTCCTCGCCGCTTCTCGTCAGCAGTCGTGCGCGCCGGTCCCGCCGCGAGTAGGGTGAGAGGAGCGTCAGCGCCTCGGTGATCCTGCGGGCGGCAAGGACCTGATCCTTGAAGCTTGCGAACGCCCCTTCTTCCAGACGCCTCCTGGTGGAAGAGAGCTCGTCTTCGAAGTAGCTCAGAATACGGTTGTACAAGGTTTCGATCGTCATTTTCATCCATCGGGTGGGGGTTGTTCCGGCAACACTGCAATTACTCTTTTTTTCGGACGATGGACCATTTTCTTTAGCTGTTTTTTCGCTCGGCGCCGGCAAAATTTCCAGATCTCATGATCAGATTGCCCGTTGCAGGCCGGTCGCGGGCCGATTTGCGATTGACAGCGGGCCTTATAGACGCTATTAATATACGCTAATTCGCTGGATTTTGCCGCCAAATGACCGAGTCGGCGGTTGTGATAACGAATTCTGCCAGAGGGAAATGACCGATGAAACTGTCAGGTAAAAAACGAATGGTTGTGTATCTTCAGGTGGTTGCGCTCCTTGTCTCTTTCGCGGCCGGCGCGCTCTTCCTCCGGGGAGGGGACTCTTTCGCCGCAGAGCGCTCCGCGGCAAAGAAGGATCGTCCTCCCGTAGCAACGGTCCAGATAGCGAGGCAGCCCGAGCTCTATGCCTCCGAACCTCCTCCCCTGACCGTGGTCCAGTGCGGACAGTGCCACCCCGGTGTCTACCAGAACATCAAGAACGATGGCGGACGTCACACCTTCCAGTGCCAGAACTGTCACAAGACCTTCCACAGCTACAACCCGATCAAGGGGAACTGGGCCGAGATCATGCCCAAGTGCGCGTCCTGCCATACGCTTCCCCACGGTCCGTCGTTCACCGAGTGTTCGGCATGTCACCAGAATCCTCACGCCGCGGCCAAGGTGCCGATGAGCCAGAAGCTCCTCTCCTCCTGCGCCGGATGCCACGCCGGACCGCCGGAGGAACTGAAGAAATATCCGAGCAAGCATACCAGCCTCTCCTGCGCGGACTGCCATACGGCCCACGGCCTGATCCCGTCGTGCAGCATGTGCCACAAGCCCCACTACGAAGGTCAGGGGTTCAAGACCTGCGCCAGCGAGTGCCATCCGGTCCATATGCCGACTCAGATCCGCTATACCAAGGATGCCGGTGCCCGTACCTGTGGCTCCTGTCACGACAAGGTCTACGCCACCTGGTCCAAGAGCCCGAGCCGCCACGGCAAGGTCAACTGTGCGGTCTGCCACACGAAGCACGGCCTGATCCCCAAGTGCACCGACTGTCACGGGCTTCCCCACAGCAAACAGCTCCACGAGCGGTTCCCCAAGTGCCTGACGTGCCACCAGGATGCCCACAATCCGCCGGTGCGCCAGCGCTGAGACTTTAGACTGTCCGTTCCTCTCCTCCCGGCACTGAAAAGGGGGGAGGGGGAACGTTTTCGATGCAGTGACCATGAAGAGGGGTAGTGCGTGACGTTCTATCGAGGCCGTGCCATACAGCTCTGGGTGCTCGCCATCCTTCTGCTCTGGCCCTACCGTGCGCCGGCGCTGGAACTCGGCCTCAGCTCCGATACCATCGTTCGGCAGCTGGAGCGCGACGATCGGGACGGGCGGTCCCGCTCCCTCCTCCCTGCCTACGAGTTCATGAGGTTTGACTACGGCAACCTCCGGACGCCGGGGCTATCTTTTCACGCCTATGGCTGGGGAAGGGTCAACCTGCGGGACGACTACGCCAACAATACGACTGCCGGAGAGCTCCTTTACGCCTATCTTGAATACCTCGATCCGAACCGCGACTGGCAGCTCCGGCTCGGGAGGCAGTACATCTTCGAGGGGGTGACGCGGGAGAGCCTCGACGGCGCCTACGTCAAGACCGACATCGTACCGACCGTCACTCTCTCGGCTTACGCCGGCTTTCCGGTCAACCTGGAAGATACAGGGGGGGTCCGGGGTGACAGCATGGTCGGCGTCCGGGTTGCCCATTCCCTTCCCGGCCGCTACGATGTGGGGCTCTCTTACAAGCGCACGGCGAACAACGGCTCCGTCGACGAGCAACTCCTCGGCACCGACGTCTCCCTGCTTTTACCGTGGAACGTCTCCGTCTTCGGGCACTCGACCCTCAATCTGATTACCGCTGGCTGGGGAGAGCACTCCTACGAGGTGAGGATCCCGATTTCATCCTTCGAGATCCGTCCTTTCTTCCAGAAGTACCGGTACGCCGACTTTCTGAGCCGTAATCCCGGCAGCGCCAATCCATTCCGCGTCCTTTCCCGGTTCGGCGACCGGGTGACGGTGGCGGGAAGCGAGGCGTTCTGGTACCCGGCGGAGAACATCGAGTTCGGCGGCCGGTATAAGCATTACGAATACGACAGCCGGTACGGGAAGGCGGACATGTACACCGCCCTGGCCACCGTCCGCCGGAAGATCTTTTCGGAGGTAGGCGTCGAGTTCGGGCGGGTCGAGGGGGATATCCCGGAGAACCGCTATTACCTCGGGAGGGCGTATGTCTACTGGGACATTGCCCCGTTCTTCGTGACCGGGGACGTGATGTACGTCGACTACGATGAGGATATCTACCGCAAGGGATCGGCATTTTTCGCCTCCGCCGGGGCCGGCGGCAGGTTTCTGGAAAAGGCGCTCAATGTCAAGCTGGCCCTCGACTACAGCAACGATCCCTACTTTGACAAGGACTACCGCGGCATCATCTCCGCCTCCTACTCCTTTGCGAAATGACCGCGCCCGAGCCGACCGCCGTTTTGGAGCATTTTTCATGACACATGGTACGATCCTGAGGATTCTCTGCGGGATGGCCGCCTTCGGTCTTCTCGCTTCCTGTGCCGGGGAGAAACGTTACCGTCTTCCGGTGAAGCATCCCCAAATCTACGAGCTGGGAGAGCGCCGGGAGTTCTGTACCAAGTGTCATGGCTACAAGAAAGAGCCGGTCGATTTCGAGCGCTACAACCATACCCCCCTCTTCACCGACTCGCACCGGCTCGTCGCCTACCAGGACCAGCGGATCTGTGCCCTCTGCCACGAGCAGAGCTTCTGCAACGACTGCCACGTCTCGCGCACCGAGCTCAAACCTTCCATCAAGAACGAGACGGAGAACTACCGGCGGATGCAGCATCGGGGCGATTATCTTTCGCGCCACCGGATCGACGGGCGCCTCGATCCGACCTCCTGCTACCGCTGTCACGGCAATCCGCGTTCTTCGCAGACCTGCCAGCCGTGCCACGGTTAGGGTGCCGGGGCTCGGACGGAGAATGTATGCGTAGGTTTATCTGGCCTTTCTTCCTGTTTCTCATGATCCTCGCCGGGTGCGGCGGGGGGAATTCCCCCAACCCGGACGCGCCATCCTCGGTCAACGCCCACGAGGCGACGTGGGTTACGTACCATCGCGATCCTTTGCTCGATTTCAGTGATCCCCGCGTCGTCAGAGGGCCCAATGGCGAGCTTCTCATGGACGGCATTCTGGTCAAGGAGCACGTGACACAGTGCCAGGTCTGCCACGGCGTGAACCTGATGGGAGCCAAGGAAGGGGGGGCTGGGCCTGCCTGCCTCGATTGTCACGTGCTCGACCCGATCAAGTACCCGGTCATGTGCTATTCCTGCCATGGCGGTTGGCCCATCGTCCCGGTTCAGCAGCTCTACACGAGCGCCGCCGGGAGAAACACCCTGATTCAGAATGGCTGGCCCGTTCAGCCGCTCCAGCAATGGTTCTCGACTTCCCGGGCCAAGCGGGGCGGGATGCCGATCGACCCCGCTTTCATCAATCGCGTGCGGACGACCTCCATTCACCTGAAGCACGGAGCGGTGAAGGTACTCCCCTACGATGCCACGCTCGACAACAACTCGCTATCGCGCAATGACGACTGCCGCGTCTGCCACGGCGGCTCCAACGAGGGGTTGGGGGCCAAGCACCATACGCGCCTCGGTAAGACCATTACTTTTATCGGCCAGACGGTTACCATCAACGGCTGTCTGGCGCCGTTGTCACCCGAAGGAGGCGGCTGTCATAACCTGGTGCCGGGAGGGGAACTTGGCTTCACACTCGTTGCGAATTGCGTCGGCTGCCATACCGACATAGCTGATGCCCACCCGTGAAGGGAGAGGGCATGGAATGTGCTTGTTGAACGGTGTCGATAATCTACCAATGAGGGTAGCGCCATGACGGCAGAGATTGCGCAACGCGAAAAAATCAGCGGTTTCGAAGGTTCCGTGGCCGGTCTCCCCCTGACGGACGTGATCCAGCTCAAGGGGCAGAACCGGTTTTCCGGCTGCATCTGCGTGGAATATCGCGAGCGGCAGGGGATGATCTTCTTCCGCGACGGCGAGATCATCCACGCGGAGCAGGACGGACGGGCGGGGGAACCGGCCCTGTACGAGATCATCCGCTGGCCCGGGGGGCGTTTCTCCATCCAGCCGAAGGTTACCACCACGAGCCGGACGATCCAGCAGAGCATCAGCTACCTGCTGCTGGAGGCCCACCGGCTCATGGACGAGGAACAGGCCGGGATGATCCCTCCCCGGGGAAACGACGAGGCTGCCGTGACGACGGTCCGGCGACGGATGAGCCCTATCGCGGAGCGGCTGCTGCAAATCACGGGGGTCTCCTATGCGGTTCTCCTCAAGCGTGACGGCACCACGGTGGAGGACGAGAGTTTCGAGGCGGAGGCGCTGGCCGGGAGAGGGGGTGCCCTGGCGGGAATCGGTAACCGGCTCGGCACCCTCTTCGGTCTCGGCGAAACCAGGTCTGCCGCGGTTTACGGGAAAGGGAGCCAGCTACTGCTCTTCGAGGCCAAGAACCACTACATCTCCATCGCGGTGAAGGCGGAGAGCCCCCTCGCCCAGGTGGAGGCCGACATCCGCAGCGCCTTCGCCGCGCGCAAGTAGCCGCCGGGGCGGCCGGAGAGTCCATGGACGGGGAGTCAGACAAGACGATGGATGATGTCCTGCAGCAGATCAACACGGTACCGGGGGTGATCGGGAGCCTGGTATGCGGTGCCGCCGGAGAGGTGGTGGCCCATGCCTTTCCTCCCCTGTTCGACCTCTCTATTCTCCAGGGAGTCGCCGGCGTCGTGGCCGATCCGGGGTCCGGGGTGCGGAACAGTGCCGGGGCGTTCGACCTCGTCGATCTGCGCTACCAGGACGGCCGCATCGTCGTCAAGCCGCTCGAAGAGTCGTTTCTCCTCCTCCTCGGCACCAAGGCGATCAATCTCCAGGTGCTAACCATCTCCCTCAACGTCGCCAAGGGAAAGCTGGAGGCCCTGGGCAGGAACAGGGGGGACGTAGTGGCCGCCGCTGCCGCTGCGGGGCTCCCCGGCGTCCTGACCCTTCCCGCGTGCCATATCCAGAACAGCGCCATCGGCAGCTCCTTCGAGCAGTTCGGCATGGCGGCCATCACCCCGGCGACGGCCCAGCAGATCGGCGCCTTCTACAAGACGGGGACCGTCAAGAAGCTGAAGCTCACCAGCCCGTCCAGCGGCCTTTCGGGGGTCTTCGCGGTCATGGTCGTCAACGAGAGCGATGATGCCTACGACGGCAAGATCATCCTCTGCAAGACGATCGAGCGGAAGCTCAAGGTTTCCGCCGACGACCTCCTGTCGGTGGAACTCCCTTAGACCTGTCGGCTCCCCCCGCCCCGCATCCCGCCGGAACAGTTTGCCTATCCGAGAAAATCGGGTAGAGTGTAACGGAATTCCCACCCTCTGACGAGGTCTGCCATGTTCGTACTCGACACATCCCTCGGCAGCATAGAGGCCGACGAGGCCGATGTCATCGAGATTCACCGCTCCAATGAACCCCTTCCCGTCGGCCCGGGAAAACTCCCTCCCCGGCCGTGCAACGCCTACCTCTGTGTCATCCGCAGGAATGACGTAGTTCAGGTCTACGCCGTCCTCGAACAGGTCGACCGGAAAAAGTCGTTCGTCTACCGTCCCGATCCCCCGCCGCCGACCAATGCGCCGGTCGACCGCCTTGTCCGGGAGGCCGGTGCCTTCCTCGCCGAACTCGGCTTTTCGCTGCGCGAGGTGAACCTGAAATACAGCAAGGCGATGCGCGAGGTGGTCATTCGCGATATCCGCGTGATTTGCAAACCGGCGGCGGTTCCGCTCATGGACCGGGCAGTGGTGGGGGAGGGGGCGGAGCTGCCGGCGGAAGCTCTTCCTCTTCCAAAAGAGAGTGCTGCTGCCACCGTGACGGCAGCGGCGCCGGAGTCCGCCGCCCGCGTGGCGGAGATGACCGCCGAGGCCCAGCGGCTCGGTGCCGAGAAGGAGGCCGCCGAAAAGGCGTGGACCGAGAAGCAGACCCGGCTGGCGGCAGAGATCGAGCGTCTCCGGAGGGAGCGGGATGAGCTGCTCCGGCTGGCCGAGGTGGAGGGTGACACGCTGCAGGCCGAGTCGAAGCGCCTGGAGGCGGAGGTGGCGCGTCTGGCCGCCGAGAAGCAGAAAGCCGAGCGCGAGACCGCCGAACGGGCCGAGGAGCTGCGCAAAGAGGTGGAGCGGCTGACGGCGGAACGGGTCGAGGTTGAACGGGGCGTGGCTCCCGACCTGGAGAAGCTGCGCCGGGAAGTGGCGATGCTTGAGGCCGGGGTCAGGAAGGCGGGAGAGGCCGCGGTGCGGAGCCGGGAACGGCTGGCTGCCGAGGTCGAGCGTCTGGAGGGCGAGCAGAGACAGCTCGAGGCCGATGCCGGGGCGGAGGAAAAGGCCGCCGGCGAGCGGATCGATGCCCTGACCGCCGAGATCGGGAGGCTGACCGCGTCGAGGGAGCAGGCTGCGAAAGCCGCTGCCGAGCGGATCGCCGGGCTGGAGGCGGAGGCCGGGCGCCTTGCGGAGACGGCGGCGGCGGAAGAGGCCCGGCTGGCGGCAGACGTCACCGCCCTGGAGGAGGTCGTCGCCCGGCGTTCCGCGGAGCTGGAGGCCGCCCGCGCCGCCGCCGTCGAGCGGCTGGCACGGCTCGTTGCCGAGGCGGAGCTTCTTTCCGCCGAGCGGGCGGCGGTCGAACGGGTGATTGCCGCCAAGGGGGGGGCTTCGGCCGAATTTCTGGCAAAGGCCGCGGCCGATGTCTCGGCACTGAAGGATGAAGTGGAGCGGCTCGCGGTGGCCAGGGCTCTCGACGAACAGACCGCCGCGGCCCGGATTGCGGCGCTCCAGGCGGAGGTGGCGCGGCTTTCGGCCCAGAAGGGGGCGAAACCGGAGCAGGCGGCACCGCCTCCGCCCCCGCCGGAGCGTGTCCCTCCTCCTGCCCGGGCGGCGGTGCCCCCTCCCCCCGCTGCGGCGGAGGGGGGGGCCGAAGTGTTCAAGGCCGGCTGGGACGGGGAGGTGGGGAGTGCCGTCGAAGCCCTTCTGAACGGAGGGGGGGAAGCGGACCCCTTCGCCTTCATGGGGGGGGGCGGATTCACCTCCTTCGGGGCTCCCGGCGGAGATGAAACCCCTGCCCACTTCCGCCTCGACAAGAGTCTCGACTGCATCGAGTACGGCGGCGCCGACGAGGTGCTCGAACTCCACCAGACCCTCAACATGGTGACCATTTCGCCCGAAGGTCACAAGCCCCAGAGCTGCGGCGCCTACATCTGCGCCCTGAAGCGCGGTGCCGGCTTCCGGGTGTATGTGGCCTGGAGCCTGGAAGCCGATCGCAAGACCCTGGTTTACTCCCCCGAGAAACACCCCTCGACTCCCGACGAGTGCGCGAAGGCGGTCCGCGATGCGTTTGCCTTCGTCGAAACCGTCGGCTTCATGATGGACGCGGTCTCCCTCCCCGCCAATCCGGAGAAGCGGGCCCGCGCCCTGGCCAAGGTGCCGGTGCTCTGCCGCAAGGGTTAAGAGCGCCCGCAAGGAGGTGGATGATGAGAATCGCCCTTCGTCTGGCCGCAGTTCTCTCCCTGTTCCTTCTGAACGCCTGCGCATATGTGAACGCCAATCTTACCCCGCCGCTCCGTCCCCTGGAGGAGACGGTCCTCGAAGGGGAGGGGCGGCCGAAGATCCTCCTTCTGGACGTGACCGGGATCATCTCCGAGGTCGGACGGGAGGGGAGAGGGCTCTCCGCGGCAAGGCCGTCGACGGTGGCCCGGGTGAAGGAGGCGCTCCGCAAGGCCGAGAAGGATGACGACGTGGTCGGCGTGGTCCTGCGGATCAACTCCCCCGGCGGGACCGTCACCGCCAGCGACGTCATCTACCACGAGCTGAAGGGGTTCCGGGAGCGGAAGAAGGTGCCGGTTTCCGCCTGCATCACCGGCATCGGCGCCTCGGGGGGGTATTACATCGCCGCCGCCGCCGACCGGATCACGGCCCATCCCACCGCCGTCACCGGGAGCATCGGGGTCATGCTCCGCGCCTTCAACGTGGAAGGACTCATGGGGAAGGTCGGCATCACCGAGAAGGCAATCAAGTCGGGGGACAAGAAGGATATCCTTTCCCCTTTCCGGGAGATGACGCCGGAGGAGCGGCAGATCCTCCAGGGGATCATCGACCGGCTCCAGGGTCGATTCCTGGAAACGGTGCTGGCCCGCACGGGTAACCGTCTCGGACGGGCCGAACTGGAGAAGCTTGCCGACGGGCGGGTCTTCACGGCGGACGAGGCGCTGCAGGCGGGGCTCATCGACCGGGTTGAATATCTGGACGACGTCATTGCCGAGATGAAGAAGGGGCTCGGCATCGAGGAGGCCCGGGTGGTGAGCTACTACCGTCCCGGCCACTGGCGGGGGACGATCTACTCGGGGGAGGCCGCCGCACCGGAAACGGGACTCGCGTCGCTAGGCGGCGACCTCCTGGAGACGCTCTCCTCGACGGAGTTCCTCTATCTCTGGAAGTGGTGAGCTGCACGGCCTCTTTTGTGTTTACATAACGCCGTTTGTTGGCTAGAGTGGCGGCAATTTTTTTGAAACTATTCCGTGCAAGGAGGAAACGGTATGAAAGCGGTTCTGCTCAACGGCTTCGGCGGGGTGGAGGTACTGACGGTGGGGGAGGCGGAGCGGCCGAAACCTGCCGAGGGACAGGTGCTGGTGAAGGTGGTGGCCACCTCCGTCAACCGTCCCGACCTCGTCCAGCGCGAGGGTAAATATCCGCCCCCCCCGGGCGATTCCGAGATCCTGGGGCTGGAGGTGGCCGGCACCATCGAAGAGCTGGGGCCGGGAGTGACCGGCTGGCAGGTGGGGGACCGGGTCATGTCGCTGGTCGGTGGCGGCGGCTACGCCGAGTACGCGGTGGCCTACGCCAGCCATCTGATGCGGATCCCCGGGAGCATGAGCTTCGAGGAGGCGGCCTGCGTCTGCGAGTCGTACATCACGGCATTCCTGAACGTCTTCATGATCGGCGGTTTAAAGGATAACAACACCGCCATCCTCCACGGCGGCGGCGGCGGGGTGAACACCGCCGGCATCCAGCTCTGCAAGGCCCTGGTCCCCAACACGAAGATCATCGTCACCGCCCACCCGAGCAAGATGGAGCGGGTGAAGGAGCTGGGGGCCGACCTGGTCGTCGACTTCACCCAGACCCCCGACTTCTCGGAGGCGGTGAAGGAGTTCACCAGCAAGAAGGGGGTCGACGTCATCCTCGACCACGTGGGGGCCAAGTATCTCGCCCCCAACATGAACTCCCTGGCCTACGCCGGGCGGCTCGTCATCATCGGCGTCATCAGCGGCATCAAGGCGGAGCTGAATCTGGCCCTCATGATGGTGAAGCGCCAGCAGATCATCGGAAGCGTGCTCCGCTCCCGCCCGGTGAAGGACAAGGGGGAGATCGTGGCCGAGTTCACGCGGACGGCCCTCCCGAAGTTCGCCGACCGGACCATCGTCCCGATCATCGAGAAGGTCTTCCCCATCGACCGGGTGGTGGAGGCCCACCGGATGATGGAAGAGGACAAACACTTCGGGAAGATCGTGCTGAAGATCTCGTAGTCTCCCCACGGTACGCGACGATCGCCCCCTCCTTCCACGGGAGGGGGTTTTTTCGTAAAGGAGGAGAGCGCCATGACGGCACCGCAATCAATCAGGGACCTGGATCTGAAGAGCCTCTGCGACCGCACCTTTCACCCCTCCCCCGCTGCCTGGGAGGACGAGGTGCTCTACTTTCTGCTTCTCGACCGCTTCTCCGACGGGAACGAAACGGGGTACCGGGACAACCGGGGGCGCCGGGTAAACAAGGGGGCGACACCCCTCTACCGCCCCGGCGACGCGGGGAACGCCATCGGCACCGAGCCCGAGGCGGCGGCCTGGCGCGACGCCGGCACCCGCTGGTGCGGCGGGACCCTGAAGGGGCTCGCGGGGAAGATGGGGTATCTGCGCCGGCTCGGGGTGACCGCCGTCTGGGTGAGCCCGCTCCTCAGGCAGTGCCCCTTCGTCCCCACCTACCACGGCTACGGCATCCAGGATTTCCTCGACGTCGACCCCCACTTCGGGAGCCGGGACGACCTGCGGGAGATGGTGCGGGTTGCCCACGACAACGGCATCTACGTCATCCTCGACATCATCCTGAACCACGCCGGAAACGTCTTCGCCTACGACCGGGGTTACACCCCCTACGACGGCGGCACCGTCTATCCCGTACAGGGGTTCCGGAGGAAGGACGGCACCCCTTCGCTCCCCTTCGCCCCCGTCGATCTGGCGGCCCACCCCGAGGCCTGGCCCAACGGCGCGGTCTGGCCCCGGGAGCTCCAGGTGCCGGAGTCCTTCACCCGCAAGGGGCATATCCAGGAGTGGGACCGCTACCACGAGTACCTGGACGGCGACTTCTTCGATCTCAAGGACATCCACCTGGGGGAGGGGGAGGTGGACGCCTTCCGGCCGTCACCGGCGCTCCTGACGCTGTGCGAGGTCTACAAGTACTGGCTTGCCTTTGCCGACCTGGACGGCTACCGCATCGACACGGTGAAGCACATGGGGGGCGGGGCGACGCGCTTCTTCGCCTCCACGATCCATGAGTTCGCCCAGCGGATCGGCAAGGAGAACTTCTACCTCATCGGCGAGATCACCGGCGGCCGGGCCTTTGCCTTCGACACCCTGGAGTCCACCGGTCTCAACGCCGCCCTGGGGGTGGACGAGATCCCCCTGAAGCTTGAGGAGCTGGTGAAGGGGCGGAGCGACCCGGCCGGCTACTTCGGTCTCTTCCGCAACTCGCTCCTGGTCCGCAAGGAGTCCCACGTCTGGTTCCGCGACAAGGTGGTGACGGTGATCGACGACCACGACCAGGTCTGCCGCGGCGCCAAGAAAGAACGCTTCTGCGCCGGCGACCCGAAGTGGCGAAAGCTCGTTCTGAACGCCCTTGCCCTGAACGTCACCACCCTCGGCATCCCGTGCGTCTACTACGGGACCGAGCAGGCCTTCGACGGCGAGGGGGGGGACGACCGGTATCTCCGCGAATGCATGTTCGGCGGCCCCTTCGGCGCATTCCGCACCAGCGGGGTCCACTTCTTCGACGAGGAGAACCCGGTCTACCGCGAATGTGCGAAGATCCTGGCGCTGCGAAAGGAAAAGGTGGTGCTGCGGCGCGGGCGCCAGTACCTGCGGGAGATCTCGGGGGACGGGGTCACGTTCGGGCTGCCGTTCGCCATCGGCGGCGAGATCCGCTCCGTCGTCCCCTGGTCCCGCATCTTCGACAACGAGGAGATGCTCCTCGCCATCAACACCGATGCCGACCAGCCTCGCACCGCCTGGGTGCTCGTGGACGGAAGCCTCCACGCCGAGGGGGCCCGCTTTGCCTGCATCTATTCCACCGACCCGGCCCAGCTCCGCCGCAAGGTGACGGTGCGACGGATGGGCGACTCCATCCATGCCGTGGAGGTGACGGTGCCGGCGGCGGGGTTCGTCGCCTTCGAGCAGTGCTGACGGCGGGCGAATTTCCGCTCAAGAAGATCCCCCCGCTGCCGATAATTATCAGTAAAGGGGGGAGCAACGCCCCGGGGAAAAACCATCATCTGAGAGGGAAGCAATGCCTGAATTCAGCGAAGTACCCCGCGACATGGATGTCCTGGATTCGATCCTGTCCAAAGAGACCAAGAACGGGTTCCTCGTCGACGTGCGCCTCGTGAAGCGGCCGCGCCAGTACGAGGCGGCCCTTTTCCTGAACGGCAAGTACAAACCGGGGCCGGCGGTGCCGCGCCCCCTCGACAACCCGTCGGGGGAGACCACCCACTGGATGGGGGTGCGGCCGAGCGTCGGCTTCACCTATGAGGAGGCCGGCAAGATCATCGACGAGGTCTCGGCCCAGAACACCCTCCGGCGGATCCAGTTCAAGGACACCTGGGGCCGGGATATGTACGAGTAGCCCCCTCTCTCATCGGAACGGAAAAAGGCGGAAACCGTGCGCTTTTGCGCTGCCGGGTTCCGCCTTTTCCTTTTTCCGCCTGCCCTTCGTATCACATCCCGGCGCCGAACCGCTCGGCCATGACCAGGTAGTCGTCCCACACGTCCATGTCCATCACCACCCCCTCGTCGGCCACCGGCACCAGCCGGACCTTCTCCCGGTGCCGGGCGATGAGCTCCCGGAGGTTGGGGTGGGACCCGATCTCGGCGATGACGGCGCGGGGAAAGAGGGTCGGGTGCCCCTTGGCCCCGTCGTGCACCGGGATGATGATGGCGTCGGGCTCCTCCCGGTGCAGCTTCGCGAGGGAGCGGACCGTGTCGGGCCTGACCAGGGGGTGATCGGCCAGCGCCACGAGCACCGCCGAGGTCCCGCCGCTTAGATGGGCGAGGCCGGTGCGGACCGAGTCGGCCATCTCGCACTCCTCGCCGACGTTGACCGCCACCGTCACCGGATATCCCGCCACGGCCGCCGCCACCGCGTCTCCCCGGGAGCCGACCACCACCACGACCTCCCCGATGCCGGCGGCAACGAGGGTCTCGATGCAGTGGGCGACCGCCGGGCGGTCAGCGAGCTGCAGCAGCTGCTTGCAGACCCCCATCCGCCGGGAGTTCCCGGCGGCCAGGAGCAGTGCCGATACCTGCATGGAGCCTCCTTCGTTCGATGAACTGGGCGACGATGCTGACGGCGATCTCCTCGGGGGTCTCGGCGCCGATGGCAAGCCCTACCGGGATGGTGACGCGGCCGATCTCCTCCGGCGGATACCCCTCGTCCGCCAGGGTCCGGAGGAGCGCCTCGCGCTTGCGGGCGCTGCCGATGAGGCCGATGAAGGGGGCCGGGGTCCGGAGTGCCCCCCGCACGGCGGCGAAATCCTTCTCGAAGCCGGTGGTGGCGATGACGACCGCCGTGGTCCCGTCGACGGCGATCCGCTCGAAGAGCCCGTCGTACTCGCCGGTCAGCACCTCGTCGGCTCCCGGGAGCTCCTCCCGGTCGGCGTAGCCGGGGCGGTCGTCGGCCACGGTGACCCGGTAGCCGGCGAAGGAGGCCGCCCGGGCGAGGGCCTTCCCGATATGGCCGGCCCCGGCGATGATGAGGCGGGGCCGGCTGGCGGACGGCTCCACGTAGACCAGGACCCGGCCGCCGCAGACGTGGCCGTGCTCCTCAGTGAGGGTGAAAGCCACCGTCCGGGGCCTCCCCTCATGGATCGCCGCTAGGGCCGCCGCCACCGTCTCCAGCTCCACCCGGCCCCCTCCCACGGTGCCGAGGGTCGTGCCGTCGTGGCGGACGAGCATCTTCGCCCCCGCCTTGCGCGGACTCGACCCGCTCGTCTCCACCACCGTCGCCAGGGCCGCCGGCACCCCCGCCTCGGCGAGCCGGATCAGTTCCCGATAAAGGGCGTGATCGCTCATCCTTTTCCCATCGCCTCCCGTACCCGCTCCGGCGTCAGCGGCAGGGTCCGCAGCCGCGCGCCGGTCAAGGCGAAGAGGGCGTTCGCCACGGCCGGGGCGATGGGGGGGACCCCCGGCTCGCCGATTCCGCCCGGTTTCTCGCCGTTTCTCGCGATGTGGGTCTCCACCTCCGGCATCTCCCGCATCCGGATGATGGGATAGTCGTAGAAGTTGGACTGCTGGACCCGGCCGTTGGCGAAGGTGATGGCGCCGTGCAGCGCCGCCGAGAGGCCGAAGGCGACCCCCGACTCCATCTGGGAGGCGATGATCTCCGGGTTTACGAACCGGCCGCAGTCGACGGCGCAGACCACCCGGTGGACCCTGATCTCTCCCTCCCCGTTCACCGAAACCTCCGCCACCTGGGCGATGAAGCTGCCGAACGACTCATGGACGGCGATCCCCCGCCCCCGTCCCGCCGGGAGCGGTTTTCCCCAGCCGGCCTTTTCCGCCGCCAGGTCGAGGACCCCGGCGACCCGGGGGTGCTTCGCCAGGAGGGCGCGGCGGTAGCGGTACGGGTCGTGCCCCGCGGCGTGGGCCAGCTCGTCGATGAAGCTCTCCTTGACGAAGGCGGTGAAGGAGTGGCCGACGGAGCGCCACCAGAGGACCGGCACCCCGGCCGGGGCCATGTGGTAGTCGCAGCGGAAGTTGGGGACCTCGTAGGGGGAGTCGGCGGCCCCTTCGACGGAGGTTTCGTCGATGCCATTCTTCAGCATCCCCCCCTCGAAGGGGGTCCCGGTGATGATCGACTGGCAGACGATCCGGTGGGTCCAGGCGAGCGGCATCCCGGCCCGGTCGAGACCCGCGGCCAGCACGTTGTAGGAGGAGGGGCGGTACCACCCGCCGTGGATGTCGTCTTCCCGGGTCCAGACCACCTTCACCGGCTTGCCGATCCCCTTGGAGAGCTGCACCGCCTCCCGCACGAAGTGGGAGTCGGGGACCGCCCGCCGCCCGAAGCCGCCCCCGAGGAACATGGTCCGGAGGCTGATCTTCTCCTTGGGAAGCCCCGTGATCTTTGCCGCGGCGTCCCGGTCGCCGGTCTGCATCTGGGTGCCGACCCAGATGTCGCACCCGTCGGGGCGGACGCTCGCCACGCAGTTCAGGGGCTCCATCGGCGCGTGGGCCAGATAGGGGAGGGTGTAGACCGCGTCAATCCGCTTCGCCGCCTTTTCCAGGGCGGCATCGGCGTTGCCGCGGCTGGCCGCCACGGCCCCCGGCTTCTTCGCCATCTCCGCGTACGTTTCCCGCTGGCGGGCGCTGTCTAGCCCCGCCAGGGGCCCCTCGTCCCACTCGATCTCCAGGGCTTCCCGCCCCTTCAGGGCCGCCGGGAGACTCTCGGCCACCACCCCCACCCCGGCGTCGATGGGGAGGATCCGCTTCACTCCGGGGACCTTCTCCGCCAGGTCCTCCCGGATCCGCTTCGCCCGCGCGCCGAAGACCGGCGGCCGGGCCACCACGGCGGTCAGCATCCCGGGGACGGCGACGTCGAGGCCGAAGGGGGCGGTGCCGTTCACCTTAGCCGGGGTGTCGAGGCGCTTCACCCCCCGGCCGATGACCTTCTGCTCCTTTGGCCCCTTGAGGGTGACGCTCTTCGGCGGCTGGAGCCGGGAGGCCGCGTCGGCGAGCCTGCCGTAGGAGAGGCGCCTCCCGGTGGGAAGGTGGATGACCTGGCCGTTTTCGGCCCGGCACTCTGCCGGCTTTACCTGCCAGGTCCCGGCCGCCGCGGCGGTCAGCATTTGGCGCGCGGCGGCGCCGGCCTGGGCGAGGCGCTCCCACTCGGTACGCACGCTCGTGCTCCCGCCGGTCACCTGCATCCCCCACAGGGCGTGGTTGTACGCCGGAGCCACCGGCGCCGCCTCCACCCGGATTACCGCCGGGTCGACCTCCAGCTCCTCGGCCACGATCATCGGCAGGGCGGTGTAGACCCCCTGTCCCATCTCCGACTTGTTGACGATCACGGTGATCGAATTGTCGGAGCCGATCCGGAGAAAGGCGTTGGGGGCGAAGGTCTCCTCGGGGGGCTGCACTCCCAGGGCGGCGCCGAGGGGGAGGTGCACCCCGATGATCAGCCCGCCCCCCAGGACGGCGCCGGTCTTGAGAAACGCGCGGCGGCTTATGGCAGTGCTCCCGCTCATGGCGTACCTCCTTTCCCCTTCATCCCGGCGGCCCGGTGGATCGCCTTCCTGATCCGCCGGTAGGTTCCGCAGCGGCAGAGGATCCCCGACATGGCGTCGTCGATGGCCGCGTCGTCGGGCTTGGGGTTTTCCGCCAGCAGGGCGGTGGCGGCCATGATCTGCCCCGGCTGGCACCAGCCGCACTGGGGGACGTCCTCGGCGATCCACGCCTGCTTCACCGGGTGATCCTCGGGGATTCCCTCGATGGTGGTGATGCTCTTCCCCGCCACGGCCGAAACCGGGGTGACGCAGGAGCGGATCGCCCGGCCGTCCAGGTGGACCGTGCAGGCCCCGCAGAGGGACTTGCCGCAGCCGAACTTGGTCCCGGTGAGGCCGATTTGTTCCCGGATCACCCAGAGGAGCGGGGTGTCGGGGGGGACATTCACCTGCTGTCGTTTGCCGTTCACCGTAAAGGAAATCATGCTGGAACCTCCTTGCCGTCTCCGAGCGCCGGCGCGCGATCGACTGGCGCCGGTGACGGAGCAGCGCGGCCGCTGTCCTCGCGCGCGGGGCGTCGGGTCGGCCGGATGGTGGAGAGTCGCGTGGAGCGGGAGTGCCAGGAGTCTGTCGGACTTAGGAACGAATCTACTGCGAGAACGGCAAATCGGCCCATATTCCCGGGAATTCTTGACGAATAGAACCACTATTCGCCTTCAAATTCCCGGAAATCTGTCCTCGATCTGCCATTCTCTCGCTACGATTCCCTAAGTCCGACAGACTCCTAGCGGACCGTGAAGGTCGTCTCGCGGGTGTCGCTCGCCGACTCGGTCTTCACCGTGGCGGTGACCCGGTAGGTCCCCGTCTTGGCGTCAGGGGGAAGGACGATCGGGATGGTGGAAGTATAGGTGCCGCCCCCGTGGGTGACCATCGTTTGGGGGTTGCCGACGAGGTCTCCCTCATGGCGCAGTTCCACCGATTCGGTCACGCTGGTCTGGGCATTGGCGGTGGGGATGAGGAGGGCGTAGGTGGTCTGGATCTCCACCTTCTCGCCGGGGCGGACGCTCGTGGGGGTGACGCTCGCGTTCTCGATCCGGACCATGGTGCCGGAGGAGGGCTGGAAGTTGTAGCGGGCCGCCGTCTGCTCGGCGGTCTGCTTCTTGTCGATGGTGTAGTTGCCGACGATGCCGCCGATGAGGGCGCCGGCGAGGCCGCCGAGGACCGCCCCCTTCGTCCTGGACCCCTCGCCCGCCAGGACCGCGCCGGCGATGGCCCCGGCCGCGGCGCCGTAGCCGGCCCCCTTGGCCGCCCCTTTGTGCTCCTCGGGGACTGTGACGCACCCCGTGAGGGTGGTGAATGTGAATGCCGCCAGTGTTGCCAGTGCGATGACGCTGCGTTTCATGGTCCCCTCCGTGGTCCGCTGGTTGTCAAGCCTCGGTGACGATCGTCAACCAGAAAAGTATAGCTGGGAGGGGCGTGAATGCAATCGGCGAAGGGAGGTCAGACGCTCACCAGGTTGCGCCCCCGCCCCTTGGCGCGGTAGAGGGCCTGGTCGGCGGCCTTGATGACATCGTCGGGACGGCGCCGGTCGCCGCCGCTCTCGGCCACGCCGATGCTGACCGTGACCGAGACGGTACCCTGACTCCGGGGGGGGGCGCTGCTGCGCTGCCTCTTTCCCTCCCGGCAGGAGGAGGGGCGATCGTTTCCCCTCAGCCGCATCTGGTAATCGGCGATGATGCCGCGCAGCTCCTCCAGGTGGGCCATGACCTCGTCGCGCCCCTTGCGGGGGAAGAGGATGGTGAACTCCTCTCCGCCATAGCGGTAGGCCTTTCCGCCGCCGCCGACGCCGCGCAGCTTCGACGCCACCAGCCGGAGGACCTGGTCCCCCACGTCATGGCCGTAGGTGTCGTTGAACTTCTTGAAGTGGTCCACGTCGACCATGGCGACGCAGTAGCGCCGGCCGAGCCAGGAGAGCTGCTCGTTGAGCGCCCGGCGCGAGGGGAGACCGGTCAGCTCGTCCCGAAACGCCATGTTGTAGGAATCCTTCAGGACCCCCAGCGACAGGATCACGGCAGCGGCGGTCATGAAGACGGGGGTGACGTAGGGGTGGGCAACCCCGTTGCACGCCACGGTGAAGGCGGCCAGGACCCCGAGGAACGAGCTGTCGATGGGGGACTGCTTCAGGCTTGCCCGCACCGCCACCACGGCGCCGGAAAGGGCGATGGCCGGCAGGGCCGGTTGGGGGAGGGGGGAGCCGGCAGGAAAACCGCCCGTGGTGAACTGCCAGGCCAGGAACTGCTGCACCGCCACGTGTCCCGGCGCCATGGCCCACCAGACGAACAGGGTCTGGGCCGCCAGGAAGGCGAGGCGGATCCGTCCCGCCACCGTGACGATCCCCCGTTCCCGCATCAGGGCGAAGAGGGCGATGTTGGGCGGCACGAGGAAGGTGACGGCCTGGAAGAGGACCGTCGCCTCGATCCCCCGGGGTGCCCCCGTGAGGTGGCGCTGAAAGCTCCAGCAGGAAAGGGCTAGGAGAAGGAAGACGAAGAAGGCGCGCCCCCGGTGGAAGTGGAGGGAGAGGATCGTGCCGAGGGCGATCGCCAGGTAGGGGAGGTGCCCCAGGAGCTCCAGCCGCGCCGGGGGAAGTTCCGTCACCCGGGGCATGAGCCAGAAGGTCGCCGCCAGCAGCGCAGCGGGGATGACGAAGATGGTGAAATTTTTTGCGGTGAGGGTGTTCACGCCGCCGGCGGCTCCTTGCGGAAGTGCTTCATAGGTCGATGTTCTCCTGGAAAGTGAGGGTCATGCCGTCCAGCTCCAGGGCCGTCAGGCTCCCCATCCCCGGCTCGCCGGCATAGACGCAGCCGTTGTCGAGGACGATCCGGTCGGTGGCGAGCCCCCGGGCGATTGCCTCCCGGGTCATGGGGGTGTGGCCGCCGATGAGCCGGCGGCCGCCGATCTTCTCCCGCCGCACCTCCAGGGAGCGGCTCCAGAGCATCGCCTCCCGGTCGGCAAAGGGGTCGGGGAGGGCGAAGTTCAGGCTCGCGTGGACGAGGACGAAATCGGGGAGGAGGCGGTAGAAGGGCATCTCCTCCACGAAGCGCCGGTAGACGGGAGGGACCTCGCAGGGATCCTCCACGCCGAAGCTCGCCAGGGTGGCGCCGCCGCCGTTCAGCATCCAGAGCCGGAAGAGCTCCCGGTCGTGGCAGCCGTTCAGGAACATCTCCTCGTGGTTTCCCCGCACCGGCCAGACCCGGTACCCCTTCAGGACCAGCCCCCGGAGGATGTCCAGGACCTCCCGGCTCCCCGGCCCCCGGTCGATGTAGTCGCCGAGGAGATAGAGGTCGTCGCGGCGGTTCAGCCCGATCCCCTCCCCGAGGAGCCGGTCGAGGGTCCTGCTGCAGCCGTGGATATCCGGGACGACGAAGCGGCGGGAGTAGCGGGGAGTTTTCACGTGCGCACCATGCCGTGATGAGAAAGGATGAATGTCTTATAGCACGCGGCCGTCTCGCAAGTAAACCGTCAATGTGGTAGAGTTTCCGGGCGGGCACAATGGGAGGAGAGAGCGATGTCCATCTTCCTGGCTACATTTTTCCTCATATACGGCGGAACCCACCTCTATTTCTACACCAAGGCAAGGGCCGTCTTCGGCTTCGGTCCCGCGGTGGGAGTGCCCCTGGCCCTCTTCCTCGTCCTCATGGCCGCCGCCCCGATCCTCGTCCGGATCGCCGAGCGGCAGGGGCTGGAACAGCCGGCCCGGCTCCTCGCCTGGAGCGGCTACTGCTGGATGGGGTTTCTCTTTCTCTTTTTCAGTTGCTCGCTCCTGGTCGACTGCTGGCACCTGCTGCTGCGGTTCGGCGAGCTGGTCGCCCGCCGGGAATTCGCAACCTTCCGCCTCCCCCACCTGCCGGTCTTCGGCATCGCCGCGACTTACGGCCTTCTTGCCGCCGCCTACGGCTACCACGAGGCTCTCGCCATCCGGACCGATCGGATCACGATCCGGACCCCGAAGCTCCCCCCCGGCGTCGAAAGGCTGACCATCGCCCAGATCTCCGACGTCCACGTGGGGCTCATTGTCCGCGAGGAGCGTCTCCGCCGGATGCTGGCGGCCGTCCGGGCCGCTAACCCCGACCTCCTCGTCTGCACCGGCGACCTCGTCGACGGCCAAGTGAACGACATCGCCCCCCTCATGGACCTCTTCGCCTCCATCCACCCCCGCTACGGCAAGTTCGCCGTCACCGGCAACCACGAGTATTTCGTTGGCCTTGGCCAGGCCCTGGAGTTCACCCGGCGCGCCGGCTTCCGCGTCCTGCGGGGAGAAGGGGAGACCGTGGCGGGGGTGCTGAACGTGGTCGGGGTCGACGACCCCGCCGGCAAGTCCTTCGGCGAGTTCCGCGGCGCCGACGAGCGGGCGCTCCTGGCGGCGTTTCCCCGCAACCGCTTCACCCTCTTCCTCAAGCACCGGCCGACGATCGACCCCGTCGCCCTCGGCCTCTTCGACCTCCAGCTCTCGGGCCACGTCCACGGCGGCCAGCTCTTCCCCTTCGGCCTCGTCGTCCGGCTCTTCTACCCCCTCATGGACGGCCTCCACCGCCTCGCCGGCGGCGAACTCCTCTCCGTCAGCCGCGGAACCGGCACCTGGGGCCCCCCGATCCGCTTCTTCGCCCCGCCCGAAGTGACGGTGATCGAGCTCGTGCGGGGGGACGGGTAAAGGGAGGGAGTGCTTCCCGGAAGGTGATCGTTATCTCCCTCTCCAAGTCCTTGAAAATCTGTCGGGTTTTGAAGATTTGAAGATTATTGCCTGGGGAAACCGGTAGAGGGTGGCGGCTTGAGGGTGCTGTGCCCTATGCATGCTCCTCAGTCGATCGTTATTTCCTCCGGCAAGGTGGCGATCTCGGTCAGGGGGAGGATGGTGATCTTTTCATGGGCGCGGTAGCGGACGCCGCCGGGATAGACAACCCAGAGGTGCCGCAGACCGAGATCGGCCAAGGCACTGTGCATGGATTTGGTCACCTTGGGCGCCTCGTTGAATTTGCACTCCACGCCGAAGCGTTGCCCCCCCGAAAAAAAGAGCAGGTCAAGTTCCGCACCGCCTTGCGTGGCCCAGAAATAAGCCTCGACGGGGCGCAGAACACATAAAACCTGTTCCAGGGTGAACCCCTCCCAGGAGGCACCGAGCCGCGGATGCCCCAATAGATCATGCCGGCTGCCGATGCTGAGCAGGCTGTGCAGAAGGCCGCTATCGCGCAGATAAACCTTGGGGGTCTTGACCTGGCGTTTCTTCAGGTTTTCGTGCCAGGGCTGCAGTTGCCTGACCATGTAGGTGCCGGAGAGGATGTCCAGATAGTGGCGGACCGTTTTGTCCGACAGCCCCATGGAACGCCCAAGTTCCGAGGCGTTCCATGTTTGCCCGTGCAGATGGGCCAGCATGGTCCAGAAGCGGCGCATGGCCGTTGCCGGAATCGATATTCCCAATTGGGGGATGTCCCGTTCCAGAAAGGTCCGGATGAATCCTTCCCGCCAAGCCAGACTGTCTGTTTCGCTGTCGGCGAGAAAGGAGCGGGGAAAGCCGCCGCGCAGCCAGAGCCGGTCACCGTCTTTCGGAGGAATTTCCGTTAGGTCGAACCCGGTGAGGTCGATAAATTCGATGCGGCCAGCCAGGGTTTCCGAAACCTTCCGGATAATCTGGGGCGAGGCACTCCCCAGGATCAGATAGCGGGCCGCTTGTCCGGGGCGATCGGCCAGAACCCGCAGGACGCCGAACAGCTCCGGCGCCAGCTGGATTTCATCCAGTATCACCAGCCCGGAGAGCGCCCCGAGCAGAAGCTCCGGGTTCTGCAGCCGCTGCCGGTCCATGGGCGATTCCAGATCGAAATAATGGGCTTCCCGCTGCTCGGCAAGCATCCGCGCCAGCGTGGTCTTTCCGCACTGACGTGGACCAAGCAGTGCTGTCACCGGCGAGCGCTGCAATGCGGCCGAAACCTGGGCAAGATAACGAGGACGAGTAATCATGGCAAAATAATATCATTGTAAAATCGGAGTGTAAATCCGAAATTGCAATGATATTATTTGCGCGACAAGGAGAAAACCGAATGAAAAGAACTTGTCGGGTCGGGCCCTGAAGATTTGAAGATGGGAGGTGATTCCACCTGGCGGTGCAGGTTGCCGACATTCCACTGTCACGGATCATCCATCCGCAATAGAGGACTTCTGCCATCAAGCTTCAGAACCGGTAGCCGATGCCACCCAGGAATATGTCGCTGTCCCGGTCGTAGCTGGAGATAACCCTGTCCCAGGTCGCCCGGATGTGCCAGTGTTGGCTGATTCGATAACTCCCCGTCAGCGAGGCTATTTCGGATACAAATACGTCACCGTAGCGACCGTTGTTGCCGCGCCGACCGTCGACGGCGAAATAGCCGCCTAAGCCGGCTCCGAGAGCCAGGTGGTCATGAAGAAAGGGCTTTGCCAACCAGAGCTGGGTGGTCAGCCCGTACCGGTCGATCAGGGCGTTTCTCCCTTCGTAGAGGGCTCCTACCGTCAACTCCACGTACCGCCAGAGCCCGCGCCGGTATTCGAGGGCGATGGCGCGGGAACGCCCGCTGCCTGCAGGGGCGGGAATGTTCACGACTGTTTCGCCGCCAAAGACCGTCAGCTCGTTGTTTGTTGTTAGTTCGGTCTGCGGAGGAGCTTTGGCGAGAGGGCCCGGAGTGGACGGCGCATCGAGCTGGTAGCCGATGCCGGCAAGCACCGACAGTGTGTCGAAACTCTGTCCTCCCCTGACCCACGATCCGCGCAGCTCGTAAATGAAGCGGCTCTTTGTGTACCAGTTCGCGGCAACGTTGACCATGGTTCCCCACCCGTGAAAATCAGAGGCGGGGGCTCCGGATGAAGGGATGATGGTATCGTAGTAAAACACTGCTCCAGCTCCGGCGGCCAGGGAAAGCTGCGGGTGGAACGGGCTTGCGCGGACCCACAGATTGACGGCGTTGCCGTCGCGGTGGTGTTCGACAAAATGCCCCTGGTTAAGGTACGAAAGGCTCCAGGCGAAATGCTCGCCGAGCCCTTCCATGTATTCCACCTGCCAGGCACTGGCTTTCTGTGTGGGATTGTTCGTCACACCGTAACCGCCGAGCAGACTGATCTCCCCGGCCAGGACCGGGCAAGCAAGCATGACTAATAGCACGGAAAGAAGAACATAGCGCATGACGGTCCCCTCCTCTTGCTTCCGCTCCCTTGAAGTCGCTTAAGTACCCTTTGCGTTGGGCCAGTATAACGTATTGTTAGCCATCGTCAATGTGTGGAGGATGTAAACGGGACCGGTGGCGGCGATGCCGGGGATGAAGTGAACGGGCCGGCCGTCGTCACCTCACCGGGAAGGTCACTGGTAACGCGATGGTGAAGCGAAACTTTACGGTCCGGGGGTGGTCGGCGGCGCCGTTGAAGCTTCGTTCCACGAAGGTGCAGGTGTTGTCGCGGCCGATGAGGATCACCGTGGAGGAGCGGCTGCCGTAGGTGGGAGTGGCGATGAAGAGGGGGGAGAGGAGCCGCTCCCGCTCAGGCCCGACGCCGGTGTCAGGGAGGAGATGGTCGGGGGCCGGGGTGCGGTCGGCGAGGATGGCGAAGAGGTCGTCGGGGGCGGGTTCGTCCCGGGCAGCCAGGAGTTTCGCCAGCGCCTCCTTCCCTCGCGCCACCTTGGGCCACGGTGTGTCGAGAAGGTGGTTGGAGAGGCCGTGGATCCCCGCCGGCACTCTGGCGGGGAGCGCTCCCCGGTTGGAGAAGTAGAGAAGTTCACTGCCGTCGCCGAAAATCAGGTTGAAACCGTTGTAGCTGTTCCCTTCCCGATGCAACCGCTCCAGCAGGGCGGCGGGCGTCATCTCCCCCCGCAGGAAATCGGCCACGAGACGCCCCCGCGAGGGTGCTCCTTCACGGTACGTCCGCGGATCCCGGTAGTTGGTCACCGCGGCGATCCTTCCCCCCGTCGTTATCCCGCACCAGGTTCCTCCTCCCGTCAGATCGCGCCCGGCCAGGACCTGTGGAGCATCGTCCCAGAAGGAGGCCGGCGCGGTGGGGCGGTCATAGAACTCGTCCCGGTTGGCGGCCAGCACCAGGCGGTAGCGGGGATGCGCCTCAAGGGCGAAGAGGATGAGGCACATGGCTCGTGGGTTTCAGAGAGGGAGGGGGCCGAGGTGCTCCTTCACCTCCCGCTCCAGCGGCACGACCATCCCCTGTTCCCCCTCGGAGGGGAAGAAAAGCGCAAAGAGGCTCCCTTCGTCCTCGACCTGCTCGACGACCTCCGCTTCGGTAAGGCCGCTGGCGGCGGCGTACTCCTGCGGGGTCACCATGAGGTACCCTTCGTTTTGCAGCTCATTGACGGCGGTTGCCCAGGCGACCCGCGATTCCAGTTCGAGGATGTTGCCACCCGGGCCCCGGAGGAGATAGTTCCCGAGGGCGAGCCTGATGATGATGCGGACGGCGGAATTCCTGATGTCATCGGTTGCGATGGGGGTCATGGTCGAGAGCCTCCGGCACTCTTACTTCCGCCGGCGCCGGGCGCGGCGCTCCCGGGCCTCGTCGCGGCGGCGCCGTTCCTCGTCGGTGCGGGGCTCCCACGGCGGGACCTCCGTCGGCTTCCCCTCCCGGTCCAGGGACACCATGGTGAAGAACCCCCGGGCCGCCACGGCGCTCGCGCCGGCCTGGACATCCTCGGCCTCCACCACCACGTCCAGGTCGATGGAGGTGCGGCCGGTGTTGACCACCCGGGCGCAGACCTTCACCACCTCACCCACCCGTACTGGCCGGATGAAGGAGATCTCCTCCGCCCCGGCAGTGACCACCTCGCGTCGGGCGTAGCGCCAGGCGGCGATGACGGCCGCCTTGTCCATGAGGCTCATCAGCACCCCGCCGAAGATCGACCCCCCCGGGTTAGTGTCCTTGGGCATGAGCGTTTCGATCAGGGTCCATTCGTTTCCGTTGCTGCCGCATCCCATCGGGTACCTCTCGTGGAGCGTGCCCCGCATCGGGCGATAATTGGGATCGTCACCGCGGGGCACCTCGGATGTGTTCAGGAATATTATACCGGAAGCGGCGGCTACTTCACCGCGAGGAGGCCCGTGAAGGCGATCTGGGCCGCCAGAGCGGTTGAAAGGGCATGCTGGCTGAGCTGCTGCGGAACGAGCTGCCCCGTGAAGGCGATCTGGGCCGCCAGAGCGGTTGAAAGTGCCACGAGATTAAGAAGTATAGCCAGGCGGGATTTGGCGTTAAGCGATAGCGCAAGATATGAATCTGACAAGGAATATAAAACAATTTCAGGGTGATGCCAAACAAGATACTTGACATTTGTAAGGGTAATTACTTTAACAAATCTGATAAAATCTCTAAGATTGAAGAGTAGTAAATGCGATAACTGGAGACATTTTTTCAAGATTCTAAGGAATCCCAATTTTCGGTACGGCAAAGTCGCTCGCATGCCAATGGCAATAAAGCTGATTCCGCCCCTACTCTTCAACGGAAAATAGGTGCGGAATAGTCGTTCGAGTGCAGAAATAAACCCGCCTCTCTTGTCAACTGAGAACTCAGGCACTTGAAAGCCTCTTTTCGAAGCATGCTCTGACGCAAAGGCTCACATGAAATAAAAATGCCTGTTTCCTGCAGGCGGCATTCCTATAAATCAAACAATGCGTCAACTCGTTAACTGTAACTAGCCGTAATTACACGTCAAGGGTGGTGCTGAAATTTAATTTCAGTGCATGATGTTCGGTCCTACACCAGCCGGTACCCGCCATCCACGCAGAGCACGGAGCCGGTGGCATAGCCGTTCTTCATGAGCTCGATCACCGCGGCGGCCACGTCCTCGGGGCGGCCGATCCGCCGGGACGGGAGGCGGGCGGCCAGGGAGTCGAACATCTTCTTCCGCTCGAAGGGGTTCATGTCGGCGTAGGCGGGGGTGTCGACGATCCCCGGGGAGACGGCGTTCACCCGCAGCGGCGCCAGCTCCACGGCGAGGCTCCGGCAGAGAGCCTCCACGGCGCCGTTCACCGCGGCGTAGGCCGAGAGCCCTGCTACCGGCTTCGCCGCCGCGACGCCGGAAAAGAGGGTGATGGAGCCCCCCTCCCTGATCCGCTGCGCCCCGTAGCGGGCGCAGAAATACTGCCCCCAGAACTTGCTGTCGAAGACCTGCCGGAAGGAGGGGGTGTCGAGCTCCAGGAACCTCCCCGCCACCCCGGTGGCCGCGGTGACGACCAGATGGTCCAGCTCGCCGATGTCGGCGAAGAACCCCTTGACGTCATGCTCCAGGGTCACATCCAGGGAGCGGGTCTCCACCGGCTGGGAAATTTCGTCGTCGGCCCGCCGGAGCTTTTCCAGGGAACGGCTGGCGATCACCACCTCGGCCTCTTCTGCAGCTGCCATCTTCGCCACGGCGAGTCCCATGCCTGAGCTGCCGCCGATCACCACCACCTTCTTTTCTTTCAGGGACATTGCGGGTTCCTTTCTTTCTGCTCTCGGGACAGTTCCTTTTCCATCTCCAGCACCCGCAGGGTGATCTTCAGGACCGAGTCGGGGTTGAGCGAAATGGAGTCGATTCCTTGCTTGACGAGGAATGCGGCGAATTCCGGGTAGTCGCTCGGCGCCTGGCCGCAGATGCCGCTGTGGCGGCGGTTGCGGCGCCCCCCCTCCACCACTTGCGAGATGAGGCGCATGACGCCTGGGTCCCGTTCGTCGAAGACGTGGGCCACCAGGGCAGAATCCCGGTCCACGCCGAGGGTGAGCTGGGTCAGGTCGTTGGAGCCGATGGAAAAGCCGTCGAAGAGCTGGGAGAACTCGTCGATCATGATGACGTTGTTGGGGATCTCGCACATGACGTAGACCTCGAGGCCGTTCTCCCCCCGGACGAGGCCGTTTTTCGCCATCTCCGCCAGGACCTTTTCCGCTTCCGTCACGCGACGGCAGAAGGGGATCATGGGGATGACATTCGTGAGACCCATCTCCTTCCGCACCCGCTTCAGCGCCCGGCATTCCAGGGCGAACCCCTCCCGGTAGCGTTCGTCGTAGTAGCGCGATGCCCCCCGGAAGCCGATCATCGGGTTCTCTTCGGCGGGCTCGAAGGCGCGTCCCCCCAGGAGCGAGGCGTACTCATTGGTCTTGAAGTCGCTCATCCGGACGATGACCGGTTTGGGGAAGAAGGGGGCGGCGATGGTGCCGATCCCTTCGGCGAGTCGCTCCACGAAGTAGGCGGGCATGTCGGGGTAACCGGCCGTGAGCTCTCCGATCTCGCGCCGCTGCGCCTCGTCCGCCACCCGCTCCGGATGGACGAGCGCCATGGGGTGCACCTTGATGTGGTTGGTGATGATGAACTCCATCCGGGCGAGCCCCACCCCGTCGTTGGGGATCCTGCAGAGGGAGAACGCCTCCTCCGGGTTCCCGAGGTTCATCATGATCTTTGTCCGGGGGCGTTCCATCCCGGCGAGGTCCACCTGCTCCACCCGGAAGGGGAGGATGCCGTCGTAGATCCGCCCCACGTCCCCTTCGGCACAACTTGCCGTGATTTCTCTGCCGGTGGCGATCCGGGTGGTGCCGTCGCCGGTGCCGACCACCGAGGGGATTCCGAGTTCGCGGCTGACGATGGCGGCGTGGCAGGTGCGCCCCCCCCTGTTGGTGACGATGGCCGCCGCCTGTTTCATGACCGGCTCCCAGTCGGGGGTGGTGGTGTCGGCCACCAGGACCTCCCCCGGCCGGAAGTCGTTCAGCCTGTGAATGTCGGTGATGACCCGGGCCGGGCCGGCGGCGATCTTCTCCCCCACGCTCGTGCCGCTGCAAAGGATGTCGCCGCGGCGCTCCAGGATATAGGTTTCCAGGAAGTCGAGCCGTTTCCGGGACTGGACCGTTTCGGGGCGGGCCTGGACGATGAAGAGCTCCCCGCTCTCCCCGTCCTTCGCCCACTCGATATCCATCGGCGTGTCGCGGCCGCTCTTTTTCGAATAGTGCTCCTCGATGAGAAGCGCCTGGCGGGAGAGTACCAGTACCTCGTCGTCGGTGAGGCAGAACCGGCGCCGCTCCTCCTTCGGCACCTCCACGTTCTTCGTCAGCTCCTTGGATGTGCCGCTGCCGTAGATCATCCGGATCTTCTTCTCGCCGAGCCTGCGCCGGATCAGGGGGCGAAACCCCTGGCGGAGCGTCGGTTTGAAGACCGTGAATTCGTCCGGGTTCACGGCCCCCTGGACCACGTTCTCCCCCAGCCCCCAGGCGCCGGTGACCATGACGACGTCCCGAAAGCCGCTCTCGGTGTCGAGGGTGAAGATGACGCCGCTCGCTGCCAGGTCGGAGCGGACCATCTTCATGACCCCGACGGAGAGGGCGACCTTCAGGTGGTCGAACCCCTGGTCGATCCGGTAGGAGATGGCCCGGTCGGTGAAGAGGGAGGCGAGGCAGCGGCGGCAGGCGTCCAGGAGCTGGGCTTCGCCCCGGATGTTCAGGTAGGACTCCTGCTGGCCGGCGAAGGAGGCGGTGGGGAGGTCCTCGGCCGTGGCGGAACTGCGGACCGCCACGTCGCAGTCTTCGCCGTACTCGACGCAGAGCCGGCGGTAGGCGGCGGCGATCTCGACGGCGAGGGGGGCGGGGAGGGGGGCGCCGTAGACGAGCTCCCGCAGGCGCCTTCCCCGGACCGCCAGATCGGCCACGTTCCCCTTGTCGAGCCCGGCGAGGAGCCGTTCCAGTTCCGAGAGGATGCCGGCGGAGCGGAGCAGGTGCCGGTAGGCCTCGGCGGTGACGGCAAAGCCGTTGGGGATCTTCACCCCCAGGGGGCGGAGCTCCCGGTACATCTCTCCGAGGGAGGCGTTCTTCCCCCCCACGAGGGGGACGTCGGCAATGGTGATCTCTGAAAACCAGCGGATGAAAGGCATGGGGAACCTCCCTGTTTCCCCTATCCTCTGAGCTTCGCCGCTATTTCTGCCACGTGCTTCCCCTGGAAGCGGGCCGCGGCGAGCTCGTTCTCCGTCGGCAGCCGTTCCCCACGGGTGCCGGCGATGGTGGAGGCGCCGTAGGGGGAGCCGCCGGTGATCTCGTCGTTGCGCATCTGTCCTGCGAAGGCGTAGGGAAGGCCCACGACCACCATCCCCTGGTGGAGGAGGAAGGTGTGGAAGGTGAGGATGGTCGACTCCTGCCCGCCGTGCTGGGTGGCGGAGCTGGTGAAGACGCTTCCCACCTTGCCGACGAGGGACCCCTTCATCCAGAGTCCGCCGGTGGCGTCGAGGAACTGGCGCATCTGGCCGCACATGTTGCCGAAGCGGGTGGGGGTGCCGAAGATCACGGCATCGGCGGCGGCCAGCTCATCCACCGTGGCGACGGGAATGTGGGCAAACGCCTTCTGGGGCTCGATGGCCCCCATCTTTTCGAGGACGTCGGACGGCAGGGTCTCGGGGACCCGGTGGAGCAAAGCCTCGGCCCCCGGGACCTCCCGGACCCCCTCGGCCGCCGCTTCGGCCATCCGGTAGATATGGCCGTACATGGAGTAGAAAAGAACGAGAACCTTCATGGCTGTGGTCCTCCAGCGCGAAGATAAGATTGGGCCGACAGGAGTAAGCGTATCGCAATCCGACGGTGATGCAATGGGGAGGCAGAGGGAAGGAGCAAAAAGGTGATGCCCGCCCGGAGCAGAGGGCGGGCATCCAGTACTGCGGAGAAAAGTATCAACAGCCTGCTGAATCAGTGATCCTTGATCTCCTTGAGGTGAGAGGGTGGGGCAACCCCGTCGGTGGCTGCATGGGCCTCCCGGGAGGTGCGGGACTGCCAGCGGCCCAGGACCACCGACTGGACCGCTGCCGCGATGCCGAAGGAAAAGATGCCGATGACCAGCGGCATCCCCTTCATGGACATGAAGTCGTGGAAGAAAACCTTTACCAGCGCCACCAGGGTGACGATGACGGCGACGTTTCGCAGTTCCTTGTCGTGTCTGACAAAGCCCATGACCATGAGGCTCGCTGCCGCGGTGGTGATGATGACGGTCTGGGCGCTGTGGAATGCCGGTGATGCCGTGCCGCCGAGTACGAGCCAGGCTCCGGAACGCAGGGCGCAGAAGGCAGCCGTCAGCGCTCCCATGAGAACAATGGATGCGGAGATGTCCCGCCGGTCGAATCGGGAGAAGAGTTTGGAATCCTGCGGAGGCCCGCTGGTTCGGCACCAGCGGTGGTGGGCCAGGGCGATGACCGAAACCAGCGCTGCCGAGACTGTCGCGACGATGCTGAGGCTTTCGGAGGGCTTTACCCGGAAGAGCGCAAGAAAGACAAAGCAGGCATGCCCCTGGAGAAAGTACGAAACGGCACGCACGCCTCCCCGCTGCCAGCGGTGGGATATGAACGCCAGCCCGAAGGCCGTTGCGGCCAGCAGGACCGGTGGAATGATTGAACTGTTGAGTGCCAGGGGGAGAGCCATGACCAGAAGGGCGCTGCCGGCCAGTGCGAAGGCGCTTGCTCCGCGGGCCCGTTCGGGAGACTTCCCTGCCAGCCAGACACAGACTCCCAGGTGCCCGAGGGCTGCGGCTATGCCGACAGCGCCGTGGACCGCAAGGCTTCTCCCCATGGACGAAACCACATACGCCGCGGAGAGGAAGACCCAGACCGCATTGATGGTCGGCAGGGTCAGGTCGAAGCGGGAAATCTTTTCCTGGCCGCTCGTCAGGATGCCGAGCAGCGACGTGGCCACGAAGGTGACCATGAAGAGCGCGATGGTCGGCAGGAACCAGGTGGCAGCCAGGGATGGCGGCACGGGTGAGGCTCCCCTGAGTGCCATGCCGAGCTTGGTCGCCCAGAGCACCAGCATGAAGAGGGTGACGGTCAGCAGTATCCAGCGCAGCCACGAGCAGCGATGGAGCCTCGTTGCGAAGGTGCCGAGAAGGTTGGCCGTCAGAAGCAGCATGCCAAGCATCGGGAAGAAGGGGTTGGGGTAGTCGATGGCGGCGCCTGCCAGACAGAGCCCGAGGGTGCCGACAATGACCGGGATGGCGACCCGGAAGATGTGGCCGATGACGGCTGTTGTGATGCCGGCGGCAATCAGGACTCCGTAGGCCGGCATGGTGGGGAGCGAGGCGAAGCGGGCATGGACCTCCAGAACAATGGTTGCCAGGAGTGCCGGGCCGCTGATGGCGAATACGGGTGCCAGGGGGCTCTTTCTGAGATACAGGGCGCAGGCGAAGCCGATCAGCATGACGGCATACCCCATCCCGATGAACGAGCCGATCTGCTTGCCGACGATGCCGCTGTCGGTGAGGGTGCGGAGCACTAGCGCAAGTACGAGCACGAAGCAGAGAGTGGAGAGACGGGGGAGAAGTGATTTCTTGCCGGCCCATGAAAGAATCTCTTCGGAGGCCGACTCGGGTTCGGGTGCAAAGGCCGGTCTTGGTTCAGGCTGGGTCTGCCGGGTCTGCACGGTCGGCGACGATGCCATTCCCCTCTGCACCGCCATTTCGTCCACGCGCGCCGTGAGGGTGCGAAGCTCCGCGGTCAACTCCACGACCCGGGCTTCAAGAAACGAGACTCGATCCGACATCCTGCAACCTCCTTCGCATTATGAATGGAAGGGAAAAGGGGGCACGCCAGATGGCCTTCTGTTGCCGAGGTTTGGGGTAAAGCTAATAAAACGCTATCTTGAATTGGAGGTAGTAGGTATTGCCGTGGGGGTGCAATGCGTCAACGTGGTTGCCTTTTTTGTCAGTATAACGCTTTTTTATTATATGACAAGAATAATTTTGGAAGTGCCTGGCCGTTACGGATTCAGGCCCAAGAGGCCGATCAGAACCGCTTGATGACGAACTGGCCGCCGGCGAGCTTCTTCTGCAGCCAGAGGCCGAGAAACTGCTTGATGATTGCGCGGGTTGGCGGAATGAGGAAGAAGAGTCCGAGGAAGTCGGTGAAGAATCCGGGGGTGAGTAGAAGAAGGCCGCCGAAGAGGACCAGCGCCCCGTCGAGGAGGCCGGCGGCGGGGGGGCGTCCCTGGGCGAGGTCGGCGCGGATGCGGGAGAGGATGGCGAAGCCCTGGGCGCGGACGAGCCACGCCCCCGTCATGCTGATGGCAAGGACGAGGGCCACGGTGGGGAGCGCCCCGATCAGTTTCCCGACCTTGATGAGGAGGTAGAGTTCGATGATCGGGACGATGGAGAAGAGGAGGAAGAGCCTCAGGAGCATGGTGCGGAGGGGGCGGGCCGGTCAGGAGCCCGATGCGCAGCGGTGCAGGGTGAGGGGGCGCGGGCGGTGGGAGTTGTCGGGGTTGCCGGCCAGGAGCCCGGTGGCGGTCAGGTAGCCGTAGGCAAGGCCGAGCATGTCCGCAACCCCTCCCATGGTGAGGTCCATCCGGACGTACTCGCGGTTCATTTCCGTGAGAATCGGCATGAAATCGGCCCCTTCGGCGATGGCCTTCTCCAGGAACTGGCCGTCCCGCCTGATCCGGGCAAGACCCATGGTGCCGCAGCGGTGCAGGGCGGTGGTGTCCTCGACCCGCTGCATGAGGCGGGCAAGCACGGTGAAGGAGGCGGCGGTAAAGCAGCCGGCACGTTCGATGGCGTCGAGGTACGCCGGAACGGCGCACGAGAAGAGGGAGGGAAACCCCTCAAGGGATTCCCGGACGATGCCGCCGGCGCCGAAGCGCTTGCGCACGGTCCGGCCGTTGCTCTCCTGCTCTTCGCTTACGGCGAAGTACTCCCGCGCCATGGCGGCCACGGCCCTGCCGAGGCGATCCCTGTCGTCGGAGCCGGCATGCCAGCGGGCGATGAGAAGGAGCCCGCTCAGGAAGATATACCCCTTGTGGGTGTTGGTGCCGAGCTCGTCGAACATCACCTGCTCGGCGCGGCGGCCGATGACCGCCTGGCAGAGAAACCGTTCGCCGTCGGCAAGGGAGCGGATCGTCTCCGCCAGGTAGTCGCCGATGATGTGGAGGGAGCGCTCCATCTTCGCCAGGGAGAGATCGGGGTGGGAACCGCAGTCGGCAAGGTCCACGAGCCCCGGCTTCGGCGTGAGGTAAAGCTGCATGGCGGCACCCTTGACGAGGGCCTGGGCGAAGCGCTCGATCTCCATGAGGCGCGAAGCGTTCATCTGCTCTCCTTTTCCTCGGTCCCGTGCCAGGGGAGGAAGATGGCAGCGTAATCCCGGTCGATTGCGGGGAAATCCGATGGAAGCCCGTGATTCCGAAGGCGAAGAAAGCCGAGTATAGCACGGCGCCGCCGGATAAGCCAATGCGTATACGGCTCAGGGGGAGACGGCGTTCCCTCCGGCGGCCCTGGCCCGGTCGAGGGCGGACAGGGCTGCCGAGACCAGCTCGCTGCTTTCCGTTCCGGAGCGGTGTGACGCATACCCGGCGGAGATGGAGAGGGGGGGGAGCATCCGGCCGTCCTGCAGGTCGATGACGGTGTCGAGCATCCGCCGGCGGAGCCGTTCGGCGATCATGGCGGCCGTGTCGGAGTCGGTTTCGGGGAGGAGGATGGCGAAGGTGTCGCCGCTGTAACGGGCCACGAGTTCCGTGGGGCGGAGGTAGTTGCGGACGGTCTTCGCCACGGCGTGGAGCGCCCGGTCGCCGCCGAAGCGGCCGTGCTCTTCGTTGAAGCTGCGGAACCGGTCGATGTCGACCATTACGAGGGAGAGGGGGCTGCCGCTCGCCTCAGCGCGGGCCACCTGGCGCTCCAGGACCCGTTCGAGCCAGCGCCGGGTCTGGAATCCGGTGAGGGGGTCGACGATCCCCTGGTCGTGGAGGGCGTATTCGTGGACGGTGCCGGTGAAGCTCTCGCGCTCCGCGTCGTGGCGGCGCCGGAGCAGGACGCCGAGGAGGTTGCAGGCGGCGGCATGGGAGGCCTGGGCGAGGGACCAGATGAGATCCTCCTCCATGACCATGATCCGGCACGGTCCGGCCGCCACCAGCAGGCACGGCACTCCCGGTTCGCCGGCGGCGAAGGTCTCGCCGACGATGTCTCCCGTCGCCAGGTGGAGGGGGGCGTCAGTTTCCCGCACGTCGTAGTGGAGGGCCAGCCGGCCGGAAAGAAGGAGGTGGAGGCCGCGGTCCAGCGGCAGGGACGGCTCGTAGCGCTCGCCGCCGTCGAGCTCCGTGACGGTGCAATGCTCCAGGATCCCCTCGATGCACTCCAGGGGAACGAACCGGAAAAGCGGAATCTGCTCCAGTTCCGCCGTGAGGAAAGGGGGGGCGTTCGTGCTCATGGCGCTCCTCAGTAACCCCGTACCACGATGTCCAGATGGCCGTCGTTGGGGCAGAAGATCAGGCCGTGGACCGGCACGTCCCGGGGGATCAGCGGATTTTCCCGGATGATGCCGACCACCCGTGCGACGTTCTCCTCGGGGCAGGAAAAGGCCCCCATCCACTGGGCGAGGTCGGGGACCCGGGTTTCGATCTCCCGGGGATCGATTCCCCGCTCGATCATCCGCCGCTTCAGGTCGACGGCGTCCACGGAGGCCATGCCGCAGTCCTGGTGGCCGATGACGAAGATCTCCTCGACCCCGAGCATGAAGACGGCTGCCACAAGGCTCCGCATCACCCCGCCGTAGGGGTCGATGATCGTGTTGCCGGCGTTCTTGATGACCTTGGCGTCGCCACGCCTGATCCCCATGGCCGGTTCGAGGAAATCCACGAGACGGGTGTCCATGCAGGTGAAGATGGCAAACTGCCTCTTCGGGTTCTTCGGAAGGGGAGGGAACGCTCCGGGACGGACAAATTTCCTGTTCGCGTCGAGGATCGTGTCGAGAAGGGTCATCCGGGTCTCCTTCGCGGCGCTCTGATGTAAGATGCGTGGCCATTCATACCGGAACGGTTCTCTCCTTGTCAATCACTTTCGGCCCTTCGTCCTGAAGGGAGGCGTCGGAGAAACGGTGCGGCGTTTGACAACTGCCGGCAATCAGTTAGGCTTGATGTATTATCGCGTTTTAATCGTCACAAGGGGAGCATCTGACGTTACATGGAGGGCATGAAGATGAGAAAGATAGCCATAGCAGGCGCGGCGTTGCTGCTGGCGAGTCTAGCCACCACGGCTTTCGCCGAGGTAAAGACCGGCTCTTTCTACGTAGAGCCGTTCGTTGGGGGCTACACCTTCGACGGGACCGAGCACCTGCGGACCCGGCCGATCTACGGGGTGAGGGGAGGATACAACTTCACCGATCATCTGGCGCTCGAAGGGCTTTTCCACTACAACGCCACGGAGCTGACGCGGGTTGCCGGGGATAACGACACCAAGGCTTACAGTTACCGCCTCGAAGGGCTCTATCACTTCATGCCCGAGAGCCGGTTCGTGCCGTTCGTCGCCCTCGGTTTCGGCGGGATCACCGTCGACTACCCGTCGAGGCTCGGCTCGCCGTACAACGACCGGACCAACGCGGTCTTCGGCTGGGGGGGCGGGCTCAAGTACTACGTGACCGACATGATCGCCCTGCGGGGCGACGCCCGCCACCTTCTGGTCACGGACCACTCCACGAGCAACTGGGAGTACACCGTTGGCGTGAACTTCCAGTTCGGCGGCGAGGCACCCGCGGTCAAGGCGGCGGTGCCGCCCCCCGTTCCGGCGCCGGCCCCCGCTCCCGCTCCTGCGGCGGCGCCGGCACCCGCTCCGGCACCGAAGGAGATGGTCAAGTACTGCATCCCGCTCAAGATCGAGTTCGACATCGACAAGGCCGACATCCGGCCCGAGTACCACGAGGAGATCGGACGGGTCGCCGACTTCATGAAGACCTACCCGACCACCACGGCGGTGATCGAGGGACACACCGACAACGTCGGCACCTACGAGTACAATATGGATCTTTCCCGGCGCCGCGCCGACAGCGTCGTCAACTACCTGGTCGACAAGTACGGCATCGAGAGATCCCGCCTCTCCGCCAAGGGGTACGGCTACACCAGGCCCATCGCCGACAACGCCACGGAAGAGGGGCGCCAGAAAAACCGCCGGATGGAGGCGATCATCGACTGCGCCCTTATCGAAGCCGAACAGTATGCACGGCTTCCCAAGTACCTCTGCATCACCCTGAACATCGAGTTCGACCACGACCAGGCCGTCATCAAGCCGATGTACGACGCGAAGATCGCCACGGTGGCCGAGTTTATGAAGAAGCATCCGACCACCACCGCGGTTCTCGAAGGACACACCGACAACGTCGGCGGTGCCGACTACAATATGAAGCTCTCCCAGCGCCGGGCCGAGGCGGTCATGAACTACCTGGTGGAGAAATTTGGCATCGAGAGATCACGCCTCTCCGCCAAGGGGTACGGCGAGACCCGTCCCGTCGGCTACAACGACGACCCGGCGGGAAGGGCGATGAACCGCCGCGTCGACGCGGTGATCGACTGCGCGGTCGAACGGCCGTAAGTACCGAAAGTGCGCCGCACGAAAAAAAGGGCCGTCTCCCCGGGGGCGGCCCTTTATTTATCCCTTCTGCCGGCAGCCCCGTTCAGCGGCGCCGGGCCAGGGCATTGTCGAGATTCATGCGGTAGCGGGGGTCTGCCGTGCTTAGCCGGACGGCTTCCCGGAACTGTTCCACTGCCCTCTCCCGCTCTCCCGCCTGCTGGAACGCCATGCCGAGGGCATTGCGCGCCATGGGGTTGTCCGGGGCGGCGGCCACTGAGCGGGAGAGGGCGTCGATGGCCTCCCCGGTTTTTCCCTGGACCAGGCAGGCCCTGCCGAGATTGAAGCACGCCTCCCCGTAGTCCGGCCTGATCCGAAGTGCCGTCCGGTATTCGTCGATCGCCATGTTCGGAAACCCCGTCTGGGCGTAAATGTTTCCGAGGTTCATATGGGCGTCGGCCAGGCCGGGACTCAGCTCGATGGCGGCCCGGTACTGGGCGATGGCCTCCCGCAGCTCCCCTCTCTGCTTCAGTTCGTGGGCCAGGTTGTAGCGGGCGATGGCGCTGCCGGGAAACTTTCTTGCCGTGTCGGACCAGAGGGTGTAGTTGTCGCGCCAGACGGTGCCGCGCGGGACGGTCACCGCCCCATAGCCGGCCAGGAGCAGGGCGCCGGCCGCGGCGAGGTACCGTCCACTCTCCGCTTTTTTTCGCCACAGTTCCGCCGCCGGGAAGACGAGGAGGAGCACGAACCCGAAGGCAGGGAGATAGAGGTAGCGTTCCGCGAAAGAGGTGGTGCCGGTGGCGCGGAAGTTGAGTGCCGGGAGCAGCGGAATCACCATGGCGGCCAGGGCGAAGAAGAGGGGGCGGTTTCTGCGCCATGCGATCCCCAGGGATAGGGCGAAGCAGAGCGCGGCGAGAAGCGCGAGGATGGCCCACGGCTCCGCCGGGGAGCCGACCATGGGGACCTCGTAATAGGCGGAGAGGTTTGTTGGCAGGATGAGGGTGGCGATGTACTTCACGAAGAGGGGGAAGGCGTTCAGGAGGTACCCGGCGGTGTCGAGCGTCGCGCCGCTGCCGGCCAGGGCCAGACGCTGGCTCTCCCCTCCGAGTTTGAGGCCCGACAGGGCATGGGCGCGAAGCAGCAGGGAGAGGGCCGCCACCGCCAGATAGGGGAGGTGACGTCTGAGGAACCCCGAGGGAGAGCGGGACGGGAGCCGCTCCGGAAAAGCAAGATCGTGGGCGAGCAGCAGCGCCGGCAGGGTGAAGCCCGGCTCTTTGGCGAGGGTCGCAAGGAGGAACGAGGCTAGGGAGATGAGGGTGAAGCGGGTCCGGCGCGCGGGGTGCGCCCTCTCTCCGAGGGCCTTGAGATAACACCAGAAGGCTGTGAGATAGAAGAGAGAGAAGGCCGGATCGGTTATTCCCGAGGCCCATGCCACGGATTCGGCGTGAACGGGGTGGAGGGAGAAGAGGAGGGCGCCGGCGCAGGAGAGGATCCCGCCCCGCATGGTGGGGGTGCCGTTTCCCGCAAGAAGTCGCAGCAGGACCCCGAATGCCGCCGTCGCGACGCCGGCGTGCACCGCCACGTTCAGCAGGTGGAACCCCCAGGGCCCGTCCCCGAAGACGATCCGGACCAGGGTGTGGAGGATGCCGATCAGGGGGCGGTAATAGCCGCTCCCCTCGATGGGGCCGCCGATCCCCCGAACGATCACTCCCCAGAGGTCACCGGCCGCGGCGGCTGTCCCGCCCCCCGTCAGCGTTCCTACATCGTCCCAGACGAAGCCGTTTCGCAGCGTAATGGCGTAGGCCGCCACGGAGACGGCGAAGACCAGCGTCGCCAGGAGCGCCGTTACGTTTCTGGCGGCCGGCGGGTGAGTGGATCCGTCCATGGTCTACTCTCCTTACCCTGAATCCGTCAGGCTCCCTGGCCTCACGTATTCAGGCTTACTTCTTCATGTCGATGCCGTAGCTCTTCATCTTCCGGTAGAGGTTGCTCCGCTCCAGCTCGATCGCCTCGGCGGTCCTGGAGATGTTCCAGCCGTGCTCCTCCAGCTTCTGGATGATGAACTCCTTCTCGAACCCTTCCCGCGCCTCCCGCAGCGACGAGGTCTCCATGGCGCCGCCGGGGCGTCCCGCCGCACCGTGGTGGGGGGAGGCGGCGACGGACTCCGGCAGGTGCCCCGGCGTGATCACCCGCCCGGTGGTCATGATGACGAGCCGTTCCACGATGTTGCGCAGCTCCCGCACGTTACCGGGCCAGTCGTAGCGCTTGAGCGCCTCCACCGTCTCCGGGAGCATGGTCCGGCGCTCCTGCCCCTCCCGGCGGGCGAAGAGGTCGAGGAAGTGCTCCACCAGGAGCGGGATGTCGTCGGCCCGTTCCCGCAGCGGCGCGACGTGGAAGGGGACCACGTTGAGGCGGTAGAAGAGGTCTTCGCGGAAGTTGCCGGTCCGGATCTCCTCCGGCAGATCCTTGTTGGTGGCGGCGATCACCCGCACATCCACCTCCATGGTCTTCGCCCCCCCGACCCGCTCGAACTTCCGCTCCTGGAGGATGCGGAGGACCTTCGCCTGGGTCTTGAGCGACATGTCGCCGATCTCGTCCAGGAAGATGGTGCCGCCGTTGGCCAGGTCGAACTTCCCCTTCTTCTGGGCGATGGCGCCGGTAAACGCCCCCTTTTCGTGGCCGAAGAGCTCGCTTTCGATCAGCTCCTCCGGAATGGCGGCGCAGTTGATCTCCACGAAGGGGCGGTCGCGGCGGGGGCTCGCATGGTGGATGGCGCGGGCCACCAGTTCCTTGCCGGTGCCGTTTTCGCCGGTGATCAGGACCGACGCTCCCGTGGGGGCCACGAGCCGGATCTGCTCCTGGAGCTGCCGCATGACCGGCGTCTCCCCGATCATCTCGTGCCCCTTGAAGGCGAGGGCGCGCAGGGTGTCGTTCTCCTCCCGCAGGCGCCGGGTGTCGAGGCCGTTGCGGACGGTGACCAGGACCTTCTCCAGGGAGAGGGGCTTCTCGATGAAGTCATAGGCACCGAGCTTGGTCGACCTGACCGCGGTCTCGATGGTGCCGTGGCCCGACATCATCACCACCGTGAGGGAGGGGTGGAGCTCCCGCAACTTCTGGAGGGCCTCCAGCCCGTCGAGTCGCGGCATCCAGATGTCGAGGAGGACCAGGTCGGGGCGCTCCTTCCTCGCCTTCTCCAGGGCCTCGACCCCGTCCTTCGCAAAGGAGGTCCGATACCCCTCGTCCTCCAGAATGCCGGCCAGCGCCGTGCGTATGTCCTGCTCGTCGTCGACTACGAGTATGGTTTCGTTCATGGGAAAACCTCGGTGTGAATTGTTGAGTTACGCCGTCACCGGCAGCTCGATGACGAACTTCGTCCCCCGGGGCTCGTGGTCCCGGACCCGGATGTAACCGTGATGGTCGGCGATGATCGTATTGACGATGGCGAGTCCGAGGCCGGTCCCGGTCTTCTTGGTGGAGAAGTACGGTTCGAAGAGCCGCGGCTTGTCCTCGGGGGGGATGCCGTGTCCCGTATCGGCCACGGTGATTGTCGCCATCTTCAGTTCCGGGTTGTACCTGCTCTCGATCTCGATCCGCCCCTCGCCGTCGATGGCCGCCACGGCGTTGTCGAGAAGGTTGATGAAGACCCGCTTGATCTGGTCCCGGTCGAGGAGAAGGGGGGGGAGCCGCTCCTCCTCGCGGAAATCGAAGGAGATGGCGCGGTGCCCCTGCCGGTAGAGGGCGATCGCCTCCCGGATGATCCCGTTGACGTCATTGGGGGAGGGGGTCGCCGCCGGCATCCGGGCAAAGGAGGAGAACTCGTCCACCAGCGTCTTCAGCTCGTCCACCGACTTGACGATCATGGCGGTGCATTCGTCGAAGACCGTGTCCTCCTCGCCGAAGCGGGGGAGGTAGCGCCGGCGCAGCCGCTGAGCCGAGAGCTGGATCGGGGTGAGGGGGTTCTTGATCTCGTGGGCGATGCGGCGGGCCACCTCGCGCCAGGCCGCCATCCGCTGGGCCTTGATGAGCTGGGTCAGGTCGTCGAAGACCACCACCGTCCCGAGGAATTCCCCGCTCTCGTCCCGCAGCAGCGTCAGGTTAAAGAGGAGCGTCGCCTTCGTGTCGTGGACCGGGACGGTGATCTGCCGGCTGATGGTGTCCTGCTTGGCCATGACCATGTCGCGCAGGAGCCCTTTCAGGATGTCGAGCTGCTCCGCCTTGAGGACCTCGCGGAAATTGTGCCCCAGCACCTGCTCCGTGTCGATCTGCAGGAGCCGCTCCGCCGACTTGTTGACCGTGGTGAGGATACCTCCCCGGTCCACCGAGATCACCCCGGCGGTGACGTTGCGGAGCACGATCTCCATGTAGCGGCGCCGCTCGTCCAGCTCCTGGTTGCTTTTGAGCAGCTCCTCGTTGGTCTGGTGGAGGGCCGCCTGGTTGAGGCGCAGGTCCTCGGTCATCTTGTTGAAGGCGGCAACCAGCATCCCGATCTCGTCGTTCGTCCGCTGGCCGAGCTGCACCTCCAGGTTCCCTTCGGCCACCTGCCGCGTCGCCTCCGCCAGCTCCTTGATCGGCGTGGTGAGGCTGTTGGCGAGGTGGAGGCCGAACCAGACCGCCAGGAAGACGATCACCACCGTCACGAGAAAGAGCGCCAGGATGTAGCCGGTGCGGATCGGGTTCTTCAGGAGCTTGAGCTGGCGAAACTCCTGGTAAGAGCCGGTGATCTCCCGCATCTTCTCCACCAGGGAGTAAGGGACGTAGTAGTTCACCACCACGGCCCCCACCACCTCGTCGGCCTTCCAGGTGGAGTAGATCGGGACGATGCCGCGGATCAGGTCGGCCTTGCCGATGGTGTTGACCCGGGTGAGCTCCCTGCCGTTGAGCCCCGCCTTGATATCCTCCGACGAAGGGGTCGTGAACTCCCCGCCGGGAATCCCCGGGTTGGCCGCCCGGACCAGCTCCTCGTTCTGGGCCGAGTAGACCTCCACGATCCCGAGGTTGTACTCCTTCTGCTTCTGGCGGACCAGCTCCCTTAGGGTCGGCAGGTTCTCCTCGTTCAGGAGCCGTCGGTCGTGGACGATGGCGCTGATCTGCCGGCCGTAGTAGAGGGCGTTGGTGGCGGAGTTCCTGTAGTAGGTCTGGGCCACCTCCAGCGATTCGGCGAGGGAGCTCTCGATCTGGTCGTTGAACCAGTTGCGGATGCTCATGTTGACGTAGGAGGCCGAGACGAAGAAGAGGAGCATGGTCGGCACGAGCGACAGCCCCATGAAGGCGATGACGAGCTTTGTCTGGAGCGTTCGCCCGATGGCCGCCCCCCGCCGCTCCATCAGCATCTTGGCCACGTTGCGGAAGACGAGATAGATGAGGAGGATGATCAGGAGGATGATGACGTTGCTGATGCCGAAGATGAGGATGTTGCTCCCCATCGGCGCGTCGGAGCTGAGCGAGGAGAGGTGCATCTCGCCCCAGGTCAGGGCGATGATGAGCAGGAGCGAGAGGACTACGATGATCCCCTCCCGCCGCCGCTTCTTCAGTTCCCGTTCCGGGGGTGGGACGAGCGGTGCCTGCTGGTGCTGGTCGTGTTCCATTGGGGGTCCGTGACTGTGGCGAAATTGCAACAGTCACACTCTAGCCCAACGGGAATATTAATGCAAGGCGTTCGAAGGGAAGCGGTATCCGCTACGGCGCCTTGATCTCCTCGCTCTTGGTCCGCAGCTTTTTCACCAGGGCGGGGTACCCCTCGCTCATGATGATCTTGTTGAACTGGGTCCGGTAGTTGGCGACGAGGCTCACCCCTTCGATCACCACGTCGTAGACCATCCACTTCTCCCCCTTTTTCATGAGCCGGTAGTCGAGGGAGTATTCGTCGCGCTTGGGGGTGACGACCGTGGAGCGGACCTCGGCGTTGTTCCCCTGGACGATCTCCCTGCCGTAGACCACCTTTTCCTGGTTGTACGATTCGATCTTGCCGGCATAGGAGTTCTCCAGCAGCGTCTCGAAGAGCTCCGTGAACTCCTTCTTCTCGGCGGGGCTCCGCTGCCGCCAGTGGCGGGCCAGGGAACGCTGGGTCATCTCGCCGTAGTCGAAGATGGCGCCGATCGCCTGCTTGAGCTCCCGGCGGCGCTTCTGTTCGTTCTGGGGCTTCTTCAGCTCCTTGTCGGAGACGATCCGGATCACCTCGTCGACGGTCTTTTTTACGACCTCCGTGGGCGAACCCTGGCCGAAGGCAGGGGTGCCGATGGTGAAACCGAGGAAGAGGAGCGGCAGCAGCAACCATTTCATGGACATGGTATCCCCCCTATCTCTGTTCGAGCGGCGAGGCGCCGATGGCATAATCCAGGTTCGCCCGGGACATCTTCTGGTTGTAGATGGAGCGGAAGTAGTCGCCGCGCATCTTGGCGTAGTTCTCCAGGCCGTCGAAGATCTCCTTTGCGGGACCGATGCCGAAATCGAAGTTGGCCAGGGCGGCGACGACCCATTTCTTGGCGTTGGTGTAGGCATCCCGCGTCGCCGTGATGCTCTTCTCCGCCTCCTGCAGTTCGAGGTACGCCTTCCTGATCTGGAGGGGGATATTGGTCTCCGCATAGGTCCTGGTGCTCAGGAGCCGGTCGTACCGGGCCTGCTCCGCCGCCACCTTGGCCCCGGTGATCCCGAAGTCGAGCTTCCATTTGAGCCCCAGGGCCACCCCACCCCAGAGGTGGTTGAACTGGTCGGGGACCCAGGGGTTGCTGACCCGGTCCCGTTTCTCGGCATAGGCCGCGGAGAGGTAGCCGCCGAGGAAGAAGTCGGGCCAGTAGGCCGCCTTTGCCGCCTCCACGAGCGCCTGGCGTGCCAGGAGCCCTTCCCTGACCTGCCGGTACTCGGGGCGCTGGGTCCGGGACGCATCGAGGTATGTCGGCAGGGGAGCCGTCACCGTCTCGTCGGGGGTGAGCCGCCCGGTCGCTATGTCGAACGGCGCGTCGGGGGGGAGCCCGATCCGGGTGCGCAGCGCCGCAAGGGCGAGCTCTTCCCCTTTCCGCGCCTCTTCCAGGTACTTGGCGACCTCCCCGGAAAAGGCGTCCAGCTTGTAGATATCCAGGTCGTCCACGTTGGGGGAACCCTTGTCGAGGTATTCCCGGGCCTTCTTCCTCGCCTTGTCCAGGTCCTCCTGCACCTCCAGCACCACCTCTTTCAGCTCCCGGGCGAGGAGGAGGCCGTAGTAGTACTCCTTCACCTGCAGCGTCACCTCGTTGCGCCGCTGTTCCTTCTTCGCCCGGTCCACCTCGATCCCGTGGCTTGCGGCCTTCATGCTCTCGCTGATCTTGCCGAAGGTGTAGAGGGGCTGCACCAGGGTCGCGTCACCCCGGGTGAACCAGGTGAGCCGGTCCGTCTGGTTGATGCTGTCGGGAGAGGAAACCTGGTTTCCCCGCGCCTGGGGGACGGGACCGATGAGCCCGAGAAAATCGACCTGGGGATAACGGTGCGCCTTCGCCTCAGCCAGCTTCGATGCGGCCAGATCGATGTCCGCCTGGGATTCCCCCAGTTCCGGGGCGACGGTGAGGGCATTCCTGATGCAGTCGTTGAGGTCGAGGACGCGCTTTCCCCCGTCGGTCCCGGCGGCACGACCGGCCGTGGCGCCGAGAAGGAGCATGCCGCAGACAAGTGCCGATAATGCTTTCATCTTCATGGTCTCCCTCCGTCAGTCAACCTTTCCATGGATGTATTTGCTGAGCAACTCCTCCAGGTCCACGGACGACTCGGTGTCGAGAATCGTGCCGTTGTTGGCGATGATCTTGTCGGACCCCCCCGGGGAGAGATTGATGAACTTGTCGCCGATGATCCCCCGGGTGCGGACCGAGGCGATGGTGTCGTCCTGGAGCTTGACCCCCACCCGGATCTTCAGGTGGACCCGGGCCCGGTCGGTCTTCTGGTCGAGATCGATCCGGTCGACCCGCCCCACTTCCACCCCCGCCAGCTCCACGGACGCTCCGTCCTTGAGCCCGGAAATGGAGTCGAACTCGGCACTCACCTCGTAGTAATCCCCCCCCACGAGCTCCATCTTGCCGAGCTTGATGGAGAGCCAGGAGAGGCAGAGGAGGCCGGCGAGGACGAAGAGCCCGACGATCAGTTCAAGGGTGATTCTTTTCATGGCTGCACCTGTATCATGATTACCTTTGGAAGCTTATGTTTCCCGGCAGCTTCGGAAGAAAACGGCCTCACACGAAGTGGATCGGTCCTTCCAGGCTGCCGCTGATGAACTGCTTCACCACCGGGTGTTCGGAGCGCTGGATCTCCTCCGGGGTCCCCATCTCGATGATCCTGCCGCGGTAGAGCATCGCCACGTAGTCCGAGATGTCGAAGATCTCCGGGATCTCGTGGGAGACGATCACCGCCGTGAAGCCGAACCGGCTGTGGGTATCCTTGATCAACTGGTGGATGGCGCGGCAGATGATCGGGTCGAGGCCGGTGGTCGGCTCGTCGAAGAGGATGATCCGCGGGTTGAGGAGCAGCGCCCGGGCAAGCCCCACCCGCTTCTTCATCCCGCCGGAGAGCTCGTCGGGGAATTTGTCATCCACCCCCCTGAGCCCCACATGCTCCAGCGCCTCGTGGACCTTGTCGCGGATCTCGTAGCTGGAGAGCCGGGTCTTCTCCTCCAGCGGAAAGGCGACGTTCTCGAAGACGCTCATGGAGTCGAAGAGGGCGGCGTTCTGGAAGAGCATCCCGAACCGCTCCCGCACCCGGTTCAGTTCCCTCCGCCGCATGACGGTGATGTCCTCCCCCTCGACGTAGACCTTTCCCGCGTCGGGCTGCAGCAGGCCGATCATATGCTTGAGCAGCACGCTCTTCCCCTCCCCCGAGGGGCCGATCACCGCGGTGATCTTCCCGGGCGGGATCTCCACCGAGAGCCGGTCGAGAACCACCTGGCTGCCGAACGACTTTTCCACCTCAACGAGTTTGATCATAAGTGGATCCGAGCCCCGGGCTCCCAGTCCCGAGCCCCCGTCAGAGCATCACCGAGGTCAGGAAATAATCCCACACCAGCACCAGCACCGACGCCATCACCACCGCCTCGGTGGTGGCCCGGGAGACCCCCTCGGCGCCGTGACCGGCGTAATACCCCTTGTAGCAGCAGACCCAGGAGATGATGGCGCCGAAGGAGACCGACTTGACGATCCCGGACCAGACGTCCTTCCATTCGACGCTCTTCTCCATCTGGTAGAAGTAGGCCCCTTTGTTCACCCCCAGGAGCTTCACCCCCACGAGGTAGCCGCCGTAGATCCCGACCACGTCGAAGATGGCGCAGAGAAGCGGCAGCGCCACCAGCGCCCCCAGCACCTTGGGGGAGACGAGGTACTTGAACGGCTCCAGCGCCATGGTCTTGAGGGCGTCGATCTGCTCGGTGATCTTCTTGATCCCGATCTCGGCGGTAATGGCGCTTCCCGCCCGGCCGGTCACCATGAGGGCCGAGAGGACCGGTCCCAGCTCCCGGATGAGGGAGAGAGCCACGGCCGAGCCGAGGAGCCCTTCGGAGCCGAACTTGGCCAGGGTGTAGTACCCCTGGAGCCCCAGGACCATGCCGGTGAAGGCGGCGGTGAGAAAGATGACGAAGAGGGATTTGGCGCCGATGAAATGGACCTGCTTGAAGATGTGGATCGGCTTCCCCGGATCGCGGACGATGATGTAAAGGGAGTAGAGGATGAAGATCAGCATCCGCCCCATCTCGCGGACGACGAAGAGGGTGACGGCGCCCAGTTTTTCGATGGCGTCACGCACGAAGGGACTCCCGCAAATGGCGTTGTCGGGAAAAGTATAGGTGAAGATGGCGCGATGTAAAGGCGCCGGGGCCGGCACCGATCTCAGCCGATGCCCGCAGGGGCCCGTCCCGTTCCCTTCCAGCGGACCAGGAGCCTGACGGTCTCCTCCTCGTGGTGAACAAGCGAGCGCATCCGGTCGAGAATCGTCAGGAAGAGCATGGCTTCGCCGGGGAGGCAGAGCCCTCCCGCAGCGCGCCGTTCGTGGGCGGTGGCCGACTTCCGGCAAATACGGAGCAATTCCCGGCACCCCCGGCAGACGGCGTGAAGATGGCCCCCATGACCGCTTCTGACCGCCTCCCCGAGGGTGCAGAGGATCATCTCCTGCTGCGCGAGTAGGAGATCCGTCTCCTCGACCGCCTTTTCGCAGAGCGAAGTCCCCTCCCCGGTCTGCTCGTGCAGCTCTTCCACCAGGCTGACGATCGTCGCGATCACCATGTGCAGGTGGGTGAGGATGCTCTGGTAGCGGAAGGTCCTCCCCCTGCTCCTGACCGGCATTCCGATCACCCGCTCGTCTTCCCGCACCGCCGTAAAGGCGATCTCCTCGATCAGGTCGTGCAGCTCCTTTCCGAAATCCTCGCCCGGCAAGGCTTTCCGGCGGAAGAAGGCATCCCTTGCCCTTCCGAGGATGGCGGCGACCCTGTCGATGATCATGGCCAGCTCTTCCGTCTGTTGCTGTAGTGGTGATTCTTCCGGCATCGTCTGCTGATCCTCCGTCCGGGTCAGAGAATGAAGTCGGTGGAGAGGAAGTTGGAGCGGTGCTCCCGCACGATGTCGGAGATGATCCCCTTGTTGGGCTCGCTCTCCTTGGCCGCCACCAGGGTCCGGATCGAGAAGGCCCGCAGGGCGTCGGAGACCGAGAGGGTCCCCACGGCCGAATCCTTCCGGCCGGTGAAGGGGAAGACGTCGGGGCCCCGCTGGCACTGGCTGTTGATGTTGACCCGGGAGACCTGGTTCACCAGCGGGTCGATGAGGGTCGCCAGAAGCTGCGGGTCGCGGCCGAAGATGCTCACCTGCTGACCGTAGTCCGACTCCTCGATATAGCGGATCGGCTCCGCCGTATCGGTGAACGGGACCACCGGCACCACCGGGCCGAACTGCTCCTCGGTGTAGAGGCGCATTCGCGGCGTGACGGGATAGACGAGGGCGGGGTGGAAGTAGGTGCCGGTGACGGTCCCCCCCTCTTCGTTCATGACCCGGGCGCCGTGGCGCAGGGCGTCGTCGACCAGCCCCGCGAGGTAGACCGTCTTCCCCGGTTCGGGGAGGGGGGTGAGCATCACCGCGTGGTCCCAGGGGAGGCCGATGCCGATGGTGGCGAGGGTCCGGGAGAAGAGGGCGAGGAAGTGGTCCGCCACCGATTCGTGGACGAAGATGATCTTGATGGCGGTACAGCGCTGGCCGTTGAAGGTGAGGCTTCCGGCGAGGCACTCCTCCACCGCCACGTTCAGGTCGGCGTCGGGGAGGACGATGGCGGGGTTCTTGGCCTCCAGCCCCAGCACCGACCGGAGCCGATGGGGCTTCGGGTGCTCCTTGTTAAGGGCGTTGGCGGCGCCGCTCGTCCCGATGAAGGCGAGGATGTCGACCCGTCCCGTCCGCATGAGCGGAGGGGTGATGGTCCGCCCCGAGCCGAAGAGGGTGTTCACTACCCCCGGCGGGAAAGAGTCGCGGAAGGCCCGCAGCAGTGGGGCGAAGAGGAGCACCCCGTGGCGCGGCGGCTTGAGCAGCACCGTGTTCCCCATGATGAGGGCCGGGATGAGGGTGGTGAAGGTCTCGTTGAGGGGGTAGTTGTAGGGCCCCATGCAGAGGGCGACCCCGAGGGGGGCGCGGCGGATCTGGCCGATGATCCCCTGCTCGATGACGAAGCGGGAGGAGACCCGGTCGAGCTCCTTCAGGGCGTCGACGGTGTCGGCGATGTAGGTCACCGTCCGGTCGAACTCCTTGCCGGCGTCGGCGGCGGTCTTGCCAATCTCCCACATCAGGAGCCGCACCACCTCCTCGCGCCGCTCCTTCATCAGGGCGGCGAAGTGCTGTACGTGGGCGATCCTGCCGGCCACCGTCATGGTGGGCCACTTCCCCCGCCCGTTGTCGTAGGCGGCCGCCGCCGCCTCCAGCGCCGAGAGGGCGTCGGCCTCGGCCATGAGGGGGAAACTGCCGATCTTGACCCGCTCGGGGCCGTCGGGCTTCATGGCGCAGACCGGGGAGAAGACCTCCTGGGTCGGCCCCTCCCACCGGAGGAGTTCCCCGTTTACCAGGTACTCCCGCACCTCCACCGGCTCCGGGCGGTTTCGGCCGGCAAGCTGCTCCGGCGTGGGGAATATCGCCTCGATCCGCTCGCGAATGGTCATGGGGATAACCTCCGTTCTTCTCTGCAATTAAACAATTCTAAATGGCCCCTGACGATAATCAAGTGACTGCTCCTTCGTCGTTGCCAACGGGGCGCCATGTGATTACCGTTACCAATGGATAAGAACCGGATCAAAGAGGTCGGTGGCGGGAAATGGTCCATGGACCGGGAGGTGGAGAAGATGCTTGCCCGTTAGGCGGGGCGCCCCATGGCGTTGCCCCCCGAAAGGGCGGCGGGGTCACACAACGGCCCGGTGGCCGCGGTGCAGGGCGCGGACGACCCCCAGGGAGTAACGGGGGGAGTCGTTCAGACGGTCGAGGAACAGCCCGAAGAGTTCGACCAGGAAGGGGAGCTGGCCGGCGAGGAAGTGGTCGCCGTCCACCAGGAAGAGCTCGGCCCGGTGCTGGCCGGCAAACCGGATCGAGTGCTCCGCCGGGATCACGTCGTCGTTCCAGCCATGGACGATGACGGTCTTCTGGGCGACGGGGGCCGGGGACTGGACCGCGTAGCCGGGTAGGTAGAAGGCGGGTGCCATCAGGAAAAGCCCCACCGGTTGCACGGTGCTGGAGGCGACGGTGGCCACGTACCCCCCCATGCTGGAGCCGACCAGGACTATCGGCCTTTTTTCATGGGCGTAGCGATCCACGAAACGCTGCACCCGGCCGTCCGGGTTGGGAAGGTCGGTGAAATCGAGACTCTCGGTCGCAAAGCCCCGCTCCCGGGCCACATCGGACAGGGCGGTAATCTTGGCTCCGCCCGGGCTGCTTTCCTTGCCGTGGGAAAAGATGACGATCCCTTTGTTCATGGCCTGCTCCCTCCGTGGCGCCCGCCGCCGGCCGTTCGCGGCAAGCGCCCGCATCCGCCACTCTTTTATCGCATCTTCCGGGAACAACTCTAACTTACAGGCAATTCTAGCGGCAGCCGGGCCGATTGCAACGGTTGCCGTGGAGAAAAACATTCCCTGCCCGTTCAACCTCACTCTTCCTTGAACCCGCCGGCAAAGTCGATGGCGCAGGCGGTGCCGTAGACGGGGTGGGGGGCGCAGGCGACGCCGGCTACGCCGAAGGCGGGGGAGTAGATGTTTTTCCGGTGACCGCGGCCCGGCACCCCGTCGTCGATGATCAGCTGTATCACCACGGTGCGAGGGTCGTCGGGGCCGTAGCTCACATTCTCGCCGATGGTCCGCTTCCACTCCCCCTGCCGGTCGATCCGTTTCCGCATCCCTGCGTCGCCGCTGCCGTGACCCGTAGAGCCGCTTGCTTCCTGCTCCCGCACGAGTTCCGCCGCTGCGCGGGCGAGCCCGTCGGACCAGCTGAGGGGGGGGAGGGGCCTCTGGCGCCGGAGAAAGCGGATCGCCTCGTCCACCCCCCTTGTCCCCTCGCGGGTGACGATCCGGGTCCGGCTCCCGGGGAGGAGATAGTAGCTCCCCCTGAAGTGGGAGCGGTACTCTGCCAGGTACCCGGCGTAGGCGCGGGGATCGGTGCGCGCCGCATTCAGTTCGTCGAGAATCCCCCGCTCCAGCGAGGTGGCGTCGGCGGGAAGGGCGGCGAGGATCGTCAGGAGAAGGACGAAGGTGAGCCGACGGATCATGGACGATGCTCCGGGTGGATGGTCCCGACCCGCAGGACCAGCGGCCACGAGACGCGGCGCACCCGCGTCGGGTCCCCCCAGGCGGCGGAAAGCTCGTCGGCGACGAGGGCCAGGGGATCGCTTCCGACGATCCGCCGGTACTCTTTCACCGCCGACCAGGTTTCCAGGTATCCCAGGAGGTGCGCCGGTTCCCACTCCGCCGTCATGGCGAAGGCGGGGGCTTCAATCTCCGGGAAGGGGAAAGGGATCGTCCGGTAGCCGGCGTCCACGTGGGCCCGCTCCGGGGGCCAGCAGGGGCCGATGGTGTCGTGGTAGAAGCGGCCGATCACCCGGTCGATCTCCCCGTCGATGGTGAGGAGCCCGTAGGTGAAGGCGGCGAAGACGGCCCCCTCCCGCGCCACCCGCATCACCTCCGGGTAGAAGCGGTCGAAGTCGAACCAGTGGAGCGCCTGGGCGGCGATCACCAGGTCGACGCAGCGGTCCGGCAGGCCGGTCGCCTCCGCCGGTGCCACCCGGTACTCGACCCGGGGATGGGGGAGGGCGTTTTCGATCTGGGCCGCGCTCGGGTCGGCGGCGTAAACCTTTGCAAAGTGCTCCGCCAGGGCCACCGACGCCTGGCCGGTGCCGCAGCCGCAGTCCAGCGCCGCCTCGCGCCGCGGCGCAAGCCCCGCCAGCCAGGAGAAGAGCTCCGGCGGATACCCCGGACGGAAGGTCCGGTAGGCGTCGGAGCCGGCGGAAAAATAGTTCTTGAACGGTGCGGTCATGGTGTTTTCCTCCCGCCATCGTGATGGTGCCACGGGAATCTCCGTCCGGTGCCCGGAGGGAGTCAGAATGGCGTTTTACAAGATTTTCTCGACAAAACGGTGTCCGTGTCGATACAAAAAGGTAAGGGAAGGTGAAGTAAGGAGACGACCATGGACACTATCATAATCGACGCGGAACTTGAACACTACTACCGCGAGCGCCTCACCTCATCCAGCCGGCACGCCCTGCGCCGCCTTCAGGTAAGGGCCTGCGCCCGGTTTAACGGCGCAGAGCTGGAGGAGTACCTGCGGCGCCTGCGCTCCCATGCCCGGGCCTACGCCCGGCTGGGGCGGATGCTCCAGTCCCCCTTGCGGCACATGGAGACGGCCCTCTTCCTGTCGAGCCTGAGCCTCTTCGTGGCCGGGATCGTCATGGCCGCCAGCGGTGAGCTCTCCGTCCTGGTCGCCTGCGGCACGGCGGCTGGCCTCGTGGGGATGGCGGAATGCGCCCGAAAGCTCGCCGGTCACTGGCAGCAGTACGGGGTCATGGAAGCGGTCTACCGCGAGCTGGCCGAAAGCCTGACGGAAACCTGAATACGTGGGCCGGGGAGCCCGACGGAGCGAAGGCGGGTTCCCCGGCCTCACGGATTCACGGGGACAGAGCGCTCCCGGTCCCGGCCGTGGTCCTTTGCCACCAGCATGTAGATGGAGGGGACGACGAAGAGGGTGAAGAGGGTGCCGACGAACATCCCCCCCACCAGCACCAGGCCGATGGAGTTCCGGGCCGCTGCCCCGGCGCCGGTGACGAGCGTCAGGGGGAAGTGGCCGGCGATGGTGGCGGCGCTGGTCATGAGGATCGGCCGCAGGCGCGTCATGGCCGCCTGGCGCACGGCGTCCAGCTTTGACAGCCCCTGGAGCTGCAGCTTGTTGGCGAACTCGACGATCAGGATGCCGTTCTTGGAGACCAGCCCCACCAGGGTCACGAGCCCCACCTGGGAGTAGATGTTGAGGGTAGTGGTCCACCCCTTGGTCCAGAACGGGACGTTGGGGTCGGGCATCTTGAGGAAGGTGAAGAGGAGCGCGCCGAACATCGCCAGCGGCACCGAGCCGGCCAGGATGACGAAGGGGTCGCGGAAGCTGTTGAACTGGGCCGCCAGCACCAGGAAGATCAGGACCACGGCGAGGCCGAAGGCGGGGAGGAACTTGTTCCCCTCGGTGCGCAGCTGCCGCGACTCGCCGGTGTAGTCGAGGACGTACCCCTTCGGGAGGATCTTTGCCGCCTCCCCCTCCAGGAAGCGAAGCGCCTCGTCCAGGGGGCGCATGGCGACGCCGCTCAGCTTCACGGCGTCCACCTGCTGGCAGCGGTTGAGGGAGCGGGGAACCACCGTCTCCCGGAGGGTGGCGACGGTGGAGAGGGGGATGAGCTGGCCACCGGGGCCGGTGACGTAGACCGACTTGAGCTGCTCCGGGTTGAGGCGGCCGACCCGCTCGATCTGGGGAATCACCTTGTAGCTTCGTCCCGAGATGTCGAAACGGTTGACGTAATCTCCCCCCACCATCCCGCCGATATCGCCCCCCACCTGTTCGAGGCTCAGCCCCAGGGCCGCCACCTTGTCCCGGTCGATGACGAACCGGGATTCCGGCTGGTCGATCTTCACGTCAATAATCGGCGGGAAGGCGAACATCCCGCTCTGCATCGCCTTCTGCTTGAGCCTGTCGGCGAACCGGAGGATCTCCCCGGTCTCGGCCGTGGAGGCGAGGATGAACTCCACCGGGAACTGTCCCCCGCCGGGAAGGGCCGGCGGCGTCACCGGGAACATCTGGATGCCGGGGATCGCCGCGAGCTTTCGCTGCACCTCGGGCATGATCTGGAAGACGGTCCGCTTCCGCTCGTCCCACGGCTTGGTGACCATCCCGCCGAACCCCGAGCTGGGGAAGGTGATCTGGAAGGTGAAGTCGGTCTCCGGTATCCCCAGGAAGACCCTGTTGGCCGCGGCCGCATAGCGGCTCGTCTGGTCGAGGGTGGAATCGGCCGAGGCGTCGAGGATGCCGAAGATGACCCCCTGGTCCTCCGTCGGCGCCAGCTCCTTGGCCGACATGATGAACATCGGCACGGTCAGCAGGCTCACCACGATCCAGACGGTGTAGACCGCCGGACGGGCGGCCAGGGTCTTGTCGAGCCGGCGGTCGTAGGCGGCCTTCAGGCGGCTGAAGCCGCGGGCGATGCGTCCCGCCAGGCCGTGCTCTTCGCTCCCCGGCTTCAGGAGTTTCGCCGACATGACCGGCGAGAGCGTCAGGGCCACGACCCCCGAAATGGTCACCGCGCCGGCCAGGGTGAAGGCGAACTCCCGGAAGAGGGAGCCGGTGAGCCCCCCCTGGAGGCCGATGGGGAGGTAGACCGCCGCCAGGGTAATGGTCATGGCGATGATCGGCCCCACCAGCTCCCGGGCGCCGATGAACGCCGCCTCCTGAGGGGATTTCCCCTCCCCCAGGTGACGCTCCACGTTCTCCACCACCACGATGGCGTCGTCCACCACGAGACCGACCGAGAGGACGACGGCCAGGAGCGTCAGGAGGTTCACGGTGAAGCCGAAGGCCTGCATCAGGAAGACCGCGCCGATGAGCGACACGGGAATAGCCACCACCGGGACGAAGACCGAGCGGAAGGAGCCGAGGAAAAGGAAGATCACCACCACGACGATCATGAGCGTATCGCCCAGGGTCTTCAGCACCTCGCGGATGGCGTTGTCGATGTAGCTGGTGGCATCGTAGGCGACGCGGGCCGAGAGCCCCGTGGGGAGGTCCTTCCGGATCGCCGCCATCTCGGCCCTGACCCGCTTGATGACATCCAGGGAGTTGGCGTTGGGGAGGGGCCAGATCCCCATGAAGACGGCGGTCTGCCCCGAGAAGCGGACCTCGGAGTCGTAATCCTCGGCCCCCAGCACCACGTCCGCCACGTCCGAGAGCCGCACCAGAGTGCCGTTTTCCTCCCGCACCACCAGCCGCTTGAACTCCTCCACCGTGTGCAGGTTGGTGTCGGCGGTGAGGTTCACCTGGATGAGGGCCCCCTTGCTCCGTCCCAGTGCCGCCAGGAAGTTGTTGGCCGCCAGGGCTTGGCGCACCTGAGTGGGGGTGACGTTCAGGGCTGCCATCCGCTCCGGCTTCAGCCAGATCCGCATGGCGAAGGTGCGGGCGCCGAGGATGTCGGCCCGCTGCACCCCCGGGATCGCCGAGAGCCGCGGCTGGACCACCCGCACGAGGTAGTCGGTGATCTCGTTCTGCTTCAGGATGTCGGAGGAGAAACTGAGGTAGGCGGAGGCGAACCGACTGTCGGCCGACTCGATGTTGATCACCGGCACCTCGGCTTCGGGGGGGAGGTCGCGGCGCACCTGATCCACCTTGGAGCTGATCTCCGCCAGGGCCTTAGTCCCGTCATAGTTCAGCTTCAGGCGGATAGTGATGGTGGAGAGCCCCAGGGTGCTCTGGGACTCCATGTACTCGATCCCGTCGGCGGCGGCGATGGCCCGCTCCAGGGGGGTGGTTATGAAGCCCCGCACCAGGTCGGCGCTGGCCCCGGTGTAGACGGTGGAGACGGTCACCGCCGCGTTCTCGCTGCGGGGGTACTGACGCACGTTCAGGGTGCGGATCGCCTGGAGCCCGGCGATGACGACGATCAGGTTGACCACCAGGGCGAGCACGGGACGGCGTATGAAGAGGTCGGTGATCTTCATGGCGTCTCAGTTGTTCTCCGGCCGGGGCGCCTGCTGGAATGGAGGGTTGAGCCGGTTGTCCACCACCACCGCCTGGCCGTTGCGCAGCTTGAAGACCCCGGTGCTCACCACGGCCTCCCCCTCCTTCAGCCCGCCGGTGACGGCGACGAAGTCGCCGCGCTTGGTCCCCAGGCGCACGAACTGCTGGCGAAGCACCTTCCCCTTTCCCTCCTTTGCATTCTCCACCACGAAGACCGAATCGCTGTACGGGGCATAGAGGACCGCCGTGGCCGGAATGGCGAGCACCTGCTGCCGTACCGGCAGCCCCACCGCCACGTTGACGAACATCCCGGGGCGGAGTTTCTCGGCGCGGTTTCCCACCGTCGCCTGGACCTTGATGTTACGGGTCTCGGCGTCCACCTGGGGATTGATGGCGGTGATCCGACCCTCGATGGTCTCGCCCGGCAGCGCATCGGTGGTCACCCGCGCCGCGAGCCCCTTGTGGAGCTGGGGAAGCTGCTGCTGGGGGAGGGTGAAGTCGACGTAGATCGGGTCCAGGGCCTGAAGCGTCACGATGGGATCCCCCTCCTTCAGTATCTGGCCGAGGTTCACCTGCCGGATCCCGAGCCGGCCCGCGAAGGGGGCGCGGATCGTCTTCTTGGCGATTGACGCCCGGATGGTCTCCACCTGGGACTCCCCCTGGCGGAAGGTGGCCACGGCCTGGTCGTGATCGGCCTGGGAGATGACCCCGTCTTTCAGGAGCTGATCGTTACGCTGCAGGTTGATGCGGGCGAGCTTCGCCTGCGCCAGCGCCCCGGGGAGCTGGGCCTCCTCCGAGCTCGTGTCCTGGCGGATCAGGAGATTCCCCTTTGCCGTCGCAGCCCCTGCCTCGAAGGCGATCTGCACCACCTTCCCCGGCAGCTCGGCCGCCACGGTCACCCCCTGCACGGCGGTAAGCGTCCCGACCGAGGTGAGGGCCGTCTCCCACGATTCGGCCCTGACCACGGCGGTGGAAACGGTCTCGGGTGGCGGAACGAACTTCTTCCCCTGGTCGACCATGGCGCCAATCTGCAGCGCCTTGATGGTGCCGAGCACGGCGATGACCACGATGAGACCGGCGATGGCGAGGATGATCCGTTTTTTCATGGCATGCATGGCTCCGTCAGAGATGGCCGGTTGCCTCTTCGTTTATATCACCGCGGAAAATGGATGCAATTCTTTAATTTGCGAACCCGCACGCCACCGCCCGGAAGCGGGACTCGCATCGGGCCGGTTAACCCGCCGCAAGCCGCATCCAGGCCTATTGCCGGCGATGCCCCAGCTCCCGCAAACCTGAGGTTTGATTGGAAACGGTCAATAAGAATTCCCTGCAAGTGATAAACGTGCTATAAACCGGGCAGTAGGCGGGGAGGGAAAATAAGAAAATGGGTCAATTCCGGATTTTTCTTCAGGAGAAATGTTCCATTTGGGTAGATCACCCGTTCACGCGCGTGCGCGCGTTAACCGCTCAATGATTTGTTATACAGAAAGACAGGGAGGTGGTACATGATCGGCGCAAGTATTTTGGATGAGCTGACAGATATGGTGACAAAATTGAGATCAATTCGATGCGAGACTCGCTTTGATCTCATCAATAAATTTAAGGTCGCTTTTGGAGACGATTTCGACAACCTTGATTTCCCAAATTACGAAACAGGCGGCTTTGTAAAGGGTGCAGCCATTCGTGATGCTCAATGTGGTTGCGAGATTTATGAGCGACTGGGATGGGAGAACTCAGATTTTGGTAAGGCTGGGATGCATAAGTGTGGATGCAAAGTCTTTGATGAAAAAGTTCAGGCAGTTGACTCTAATTCCGGGCAGACACTTGCCGAAATCCCTTATTTTATAGAAGCCGAGAATGGCAAAACATTTTCAGGATATACTGATGCTGGTGGCAGGTTGCCACGTATTTTCACCCAAAATGATATGGCGGCCCCGGTTTTCTTGGACACGAAAATGAGGTAAATGTACGCGTTCAAGGAGGTCGTCAATGGCAAAGGATGTAAATGTCTCCGGTGCAGCGGAAGGAGAGCGTAGCTCGACTGGAGCGGCACCGGAAATCAAACGTTGGAGTGCAAACCGCAAGAAGGAAGTTGTCCTGCGGTTAATGCGCGGTGAATCGGTCGATGCGTTATCCCGTGAGTTGGGCATCGAGATCTATCGCTTGGAGGAATGGCATCAAAAGGCCCTCCAGGGGATTGAATCGGCCCTCAAGGCTCGCGAAGGTGATCCGCTCGTTGCAGAACTCGATGCAGCCTTCAAGCGCATCGGGGAGATCACTATGGAGAACGAGTTGCTCCGGGAGAAAGCGAGGCGTGCCCACCCTTTGGCCCCGAGGAGATCGAAGAGATGAGCGCTGCGATCTCCCCTGCCACTGGTAAAGCTTACGGCGTCCAGCGCGTCTGTTGTGCCTGGGAAATGCCCCGCTCGTCGTTCTATGGTCGAGTCGCCAGAAAAGCAGTCCCGTCGGTGCTGAACAAGCGTGGCCCGAAAACATTGCTCACCGACGACGAGGTGCTTGCTCTTATCCGGACTGACCTGGAAACCTCCACCTTCATCGGCGAGGGGCACCGCAAAGTCTGGGGGCGCCTACGGTTCGTCAAAGGGATCAAAGTCGGCCGTAAGCGGATCCTGCGTCTCATGCGGGAGAACAATCTGCTTTCCCCCCACCGGGTTGTCCAGGGACAACCCAAGGAGCACACTGGCAAGATTATCACAGCAGCCCCTAACGTCATGTGGGGCACGGACGGCACCAGGATCTTCACCCTGGAAGAAGGCTGGTGCTGGCTGTTTACCGCCGTTGAGCACTGGAATGCCGAATGCGTCGGCTGGCATGTGACCAAGAATGGCGACCGATTTGCCGCACTCCAGCCGCTCTCCATGGGAATCAAGGCCCGCTTCGGCTCGGTCGGTGCCGCTGCGGCCAGAGGGCTGGCACTGCGAATGGATCACGGCACCCAGTACCTCTCGGAACATTTCCAGAACCAGATCAAGTTTTGGGGGATCGCCCCAAGCTTTGCGTTTGTTGCCGAGCCGCAGACCAACGGCGTCACGGAACGGTTCAATCGAACCATCAAAGAGCAGGTCATCTATGGTCGCCATTACCGCACTATCGAAGAAGTCCGGGCGGCAATAGCTGACTTTATGGATCGTTACAACCAGCAGTGGCTGGTCGAAAAACTCGGTTTCAGAAGCCCACGACAGGCATTCGAGGAGTATCAACTCAAAATGGCTGCGTGACTCTTATCTTGTGTCCAGGGTACCGGGCGCGCTACATGTTTACCATTTGGGCAAACTATCCAGATGCCAAGCCATACATTGACGAGAAAACTGGCAAACCGCCGAAAGGTTTTGAAAACCAGTGTGCCATTAAGGTTAGCGTATGCACAAGTCAGGCGTAGAAATGAAATCTTTTAGAGGAAGTAGCCGGATTCTAATAAATGGTAAAATTACTGCGGCTGCGGCAGAGGAACTTGCCGCTTGGCTCAAGTTACGTCCGTTTTGCGGGCTACCTCCAAAGCCTGAGACAGTCACAGGAAAGGACTGGGAAAAGAAGATTGCTGGACGTACCGGCATCATCTTTTTTAAAGACTACTGGCAACGCGATGGAGAGTCTGAAGGAAACAGAAGCGGTGACCATATTGATTTGTGGAATGGTTCCAGACTTACCGCATCTGGGCTACGCGGTGCCTTAACAACATTTGCTCGCTTCAGTATCGGTATTAGCCACATTTCTCATGTCTATTCAGATTTGAGTGAGTCTAGGCAGATTCTGTTCTGGGAGGTCAAGTGATGAAACGTTTTATTTTCATTGCGACCTGCCTCTTTATCGGTTTGGCTTTTACCCTTTCATTATGGTTTATGCCATCCAGTCCAGAAATGAACCCTGATTGGTTAGCTGTCCTCGGGTTAGCATATTATATCATTACTCCGATTGTGTGGTTTTGTTGCGGCTTGATTGTAAGTCGTGCGACTGTAACACGGAGCCAGAAATTCTATGCTTTGTTCTCTGTTTCGGCAGCTTCCATAGCTGTACTGGCTGTTTTTTATATATATTCACACCAATAGTATCCAGAACGTAAGAGTGCCAACTAGCGCCAAGACGGGGCAAGCCGGTCAGGCTTGTGACGTTATGCGTCTTAACTTAAGGAAGCACTGTGTCGAGAGAACAACTAGAAGAAAAGCAGATCTTGGTATATGCCGTGGCATTGGCTATCGGGACGGCGTTTGGGTCGTGGCGTCCTGCTTTCGGCGCGAGCCTGGAATTCCTGATCTCACCGGTGCTTGCAATCTTACTTTACAGCATGTTTTCGCAGATTCCGTTTCTCTATCTACGCGAAGCGTTCGCGAACCATCGATTTACCGCAGCCTTGCTGACCGTGAATTTCATCGTTGTTCCACTGCTTGTTTGGTTGTTGTCTCGCTTGTTGCCGGAGCATCCGCCTTTGCTGCTCGGGGTATACCTCGTTCTGCTTACGCCCTGCATTGACTACGTCATCGTCTTTACCCACCTTGGGCGTGGAAACGCACAGCTTGTGCTTGCCTCTACGCCGTTGCTACTTCTCGTCCAGATGCTCTTACTTCCCATTTATCTGTGGCTTTTCTTGGGAGATCGAGCCGCCTGGGTGATGAGCACAGGCCCGTTCCTGGAAGCATTTCTCGTGCTCATCGTCTTGCCTCTGGGGCTTGCTTTGGCAACCGAGTTCTGGGCCAAGCGCCGACGTAGCGGCGCAGTCTGGCTTGAAGCAACGGCATGGCTGCCCGTGCCGTTCATGGCGCTTACTCTGCTTTTCGTCGTAGCCTCTCAAATCGGCAGAATCGAACAGTACCTCTCGGTAGTGATCCGAGCCATACCAATCTACGTGGCCTTCATGTTGATCATGCCCCTCCTCGCCCGCCTGACAGCGTGCGCGTTTCGCTTGGACACACAGGCCGGGAGGGCGTTGATTTTTAGCGCGGGGACGCGCAACTCACTGGTCGTGCTTCCCCTTGCACTGGCCTTGCCGGATGCCTGGAGTGTGGTGCCTGCTGTCATTGTGACTCAGACACTGGTGGAACTGGTCGGCGAGTTGTTTTACATACGGCTGGTGCCGTCTGTCGTTTTTCGAGAGGATAGACGCTGTGGCGCGGTTTTGGCGAAGCGCTGACGAACGCATTCCCGAAAAGGGATGGGCGGCCTGAATAACGTAATTCTTGCGGGGATCACCGTGAGGAGTTGTCCTGAGTGCGGATCGCTGGTGCCGAAAATACCCAAGATGGAGGCTCTGCATGATTGCATAGCCCATGCACTCGTAAAGAAAGAAGAACGACTCACACCCGCGGAAATTGTGTTCTTGAGAAAATCGCTGGGCTGGTCAGGCACTGATTTTGCTGACAACCTGCATTGTGATAAATCACAAGTATCGAAGTGGGAAAATGGACGAGTAGTGATGAGTAAGCAAAACGAGTTATTGTTTCGCGAGATCATCGCCCGTGGGAAAAAAATCGCGGATTATTGCAGAACGGACGCCGCACGGAAAGAAGGAAATAGGGTCGTCTCTCTTTTCGTGAAGATAGATGAAGCTAAACGCCAGTGGACAGACGAATGGAGATAAGCTGCTTAGCCATCGAAACATCCATGAACAGGAAAAAGGGGGGTTACAAGCCCTTTTTTCATGTTGATATCTGAGATAACGGTGCGTTAACCCGATATTTCTGCTGGAGGTGCCGACTATGCCGATTTATGAGTACTTGTGTGAAGCGTGTGGCGAGAACTTCTCCCGTCTGCAGAAGATGGGGGCGGGGGAGGCGGATACCGTCTGCCCGAAGTGCGGGTCGAGGGAGGTCAGGAAGCGGATATCGGCCTGCACGGTAGGCTCCGGCGCGTCGGCCGGACCATCGTGCTCCGTCGGCGGCGGCTGAAGACCTCCGCGCTGAACCGTGCGTTCGGCCCAACTGCAACGTTCAAGCAAAAGAGCGACCGAATTATGTTCTGGCCGCTCTTTTGTTTCAGGCCAGCGTTGTCCGGTTAGGTTTTTGCCTATTTGTCCCATCACGGGATAGTCTTACTCACCTCATTCGCAAAACCGCTCTCGTTTCCGGATGCATCATAGTCTGTGACGTTGAAGTAGTAGGTCCCGGGAGCAAGGCCGCTGACCGTATAGGTTGTGGCTGCTTCTACCTTGACGGCGTTGGTGTAGTTGCCGGGTGCTGTGCCGTAATAGACCTTGTACCCGGAAACTGCCGCGAGCCGTCCGTTAGCATCCGTGGGAGCATCCCACGCCAGCGTGACCGACCCTGTCGGCACTGTCGGCACTGTCGACTCTGCCGGAGGAGTCCCGCCACTGTTTATCGCGGGTGTTCCGCCCCCTGCATTTGCTGCCGGAGCATCCGGTGCCGTTGCCGTTGTCGCCCCGCCGCCTCCGCCGCAGCCTGCCAAGGAAGCCATCAAGAGCAGGCAGACAAATAATGCTGCCAAAATTTTTAACTTGCCCATGCCATCTCCTTTCGATTGTTCTCCCCGGCTTCGATCGGTCAACGCAAAAAAGCCGGGGCTGAGAATATCGTTTGATATTTCGGCGACCCGGCTGTCTCGGTGAGACCCTGTAGGCTTTCCGTCCCACCCTTGCGGATGGTTTAGTATTGTCGTCTATCTGATACTGGCTAACGATGTGATATGCGGCACGTTACCCCATGGGGCCCGATTTGTCAAGAAGTCGATCGTTAACCATGCTGCGTGCCTGAGTTGACGATGCGGCGGGCCGTGTGCTACAAAGGGGGCTTCTGCGTCAATCATTCCGAGGGGGATTGCGTGTCCAGAAGCATCGCTGAAGAACTGGAAGAGTTGCGCCGGCAGGGGCTCCATCGCCGGCTTCGCCCCGTGGCCGGGAGCCAGGGGAGCCGGGTGTGGATGGAGGGGCGGGAGGTGCTCCTTCTCTGTTCCAACAACTACCTGGGGCTTGCCGACCATCCGCGCCTCAAGGAGGCGGCGGTCCGGGCGGTGGAGCGTTTCGGGACGGGGAGCGGCGCCTCGCGGCTCGTCTCCGGGACCATGGAGCTCCACGAGGCTCTGGAGGAGCGGCTCGCCCGCTTCAAGGGGACCGAGGCGGCGCTCCTCTTCAACTCGGGGTATGCGGCCAACAGCGGGATCATCCCGGCCCTGGCGGGGAAGGGGGACGTGATCTTCTCCGACCGGCTGAACCACGCGAGCATCGTGGACGGCGCCCTCCTCTCCCGCGCGAAGTTCGTCCGCTACCCCCACAATGACGTTAGGGCGCTTCGCCGCCTCCTGGAGGCGAACCCGACCACGGGGCGCCGGCTCATCGTTACCGACGGGGTCTTCAGCATGGACGGGGACGTGGCCCCCCTTCGGGAGCTGGTGGCGTTGAAGCGGGAGTTCGGCGCCCTCCTCATGGTGGACGATGCCCACGGCACCGGGGTCCTCGGGGCGGGGGGGCGGGGGAGCGGGGAGATGCTTGGGGTGGCGGGGAAGATCGACCTCCAGATGGGGACCCTCGGCAAGGCCCTGGGGAGCTTCGGCGCCTACGTGGCCACCTCCCGCGAGCTGGTGGAATACCTCGTGAACCGGGCCCGGAGCTTCATCTTTTCCACGTCGCTTCCCCCGGCGGCCCTGGCGGCATCGCTGGCGGCCATCGACATTGTCGATTCCCCCGAGGGGGAGACCTTGCGCCGGCGCCTTGGCCGCAACGCCGGGTTCTTCCGCGAGGCGGCGACGGAGGCGGGGTTCGACACCATGGGGAGCGAGACCCAGATCGTCCCCCTCTTCGTGGGGGAGGCGGAGAAGGCGATGACGTTCACCGGGCGCCTCCTTGATGAGGGGATCTTCGCCCAGGGGATCAGGCCCCCTACGGTCCCCGCCGGCACCTGCCGCCTCCGCTGCACCATCATGGCGACCCACGAAGACGGGGACCTCGTGCGGGCGGTGGCGGTGATGGCGCGGATCGGCCGGGAACTGGGGGTGCTCTGACGCCATGGCGTTCATCGATTCCGCACCGGATGTTTCGATCCATTACGAGGAGCTGGGGGAAGGGTTCCCCGTGGTCTTCGTCCACGGCTGGGCCATGTCAGGGAGGGTCTGGGCCTTCCAGGGGGAGCTTGCCGAGCGGTTCCGGCTCGTCATGCCCGACCTTCGGGGCCACGGGAAGTCGACCGCCCCTGAGACAGGGTATGCCTTCGCCGACTTCGCCGCCGATCTGGTGGCGCTTTTCGACCGGCTGGGGATTCGCCGGGGGGCACTGGTCGGCTGGTCGTTGGGGGTCCAGGTGGCACTGGAGGCGTATCCGGCCCTGGCCGAGCGCCTCGCCGCCCTGGTGCTTGTGGGGGGGACGCCGAAATTCACCGCCTCCGAAGAGTGGCCCTTCGGCCTTCCCGCCACTGAGGCGCGGGGGCTGGCGCTGCGGCTTCGCCGCGGCTACGACCGGACGATGGGGGAGTTCTTCCGGGGGATGTTCGCCGAAGGAGAGCTTACCCGGGAGGCGAACCAGCGGATCGCTCACGAGATCGTCATTCCCCGGCTTCTCCCCGACCCCCGGGCCGTGGCCGCCACCCTCGATACCCTTGCCGGCGGCGACCACCGGGCGATGCTCGGGGAGATCCGGACGCCGACCCTCGTGATCCACGGCGAGCGGGACGCCATCTGCCCTCCCGGCGCCGGGCGCTTCCTGGCGGAGCGGATTGCGGGGGCTCGGCTGGCGCTCTTCGAAGGGGCGGGGCATGCGCCGTTTCTGTCGGATCCCTCCAGGTTCAACCGGCTCGTGGGGGAGTTTCTCGGGGAGGTGCCCCTCCGTGATTGACCGCCGCAGGGTCCAGAGCGCCTTCCACCGGCAGGCGGGGGAGTACGACGCCCATGCCGCGGTCCAGAAGCGGGTGGTGGCGCGGCTGATGGAGATACTCGATGCGGAAGGGGTGAGCCCGGAGCGGATCCTTGACGTGGGAACCGGCACGGGGCTCCTCGGCCGGACCCTCGGCAGCCGCCATCCCGGTGCGTCTCTGGCGTGTGTCGATCTGGCGCCGGCCATGGCGGCCGCGGCCCGGCTTTCCCTCGCCGGCCGGGAGCGGACGGTGATCGCCGTGGCCGATGCGGAGCGGCTCCCCTTCCCGGCGGCGTCCTTCGACCTCGTGGCCTCCTCCTCCACCTTCCAGTGGCTTGAGAGCCTCGATGCGGCCTTCGCCGAAGCGTGGCGCGTTCTCACGCCGGGCGGCCTCTTCGCCTTCGCCCTCTTCGGCGCGGGGACCTTCCGCGAGCTGAAGGCCTCTTACCGCGCCGCCCTGGCGGCCGTGGAGCGGGACAACGACCGCACCCAGCGCTTCTTTTCGGCCGGCGAGGTCCGCGGTGCCCTGGAGCGGGCCGGCTTCGGCGTCACCTCGCTCACGGTGGAAGACGAGATTGAGTATCACCCCGACGTGCCGGCCTTCCTCCGGGCGGTCCGGCGGATCGGCGCGGGGAACGCCTCGCCGCGCCGGCCGCGGGGACTGGCGGAGCGGCGGGTCATGGCGGAGATGATGCGGATCTACGGGGAGCGGTTCGGCGCGCCGGAGGGGATTCCGGCCACCTACGCCGTCATCTACGGGATGGGGGTGAAAAGTGAGACGTGAGATGTGAGAAGAGATAGGTTTTCGCGTCTCACATCTCACGTCTAACGTCTCACGAGATTTCCAGGTTTTCACGTCTCACGCGGTTCTCACACCGCCTGCAGGACGAAGCATTTCAGGTACTCGGTCTCCGGGACGGAGAGGAGGACCGGATGGTCCGGGGCCTGGGAGCGGGACTCCACCAGCCGCATCGGTCGCCCCGCCTGGCGGGCAGCCTGGGCCAGAAGCTCGCGAAACGGCTCCCGCCCCATGTGGTAGGAGCAGGAGCAGGTGATCAGGTATCCCCCCTCTTCCAGGAGCTCCATCCCCCGCCGGTTGATGGTCAGGTACCCTTTTTCCGCTTCCTTCAGCGCCTTGCGGCTCTTCACGAAGGCGGGGGGGTCGAGGACCACCACGTCGAAGCGCCGCCCCTCGTGCCTGAGGCTGCGGAGCCGCTCGAAGGCGTCGCAGACCTCCACCTTGACCACCTTCTCCACCCCGTTCAGGGCCGCGTTTTCCCGGGCGAGGGCCGCAGCCCGCTCCGAGATGTCGACGCAGGTCACTTCCGCCGCGCCGAAGTGGGCGGCATGGACTCCCCAACTCCCCGAGTAGCAGAAACAGTCGAGGACCCGCTTCCCCGCCGCCATCCCCTTCAGCACCAGGTGGTTCTCCTTCTGGTCGAGGAAATGCCCCGTCTTCTGCCCGCCGGCGAGATCGACCCGGAAGCGGAGCCCGTGCTCCACCGCTTCCACCGTCTCCGGAATCTCGCCGCAGAGTACCTCGATCCGCTCGTCAAGCCCCTCCAGGCCCCGGACCGCCACGTCGTTGCGGGCGATGATCCCCCGGGGGGCGAAGAGCTCCACCAGCGCCGCCACGATCGCCTCCCGCCGCCGCTCCATCCCCGCCGTCAGGATCTGGATCGAAAGCCAGTCGCCGTACCGGTCGACCACCAGGCCGGGGAGGAAGTCCCCCTCGCCGTGAACCACCCGGAAGGTGACAAGATCGGGGTAGAGCCGGCGCCGCAGCTCCGCCGCCCGGCCGATCCGCTCCCGGAAGAAGGCCGCCGTGTCGATGTCGGTCCGCTCGCGGGAGAGGAGCCGCGCGGCGATGAGGGAGCTGGGATTGTAGTAACCGGAGCCGAGGAATCCCCCGCCGGCGTCGTAGATCTCGGCGGTCGCGCCGGCGCTCTTCTCGCCCCGGATCTCCCGGACCTCGTTGCTGAAGACCCAGGGGTGACCCCCCTTGATCCGTCGGTCCTCGCCCCGGGCGAGGGTGATGCGGATGGGCTGCTCTGTCATGGTCTGCTCCAAAAAAAATCCCCTCGCGGGAGGGGATTCGGTTGTGGTGGGCTGTGGCGGGAGAGGATCAGCCGAGGACCTCGATCAGCTTCTTGGCCAGGGGGTGGACCACCGAGTAGTGGACCTCCACCCCTTCGCGCTTCCCTTCGATGATCCCCTTGTTCTTCAGGAGCGCCAGGTGCTGGGAAACGGTGGCCTGGGGGAGCCCCAGGCATTCCCAGATGTGCTTCACGTTGCACTCCCGTGTGCAGAGGCCTGCCACGATCTTGAGCCGGATCGGATGGCCGAGGACCTTGAAAATCTCCGCTTCTTCGGTGAAATTTCTGCTCTTGTCGAAATCCATGGGGTCTCCTCGCCCTCGGGGCGTGGGAAGCGACCTGGCTGGCCGGTGACGCTCTCACGAAGTCTGTAGGGAATATCCAGATATATTTATATAGTTCCCAATCGGGGCTGTCAAGAAAAAGGTTATGGCCTGTAAAACAGCTTTTTACTGAAGTGGCAGGCGGCCAGATGGCCGGGCTCCTTCTCTTCGAGAGGGGGGGGGGCCGACGTGCAGAGCGGCTCCGCATAGGGGCAGCGGGGGTGGAAGGGGCATCCCGGCGGCGGGTCGAGGGGGGAGGGGGGATCCCCCCTGAGGATGATCCGTGCTCTTTTCCTCTCTTCGCCGACGTGGGGGACGGCCGAGAGGAGCGCTTCGGTATAGGGGTGCTGAAAGCGGGAGAAGACGGCGTCGCGGGTGCCGAGTTCGACGATCCGGCCGAGGTACATCACCGCGACCCGGTCGCTCATGTGGCGGACCACCGAGAGGTCGTGGGCGATGAAGAGGTAGGAGAGTCCGAGCTCCTGCCTGAGCCCCTGGAGGAGGTTGATGATCTGGGCCTGGATGGAGAGATCCAGGGCCGAGACCGGCTCGTCGGCGACGATCAGTTGCGGCGAGGCCGCCAGGGCGCGGGCTATGCCGATCCGCTGCCGCTGGCCCCCGGAGAACTCGTGGGGGTAGCGGTTGACCTGGTCCGGGGCGAGTCCCACCTTCGCCATCAGCTCGATGACCCGCTCCCGGCGCTCTTCCTTTGGGCCGATGCGATGGATCGCCAGCGGTTCGCCGATGATCTCGCCGACCCGCATCCGCGGGTTGAGGGAGGAAAAGGGGTCCTGGAAGACCATCTGCACATCCTTGCGGAAGGAGGTGATCTCTCCGCGCCCCATCTCCGCCAGCTCCCTGCCGCGGTACCGGATGCTCCCGCCGTCGGCCGGGATGAGCCCGGTGAGGAGCCGTCCGACGGTGGATTTACCGCAGCCCGATTCGCCGGCAAGGCCGAGGGTCTCCCCCGGTGTGATCCGCAGGCTTACGCCATCCACCGCCCGCAGCTCGCGCCTCGGGGCGAACGGCCCCGGCTTGACGGAGAAGGTCTTGATCAGGTTGTCAGCTTCGAGAAGGGGTGCGCTCATCGGTATTTCCAGCAGCGGACCCGACGGTCCGGTTCGATTTCCTTCAGGTGGGGCGTTTCACGGGAGCACTCCCACCGCCTGTCGGGGCAGCGGTCACAGAACCCGCATCCCGGCAGATCTTCCCGCAGCCCCGGCACCTGTCCCGGAACCGTCCGCAAGGGGGCACCCGGTTCGCTCCGCTGGGGGAGGGAGGAGAGAAGCCCCTCGGTGTACGGGTGAAGGGGTGCGGCCAGGAGCCGTTCCGTCGGTCCCTCTTCCACGATCCGTCCGGCGTACATCACCATGGTGCGGTCCGCCCGTTCGGCCACCACTCCCAAGTCGTGGGTGATGAGGAGAAGCGCCATGCCGCTCTCTTCCCTGAGGCGGTCGAGGAGCTCCAGGATCTGGGCCTGGATGGTGACGTCGAGGGCGGTGGTCGGCTCATCCGCGATGAGGATCCGGGGCCGGCAGGCAAGGGCCATGGCGATCATGACCCGCTGTCGCATTCCTCCCGAGAGCTGGTGGGGATAGTCGCCGAGGCGCTCGACGGGGGAGGGGATGCCGACCTGGGCCAGGAGCCGGGCCGCCTCCTCCCGGGCCTCGGCCCGGGAAAGCCCCCGGTGCAGCATGAGCCCTTCGGCGATCTGGTTTCCGATCCGGAAGACCGGGTTGAGGGAGGTCATCGGCTCCTGGAAGACCATGGAGATCCGGTTCCCCCGGATGTGCCGCATCTCCTCGGCGCTGGCCTTGAGGAGATCTTCACCCTCGAAGAGGATCGTCCCCCCCGTAATCTCGCCGGGTGGGGGGACGAGGCGGAGGATCGATAAGGCGGTGACGCTCTTGCCGCACCCCGACTCCCCCACGAGCGCCAGCGTCTCTCCGGCGTCGAGCACCAGGTCGATGTCGTTCACGGCGCGAACGATTCCGTCCGGCACCCGGAAACGGGTCGTCAGCCCCTTGATGGAGAGGAGGTTCGGCACGCGGATTATCCTGTAGTCAGATGGGAGAGCGGGCGAGCAAAGGTCGGAAACCTTATACCATGATCCCCGGGGGGCGGCAAACCGGAAAATTGCGGGAGGGTGGTCAGAGGGGGCGGCTGCTGTAGTCGCTCATGGCGACCACTTTCCGCTCGGCGTAACGCTCCTCGCGGTCGACGGGGATGTCGTCCCGGTCGGTGCGGGCGAAGGTGAAGCCGAGGGAGCCGCTGGCGAGGAGCTCGACGAAGTGACGGACGAGGTCGGAGTCGAACTGGCTGCCGGAATGGTCCAGCAGCTCCTTCACCGCCGCTTCCACCGGGAGCGCCTTGCGGTAGGGGCGGTCGGAGGTCATGGCGTCGAAGGCGTCGGCGATGGCGAGGACCCGCGATTCCAGGAGCATCTCGTCCGAGGTGAGGCGGTTGGGGTACCCCTCGCCGTCGACCCGCTCGTGGTGCTGGCCGATGCAGAGACGCACGTCCTGGAGGAAGTCGATCGGCTCCAGGATCTTCATGCCGATGACCGGGTGCTGGTGGAGCTGCTGGATGTCGTCGGGGGTCAGTTTCCCCTCCTTGTGGAGGAGGCCCAGGTCGATGCCGATCTTGCCGATGTCGTGGAGGATGGCGGCCCGCTCGATCACCTTGAGGCGGTCGTGGGAGAGCCCGAGCTTTTTCGCCAGCTCCGTGGAGTAGCGGGTGACCCGCTCCGAATGGCCGCGGGTGTAGCTGTCGCTCGCCTCGATGGCGGAGACCAGGGCCTGGATCGTGTGGAGGTAGGTCGCCTGCTGCTCGTCGTAGAGCTGGGCGTTCTTGATGGCGATGCTCGCCTGGGCGGCGATGGTGGTGAGCAGTTCCAGCTCCTCGGCATTGAAGGTGGCGTTGTCGCTCTTGTTGACGACGGTGATGGTGCCGATGATCTCGTCCTTCACCATGAGCGGTGCGCAGATGAGGGTCCTGCGCTCGTAGCCGAGGGCGCTGTAACGGTCGAACTCGGGATGCTCGTTTATGTCGGTAATCAGCAGGGGCTTGCGGTTCTCGATGACCCAGGTGGAGACGCTGGAAGGCTTCATCGGAATCGTCGCCACCCCCGGCCGGTGATCGTGCCCCAGGAGCGTCGTCACCCGCAGCATCCGGTCGCCGGGGGAGTAGAGGATGATGTAGCCGATCTGCGCCTGCAGCGTCGATACGGTGGTCTGGACGACCAGGGTGAAGAGCCGGTCGATGTCGATGGTGGAGTTGACGGCGAGCCCCACCTTGTAGAGGGTGGAGAGCCGCGCGACGGCGCGCTCCAGGTTGGCGTTCTTCTCCTCCAGTTCGCTGGCGAGGTCGGCGATTTTGTAGTTCGCCTCCTCGATCTCCTCGATCCGCTCCTCCATGTTGACGTTGAGGTTTTCGATCTCCCGGAGCTGATCCTCCAGCTTCTGGTTCATCAGGTGCATCTCGTGGTGGTGGGCCAGCTTCGACTGGGCGCGGGCGAGCTCCCGTTCGTGGCCGATGGTGGTCTCCATATAGTATCTGAGCTTGCTCACCATCATGTTGAACTTGTCGGAAAGGGCCGCCATCTCGGCGCTGCTCGTGAAATCGACCGAGACATTGAAGTCTCCCTGTTCGACCCGCTGCATCGACGAGATGACCCCCTTGAGGGGACGGTTCACGTAGGTATTCAGGAAGAGGGCGATGGCGATCAGGATGAGAAGCACCATGACCATCGTCGACACCATGGAATACTGCTTCCCCTTCGCCAGGTACACCTCGAGATATCTGACCGGCAGCTCCATCTGAAGGGCGCCGAGAAGGAGCTGCCGCGCGTCGTGACAGCCGTGGCAGGCGGGGCGATTGTAAATGGGGGAAATGCTCTCGAACACCTGCTCTTCCCCGTCGTCCGAGCGCGTGACGAGACTGACGCGGGTGCCGCTCCTAAACATGGCGAGCTCGTCGGGTCTGATCGTCTTGCCGATTTCCAGCTTGTCGGCGGAATTGAGGATCTTCCCTTTCTCGTCGAAGATGCGGATTCCCTCGATGGTCCCCCGGGACTTGAGCCGGCCGAGGATGCGCTGCACCTCGTCGGAGCGCCCCCCGAGCATGACCCCTTCGATACTGTTCTGGACCGTGGCGGCCAGCAGGGAGGCGTTGCGGGCCGAGATCTGGGTGACGATCTGTCGCTGGTTGCGGTATTCCAGATAGCTCACCGTCGCGACGATCACGACGACGATCAGGGTGATCAGCCCGAGAATTTTTACCTTGAGGGAACTCATGGCGCGATACCCGAATCGAGCCGATGCCACCGCGGCATCAAATGACCTAAATTCGCAAAGGATTTCCGTGATATGGCGGTTACAGTCATCTAATGATTATTCTCTTTTGCCGGATCGGACGGTTCGGGTTTGCGGGAGCACCGACTGCTGCTCCGGAGGTGCCGGGCCAGTGGCGAAGCGCCTCCGGCTCCGGCCCCGAAATGCTTGACAATGCGCCGGTCTGCACCTATGATTACGATCCGATACGGGATGAAATAGCCAGTGTCAATGCAGTAAAGCAATTCGTTTGCCAAAACCGATGGCTCGGTGCAGGATGCCCGTGACAGGGCGTGCGGGGGGAGCGTCTCTTCCCCCATTTGTATTTATCGGGATGTCTCGGGTAATGTTTAGCGGAAAGTGGCCTGGTGCCGTGAAGATTATACTAGCCATAGCGGCTTTTCTTGCATCTCTCCCGGGGCAGGCGTACGGAGCCCGGGCCCTGCAGGAAAACGTCAGGGTTGCCCTGCTGAAGGGGGCGGAGAGCATACGCATCGACGGGGACGGTGTATTGGCTGCCGATGAAGGGGGAGAGCCGCTTCGTCTGGAGCTTCCCGTTCAGGCCAGGCGTGGCCGGGATGGGGTTGTGATCGGCGGGAGAACGGTCCGCAAGCTTGTTCTTGCCGCACCGGGCGCCGTACAGGTGAACGGCAAGCGGTATCGGGGGACCGTTGAGGTGCTCCCCCAGGAGAAGGGGCTCCTCGTGGTGGACGAGCTGCCGATCGAAGAGTACCTGGTCGGCCTCATCAACTGCGAGATCTCGTCCCTCTGGCCGATGGAGGCGATCAAGGCCCAGGCCGTGGTGGCCCGCACCTATGCGGTCTACCAGAAGAAGGTCCGGGGGGGGGCGCTCTACCACCTGGAATCGTCGGTTCTCGACCAGGTCTATGACGGCTGCGATATCGAGGATAGTCGCGCCGCCCGGGGGGTCAAGGAGACCGCCGGCGAAATACTGACCTATGCCGGAGAGCCGATTCAGGCCTTTTATCACTCGAATTGCGGCGGCAGGACCGAAGTCGCGGAAAACGTCTGGGGGGTTCGGCTTCCCTATCTGCGGAGCGTGGAGTGCGACTACTGCGCCGTCAATCCCTCCGCGCGGTGGGAGCAGACACTTACCCTGAAGAAGCTCGAATCGCTCCTCAGGGGAGGGGGGGTGTCGGTGCCGGGGCTTCGGGATATCCGCGAGGGGAGGCGCAACGAAAGCGGGCGGCTTGCCGATCTGGTTCTCGTCTCGGCCCGGGGGATGGTCACGGTGCCGGCGGTTACCTTCCGTAAGATTGTCGGCTACACGGTCATCAAGAGCACGAACTTCCAGGTGAAGGTTGCCGACGACAGCGCCACCTTCACGGGGAGGGGGTACGGCCACGGGGTCGGTCTCTGCCAGTGGGGTGCCAAACAGCGCGCGGCGGACGGTTTCAGCTACCGGGAAATCCTGAGTTACTACTACCCTGGCACCGTTCTCGAAAAGATCGGTGGCGGCGTTCAAGATGCTCGTTGACGACTTCGATTACGTTCTCCCGCCCGAGCTGATCGCCCAGGAACCGCTCCCCTGCCGGGATGCCACGCGGCTCATGACCGTCGACCGGGCGGTGGGTGAGATCGGGGAACTCCCGTTTTCGGGGATTGCCTCTCTCTTTCGCCCCGGTGACCTTCTGGTCGTGAACGATACCCGGGTGATCCCGGCGCGGCTCCACGGCCGCAAGGAGAGCGGCGGCAAGGTGGAGATCTTTCTCGTCCGGAGGCTTCGCGCCGGGGACGAACGATGGCTCTGTCTCCTGCGCTCGTCGAAGCCGTCCCGCCCCGGGACGATCATCCTTCTCGCCGAAGGGGTAACCGCGACGGTCATTTCCCGCGTGGACGCCGAAACGTGGGAGGTGTCATTCTCCCCGGCCGGGGGGTTCGATGCCTGGCTCGACCGGGCGGGGGCCATTCCCCTTCCCCCCTACATCCGGCGGGAGTCCGGCGCCTGCGACCGGGAGCGGTACCAGACGGTTTTCGCCCGCAACCGTGGGGCGGTGGCTGCTCCGACGGCGGGACTGCACATGACCGACGACCTCCTGGCCGAACTGCGGGGGCGCGACGTTGAGGTCGCCTCCCTCACGCTCCACGTGGGAATCGGCACTTTCATGCCGATTCGCGTGCAGCGAGTCGAAGAGCACCGTATGCACCGCGAGTGCTACGCCATCCCCGAGGCCACCGCCCGGGCGATGGCGGCACGGAAGCGGGAGGGGGGGCGGGTGATCGCCCTCGGGACCACGGTCTGCCGGACCCTCGAACAGGCGGCCGCGGCCGACGGCACCGTCGCGGCGGGGGAGGGGGAAGCCGACATCTTTATCTACCCCGGCTACCGGTTCAAGATTGTCGATGCCCTCATCACCAACTTCCACCTGCCGAAGTCGACCCTGCTGATGCTCGTCTGTGCCTTTGCCGGCAGGGAGCTTCTCCTCAGGGCCTACGGCGAGGCGGTGGCCCGGCGGTTCCGGTTCTTCAGCTACGGGGACGCGATGTTCGTTTCATGATTGCCGGAGAACGGACTGCGGCGCGGTTTGCCTGATTTCCGGAGAGAAAGGTTTTCTTGCCAGCACTCGATTTCACACTGATCAAGCAGGACGGAAACGCCCGTCTCGGCTCTTTGACAACCCCCCGCGGCACCATCGAAACGCCGATCTTCATGCCGGTGGGGACCCAGGCGACGGTGAAGGCGATGACCCCGGAAGAGCTGACCGCCATCGGGGCGCAGATCATCCTGGCCAATACCTACCACCTCTACATCCGGCCGGGGCACGAGGTGGTGCGGCGGCTCGGCGGGCTCCACCGCTTCATGCACTGGGACCGCCCGATCCTCACCGACAGCGGCGGGTTCCAGGTCTTCAGTCTCAACGAGCTGCGAAAGATCACCGAGGAAGGGGTCCGGTTCCGCTCGCATCTGGACGGCTCCTACCACTTCATCTCCCCCGAGGACGCTATCGCCATCCAGGAGGCCCTCGGCAGCGACATCGCCATGTGCTTCGACGAGTGCACCCCCTACCCGGCAACCCACGACTATGCCCGCCGCTCCATGGAGATGACCACCCGCTGGGCGCGGCGCTGCAAGGAGGCCCGGCGCCGGGAGGACCAGGCGCTCTTCGGCATTGTCCAAGGGGGGATGTACCGCGATCTGCGGGAGCAAAGCGCCGGGGAGCTGCGGGAGATCGGGTTCGACGGCTACGCGGTGGGGGGACTCTCGGTCGGCGAAGAGAAGGAGCTGATGTACGAGGTGATGGAATATGCCGCGCCGCTCCTTCCCGCGGACCGTCCCCGCTACGTAATGGGGATCGGGGCGCCGGAGGATCTGATCGAGGCGGTCCATCACGGCTTCGATATGTTCGACTGCGTCATGCCGACGCGCAACGCCCGCAACGGGATGCTCTTCACCTCTTTCGGGAGGGTGAACATCAAGGGTGCCCCCTATGCCGAGGATAACGGCCCCCTCGACCCCGAATGCGACTGCTACGTCTGCCGCAACTACAGCAGGGCGTACCTGCGCCACCTGTACCGGTCGGGGGAGATCCTCTCCGCCCGGCTCAATACGTACCACAATCTGCACTACTATCTTTCCCTGATGGCGCAGGCGCGGGCCGCCATCGTTGAGGGGAGGTTCGCCGCGTTCCGGCGTGAATTTTACGCCAAGAGGGAAATGTTGTAGGGGCGATCCCTGTGATCGCCCTATATTTGGGCAAACACGAGGTTTGCCCCTACATTAAATACAAATCGGAGGTTACACAGATGCTAGGACTGGCATTCGCCATGGCAGGACAACCGGGAGGTGCTCCCCAGGGGGGCGCCCAGGCGGCATTCATGAACATCGTGCCGCTCATCTTCATGTTCGCGATCTTCTATTTCCTCCTGATCCGTCCCCAGCAGAAGAAGGCCAAGGAGCACCGTGCGCTGCTCGACGCCCTCAAGAAAGGGGACCAGGTGATGACTGCCGCCGGGATCCACGGCAAGGTAATCGCCATCGACGGTGATGTGGTGACCCTGGAAATCGCGCCTGGAGTCAATATCAAGGTCGGCAAGGGGTACATCGCCAGCCTGACCAAGGCCGATAAATAGCACGACCCGCCATCCCGCCGCCGGAGCAAGCCGGTGGCGGAACAGAACGGCGGTCGACTTTGCATTATACCGACAATTTCGAAAGGAGCTGCGCGCATGTCCAAGGGGCTTACTTGGCGCTTCAGCCTCATCGTGCTCTTTATCCTGGTTTCGTTTCTCTACCTGACTCCCACCCTGGTTTCTCCGTTGCCGTCGTGGTGGCAGGGGATCCTTCCCAAGGACCGGATCCATCTCGGACTCGACCTGCAGGGGGGGACCCACCTGGTGATGGAGGTCGACACGCCGAAGGCGGTGGAAGGGGCGCTCGACCTCATCGTCACCGACCTTGAGGATTCCCTCGCCTCCAAGACGCTGCGGTACAAGAAGATCGCCCGGACTGCCGCCGACCGGGTCCAGCTCACCTTCTACGACCGGGGAACCGCCGATGCGGTCCAGAAGATGATCAAGGATAAGTATCCGACGCTGGAGCTTGTTCCCCCGTATGACGACGGTGGCTTTGTCAGCATGCAGCTCAGGATGGGCGAGAAGGAGGCCCAGGAGCGCAAGGACCGCGCCGTGGCCCAGGCGCTGGAGACGATCCGCAACCGGATTGACCAGTTCGGCGTCTCCGAGCCGGTGATTGCCCGGGAAGGGCTCACCAATATCGTCGTGCAGCTTCCCGGCATCAAGGACCCGAAGCGGGCCATCGAACTGATCGGCCGTACCGCCCGCCTCGAGTTCAAGCTCGTCGACGAGGCGGTGAATCCCGCCACCGCCACTCCGGGGACCATCCCCGAGGATGACGAGATCCTGGTGGAGAAGCGGACCGACGCCACCACCGGCGCTGTGACCGAGACCCCGCTCGTGGTGAAGAAGAAGGCGATGATCACCGGCGACCTCCTGACCGACGCCCAGGTCCGGATCGATTCCCAGTTCAACCGCCCCTACGTCGCCATCGAGTTCAATTCCACCGGCGCGCGGCTCTTCGACCAGGTGACCGCCGCCAACGTCGGGAAGCGCTTTGCCATCGTCCTCGACAACACCATCTACTCGGCCCCGGTGATCCGGGAGCGGATTTCGGGGGGTAGCGCCCAGATCTCCGGTTCGTTCACCGAGAAGGAGGCGTCGGACCTCGCCATCGTGCTGCGTGCCGGCTCTCTTCCCGCACCGGTCAAGATCGTCCAGAACGTGACGGTAGGTCCCTCCCTCGGCCAGGATTCCATCCACAAGGGACTCATGGCCGGCCTCGCGGGGGTCGCTCTGGTGGTGGTCTTCATGGCGTTCTACTACAAGCTCTCCGGGCTCGTAGCCAACTTCGGGATGGTGCTCAACGTGGTCTATCTCATGGGTGCCCTGGCGGCACTGGGAGCCACCCTCACCCTGCCGGGGATCGCGGCCATCGTCCTGCTCATCGGGATGTCGGTTGACTCCAACGTGCTGATCTTCGAACGGATCAGGGAGGAGCTCAGGCTCGGCAAGCCCCCCAAGGCCGCGCTCGATGCCGGTTACGACAAGGCGTTCCTCACCATCATGGACTCCCACGTGACCACCCTCATCACCGCCGCGGTCCTCTTCCAGTTCGGAACCGGACCTGTGAAAGGCTTTGCGGTTTCCCTCAGCCTGGGGGTCATCATCAACCTCTTCACGTCGCTCCTCGGGACCAAGGCGATCTTCGACCTCGTGCTCGGCCGCGTGCGGGTGAAGCGTCTGAGCATATAGGGGGAGCCCATGGAATTCATCAAAAAGACCCATATCGACTTCATCGGCAAGAAGAACATCTCCTTCGCCATTTCGGCCATCATCGCCATTGTCGGCATCATCGGCATCGTCCGGATCGCCATGGGAACGGCCAACATGGGGATCGACTTCTCGGGCGGCACGGCGGTGCAGCTCAAGTTCGCCCGGCCGGTCCCCATCGACCGTGCCCGGGAGGCCCTGGCGCGGCACGGGATGAAGGAGGCCAACCTCCAGGAGATCACCGAAGGGAACAAGCTCCTGGTGAAGATCGGCAAGACCTCCGTCGCGCAGGGGAATGCGGCGGACCAGATCCAGGAGGCGTTCCGCAAGGAACTCCCCGGCAACCAGTTCGTGGTGGAGAGCTCAACGGAGATCGGCCCCGCCATCGGCGACAAGCTCCGCAAGGATACCCTCGTAGCGGTCGCGATCTCCATGCTCGGCATCGTGCTCTACATCGCCTGGCGCTTCGACTTCAAGTTCGGCGTCGGCGCCCTGGTGGCGACCATGCATGATGTCCTGGCCATGTTCGCCGTCTTCTTCGTCCTGAACAAGGAGGTGAACCTCCTCTTCATCACCGCCGTCCTCACCATCGCCGGCTATTCCCTCACCGATACGGTGGTCGTCTTCGACCGGATCAGGGAGAACCTGCACAAGAACACGAAGGATTCGCTGAAGACCATCTTCAACGGCAGCATCAACGAGGTCCTCTCCCGGACCATCATCACCTCTCTCACCACGTTCCTCGCTTCGGCGGCACTCTTTTTCTTCGGCGGCGAGGTGATCCACGACTTCGCCCTGGCACTTTTGGTGGGGGTGGCGGTCGGGACTTATTCGTCGGTCTTCGTCGCAAGCCCCATCGTCGAGGTATGGGGAGCCCGCATGAAGGCGACCAAGGTGTAGCAGGGGGGACGGATGAAAAGGGAAAACATTCTGTACGCAGTTGTTGCACTGCTGGTCGGTCTTCTCGGCGGGTTCCTCATCTTCAGTATCAGCGGCCAGAAGGGGCAGCCATCGGTGAACGCCGGGATTCCCGCCGGAGGGGGGGCCCCCATCGACTATCAGCAGCGCATCGCCGAGGCCGAAAAGATCGTTGCCCGGGAGCCGGGGAACCTCCAGGCGTGGGTCCAGCTCGGCAACGATTATTTCGACACCGACCAGCCCCAGAAGGCGATCAACGCCTACGGCAAGGCCCTGGAACTGGACCCCAACAATCCGAACATCCTCACCGACCAGGGGATCATGTACAAGCGGGTCGGGCAGTTCGACCGCGCCGTGGCCAACTTCGAGAAGGCGCAGCAGATCGATCCGAAGCATGTCCAGAGCCTTTACAACCTCGGCGTGGTCTACATGGACGACCTGAAGCAGCCCGACAAGGCGATCAAGGCGTGGAACCGCTATCTCGAACTGGAACCGACAAGTCCCAATGCCCAGCAGATCCGGGGGCTCATCGAACAGGCCAAGGGGCTTCAGCAAATGAAGGGGGGCGCGTCGGCACCGCTCTTCAGGAAATGACGGCAAGAATTCCCCGCTCCGGCGGGGATTTTTGTTTCGGAAGAGATCCAACCGGCGCTGCCGACGAGTTGGGAGATTTCGTGAATCGAGGCCCCACCGATGGAACCTGTTAGCGAGAGACGCTGGACCGTGCGGACGATCGACCCCGCCGCGGTGGAGTCGATCGTCGGCGAGGGGGAAGTTTCCCCGCTGGTGGCACGCCTTCTTGCCGGGCGGGGTTTGTCCGGGGGGGCGGCCGCCCGGAGGTTTCTTGCGTCGACCCTGGCCGATATCCGCGATCCGTTCCTGCTGAACGGGATGGACGAGGCGGTTACCCGCCTCGCTGCGGCTCTCGGGGAGGGCGAGACGGTCTGCGTCTACGGCGATTACGATGTGGACGGGGTGAGCGCCACCGCCCTGCTGGTGAGTTTCTTCCGCAGCGTCGGCCTGCGCTGTTTTTCCCATATTCCCCGCCGTCTGACGGAGGGCTACGGCCTTTCCGCCGACGGCATCCGTGCCGCCGCCGAAGCGGGGTCGCGGGTGATCGTCACCGTCGACTGCGGCATCACCGCGTGCGCGGAGGCGCAGCTGTGCGCCTCCCTCGGCATCGAGCTGATCGTTACCGATCACCATACCCCCGGACCGGAGCTTCCCCGGGCCAGGGCCGTGATCAACCCGAACCAGCCCGGATGCCCCTACCCATTCAAGGCCCTGGCGGGGGTGGGGGTCGCCTTCAACCTGATGATCGCCCTGCGGGGACGCCTGCGGGCGAGCGGGTTCTTCGCCGGCCGTCCCGAACCGAACCTCCGGGAGTATCTCGATCTGGTCGCCCTCGGGACCATCGCCGACGTGGTGCCGCTCACGGAAGAGAACCGGATCTTCGTAAAGCACGGCCTCAGGGAGCTGACCGCTGCCCGGCGTGCGGGGATCCGGGCGCTCAAGGAGGTCTCCGGCGTGACGGGGGAGGTGGGGTGCGGCGCCGTGGGATTTCGCCTGGCACCACGACTCAATGCGGCCGGAAGGCTTGAGGATGCGTCCCTGGGGGTTGAACTCCTCCTGGAAGACGATCGCGGGCGGGCTGCGGAGATTGCCGCTCTCCTTGAGGCGAGCAATGCCGAGCGTCAGGCCGTGGAGCGGGAAATTCTCTCCGACGCCCTGGGACTGGTGCGGGGGAATCCGGACATGGGGGGGCGGCGCAGCATCGTGCTTGCGTCCGAGGCGTGGCACCCCGGGGTTATCGGCATCGTCGCCTCGCGCCTCGTGGATATCTTTCACCGCCCCACCATCCTCATTGCCCTGCGGGACGGCAACGGCCGGGGGTCGGGGCGGAGCATCACGGGATTTCATCTCTACGATGCCCTGGCGGCGTGCGGCGAGCACCTGGAGAAGTTCGGCGGTCACCGTCAGGCGGCGGGACTTTCGATCGACGAGGCGACGCTTGAGGCGTTTGTCGCCCGCTTCGAGGAGGTTGCCGCCGGCCTCCTCTCGCCCGAGGACCTTACCCCCGTCCTGCTCGCCGATGCGGAGCTCTCTCCCGCAGAGGTGATGCCTGAACTGGTGGAGGCGATCTCGACCCTGGAGCCGTTCGGGATCGGGAACCCCGAACCCCTGTTCATCCTGCGCCGGGCGACGGTGGTGGAGCGGAGGGTCCTGAAGGAGCATCATCTCAAGCTGCGGCTCACGGCCGATGGCCGGTCGTTCGACGCCATCGGCTTCAACATGGCGGGAAGGGGAGCCCCGCAGGGGAGCGTGGTGGATCTCGCCTTCACCCCCCGCTGGAACGAATGGAACGGTCGCAGAGCGGTGCAGCTCTCCCTCAAGGATGTCAGGGAGGCTGAGTGATGGCGATGCTGCCACGGGAAGAGCGGTTCGCCCGGGCCGAGCGGATCATGACCATCGGGTTCTGGATGAATGCGGTCCTGATGGTGCTGAAGCTGGCGGCCGGCCATTACGGCAGGTCGGATGCCGTTTTTGCCGACGGGGTGGAGAGCGCCTGCGATTTCATCGCCATCCTCTCGACCATGGTCGCGCTGCGGATCGGCCGCAAGCCGTTCGACGAGAAGCATCCCTACGGTCACGGCAAGGCGGAGAGCATCGCCGCGGTCATCGTGTCGCTGGTGATCTTCGCCACCGGCACCGGAATACTTGTCAATGCGGTCCACGCCATCGCCGACCGCACCTTCCAGACCCCCGACCTTGTGGCCGTGGCCGCCGCCGTGGTGACGATCGGAATAAAGGAGTGGCTCTACCGGTTCTCGGTCTCGACGGGGCGCCGACTCGAAAGCCCGGCGCTCCTTGCCGTCGCCAGGGACCACCGCAAGGATGCCCTGACCTCCGTCGCCACCCTCGTCGGGGTGACCGCCGCTTTTTTCGGCGCCGGCTTCATGGATCCCCTGGCGGCCGCTCTCACGGCGTTTTTCATCTTCCACATCGGCTACGAGACGTTCATGGGTGCCGTCCACGACCTGATGGACTCCCAGCCTGCACCGGAGCTGCTCCGTGAGGTGACGGCTCTGGCCGAGGGGGTGGCCGGGGTGGAGCATGTCCACGAGATCAGGGGGCGTCGGTCGGGGCAGTTCCTCATCATCGACCTCAAGCTCGACATGGACCCTGAGATGACCGTCAAGCGCTCCCACGACGTGGCCACCACCGTGAAGCGCCTCATCTTCGAGCGGTTTCCCAACGTGGGGGATGTGATGATCCACATCAACCCCCACGACGAGGAGCACGAGGACCTCATCCGGCTCTGAGCGCGGCGTGCTACCCGATAATGGTCAAGCCGGCGTAGGGGGGCTGCAGGGGGCGGTCGGCGGTTTGTCCTCCGATTTCGTTGCGCGGGTTGACGGAGTGGGGATGGAGTGGTGTAATAAAGGTCACTCTCGCCGATAACCCATTCGCCCCGCAGGATGCGGGGTGCCGGAGGAGACCGATGCGCGAACCGATTCGCCCCAGGTACCAGGATCCGGAAAAGAAAGTCTGCGAACTTTGCGGCGCCTCGCTTCAGCTTGATCCCGAGGAGGGGCAGTATCACTGCCCGGTGTGCGAGGCGGATGAAGAGTGAGCGGCGTCCGTGGCGGAGCGCGGAGAGTGAACGGGGTGACGGGGGTGGAGGGAATCCTGCTGAGCCTTCTCAAAGCCATCGCCCTCGCTTACGGCGTAAGCGCAGTATGTGCGGCCCTCTTTGCCGAGCGGTTCATCTTTCAGCCCCCCGCCCCGTCGTACCGGACCCTCCCCGGTGCCGTCAGACTCGTAGCCGGTGACGGTGTTCCCCTCTCGGCCGTCTATCTTCCGAACCCCTCTGCCCGCTTTACGATTCTTTACAGCCATGGCAACGGGGAGGACCTCGGAAACGCGCTGCCGTTTCTCCAAGAGCTGCGGGAGCACGGTTACGCCGTTTTCTCCTATGACTACCGCGGCTACGGGACGAGCGGCGGACGGCCGACCGAGGCGGGGACCTACTCTGACATCGAGGCCGCATATGCCTATCTGCGGGGCACTCTCGGAATACCTTCCGACCGGATCGTTATCCATGGCTATTCGGTTGGGTGCGGTCCCTCGATCGACCTGGCAGTGCGGCGTCCCGTCGGAGGGCTCATCGTCGAAAGCGGCTTCACCTCCGCCTTCCGTGCCGTGACCCGGATCCCGCTGCTGCCGTTCGACAGGTATCCCAACATCGGCAAGATGGGACGCCTTACGGCTCCGCTTCTCGTTATTCACGGAACCCTCGACCGCATCATCCCTCTTTCCCATGGCAGGCGCCTGTACGACTCCGCCCCCGGGCCGAAGCGGTTCGTCCCGATCGCGGGGGGAGGCCACTGGGATCTGCGCGCGGTTGCCGGGGAGCGGTATTGGGAGGCGCTCCGTGATTTCACGGCCTTGCTCGCGGAACGGCCGGGACTGTGACCGCAAGACGCGGGGAGGGGTCTCAAGCCGGACTCACCCGGTGCCGATATGGATAGGAAAGGGCGGGCTGAGAGCTGCAGGTCGAGGAGGGGGCATGGGATTGCGACGTTTCGTTTTTGCGCTACTGTTGCCATTGATTGTTTCCTGCGCCGGTCCCCGGGGGGCGGAGCGCCAGGGGACGGGAGAGGAGACGGAGCGGCATCTGCCGCGCAACGCCGCCGAACGGCTCGCCCTTGAGTCGGCCGAGACCCGCAGCGAGCTCGTCCGCGACGGCTGGACGGCCCATTTTGCCGGCTCCGATGGCGCCACGGCCCACGTGACCCTGACCCGGCCGACGAGCCAGGAAGAAAACGCGCCGCTGGAGGCGTTCGACCTCGTACTGCGCGCGGGGTGGATCGTAGAGGTCGGTGAGCCGCGCTATCTCGCCCCGTCTGGCGACCTGGAGCAGGGGGTGCTCCAGGTGGCGCGCGAAGCCGCTGCCGCAGCATCGGGGCAGGCGATTGTCGCCAGCAAAGGGGGAGTCCTCGTCGGCAGGAAGACCGATCTCCGTTGCCTCGTGGAGGTCCGGGCGCTGTCGGCCGAGCGGCGCGAGCTCTTCTCCCGAACGGTCAACGTCTGCCAATAGTCAATTCCTGCGGCCGCCACCCGGCGGTTCATGAGATCAATGGCGGGATATGGCGGCGGCTCAGGACGACGGGGCCGGCCCCGTATTTGCAGCCTCACGGGAGGAGATCGTGTGTGTGAGAGAGAGGAAAGATGTTGACAATTAAAACTGACCCATGTGAGTATCGGGAATCCAGGGACGGAGTATGAATACATTGCTTTTTATTTCCGATGACATGCGTGCGGCCGAACTTGTAGTGGCTCTGCAGACGTACTGCCTGGCGAAGATCAGGCTTGCCCCCGATTTCGACCAGGGGCTCAGGGAGGTTTTCGACAACCGGCCGGCTGTCGTATTCATTCAAAGCGAGATCTCGGGCATTTCCGGCGAGACGGTCGCCCGCCACATCAAGACCCTGCTGAGGGGTGATTCGCCCCGGATCGTGCTCTCCCATTCTTCCCCCCTCAAGCTCCAGGGGGGAAAGAAGTGGTTCGACGATACGATCGACCTCTCCCTGCCGGAGGAGGAACTTCGCGCCGCGTTTCGTAGCCAGGTGACGGCCCTCGGCGCCGAACTCTGGCTGGAACCCCCGGTTGCCGGCGCTGCTAGCCCATCCTTCCCTGAACCTCTCCCTCCTGATGAGACGCCCCCTATCGCCGGGGAGCAGCAGTTCCATCCGCCGGAATCGGAACGGGAATTCGAGTTTTCCGACTGGGAAATCCCCGGTCCCGGGCAAGAGCCGCCCGTCGCGGCCGAGACCCCGCTCTCTTTTCCGCCCTTACCTGCGGAGGAAGAGTCGCAGCCGCCAGTTTCTCCTCTCCGGCACTCCCTTTCGTCTCCTCCACCGACTGAACCGCGCCGGGTGACGACGGTTGCCGATTTCAATGCAGACGCCGCCGACGAGCCGCCGGCGATGTCCGTTTCGTCCGGACGCGTCGAAGCCGAACCGGTGCGCGCCGGAAGCCGGGCGCTCCTCTGGTCGGTTGTGGGGGTAATGATCGTTGCGGCCATCTGCACCTGGGCGATTCTCTTCAGAGGGAGCCCGCCGACCGTTAAAGAGGGAAAACCGGCGGTAACACTCCCCGCTCCCCCCGCAGCAGTACCTGCACCTGCGCCCCATGTTCCTCCCTCCACTCCGCGTCAAGCGGCACTGCAGCGGCTTCCTTCCTTCATTCCGCCGGCGCGTCGCGACGCATCCTACGCCAGGAGCAATCCCGGCTGGGAACGGTACGTGGGGAAGACGATGGAATTCCGGCTCTTTAGCGAGAACGGGACCCTGCGGGCCGTTCAGCTCGTTACCCGGGGCGGGGGTTCGCTTCCCCCCTCCTTCCTCGATGGGGTCTTCAAGGAACTCACCGGAGCTTCGTCCCGTACGGTGCTGACCCGTTCCGCAAAGGGGAAGTTAGTGGTAGAGAGGGGCCGAACCGCCGGCAATGGCGAATTCGTCGTCTACCGCCAGAATCGTGGCCCCGTCCGTGGAGTCGTCATCTCTCTCCCCTGAAGGGGGGGAGGACCGTCCATCCGGGCGTATGGCGCGTTGACAGCGGGTAATAAATTGTTATCATGCGTCATTCATTTCGAGTAATAATTCGACGGGAGTATAAATGAGATCACTGTCTGCCCGGCTCTCCGCCGTCCTGGCGTTTGCAGCCCTCACGCTTGCCGTGGCTTCGGAACGCGCCCGCGCCATTGATCCCCGTTTCGAGCTCGACCCGCGTCTCCTCGACGGCAGGAGGGATGCTCCGCGCCAGGACAAGGGGGTGAAGAGAGCTCACAAGAAGGAAGCCAGGGCAAAGGCCGGCGTTTCCGAGTACACCATCCGCCCCGGAGACCATATCTTCAAGATCCTCATGCGCGACTACGGCCTCTCCAACGATGAGGCGGAAGCTCTGATCCCCGAAGTGAAAAGGCTCAACGACATTTCCGATATCCGGCGGCTTCGGGTGGGGCAGATCCTCCGGATTCCGCTGGTGCGGGGAACAGGCGCAGGCGGAGGAGGGGCGCGGAGCGAAGGTGCCGAACTTCCCGGGCGGATCGAACGGCCTGCGGCCACAACTGCCTTGTCCGGGGAGGGGGGAGCTCCAGCCGCCGGCCACTCCCTCTGCATGATGAGTGTCGCCGCCCCGGCCGAACCCGACGGGGTTGAATCAGCCCGCCGGTTGTGGGACGGGCTAGTCCCCTCCCGCGGGGAGGCGACACAGCCGATCACCATCGAGGACAAGAATTTTTCGCTCTCTCTCGATCCCGAAAGCTTCCCCACCTTTGTTGCCGCTGACGGTGGGCGGGTGCTCGTTGACGCCGGCGGGAAAATTCCGCCCCTCGTCCGGGCAATCATCGAGCAGAAGGACCCGTCGCTTCGAATCGTTTCCGAGTCCCCCCGCAACCGCAAGCGTTTCATGGCATCGCTGCTGGCGGGAGCCCGCTTTTATTCCGTGGAGGAAAACGTTGCCCTCGAATTCGGAACCGACCCCAAGCTGACGATCAATGCCGACTTCAAGATTGAAAAGTCGCCCGACAGCCTCCTGCACCAGGACGTTGTGCTGATGAACGTCGGAGAGAACCGGCCCCCCATGCCCCCCTCCCTGGTCCAGTTCCTGGGTCGCGAGGGATTCCGGGTCCTTGAGCCTCTGTCGGGGCGCGACGACCGCGTCGGTCGACATCTGCAGAACCTTTACCAGATCACCGCCCGTGACCCCCGGGGGATCGTCGACGGCGTCCTGCAGACCCTCAACATCCCGTTTGAAAGCAATCATAACGTCGAGCTGTATGGCGTCGCCGACGGTGGTCTGAGGCTCAACGTCAGGGCTGACCGCTATTTCGAGGAGGGAGGGAGCCGGTTCGTGGTGAGTTATTTTGACGGTGACCCTGTTACCTATACGCTCACCCGGCTTCTGGAGACCCGCGGGTACCGGGTCGTCGTCCTTGACCCCAAGGATGATTTCCGCAAGGTTTCCGAAAAACTCTTTGCCCGGATGCGGATACCGGGAGTTTTTGCGCGGCACGATCTGCTGTCGGGGCGGGATGCCTCCTATGGCGTCCAGATGTCCGGGTTCAGGCTGCGCAGTGCCACAGGGGAACAGGCGTTTCTCACCAATACCGAGATCGATCCGCTTTTCAGGGATCTGCTCGACGCCAACGGCTACACCATTATCGCCCACTGATCCGGTGCTTCGCTCGTCCGGCAAAGGGGGGCGCCAGAGCTGAGACGTGAGGAGGCAACGGCTGCATGTCCCAGAAAAAGGTCGGAGAAATTCTTCTCGAAAACCGGCTGATAACCGAAGAGCAGCTTCGTGAAGCACTGGAACTCCAGAAGGTCTTTCCCGATCAGCCGGTGGGCCAGTTGCTCTGCAAGCTCGGCTACCTCTCGGAGAGCGAGCTTTCCTACATCCTTGAACAGAGCGGCAAGCGCCAGAGGCTCGGCGATATCCTCCTGAAGGAGCGCCTCATCGACGAGGAGCGCCTCTCCCAGGCCCGGGCAACGGCAAAGCGCGACGGCACCACGCTTGAGCGGGTGCTCCGCAAGCTCCGCTTCGTGGAAGAGGAGCCCCTCGCCAAGGCGGTAGCCACCCAGTACGACCTCTCGTTCGTTCATATCAACACCCTTGAGATCGAGCCGGAACTCGCCCGCGCCATCAACGCCAGCTACGCGCAAAAACAGCGTATCGTCCCCATCTCGAAAATCGGCAACACCATCACCCTTGCCATGGCCTATCCGCTCAAGCTCCATGAGCTGAAAGAGCTCGAGCAGAGCATCCGTTGCCGTATCATTCCGGTCATTGCGGCGGAGAGCGAAATTGCGCAGGCCCAGCAGCGGCTCTATAAGACCGCCGTCGGTTCCGCACAGCCCCACGGTTTCGATGAGGCTGACCTGGAAATTTCTCCCGGCAGCATCACCGATATCCTGAGCGGGGTCGTCGAAGACGAGCCGGACATCGATGATGAGGTCCGCAAGGTTTCGGAGCGCGACAGCATCATCGTGAAGCTGGTGAACAAGGTCATCTTCGATGCCCACCAGTCACGGGCCTCCGATATCCACATCGAGCCGTACCCCGGCAAAAACGACGTGATCGTTCGGATGCGGGTCGACGGCCGCTGCAAGGTGTATCAGCGCATCCCCTACAAATACAAGTACGCCATACCGTCGCGCCTCAAGATCATGGCCGATCTCGACATTGCGGAGAAGCGCAAGCCCCAGGACGGCAAGATCAATTTCAAGAAGTTCGGGCCGCTGGACATGGAGCTGCGCATCGCCACCATGCCGACCGCCGGCGGGCTCGAGGATGTGGTGATCCGGCTCATCAACACGGGGGAGGGCTACTCCTTCGACAAGCTCGGACTGACGGCGCGCAATCAGCGCGTCTTCGAGGAGTCGATCAGGAAGCCCTACGGACTCGTCCTGGTGGTGGGTCCCACGGGGAGCGGCAAGACCACCACCCTCCATGCGGCCATTGCAAAGATCAACCGGCCGGAGGTGAAGATCTGGACCGCAGAGGACCCAGTGGAGATTACCCAGAAGGGGCTGCGGCAGGTGCAGGTGAATCCGCGGATCGGCCTCACCTTTGCCGCGGCGCTCCGCTCGTTCCTTCGCCTCGACCCCGACGTCATCATGGTGGGCGAAATGCGCGACGAGGAGACCGCTTCCATCGCCATCGAGGCATCCCTGACGGGACACCTCGTCCTCTCCACCCTCCACACCAATTCGGCTCCCGAGACCGTCACCCGTCTCCTGGAGATCGGTCTCGACCCCTTCAGCTTTTCCGACTCGCTGCTCTGCATCATGTCCCAGCGCCTTGCGCGGCGCCTTTGCGAGGAGTGCCGGGAGATCTACCGCCCCGGCAGGGAAGAACTTGCCGAGATCATTGCGGAGTACGGTGAGGATGATTTTGCCGCAACGGGGCTCGTGGGGAATGAACTGGTGCTTGCACGCCCCGTCGGTTGTCCCGCCTGCGGACAGAGCGGATACCGGGGACGTCTGGGGATTCATGAAGTGCTGGAATGCTCCGATCCCCTCAAGGGGCTGATCAAGAAACGTTCCGATACCGAGTTGATCCGCCGCCAGTCCATGGCCGACGGGATGACAACGCTTAAGCAGGATGGCATTCTCAAGGTGTTTCAGGGGCTTACCGATCTCCAGGAGGTCCGCAAGGTCTGCCTCAAGTGATGCCGCCTCCTCTCCCCGAAACCGGTACCGGCGGATGACGCCGTATACCAAAAATTGTTTGCATTTTAGACCCCTTTGCTATAAAGTACCCCCTCCACGGCTTGCCCGCTAACTCCCCACCGGACGGTCCCTAACCGACACCATGAAGACACTCGAAGAGCTCAGGCGCGAGATCGACGCCATCGACGACAATATTCTCGAACTCCTTAATCGCCGGGCCAGGCTTGCCCTCGAAGTCGGCACGGTCAAGGCGGGGGAGAACAGAGATTTTCACGTTCCGAGCCGCGAACGGGAGATCTACGAGCGGCTCACGGCCGCAAATTCCGGTCCCTTCCCGAACGAGGCGATCCGAAGCGTCTTCCGGGAGATTATTTCAGCATCCCTTGCGCTCGAAGCGCCGATGAAAGTTGCCTTCTTCGGTCCGAAGGCGACTTTCACCCATCTTGCGACAATGCAGCATTTCGGCCTTTCCGCCGAGCTCATCCCCCAGAAGTCGATTCCCGCGGTCTTTGAGGAGGTCGAGAAGGGGCGGGCGCTTTACGGGGTGGTGCCGGTGGAGAACTCCACCGAGGGGATGGTCTCCCACACTCTCGACATGTTCATGGAGAGTGAGCTGAAGATCAACGCAGAGGTGCTGCTGGAGATCCATCATTATCTCCTGTCCCGCACCGGTCGTCTGGAGGACATCCGGAAGGTCTATTCCCATCCCCAGCCCATTGCCCAGTGCCGCAACTGGCTGGCGGAAAACCTTCCCAACGTTCCGGTGGTCGATGTGGCCTCCACGGCCGTGGCGGCCCAGATCGTCTCCGAAGATTACACGTCCGCCGCCATCGCCAGCGAGCTCGCCGCCTCCCTGTACGACCTCAAGGTGGTGCGGGAGCGGATCGAGGATCAGGTCAACAATTTCACCCGCTTCCTCGTCATCGGGAAGAAGATGGCGGAGAAGGGGGGAGACGACAAGACTTCCCTCATGTTCTCGGTCAAGGACGAGCCGGGGATCCTCTACCGGATGCTGGAGCCCTTCGCGAAGCGCGGCGTGAGCCTTTCCAAGATCGAATCGCGCCCCCTCAAGAAAAAGGCTTGGGAGTACATCTTCTTCCTCGACCTTGCGGGGCACATTACCGATCCGGTGGTCGCCGATGCGGTCCGGGAGCTGAAGGGGTACTGTCAGTTCGTCAAGGTCCTCGGGTCTTACCCCCGGGCGAAATGACCATGGCGGCAATCTTCATCAACCGGTTGACGGTGGTGGGAGTCGGCCTTATCGGCGGCTCGCTGGTCCGCGCCCTACGGCGTGCGGGGGCGGTGGGAGAAGTCGTCGGCGTCGACCTCGACCGGGAGAACCTGCTGCGGGCGAAGCAGTTCGGGGTCATCGACCGCTGCGCCGAAAGCCTTGCCGACGGGGTCGGCGGGGCCGATCTGGTGTTTGTCTCCGTGCCGGTCTGCGCCATCCCCTCGGTGGTCCGGGATCTCGTGCCCCATCTCGCTCCGGGGGCCATCGTGACCGACGGCGGGAGCGTCAAGGGAGGGATCGTCGCCGCCTGCGAAGCGCTGATGCCGCCGGGAACCCATTTCGTGGGGGGGCACCCCATCGCCGGCACCGAGCATTCCGGGGTGGAGGCCTCCTTTGCCACCCTGTATGAAGGGAAACGCTGCATCGTCACCCCCACTTCCCGCACCGACGCCGCGGCCCTTGAAACGGTCGTCCGGATCTGGGAGACGGTTGGTTCCGAGGTGGTGCTGATGGATGTGGAGAAGCACGACCGCCTGGTTGCCGCCATTTCCCACCTGCCGCACATGGTTGCCTATGCCCTGGTGAGCGCGGTGGAGGGATACGACCGGCTGGGGGAGGGAGTTCTCCAGTATTCGGCCGGCGGGTTTCGCGATTTTACCCGCATCGCCTCCTCCGATCCCGCCATGTGGCGCGATATCGCCCTCATGAACCGTGAGGGGGTGCTCGAAATGATGGATCACTTTGCGGCGTACTTCGCTACGCTCCGGGCCCTGGTCGCCGCCGGTGATGCCGATGGTCTGGAGCGCTTTTTCCGCGAATCGAAGGAGAGCAGGGACGCAATTCTGTAACTACCCACTGAGCGAGTTTGCGCCATGACCGAGACAAGCGTACAGAGCTATTCCACGCGGCCCGTAACCGGAATCCGGGGCGAGCTCGCCGTGCCGGGCGACAAGTCGATCTCCCACCGTTCCATCATGCTCGGCTCCATTGCCCGGGGGGTGACTACGGTGCGGGGATTTCTCCGCGGCGAGGACAATATCGCCACCCTGAATGCCTTCCGCGCCATGGGGGTGACGATCGACGACGACGGCGAACTGCTGCGGATCGAAGGGAAGGGGCTCCACGGCCTCGCCGAGCCCTTTGACGTCATCGACTGCGGCAACTCCGGCACCTCCATCCGCCTCCTGACGGGGCTTTTGGCCCCCCAACGTTTTTACACCGTCCTGACCGGTGACTGCTATCTCCGCCGCCGCCCCATGCGGCGGGTGGTCGAGCCCCTGGCGCGGATGGGGGCGGCGATCTTCGGCCGCGAGGGAGGGGAAAAGGCCCCGCTGACCATCGTCGGACGCGACCTGTCGGGCATCTCCTACGACTCGCCGGTGTCGAGCGCCCAGGTCAAATCGGCCCTGATGCTGGCCGGCCTCTACACCACGGGGGAGACCCGCATCACGGAACCCCATCTTTCCCGGGACCACTCCGAGCGGATGTTCCGTCACTTCGGGGCCGATATCGAGACCTCCCCCGCCGGCGTCGTGGTGCGGGGGGGGCGTGAGCTGGAGGGGCGGGAGATCGTGGTGCCGGGCGATATCTCGTCCGCCGCCTTCTTCCTGGTGGCGGGGCTCATCGTTCCCGGTGCCGAGCTCCTCATCCGCGGGGTAGGGGTCAACCCGACCAGGACCGGCATTCTCGACATCCTGACCGCCATGGGGGGGGCCATTGAACTCATCGACCGGCGGGAGGTCTCCGGCGAGCCGGTTGCCGATCTCCTGGTCCGTTCATCGCGGCTGAAGGGGATCGAGATCGCCGGTGACGTGGTCCCCCGCGCCATCGACGAGTTCCCGGTCATCTGCGTTGCCGCCGCCCTGGCCGAAGGGCGGACCGTGATCCGCGAGGCCCGGGAGCTCCGGGTGAAGGAGACTGACCGGATCGCCGCCACGGCCACGAACCTTCGAGCTGCGGGGGTGACCGTCACCGAGACCGCCGACGGGATGGTGATCGAGGGTCGGGAGCGGCTCGACGGCTGTACCGTCGAGAGTTTCGGCGACCACCGTATCGCCATGTCGATGCTCGTTGCCGGCCTGGTGGCCGTAGGGGGGGTCACCGTCAACGATGTGGAGTGCATCGGCACGTCGTTCCCTTCCTTCATCCCGCTCCTCGAAAGGATTTGCGCGGAATGATGAAGGGTGGGGGAGAGAAGGCCGGCCTCATCATTGCCGTCGACGGCCCTTCCGGTGCGGGAAAAAGCACCATCACCAAGGCGCTCGCAGACCGCCTCGGGTACGTCCACATCGACACCGGGGCGATGTTTCGCGCCGTGGCCCTTACGGCACTGCGGGCCGGTGTCGACGGCAGCGACGACGAGGGGCTTGCCCGGCTCTGCGCCTCCCTGGAGATCGCCTTTGCGCGAACGAACGGTTGCTGTCGTGTGATGGCCAACGGCGAGGATGTGACCGACGCCATCCGGACGCCCGAGATCAGCCTCCTCACCTCCACCATCTCGGCCCGCAAGGTCGTGCGCGACTTCCTGCTGGAGGTCCAGCGCCGGATGGGGCGTGCCGGCGGCGTGATCCTCGAAGGGCGGGACATCGGGACGGTGGTCTTTCCCGACGCCGATGTGAAGTTCTTCCTCACCGCCTCGGTGGAGGAACGGGGCCGGCGCCGCTGGCTGGAGCTTGCCGCCAGGGGGGAGCAGCTCACGCTGGCGGAGACCATTGCCGCCGTGGCCCGACGCGACGAGCAGGACTCGGGGCGTGAGCACGCGCCGCTTCGCCGGGCGGCCGATGCTGTTGATGTCGATTCCACGGGTCTTTCCATTGACGAGGTGCTCGATCGGATGGAAACGATCGTGCGGGAGAAGGAGCGCCTGCTTGCCATGGCGCGGCAGTGATGGAGTTTAGTTCGAATTCTTCGCACCGGGAGTGTCACCGCAGATGGAAATAGTGCTTGCCAAACGCGCCGGCTTCTGTTTCGGCGTGAAACGGGCCACCCAGATGGCGTTTGAAGCCGCCGACAAGGGGGGGGCAACCTACACCCTCGGTCCGATCATCCATTCGCCGCAGGTGGTTCAGAAGCTGGAGGAGATGGGGGTCAAGGTGCTTAAGACCCTCGATAACCTCGACGACGGGACCATCATCATCCGTTCCCACGGCGTGACGTCCGATGAGCTCGAAGAGGCGACCCGCAAGGAGCTGGAAATCGTCGACGCCACCTGTCCCTTTGTCAAGAAGGCGCAGGAACACGTGAAGAGTCTCTCCCTGGCCGGATACGACGTGGTGGTTGTGGGTGACGCCGATCATCCGGAGGTCCAGGGGATCGTCTCCTACGCCGAAGGGAAGGTCTTCGTGGTCGGTTCATGGGAAGAGGCGGCCCGGCTGCCGAAGATGAAGAAGGTCGGTATCGTCGCCCAGACCACCCAATCCATCGAGAACCTCAAGCATGTGGTCCTCGAATGCCTGAAGAAAGGGGGCGAGATCCGGGTCTTCAACACCATCTGCGACGCCACCGCCGTCCGGCAGGAGGAGGCCAAGTCCCTTGCCCGGGAAGTCGACTGCATGGTCGTCATTGGGGGGTACAACAGCGCCAACACCAAGCGGCTCGCGGAGGTCTGCGTGGAGTTGCAGCCCCGGACCCATCAGATCGAGACCGCCCAGGAGCTGGACCCTGCATGGTTCGCCGGGGTCAACCGGGTGGGGGTGACCGCCGGCGCTTCAACGCCGAAGTGGCTCATCGACGAGGTGATCGACCGGATCGCGGTGCTCGATGCCGAGAAAAAAGATTGAGTTTTCCGATAGATATGTGCTATGTTTGCATATCCTAATTCACGAGCTTCAGGGAGGCCAGCAGTAATGAGTGACGACAAGGGGATGAACAACCGTACCGCCATGACGATCAAGCGATTCGCCGATGCGGACGACGAGATGGAGCAGGGAGGGGGGGAGTTCGAAGAACTCTTCCAGGACAGTCTCCGCCACCACCAAGTGGGTGAGCTCGTCAAGGGAACCGTGGTACACATTACCCAGGAACTGGTCCTGGTGGATATCGGCTACAAGTCGGAAGGGTGCATCCCCATCGACGAGTTCTATGACGAGGAAGGAAACCTGACCGTCAAGGTTGGCGACGAGGTGCGCGTTGTCTTCGACCGGAAAGAGAATCAGAAGGGGTATGCAGTTCTCTCCAAAAAGAAGGCCGACCGGCTTGCCGCCTGGGATGCCATCGAGGCAGCCGGCGGCGAGGGGGGAATCGTCGAGGGGACGATCACCGGCAAGGTGAAAGGGGGCCTCACGGTCGACATCGGCCTTCAGGCGTTCCTGCCGGCATCCCAGGTCGACATCCGGCCGGGGGGGAACCTCGACCGGTACATCGGCGTCACCGGCCGGTTCAAGGTCCTCAAGCTCAACAAGAAGCGCGGTAATATCGTCCTGTCGCGCCGGGTCCTCATGGAGGAGGAGCGGGAAAGCTCCCGCAAGGAGACGCTGGCGACGCTGGCGGAAGGGCAGGTGCGCGAAGGTGTTGTGAAGAACATCACCGACTACGGCGCCTTTGTCGATATCGGCGGCGTAGACGGTCTCCTTCATGTAACCGACATGTCGTGGGGGCGGCTCGGCCATCCGTCCGAGATGCTCAAGCCGGGCGACAAGATCAGCGTCAAGGTCCTCAAGTACGACCAGGAAAAAGGCAAGATTTCCCTCGGCCTGAAGCAGATCGCTCCGGACCCCTGGCTTTCGGTCAGCGACAAGTACCGGGCCGGTGACCGGGTGTGCGGCAAGGTGGTGAGCCTCGCCGACTACGGCGCGTTCATTGCCCTCGAAGAAGGGGTCGAAGGGCTCGTCCACGTCTCCGAGATGTCCTGGACCCGCAGGCTCCGTCACCCCTCCGAGATCCTCTCGGTAGGAGACGAAGTGGCGACCGTCGTTCTCGGCGTCGACATGGCGAATCGCAGGATTTCCCTAGGCCTCAAGCAGATTCAGGTCAATCCCTGGACGCAGCTGGAGGACAAATATCCGGTCGGGACCAAGCTTGAGGGACAGATCAAGAGCATCACCGACTTCGGGGTGTTCATCGGCGTCGAGGAGGGGATCGACGGTCTCGTCCACGTCTCCGACATCTCTTGGACCAAGCGTGTGAAGCACCCGGGCGAGATCTTCACCAAGGGGCAAACCGTCCAGGCCGTGGTCCTGAACATCGACGTCGAAAACGAGCGGCTTTCCCTCGGGATCAAGCAGCTCACCCCCGATCCCTGGAGCGAGATCCCGGTCAAGTACCGTGCCGGCACCCGTGTGAGGGGAAAGGTTACCTCCGTGACCGACTTCGGCGTCTTCCTCGAAATCGAGGAGGGAATCGAAGGGCTGATCCACGTTTCCGAGCTTTCCCGTGAGAAGGTCGCTTCGCCCAAGGATGTCGCCAATGTGGGGGACGAGATGGAGGCAGTGGTCCTGAGCGTCGACGAGAGTGACAAGAAGATTGCCCTTTCTGTCAAGTCGCTGCAGGCTGCCGCCGAGAAGGCCGAGATCGAGTCCTACATGCAGGACCGGGGCGAGGCTACCTCCAACCTTGGCGAACTGCTCAGGGAAGGGCTCAAGAAGAGCGGCGACAACGATTGATCCACGAACTTCGGGACATGCGGCAGACTGGCCCGTGCCGCATCCTCGCGAGCGGGCCTCACTTAACATCGCATCAAGGAGTGCAGTAATGACTAAAAGTGAACTGGTCGAGCAGTTGGCGGAACTCAATACCTGGCTGACCCGCAAGGATTCGGAGACGATCGTAAATCTCGTGTTCGACAGCATCAGCGACGCCCTCCGGAAGGGGGAGAAGGTCGAGATTCGCGGTTTCGGCAGCTTTACCGTCCGTGAGCGGGGCGCCCGTGAGGCCCGTAACCCCAAGAGCGGCGCCATCGTGAAGATCCCTGCCAAGAAGACCCCCTTCTTCAAGACCGGCAAGGAGCTCAGGGAGCGGGTGAACGACCTGGGCTGACCAGATTGATCCCGCCCGGATGGCGGAACTGGTAGACGCAAGGGACTTAAAATCCCTCGGCACTTAGTGCTGTGCCGGTTCGATCCCGGCTCCGGGCACCAAATGGCGGTTCAAGGTAGTGTAAGTCAGTACGAGAAGCCCCGAGAAATCGGGGCTTTTTCTTTTTCTGTTGTCCGGTAGTGTCCATAGCGGTATACTTAAATCCAGAAATTATGACGGTATCTTTGAGGGTATACCGTCAAATGTTGGAAGTGGATACCGTCAAAAGGGGGTAGGTCCAATGCCAAAGCGGATTCAGCCGTTGACCGAGCTTCAGGTAAGGAACGCGAAGCCGAGGGAAGGGGAATACAAGCTTGCTGATGGCGGGGGGCTGTATCTTCTGGTGACCCCCTCCGGAGGTAAGCTCTGGCGGTGTGACTACCGTTTCAACGGCAAGCGGAAGACGGCGGCCTTTGGAGCGTATCCAGCTGTCACTATCTCTGACGCAAGGCAGCGCCGCGAGGATGCCAAGAAGCAGCTCGCCAATGGTAATGACCCGTGCGAGGCAAAGAAGGCTCAGAAGGCCGCAATCTTGGCCGAGACGGCAAATACCTTCGAGGCAGTAACGCGGGAGTGGCACAAACGGTTCAAGTCTCAATGGTCCGTGAACCACGCCGAACGAATCATGAGGCGTCTTGAGCTTGACGTCTTCCCCTTCATCGGGTCGCGACCGATTGCCGAGATCAAGGCCCCTGAGATGTTGACCGTATTGCGCCGGGTTGAGGCACGGACCCTTGAAACAGCACACCGGTTGAAGATTGCATGCGGTCAGGTGTTCCGGTATGCCGTCGCCACTGGCCGAGCCGAACGTGACCCGGTTGCAGACCTGCGGGGCGCGTTGCCTCCGACGAAGTACAAACACATGCCGGCACCCACTGACCCGAAACAGGTTGCACCTCTTCTGCGTGCCATAGACGAGTATCAAGGTTCTTTTGTCGTCAAGTGCGCCTTGCGACTTGCCCCACTGACCTTTGTTCGTCCTGGGGAACTGCGGAAAGCGGAATGGTCAGAGATCGATCTTGACGCGGCAGAATGGAACGTACCCGGAGTGCGGATGAAGATGAAGGACGCTCACCTTGTGCCCCTGTCAACTCAGGCCGTTGAAATCCTCCGAGAGCTTCATGCTTTGACCGGCCGAGGGCGCTATGTATTCCCCGGCCACCGTTCTCCCCTCCGGCCCATGAGTGAAAATGCCGTCAACGCGGCGCTCCGACGTATGGGTTTCGAGAAGTCCGAGATCGTAGGTCATGGTTTTAGGGCCATTGCGAGAACGCTTCTTGACGAGGTATTGCAGGTCCGACCTGACTTCATCGAACACCAGCTTGCACACGCGGTCAAAGATCCAAACGGGCGCGCCTACAACCGGACGGCGCACCTTGCCGAGCGCCGGAAGATGATGCAGCTATGGGCCGATTATCTGGACGGGCTGAAGGCGGGAGCGAAGGTGATACCGTTGAGGGGGAAGACAGGACAAGGCGAAGCGTAGCATTGCGTGGAATCCTTTCGATGGAAGCATTGGCGCGGTTTTTCCCCGCCTTTTTACTATTGCGCCTCCTATGTTGACACGATACTAAAAAATAGTATAAGGTGACTTATGGAATGGATTGTCAGGATCACGGGCAAGGTTGATAAGCAGGCGCGAAAGTTGCCGAGAAGCATTATCGACCGGCTCTTTCTTCTCATGGAGGAGATCAGGCTTTCCGGCCCCGTTCGCGGCAACTGGCCGAACTATGGCAAGCTGAGGGATGGTCGGCATCATTGCCACCTGAAAAAGGGTAAACCAACTTACGTTGCGGTATGGGAAGAACGCGACAAGGAAATCAGACTTATCGAGGTGACTTATGCAGGGACTCACGAAAAAGCACCCTACTGACGACATGGTGACGTTGCGTCTGAGGGTCCACCCCCAGAACGTGGAGCGGATTCGCCGGTATGTGGACAGCATCGAGGCGACGGACGAAGAGGGTTCAGTCTCCCTGGGGGATTTCTTTACCGGTCATTTCCCCGGCGAGTCGAAGCCTGCCGTCAGTCTGCGTGGTGCCCGTGGCAAGGAGGAGCTTACCCAACGGCAGCTTGCAGAGATGACCGGCATTCCCCAGCGGCACATCTCCGAGATGGAGAACGGCAAGAGGCCCATCGGAAAGGAAGCAGCCAAGAAGCTGGCAAAGGCCCTGAACGTCGATTATCGAGTATTTCTGTAGATACCACTTTCCGGGGATAGGTCACGGCTGATCACCGTGGCCGACAAGCTGGTTATCCTGGACCAGCTTCCCCGGCAATGCACTGGGAGCGTTTATGGGAGAGCGCAAGAATGAATCAATCACTGGGAACGGCCGAAGAATGGCAGAGATGGATAGTCGCTCGAAAACTTATTGCAGGAGAAATTCTCACAGACCTTGAACGAAAAAAAGCAGCGGAATGGATCGTTGGGCAGCCAATTAATCTACCAGAAGGGACCGGGAATCGTGGCAAGTCTGAATTTTCGTGAGAGTCACATTCGTTTGTTTCGGTGATTTTGTCCATAGCTTACACCTCGCGCAAGAGAATGCGTGATCAATGACATTGAAGAAATACAGGGCAACGTCTTAATGAACAATAATATTATTTAGGCTGGGGGCAATACGGACAGTCCTTCCAGCGCAACTCTTCGCCCTCGCGGCCATCCGTCCGTTTCGGCTTCCTCTCCGGCTTCTTGCTATTGGGCGGATCGTCCCCCATCCTCCGCACCTGCTCTATGGCGTCCTGTACCATTTTCAGCTTCGCCGCCTGGATGTCTTTCGCTTTCACGAGCTTTCTCCTCTTCGTTTTCAGAAAAAAAGCACCGGTGCAGTGTGATGAGGTGAGGCCGTTGTCACATCGGAGTGGCCTTGTAGTATCGGTGACGAGCGGCTCGTCGGCGAGATGCATCACAAATATGATGGCAAAAGGCAGGGGGGTTTTGTATCATATCGAAGACTCGAATGAGGGTAGCGTTGATAGTTTGGCGGCATTTTTGGAGGTATCCTGTTAGGTTATACAGTAGATACTGCTATTATAACGGTGGGTTGTGCTAGGGGTTCGAGTCCGGCTCCGGCACCAGCAGGAACACGAGGGGCTTGGCCGTTTAGGCCGGGCCCCTTCGTTTTTGGGGGAACGATGGCCGAAGAGCGACTGGCACGGCTCCTGCGCCGTTTTGCTGCCGCGGCTGCACTTCACGCCGCGGCGGTGGAGGCGATGGACGAGATGGGCGCACAGCATCACGCTGTCGTGCTCAACCGGCTGTATGCCGAGATCGTCCGGTACGGGGAACAGGGACGGGAGGAGCTCGTGCTCATGGCCGAGCGAGGCGTGGGAGCGGTTGCTGGCATGGCGGCGGTGTACTCGCTTCGCCACTATCCGCAACGCTGCATCCCGGTCCTCCGGCGCCTGGCCGAAGAGACGGGATTGCTCGGCTTTCGCGCAAGCGTTGCCCTTGAGCGCTGGGAGCGGGGGGAGTGGGAGTTGGAGTAGCGGAAACTATAGTTGACAGAAATTGTAGGGTATGATACCTCACAATTAGTACCGGTGAGGTCGCGTGCTGGCCGGTCGACTCTGGTTTCAGGTGCCAATCCCGTGCAGGGGGGACTCCCCCGGGAAGGATGATCAATGTTTGCACGACTGCGGGAGGATATCCAATCGGTTCAGGAACGGGACCCCGCGGCACGGAGCGCGCTGGAGGTCTTCTTCTGCTATCCCGGGCTCCACGCCATCTGGTTCCACCGGCTTTCCCACTGGTACTGGCGGCACGAGTTCTTCTTCCTGGGGCGGTTTCTCTCGCACCTGGGACGGTTTTTCACCGGGATCGAGATTCACCCCGGAGCGACCATCGGTCGCCGGCTTTTCATCGACCACGGCATGGGGGTGGTGATCGGCGAGACCGCCGAAATCGGCGACGACGTGACGATTTACCACGGCGTTACCCTTGGCGGCGTCAGCCTGGAGAAGAAGAAGCGCCATCCCACCATCGGGAGCAACGCAATCATCGGTTCGGGGGCCAAGGTCCTCGGCCCCTTCACGGTGGGGGACGGGGCCAAGATCGGCTCCAACTCCGTGGTGGTGAAGGAAGTCCCTCCCAACGCGTCCGTCGTGGGGATTCCGGGGCGGGTGGTCATGGCCACCGAGAAGCCGAAGGAAAAGGCGGACTTCGAGCACGGCAAGCTTCCAGACCCCGAGGCGAAGGCGATCTCCTGTCTCTTCGAGCAGCTTCGGGAACTGGAGCGCAAGTATGCCGAACTTTCGGCCGATCATGCCGCCCTTAGGCGTGAGGTTGAGGGGAAGCGGTAACGAAAGGAAGCAATGAGGCTTTCGACGAGGGCACAATATGCGGTGCGGGCCATGGTTGACCTCTCGCTCCATTCGGGGGGGCGCCCCGTGGCGCTCAGGGATATCGCGGAGCGCGAGGATATCCCCCTCAACTACCTGGAGCAGCTCTTCAACCGCCTGCGGCGCGGCCGGATCGTGGAGAGCGTCCGCGGTCCCGGCGGGGGCTATCTCCTGGCGCGCGAGAGTGCGGCGATCCGGGTGGGAGAGATCGTGGCAACCGTCGAGGAGCCGCTGACCCCCGTTTCGTGCATGGATGAGAAGAAGGGGGGGTGCACCCGTCCGGAGGCATGCACCACCCATAACGTCTGGCAGATGCTCGGGGAGCGGATCCGGGGGTTCCTCGACTCCATCACCCTGGAGGATCTGACGCGGGAGGCCCGGAGACGCGGCAGCACGGAATGAACATGAATACGGCAGGACACGCGATAATCTATCTGGACCACAATGCGACGACGCCGGTCCACCCGAAAGTGGTGGAGGCGTTGTTGCCGTTTCTAACGGAAAAATTCGGCAATCCCTCCAGCATCCACTGGGCCGGCCGCGCTGTGAAGGGGGCGGTGGAGGAGGCCCGGGAGCGGGTGGCGTACCTGGTGGGGTGCGAGCCGGGGGAGGTGGTCTTCACCGCCTCGGGGACCGAAGCCGACAACATGGCGATCAAGGGGGTGGCGGCGGCCCTCGCCGGCCGGGGGAACCACATCGTTGCCACGCGGGTCGAGCATCCCGCCGTGGTGAACCCGCTTCTCCACCTCGCGCAGCACGGCTTCGCCGTTACCTGGCTCGATGTGGATGGCGACGGGCTGCTGGACCCGCAACGGCTGGAGGGGGCTCTCACCGACCGGACGATCCTCGTCTGCGCCATGACCGCCAACAACGAGACCGGCGTCCTCTTCCCGCTGCGGGAGATCGCCGAGATCGCGGTCCGGCGCAAGGTCTACCTCCACTGCGACGCGGTGCAGGCGGCGGGAAAGCTCCCCCTCGGGTTCCGGGAGTCGGGAATCTCGCTCCTCGCCCTCTCCGGCCACAAGCTCCATGCCCCCAAGGGGGTCGGCGCCCTGGTGATCCGCCGGGGGGTGAAGTGCCACCCCCTGATCCATGGCGGGGCCCAGGAGCGAAACCGCCGCGGCGGCACCGAAAACGTGGCGGGGATCGTCGCCTTCGGCACGGCGTGCGAGATCGCCGCCGCCACCATGGCGGAGGAGATGGCGCGGCTGAAGCTGTTGCGGGACCGGCTCGAAGAGGGGGTCCTGGCGCGGATTCCAGGCTCCCGGGTAAACGGCTCCCGCAAGCGGCGGCTCCCGACCACCACCAACATCTCCTTTGTCGGCGTGGAGGCCGACTCGCTCCTCATGGCGCTGGACCTGGAGGGGATCGCCGCCTCCTCCGGCTCCGCCTGCAGCTCCGGCACCCTAAAGCTCTCGCCGGTCCTCTCCGCCATGGGGATTGCGCCCGAGGTTGCCCGGGGGTCGATCCGCTTCTCGCTGGGGAGGGGAAACACGGAAGAGGAGATTGACAGGGTGCTGGAGGTGCTGCCCGGGATCGTGGCGCGGATGAGAAGGGGAGGAGATGGTTCTTAAGAATAAACAGCGCATCGTCGTCGCCATGAGCGGCGGCGTCGACTCGTCGGTCACCGCGGCCCTCCTCAGGGAGGAAGGCCACGAGGTGATCGGCATCTCCATGCAGGTCTGGGACTACTCGAAGTTCACCGCCCCCGACGGGGAGAAGTTCGGCACCTGCTGCTCCCTGGACGACATCTACGACGCCCGCCGGGTGGCGGAGCAGATCGGGATCCCCTTCTACGTGGTGAACTTCGAGGAGGAGTTCCAGCGGCTCGTGATCGACGACTTCGTGGACGAGTACTTCCGCGGCCGCACCCCCAACCCGTGCGTCCGGTGCAACGAGCGGATCAAGTTCGCCCTCCTGCTGCACAAGGCGCGGGAGCTGGGCGCCGACTACCTCGCCACGGGACACTACGCCCGGATTGAGCGGGGGGAGGACGGCCGGCTCCACCTTCTGCGGGGGCTCGACCCGGGGAAGGACCAGAGCTATTTTCTCTTCACCCTGACCCAGGAGCAGCTGGGCCGCATCCTCTTCCCCCTGGGGGGGATGACCAAGCCGCAGGTGCGGCAGCTGGCGGCCCGCTACGCCCTGCGGGTGGCGGAGAAGGGGGAGAGCCAGGAGATCTGCTTCGTCCCCGACAACGACTACGTCCGGTTCCTGGAAGAGGAACGGGGCAAGGGGGAGGTGGCGGGGGAGATCGTGGACGGGGCGGGGAATGTCCTCGGCCGTCACGAGGGGACCTACCGCTACACCGTGGGGCAGCGCCGGGGGCTCGGGATCGCCCATCCCCATCCCCTCTATGTCGTCGGGGTCGATGCGGCGCGGCGGCAGGTGATCGTCGGGCCGAAGGAGGAACTTCTGGCTGCGGGGCTCGTGGCAGCGGACGTCACCTGGGTTGTTCCCCCTGCCGGGGAGACGGTGGAGGCGGCGTGCAGGATCCGCTATCGCCACCACCCCGTCCCCTGCACAGTGACGGTGCAGGAGGGGGGACGGGCGGAGGTCCGGTTCCGGGAGCCGGAGAAATCGGTGACCCCGGGGCAGGCGGTGGTCTTCTACGCCGGCGACGAGGTCCTCGGCGGCGGCTGGATCGAGGGGAAACGGTAGCGATGCAGCGTGTGGCCATAACCACCCTCGGGTGCAAGATCAACCAGTTCGAGTCGGCGGCCATATCCGAGAGCCTCGGGAAGGAGGGGTTCCGGATCGTCCCCTTCGGCGAGGAGGCCGACGTCTACGTCATCAATACCTGCACGGTGACGGCGAAGACCGACGCCGAGTCGCGCCGTCTCATTCGCCGCGCCCTGCGCGCCAACCCCGGGGCGCGGGTGGTGGTGACCGGCTGCTATGCACAGGTCGCCCCCGGCGAGCTGAAGGAGCTGCCGGGAGTGTCGCTGGTGGTGGGGAACAGCGAAAAGAAGGGGCTTGCCGGGCTCCTCAAGGGGGCAGTGCCGGCACAGAAGGTGCTCGTTTCGGACATCTCCCGCGAGCGGAGCACCGAGGCGCTGCAGCTCGAAAGCTTCGCCGAGCACACCCGGGCGTTTCTCCAGGTGCAGAACGGCTGCGACGCATTCTGCTCCTACTGCATCGTCCCCTATGCCCGGGGAAGGAGCCGCAGCGTCCCCTTCGACCAGGCGCTGGAGGGGATCAAGACCTTTGCCGTCAGGGGGTTCCGGGAGGTGGTCCTCACCGGCATCCACCTGGGGGGGTACGGCCTGGACCTGGAGCCCCCCGCAACCCTTCTGGCGCTCCTGGAGGCGGCGGAGGCTAAGCGGTGGGTGCCGCGCCTGCGGGTCGGCTCCGTGGAGCCCCAGGAGGTGACCGACCAGCTCATCGCATTCCTCGCCCGGGCGAAGACCGTCTGCCCCCATCTCCACCTCCCGCTCCAGAGCGGCGACGACCGGGTCCTGGAGCGGATGGAACGCCGCTACACCGCGGCGTACTTCCGGCGGACGGTGGCAGCGCTCGCGGCGGCGCTCCCCGACATCTTCATCGGCTGCGACGTAATCGTCGGCTTTCCCGGCGAGAGCGACGAGGAGTTCCGCAACACCGTCCGGCTCCTGGAGGAGTTGCCGGTGGCGGCGCTCCATGTCTTTCCCTATTCTCGCCGGGACGGGACCCCGGCGGCCCGGATGGCGGACCAGGTGGACCCGAAGACGATCCGTACCCGGGGGGAGATCCTCCGGGAGCTTTCGGAGCGGAAAAAGCGGGAATTCTTCGGTCGCTTCACGGGGCGGGAACTGCCGGTCCTCGTCCAGTACCGGGGCCGGGACGGGCTTCTGGTGGGGCTGTCGCGAAACTACATCCCCGTCACCTTCGCCGGGGACGAGTCGTGGGGCAATACCGAGATCACGGTGCGGATCACCGAAGCGTCGGCAGAGGGGTGCCGGGGGATCATTGCCGGCTGAGAAGCGTCGCCACCGATTGCGTCAGCTCGCATCCCCGGTCGTCGAGACCGAGGCGGGCCAGCCCCTCCGCCACCCCCCGGAAGGCGGTATCCACCAGGAACTTCTGGAAGAGGTTCATCAGGAGCGGCTCTTCTTCGTCGCCGGCAGCGGCGTCGAGGGCCAGGCGGCACGCACCCGGGTCGGTGGAGGTGACTGCGCGGCAGGTGAGGGGGCGGACGTGGTGGATCCGGCACCGCCCGCCCGGGTCGAGGAACGGGCAGGGGATATGGCGCCGGATCCGCTCGCCGTCGTCCATCCAGCGAACTTTGCCGGCGGTGTCTTCGATCGCCGTCGCCAGCGCCCCCCGTTCTCCCGCGCCGATGGCCGTCCGCAGGTATTCGGCGATGGCGACCGCCTCGGGAAAGAGGACCGTCACGTTCACCACGCAGCACGCGGCGCATCCCGGTCCGCAGGCGATCAGGGCCCGCTCCGCCCCAGCCATTTCCCTCGCCAGGGTCGCCTCTACGGAGGCGACGATCTCCGCCATGACGGCCGCAATCTCCGCTGCGTCCCGCGCCTCCTCCATTCCGCGGGCCATTCGCCCGGTAACCTCGCTACCGAACGCCGTGAAGTCGAAGGAATCGTGGGGCATCTCTCCCTCCCGCTCCGAAACAGTCCCAATTGAGAAGACTCTATCGAAGCTTCGCGAAAAATCAACGGAAGAGTCATGCTGCCCGCTCTGCCCGCGCGGCTGCCTAGCGATTCGGCACGGCTGAGGGGGCGCGGACGGCTGCCGATGAAGGTCGGCGGCGACGCCAAATGCCCGCCAGCCGCGCATGGACGGGCGATTGCGGCTGTTGGCCTTTCGTTGGCACGTCTCATGAAACTGCAGGGTATGCCGGTCAGTGCGGTTCAGATGCCGGCGCGAAAGGGAGGATCAAGACCATGTCCACCGATCTCGTACCGTTGGCGGAGGCAGCCCGGGAGCTGGAAACCACCCACCTCCGACTCCTCATGCTCGTGAAACAGGGAGCTCTGGCGGGGGAAATGCTCGAAGGGGAATGGTTCATACCCCGCCCCGCCATCGAACGGTTCAGGGCGGCGGGGGGAGACCGCCGGACCGACCTGGCGTGCAAGGCGTCGTGCGGCAAGTCTTCGTGCAGCTGTGGCTGATTTAACCTATAAAAAGACTCATCAACTCCCTCATCCGCCACGGCGCCCGGCGGGAAAACTTCCGCGCCAAGGTTTTCAGTCCCGGATCGTTCTGAACTGCAAATATGCGGCGCCAGCGCGGTTGGTGTCAGGGTAACGGCATGCTTCGTGCTTGACCCGAAGGCGCAGGCTATTTCTCGTGTGCATTGGGGGATGAAATGGCTAACCGTTTCTGGGCGGCACTTGCCGCCGCTCTGGCGATCCTTTCGGCGGTGGCGCTCCATGCGGCAACCTTGCGCAGCGTCCACCTGACGGACGGCAGTGTCATTCAGTGTCAGTCGGTCTGGAAAAATGACGGAAAAGTGATGATCCTTGTCAACCGCGACACCCTGGTGGAACTTCCCCGGGACGAGGTGGACCTGAAAAAGACCTTCGGGAAACCGCGGCGCCATCCCGCCCGGAAGAAGATGACGGTTGCGGTGCCCGCTACGGAGCGGGACCCCTCCTCCCCCGCCGTGAAGCCGGTACAGGCGCCGCCGAAGGCTGAGCCGCCGGCGCCGTCGGGAGCGGAAAGACCATCCCCGGCGGCGTCGGTGACCGTAGCCACCCCGGCCGTTCCCTCACCCGAGCCGGCACCGGTGCCGGCTCCCCCGGCGCCGGCCGCAAAGGTGTCCGTGACGCCCCATCCGGTCTCCCCCGCCGTTGCGGCCGTCCCCGCGCTGTTCGGCACCGGTTTCCTGGTCGGCATGCTCCTCTTTGCGGTGCTGCTCGTTGCCTCCTTCTGGAAGGTCTACGAAAAGGCGGGGGAAGCGGGGTGGAAAAGCCTCGTTCCGTTCTACAACCTCTTCATCCTGGTGAAGATCGCCGGCAAGCCGTGGTGGTGGTTCCTGCTCCTCTTCGTGCCGCTGGTGAACGTCGCCATCGGCATCCTCCTTCACCTGGCTCTGGCGGCCCGCTTTGGCAAGGGGCCTCTCTTCGGGCTGGGGCTCGCCCTCTTCGGTTTCGTCTTTTTCCCGATCCTGGCGTTCGACAAGTCGGTTTATCGGTGAAGACCCGCGGGGCCGGATGAGGTTCGGCTAACCTCCCAATAGGGCAGCAGATAATCATGATCAAGCGTCAGACAACCATCAACAGGATCTTCAGGCTGAGCGGCATCGGCCTCCATACCGGCCGGGAAGTGACCCTCGAATTTCTCCCCCGGCGCGAGTTCGGCATCGCCTTCGTCCATAACGGCCGCACCATCCCGGCGCGCTACGACATGGTGGCCGACACCCGCCTCTCCACCCAGGTGGCCGCCGACGGGGCTGCGGTGGCCACCATCGAGCACCTGATGGCCGCCTTCTACTATGCCGGCGTCACCAACTGCCTCGTCTACATCGACGGCCCCGAGGTGCCGATCATGGACGGCTCCGCCTGGGAGTTCTACCACGAGATCTGGCGGGCGGGGCTCTACGAGTTTCCCGAGCCCGGGGTCTACCTGAAGGTGCTCCGGCCGGTGGAGGCGCGGCACAGCGATGCCTGGGTGCGGGTGAAGCCGCTCAACACCCTCGACATCACCATGACCATCGAGTTCCGCCCCCCGGTCGGAAGGCAGCGCAAGCGGGTCATGGACGTGGAGAACGCCGTCTCCATCATCAACTCCCGCACCTTCGTCCTCCATGAGGAGATCGAGGCGATCCGCAAGGCGGGGCTTGCCAAGGGGGGCTCCCTCGACAACGCCGTCGTCATAGGCGGCGACAGCATCGTCAACCCCCACGGCCTGCGCTACAAGAAGGAGCTCGTCAACCACAAGATCCTCGACCTGATCGGCGACCTCTACACCTGCGGCTACCGGATGCTCGGCAAGGTGGAGGCGTTCAAGACCGGCCACCATCTCAACAATCTGCTGCTGCGGGAGATCTTCTCCGACCGGGAGAACTTCGCCATCTACTGATTCACCCCTGCCACTCAACCGATGAAAAAAGCCCGCAGAATGCGGGCTTTTTTCATGCCGGGAGCAGTCCTCACATCCCGAGCACGAGGAGCGTCACGAGGGTGACGACGGTGTAGAGGATGTAGAGATGGAGCTGACCGTGCTGGAGCCTGCGG
>NZ_DAHVYG010000045.1 GCF_027327745.1 Geobacter sp.
CATCGGGCACCCCGCCGAGCACTTCCCGCACTGGAAACAGCGCCGAACCGAACTCCCCGACAGGGCCTCCACTTTTCTCACGAACCCGAGATTCATCGTCTCGGTCGATAGCTGCATCTTGGTGTGTTTCACGGTGCCTCCATGGGGCGGGGATGGCCGAAGGAGCTGCGGGGGCGGGCGGAGACGCCGGCGATGAGGGTGAACCGGCGGCGCGGAGCGTGGGGAAGGAGGTGCTCCATTGGACCGTCCTTTGAAATCGAGCAGTTGTGTTTTAGTTTCAGTAAACCGGTGGCCGCCAAATGCAGTTATTCTTGCATGGTGGGCGAAGTGTTTTTAGTGTGACTAAAACAGCTACCACAGCTTCGGATGGTTTGTCAATGTCATAATAAAACAACGTATGTTGGGGCGGGTCTCCGATGGTTTTTGTTAATTATGCTCGACATGGTAACAAAAAGACAACAAAGAATGGGCGCTCTTTGACAAGAGGTGCGAAATGAATTACAAGGGTTGGTGATCACGTTGCGAAGGTGAGGTTTCCAATCGGCGAGCTCGGACGACTCTATGGCTACCTGCGGGGGTGCCGGAGAAGCTATTTTCTCGGCGCCCTCTGTCTTGTCGGGACCAACGGCCTCGCCCTTGTTGTCCCGTGGCTCCTGAAGCTGGCGGTGGAAGCCCTCCGGAGGCCGGCGGAAGCGCACCATACGCCTGCCTGGTACGGCGGGGCGATTGTCGGGGTGGCAGCGCTTCAGGGTGGGGTGCGGATCTTTTCGCGCACGACGCTGCTCCATGCGGCCCGCCGGATCGAATACGCCATCCGCGAGGAGCTCTACGCAAAACTCCTCTCCCTCGATCTTCCCTATTTCTCCGGCGAACGGACCGGCGACCTCATGTCCCGCTTCGCCAACGACCTGACCAATATCCGGATGCTCCTCGGTTTCGGGGTGCTCAACGTCATCAATACCGCCGTCATTTACGGCGCCGCCTTCGTCCTCATGGGAAGGATCAGTGTGGTGCTGACCCTCTGCGCCGTGGCGCCTCTTCCGCTCATGATCTACTGCGTGAAGGGGCTTACCCGTCGGATGTACCATCACTCGAAGCGGGCGCAGGAGGAGCTGGCACGGCTGACGAGCCAGGCCGAGGAAAACATCTCGGCGGCGATGGTGGTACGGGCCTACTGCCGCGAGGCGGCGGCGGTCGATGCCTTCCGGGAGATCGGCCGCAGCTACCAGGCAAGCAATATGGCGATGGCGCGGCTGCGGGGGGTGATCCTTCCGCTCATGGCGGCGACGTCGGCGCTGGGGACCCTGGTGGTCCTCTTCCTCGGCGGCCAGCGGGTCATAGCGGGGGCGATGACCCTGGGCGATTTTGTTGCCTTCAATGGCTATCTCGCCATGCTCGTCTGGCCTACGGTGGTCTTCGGCTGGATTCTGAATCTCGTCCAGCGGGGGGCGGCTTCCATGGCGCGCCTCAACGAGGTGCTGGACGCCCGCGCCCGGGTGGTGGAGCCGGCCGATCCGGCGCCGGTGGCGGCCCTGCGGGGAAAAATCGAGCTGCGCGGGCTCTCGTTCGGCTACAACGGCGGCGAAATGCTCCGGGGGATATCTCTTGAGATCGAGCCGGGGCAAAGGGTCGGCATCGTCGGGAGGGTCGGGAGCGGCAAGTCGACCCTGGTCCGGCTCGTCGCCCGGCTCTTTCCGGTGGCGGACGGGGAGCTCTTCATCGACGGCATCGACATCAACCGGATTCCACTCGGGGTCCTGCGCGGGGCCATCGGTTTCGTTCCCCAGGAGGGGTTTCTCTTTTCCCGCACCATCAGGGAGAACATCGCCTACGGCAAGGAGGGGGCCGCTGAGGTGGAGGTGCTGGCTGCGGCGCGGCTGGCCCGACTCGATGTCGACCTGCAGCGCTTTCCCGACGGCTACGATACCCTGGTCGGCGAACGGGGGGTGACGCTGTCGGGGGGGCAGAGGCAGCGGGCCGCCATCGCCCGGGCGCTCCTCAAGGATCCGGCGATTCTGGTGCTTGACGATCCCCTCTCGGCGGTGGATGCCCGCACCGAGGAGGAGATCCTGCGGGAGCTTGCCGGCTACTACGGCACGCGGACCGTCCTGATTGTCTCCCATCGCCTGTCGGCGGTGCGGGACTGCGACGTCATCGTCGTGCTGGAGGGAGGCGCCGTTGCCGAGCGGGGGAGCCACGACGAGCTTCTGTGGCGTGGGGGGGGGTATGCCGCCATGTGGGAGGAACAGAAGATCCGGGAGGAGATCGCCGGCTTCCGGGACCGCCGGGGGACGGAAAACGTTCTGGAAAAAGAGGCTTTACAAAAAGGGGACGATATACTATAGTCCATCGTTCCGGAGAGATGTCCGAGAGGTCGAAGGAGCACGATTGGAAATCGTGTGTACTGCAAGGTACCGAGGGTTCGAATCCCTCTCTCTCCGCCATAAACAACTTCAGAAAAGCCGCCCCGGGCGGCAGAGCAGTCCATCTCGGCCCGGCGTTTCCGTTTCGGGCCGAGCGCATTTTGCGGGCAGAGCTGATAGCTGGGTCCCGCGCAACGGTAGGTTATGAACCCCGCCAGGTCCGGAAGGAAGCAACGGCAGTAACTGACACCGTGTGCCGCGGGGGAGCCCAGCTATCAGTTGTGCCCGCAAACCCCCTGACTATCCCTTCCCCCATCTTGCCCGAGCACGAACCGTTCACGCAGTGAGGTGCTTATACATTGTCCTATCTCGTCCTCGCTCGAAAGTGGCGCCCCCAGACCTTCAGTGACCTCACCGGCCAGGGGCATGTCAGCCAGACACTGAAAAACGCCATCGATTCCGGCAGGATCGCCCACGCCTTTCTCTTCACCGGTGCCCGGGGGGTGGGGAAAACCTCATCGGCCCGCATCCTGGCCAAGGCCCTCAACTGTGAACGGGGGATGAGCCCCGAGCCGTGCAACCAGTGCCCCGCCTGCCTGGAGATCACCGCCGGTACCGCCGTGGACGTCCTCGAGATCGACGGCGCCTCCAACACCGGGGTCGACGATATCCGCGAGCTGCGCGAGAACGTCAAGTACCTCCCTTCTCGGCTCCGCTACAAGGTCTTCATTATCGACGAAGTCCACATGCTCTCCACCAGCGCCTTCAACGCCCTGCTGAAGACCCTGGAGGAACCCCCGCCCCACGTCAAGTTCATCTTCGCCACCACCGAGCCCCACAAGGTCCCGATCACCATCCTCTCCCGCTGTCAGCGCTTCGACTTCAAGCGGATTCCCCTCGGCCAGGTGGTGGAGCGGCTCCGCTTCATCGTCGCCCGGGAACGGATCACCATCAGCGACGAGGCCCTCACCGTCGTGGCCCGCAAGGGGGACGGGAGCATGCGCGACTCCCTCTCGGTCCTCGACCAGGTCCTCGCCTTCTGCGGCGACCAGGTGCGGGACGAGGAGGTGGCAAATCTGCTCGGCGTCGTCGACAGGCGGCTCCTGCTGGAGGCTTCGGCGGCGGTCTTTGCCCGTGACACCGCGTCGGCCCTCGGCGTTGCGGCGAAGGTGGACGGTTTCGGCTACAGCATGCGGCAGTTTTGCGGCGAACTGATCGACCATTTCCGGAATCTGATGATCCTTGCGGCGGTGGCCGATCCCCGGGATCTACTCGATCTCTCCGAGGCCGAGCTCTCGGCGCTCCGGGAACAGGCGGCGGCCGTGCCGCTCGCCGACCTTCAGCGGCATCTGACGATCCTGCTGCGGGCGGAAGGGGAGATGGCCCATTCGTCCTACCCCCGGCTCCTGCTCGAACTGACCCTTATCAAGATGGCGACCCTGGCGCCGGTGGTGCCGGTGGACGACCTTCTGGAGCGGCTGAGAAAGATCGAATCCGCCGGGGGAGGGGGAGTCGCTGCCGATGCACGTGCCCAGTGGCGTCCCGCAGGGGGGGCGTCCAGCGCGACACCCGCTGCGTCACGTCCTCCGGAGCAACAACCGGCGGCGGGTCTCTCCCCTTCGGCGGCGCGCGCTCCGGGGCAGAGTCCGGCTCCTGCGCAACCCGTCTCCGAACCCCCTCCCCCGAACGCTGCCGCCAGGGGGGGCGCGGCTCCCGAACCCCGCCGGACTGGGGACGACTGGGCTGATTTTGTCGCCTTTGCCAAAGGGTCGAAGGTGCGGCTCGGATCCCTGCTGGAGCATGGCAGCCCCCTCGCCGTCACCGCCGAACGGCTCGAAATCGGGTTTCCCGAGGGATCGTTCGCACTCACGAGCCTCAAGGACCGCGATTCTCTCGCTTCCCTGAAGGAGTTGGCTGCACGCTTTTTCGGCGCCGAACCGGTGGTGGTTCTCAAGCCGCTGGCGGGAGGAGGCGGGGCGCCGCCCAATCTCCTGGAAAAAAAAAGAGCTGAATCCGCCCGGCGTGAGGCTGATCTCCGGCAGGCTGCCGCATCCCATCCGGCGGTCTCGGCAGTCCTTGATGTCTTCGGAGGAACCATTGCCGAGGTCGTTCCCCTGGGGTCAAAGGAAAAAGTATAACTTTGTTTTGATCACAGCAAAACTCTTTGAGTGAAAGTAAATTTTCTATCACCACAGACGGAGGAAGAGATGTCCAAAGGTTTGGCAGGTATCATGAAGCAGGCCCAGATGATGCAGCAGAAGATGGCGAAACTCCAGGAAGAGGCGGCGAACCGTACCGCCGAGGCGACCGCCGGCGGCGGGGCGGTGGTGGCCGTGGTGAGTGGCAAAAACCAGCTTCTTTCCCTGAGCATCAAGAAGGAGGCGGTGGATCCGGAAGATGTGGAGATGCTCCAGGATCTGGTCATGGCGGCGGTGAACGAGGCGCTGAAGAAGGTTCAGTCCCAGTTCTCCGAAGAGATGAGCAAGATCACTGGCGGGCTGAATATTCCCGGTCTCTTCTGAGGCCGAGGTATACGGAAAATTGATTTGCCGTTCGTCTTCGCCGTCTCCGCCGATGGGTTCCGGAAAGGAGGGGTGGCGGCGGCTGTCCGGGAAACGCCAAACGTTGCAAGATGTTATGGCGTTTTTTATTTAAACTGAAAAAATTCAATAACAATGTAATCAAAAAATGTTTTATATGTCGGTAAAAATATGATACATTTCTCAAGTTCATTGACCAGGCTTCTCGCCGAGTTGCAGAAACTTCCGGGAGTCGGCGAGAAGACGGCGCTGCGATTTGCCTTTCACCTCCTGAAATCTCCCGATAACGCCAATGCCCTCGCCGAGAGTCTGTGCGCGGTAACATCCCGGGTGAGGTTCTGCTCGACCTGCTTCGGCATCACCGAGGAGGATCCCTGTCGGCTCTGCACCGGTCTGCGGGAAGAGACCTCCCTCTGTGTCGTGGAGGAACCCCAGGACCTCCTGGCCGTGGAACGGACCGGGGCGTTCCGGGGGCGCTATCACGTCCTGCAGGGGGCCCTGTCGCCGCTTAACGGCGTCACTCCCTCCCGGTTGCGGATCGCCGAACTGATGGCGCGGCTCGGGGAGGGGACGGTGCAGGAGGTGGTGATCGCTACCAACTTCTCAGTGGAGGGGGAGGCGACGGCACTCTATCTGGCCCGCCTCATCAAGCCGCTTGGGATCAGGGTCACGAGGCTCGCCCACGGCATTCCGACCGGGAGCGATCTGGAGTATGTGGATGCCGCCACGGTGCAGCGGGCACTGGAAGGGCGAAACGAACTGTAGTGGTTGATCTGACTGTGTGGTTCCGTAAACCGCAGACTAACGAACAGTTACGGCTGTGCGTACTATCCAAGAGGAGGAGTGTATGAGCAGAAAAATGGTAACGATCGATGGCAACACCGCCGCTGCCCACGTGGCCCACGCCACCAACGAGGTGATCGCCATCTACCCCATCACCCCTTCGTCGGTCATGGGCGAGATCTCCGACATGAAGAGTGCCATGGGCGAGAAGAATATCTGGGGGACCGTGCCCTCGGTCGCCGAGATGCAGTCCGAAGGGGGCGCCTCCGGCGCCGTCCACGGTGCGCTTCAGGCGGGTGCCCTCACCACCACCTTCACCGCCAGCCAGGGGCTTCTCCTCATGATCCCCAACATGTTCAAGATCGCCGGCGAGCTCACCTCTACGGTCTTTCACGTCTCGGCCCGCGCCATCGCGGCCCAGGCCCTCTCCATCTTCGGCGACCACTCCGACGTCATGGCGTGCCGTTCCACCGGCTGGGCCATGCTCTGCTCCAACAACGTCCAGGAGGTCATGGACTTCGCCCTCATCGCCCAGGCGGCGACCCTCCGTGCCCGGGTGCCGTTCCTCCACTTCTTCGACGGTTTCCGGACCTCCCACGAGGTGCAGAAGGTCGAAGAGCTCACTTACGACGATATGCGTGCCATGCTCGACGAGGAACTTATCAGGGCCCACCGCGAGCGTGGCCTCTGTCCCGACCGTCCGGTCATGCGCGGTACTGCCCAGAATCCCGACGTCTACTTCCAGGGGCGCGAGACTGTTAATAAATATTACCCGGCAGCGGAGGAGATCGTCCAGGAGGAGATGGACAAGTTCGCCAAGATCGCTGGCCGCCAGTACAAGCTGGTCGATTACGTCGGCGCCCCCGACGCCGAGCGGGTGATCGTCATTATGGGCTCCGGCGCTGACACGGTCCAGGAGACCGTGGAAAATCTCGCCGCCAAGGGAGAGAAGGTCGGCGTGGTCAAGGTCCGCCTTTTCCGTCCTTTCCCAGTCGACGCCTTTGTGGCGGCGCTTCCCGCCACCGTGAAGAAGATCGCGGTCCTCGACCGGACCAAGGAGCCCGGTTCTCTGGGCGAGCCGCTCTACCTCGACGTCCGCACCGCCCTCGGCGAGGCGATGGCTGACGGGAAGACCCCCTTCACCTCCTATCCCGCCACCGTCGGCGGCCGTTACGGCCTCGGCTCCAAGGAGTTCACCCCGGCCATGGCGAAGGCGGTCTTCGACAACCTGAAGGACGACCGGCCGAAGAACCACTTCGTGGTGGGGATCAAGGAAGATGTCTGCAATACGAGTCTCGACTTCGACCCGGCCTTCACCAACCCGGCTCCGGGGCTCTATTCCGCCATGTTCTACGGTCTCGGCGCCGACGGCACCGTGGGGGCGAACAAGAACTCCATCAAGATCATTGGCGAGAAGACCGACAACAATGCCCAGGCCTACTTCGTCTATGACTCCAAGAAGTCGGGCTCCATCACCACCTCCCACCTGCGCTTCGGCAAGAACCCGATCCGTTCGCCGTACCTGATCGACCAGGCCGACTTCGTCGCCTGCCACAATTTCTCCTTCCTGGAGAAATACGACATGCTCTCCAAGGCGAAGGCGGGCGCCACCTTCCTCCTCTGCTCCCCCTTCGGCAAGGAAGAAGTCTGGGACAGAATGCCGATTGAAGTACAGCAGCAGATCATTGGCAAGAAGCTGAAGTTTTACGTGATCAACGCCATCAAGCTGGCCGAGGAGCTCGGTCTCGGCGCCCGCATCAACGTCATCATGCAGACCGCCTTCTTCAAGATCTCCGGCATCATCCCGCTGGAGACCGCCCTTGCCGCCATCAAGGACGCTATCAAGAAGACCTACGGCAAGGCTGGCGAGAAGGTCGTGGAGATGAACTACAAGTCGGTGGACGTGGCCCTCGAGAACATCTATGAGGTCCAGGTGCCGGCGACGGCCACGAGTGCCATCCGCAAGCCGCCGGTGGTTTCCGCCAATGCCCCCGCCTTCGTGCAGGACGTGACCGCCACCATCATCGCCGGCTACGGCGACGACGTGCCGGTTTCCAAAATGCCGGCCGACGGCACCTTCCCCACCGGCACCTCCCAGTACGAGAAGCGGAATATCGCCGTCGAGATTCCGATCTGGGACGAGGCGATCTGCATCCAGTGCGGCATCTGCTCCTTCGTCTGCCCCCACGCCACCATTCGCCTGAAGGCTTACGAGCCCACGCTTCTCGAGAAGGCTCCGAAGAGCTTCAAGTCGGCGGATGCCCGCGGTCCCGAGTTCAAGGGGCTGAAGTTCACCGTCCAGGTAGCTCCCGAGGACTGCACCGGCTGCGGTGCCTGCGTCCACAACTGCCCGGCCAAGAGCAAGGACGATCCGAACCACAAGGCGATCAACATGGAGTTCCAGCCTCCCATCCGCGAGCGGGAGGCGGCCAACTGGGACTTCTTCTTCTCCCTTCCCGATACCGATCCGAAGCTCATCAAGCGGGACACCCTCAAGGGTAGCCAGCTGGTGCGGTCGCTCTTCGAGTTTTCCGGCGCTTGCGCCGGCTGCGGCGAGACCCCGTTCCTGAACCTCCTCTCCCAGCTCTTCGGTGACCGCCTCTTCGTCGCCAACGCCACCGGCTGCACCTCCATCTACGGCGGGAACCTACCGACCACCCCGTGGGCGAAACGGGCCGACGGCCGTGGTCCGGCCTGGTCCAACTCCCTCTTCGAGGACAACGCCGAGTTCGGTTTCGGCATGCGGCTCGCCGTCGACAAGTTCAGCCAGGCGGCCCTTGAGCTCCTCGACGAGCTGATGACCTGCGGCTGCAAGTCTTGCGAATCTTTCTTGGGGATCATGGCCGAGATCAAGAACGCCGACCAGTCGACCCAGGAGGGGATCGAGCTACAGCGGGAGCGGGTGGCAAACCTCAAGAAGACCCTCGAGTCGTGTCCCGAGCCGGCGGCGAAGCGTCTCATCTCGCTGGCCGACTACCTGGTGAAGAAGTCGGTCTGGTGCGTCGGCGGCGATGGATGGGCCTACGACATCGGCTACGGCGTCCTCGATCATGTCATCGCCAGCGGCAAGAACATCAACCTGCTGGTACTCGACACCGAGGTTTACTCCAACACAGGCGGTCAGGCCTCGAAATCGACCCCGCTCGGCGCCGTGGCCCAATTCGCCGCCGGCGGCAAGGGGATGCCGAAGAAGGACCTCGGCATGATCGCCATGGCCTACGGCAACGTCTATGTGGCCAACGTCTCCCTTGCCAACCCGACCCAGTGCGTGAAGGCCTTCATCGAGGCCGAGGCCTATAACGGCCCCTCCCTCATCATTGCCTACTCGCACTGCATCGCCCACGGCATCGACATGTCCAAGGGTGTGGATGAGAACAAGAAGGCGGTCGCCTCGGGCTACTGGCCCCTCTACCGCTATAATCCGGCGCTGGCGGCAGAAGGGAAGAACCCGCTGCAGCTCGACAGCAAGGCGCCGACCATCTCCTTCGAGGAGTATGCCCTCAGCGAGAACCGCTACCGTGTTCTCAAGAAGAACAATCCGGAAGCGGCTGCCCTTCTGATGCAGAAGGGGAGTGAGTGGACGAAGCGGCGCTTCGCCTACTATGAGAAGCTGGCCGCCCTCGCCTTCGGCGAGTAGTAAGCAGCTTCAACTCCACCACAACGAAAAAGCCCCGGCACGGATTGTGTGCCGGGGCTTTTTCGCTGCCGCCGTAAGGGGTTTATCCCCTTGAACCGGCGTCAACATTTTGTTATAAACAAGCTGATGTACGCATGAGACCGCCCGACCGGCGAAGAGGTGCTCCATGGCTTATCCTCAGATGGTGATGTACGATGAGGAGTTCAAGCAGATAAACTTCGTGATTGAGAAACTCCTCCGGGAGGCCAACGCCAAGGTGATTTTCCTGGTCGACAAGAACGGCCAGCTCATCTCCGGCGTCGGCGAGACGGACCGGTTCGACACGACCTCGCTTGCCTCTCTCACCGCGGGGAACATCGCCGCCACCGGCGGCCTGGCCAAGCTGATCGGCGAGAAGGAGTTCTCCATCCTCTTCCACGAAGGGGAGAAGGACAACCTCCACATCTCCATCGTCGGGGGACGGGTGATCCTGGTGGTCATCTTCGACAACCGCTCGTCACTGGGGCTCGTGCGGCTGCGGGTGAAAAAGGCCTCGGAGGAGCTGACCGGCATCTTCGACCGGCTCGTGCGGAAGGCAGAAGAGAAGGAGCGGAGCGGGGTGCCGGAGTTTCCCTTCGCCGAGATCACCGACGACGATATCGACAACCTGTTCAGCTAGCCCGAGGTACGTTGGATGTCTTTCATTAATTACGCGTCGCGCGAGATCAACTGCAAGATCGTCTATTACGGGCCGGGCCTCTGCGGCAAGACGACCAATCTCCAGTACGTCTACCAGAAGACTGCTCCCGAGGCGAAGGGGAAGATGATCAGCCTCGCCACGGAGACGGAACGGACCCTCTTCTTCGACTTCCTCCCCCTGGCCCTGGGGGAGATTCGTGGCTTCAAAACTCGCTTCCACCTCTACACCGTCCCCGGTCAGGTCTTCTACGATGCCTCCCGGAAGCTGATCCTCAAGGGGGTCGATGGGGTGGTGTTCGTGGCCGACTCTCAGGAGGAGCGGATGGACGCGAATATCGAGTCCCTCGAGAACCTCCGCTTCAACCTGAAGGAGCAGGGGTACGACCTCGACAGGCTTCCCTACGTGGTCCAGTACAACAAGCGGGATCTCCCCGGCGTGCTGCCGGTGGAGGAGCTGCGGCAGGAGCTGAACCCCACGGGGGTCCCCGACTTCGAGGCCTGTGCCGCCACGGGGGAGGGGGTCTTCGAGACTCTCAAGGCGGTGGCAAAGCTGATCCTCATCGACCTGAAGAAAGGGAGATGAACCCGGGGGCGGTTTCGCGCCGCTGCGTCGACGAGCCCATGGGGTAACCCGTGGGTTTTTTCTTTTGCCGCGCAAGGGAGACCGATGCACTACGGCAACGCCTACGAAGACGAGATAGTCGGCAGGGCCTACGACCGGCGCCTCATGGGGCGCTTCCTCCGGTACGTGCGGCCGTACGCCGGACTCGCCGCGGCATCGCTGGCGCTTCTCCCCCTTTCCGCGGCGGTCCGCCTGGCCCAGCCCTGGCTTCTCAAGGTGGCGATCGACGAGCACATCGTCTCCGGGCGGATGGAGGGGCTACCCCTGGTGGCGGCGGGCTTTTTTGCGCTGATCATCGCCGAGTCGCTTTTCACCTTCCTTGAGGCATGGCTGCTCCAGTACCTCGGGCAGCGGGTCATGTTCGACCTGCGGCTGGAACTCTTCGCCCGCGTCCAGCGTCTGCCGATCCCTTTCTTCGACCGGACCCCCACCGGCAGCCTCGTGACCCGGCTCACCAGCGACGTGGAGGTCCTAGGCGAGATGTTCGCCGCCGGCATCATCACCGTGGTGGGGGACATCCTCTTTCTCGCGGGGATCGTTGGCGTCATGCTCTGGATGAACCCCGCCCTCTCCCTGGTCACCTTCTCAGTCCTGCCGCTCCTCGTCTGGGTCGCCTTCACCTTCCGGGTCCGAATGCGCACGACGTTCCGCGAGGTCCGCGCCCGGTTCGCAAGCCTCAACACCTTCCTGGCGGAAACCATCGGCGGCATGGCCATCGTGCAGCTCTTCAACCGCCAGGAGCACGAGCGCCGGGAGTTCACCCGGCTCAACGCCGCTTACCGCGACGCCAATCTTCCGGTCATCACCTGGGATGCCTCGCTCTACGCCCTCGTGGAGGCCCTCTCGTCGGTGGCGGTAGGACTCATCGTCTGGTACGGCGGCGGCGAGATCGGGCGGGGGGCGCTCACCTTCGGTGCCCTGGTCGCCTTCATCCAGTACATCGAGAAGTTTTTCGGCCCGATCCGGGATCTCTCCGCCAAGTACTCGATCATGCAGGGGGCGATGGCAGCGCTGGAGCGGATCTTCAACCTGCTGGACGCGGAAGGGGGCGTTTCCTCCCCCGTGCCTCACCCCGTGGGAGAGGAGGGGGGAAGACCGGTGGAGGGGGCGGTGGAAACGATCGAGTTCCGGGATGTCTGGTTCGCCTACCGGGACGACGACCATGTCCTGCGGGGGTTCAATCTCATGGTCCGCCGCGGCGAGAAGGTGGCGCTGGTCGGCGAGACCGGCGGGGGGAAGACCACGGTGACGCGCCTCCTCTCCCGCTTTTACGACGTCTCCCGGGGGAGCATCCGGTTCGACGGCATCGACATCCGGGAGCTTCCCCTCCCGGATCTCCGCCGTCGGATCGGGGTGGTTCTCCAGGAGCCGTACCTCTTTACCGGGACGGTTGCCTTCAACATCTCCCTCGGCGACGAGATGGCCGCGCGCCGGGTCGAGGAGGCCGCCCGCCTCGTCGGGGCCGACCGCTTCATCCGGGCACTTCCCAACGGCTACGACGAGGAGGTGCGAGAACGGGGAGGAAACTTCTCCGCCGGCGAGCGCCAGCTCATCTCCTTTGCCCGGGCCGTTGCCTTCGATCCCGAGATCCTCGTCCTCGACGAGGCGACCGCCAGCGTCGATTCGGCCAGTGAGCGACTGATCCAGGAGGGGCTGCGGGGACTCATGGCCGGCCGGACGTCGTTTGTCGTCGCCCACCGGCTCTCCACGATCCAGGATGCGGACCGGATCTGCGTCATCCATCGGGGTGAGAAGGTGGAGGAGGGGACCCACCGGGAGCTGCTGGCCGCCGGCGGGCTCTACAGCCGGCTCCATCGACTGCAATTCAGGGAACAGGAGCGGACATGAAGCATCTCATCCTCGGCACCGCCGGCCACATCGACCATGGCAAGACCTCCCTGGTGCGGGCCCTGACCGGCATCGACACCGACCGGCTCCCGGAGGAGAAGAAGCGCGGCATCACCATCGAGCTCGGCTTCGCCCACCTGGAGCTTCCAGGGGGGATCCGGTTCGGGATCGTCGATGTGCCGGGGCACGAGCGCTTCGTCCGGACCATGGTGGCCGGCGTGGGGGGGATGGATCTCGTGATACTTGTCATCGCCGCCGACGAGGGGGTGATGCCCCAGACCCGGGAGCACCTGGAGATCTGCCAGCTCCTGGGGGTCCGCCGGGGGGTCGTGGCCCTCACCAAGAGCGACATGGTGGATCCCGAGTGGCTCGGCCTCGTGGCCGAGGAGGTGCGGGAGTACCTTGCCGGGAGCTTTCTGGAGGGGGCGCCGGTGGTGGCGGTGTCGTCGCGGACCGGTGCCGGCCTGGACGAACTCAGGGGGGAGCTGGCGCGCCTCGGGGCAGAGGTCGAGGAGAAGAAGGGGGAGGGACCGTTCCGCCTCCCGATCGACCGGGTCTTCACCGTTACCGGCTTCGGCACCGTCGTGACCGGGACCCTCCTGGCGGGGGAGATCCAGGTCGGCGACGAGGTGGAGCTGCTGCCGTCGGGGCGCCCGGCCCGGGTGCGGGGGGTCCAGACCCATGGGCGGAAGGGGGAAGCCGCCGCCGCCGGCCAGCGGGTAGCGGTGAACCTGCAGGGAGTGGAGCACACGGAGGTGGCGCGGGGGGATATCGTCATTCCCCGCGGCGTCTACCGCACCACCCGTGCCGTGGACGCCTGCCTCGACTACCTCCCCTCGGCGCCCAAGGAGCTGCGGCACCGGGCGACGCTTCGCCTCCATTCGGCCACCTACGAGGTTGCGGCCCAGGTGATCCTCCTCGACCGCGACATCCTCCAGCCGGGAGAGTCGGCCTTCGTCCAGCTTCGCCTCAAGTCGCCGGTGCTCCTCCTCCCCGGCGACCCCTTCGTCCTCCGCACCTACTCTCCCGCGGCGACCGTTGGCGGCGGGCGGGTCCTCGACCCGATGCCTCCCCGGCACCGACGCCGCAGTACCGAGGCCCTGCAGCTCCTCGACGCCCTAGGCGGAGGCGACGACAGAGAGAAGGTGCGCTGGCTCGTGGCGGGAAGCCTCCTTTCCGGCGTCACCCTGGAGGAGATCGCGGTCCGCAGCGGCCTTGCGGCCAGGAGGTGCGAGGGGGCCCTTGCCTTCCTCCTCTCCTCCGGCGAGGTGGTACAGGTGGTCCGCGAGCCCCGGATCTTCCTCTCCCGTGACGCCTTCGGGGCGTTGAAAGAGCTCCTGCTCGGCGAGGTGGAAGGGTTTCTCCGGGAAAACACCCTCAGGGACGGCATCGGGAAGGAGGAACTCAAGACCCGAATCCCCCGTCGGAGCGACCGGAGGTTTTTCGGCCCGCTCCTCCAGGCCCTCGAAAAGGAGGGGAAGGTGGTGGTCGACCGGGAGCTGGTCAAGCTCCCCGGCCGCAAGGGAAGCGCCACCGCCGGCCAGGCGGGGCTCCAGGCGCGGATCGAGGCGGCGCTGGTGCGGGGAGGAGCGGAGCCGCCAACGGTGAAAGAGCTCTGCGAGGCGCTTCGCTGCGGTGAGAAGGAGCTTCTCGAGCACCTTGCGGTCCTGGTCCGGGAAGGGCGGGTGGTGAAGGTGAAGAGCGATTTCTTCTACGCCCCGGAGGCGCTGGCGGCGCTGCGGGAGAAACTCATTGCGAGTCTCAGGGAAAAGGGGGAGATCACGCCTCCCGAGTTCCGGGAGATCACTGGGCTCTCCCGCAAGTTCATGATCCCGCTTCTGGAGTACTTCGACCAGGAGAAGGTGACCATCCGCGTCGGCGACAAGCGGGTGCTCCGAAAAGGGTAGCGGAGCGATCCGGGCCCCCGAGGGGACATCTCACCAGTCGGCCGGATTCCGGGTCATTTCTTGTGGCACTCGACGCAGAGCGGATCGCTCACGCGCCGTTTCAGCAGGGCGTCAGGGTCCTTCGCCTCAGCTTTTCCCATGAGGCGCTCCCCCATCCTGTGGCAGCCGAAGCAGCCGCGCCCCTGCAGCGCCTGGTGCATCCGGACCATGCCGGGCTTCTTGCTGTGGCATTCCTTGCATTCGAAGATGCCGCCCCAAGCGCTTCCGGCCGCGGCGGCGGTGAGTAATCCCGCGATGACTAGTCTCGTAAGCATGATGCACTCTCCGTTGTCTTTTATCCCACCCTATTTGACGCTCCTTCGGATGGCATTGACCAAAGTCAAATTTTCCCGGTGCCCGGAAAAGTCGTACCAGTAGCCCGCTCGCTGCGCCGCGGGAATAAATCCCTTCACAAACGGGGGAGAGTGTGGTAACTAACATTCGCTTCCGGAAAGTGCACCCTCTCCTCACCAGCTCACGAAGACGACACCAATGGCCAAGAAAATCTGCATCGCGAACCAGAAGGGGGGGGTCGGCAAGACCACCACCGCGGTGAACCTCGCTGCGTCGCTTGCCGCCGCCGAAAAGCGGACGCTCCTCGTGGACATGGATCCCCAGGGGAACGCCGGCAGCGGGGTAGGCATCGACAAGGGGGGGCTTGCCGAGTCGGTCTACGACGCGATTATCAACGATGCGGACCCCGTGACGCTCGTGGTCCCGACCGATCTGGCGTTTCTGGAGCTTCTCCCCTCCACCACCGATCTGGCCGGCGCCGAACTGGAGCTGGTGGCCACCGAAGGGCGGGAATGGAAGCTCAAGCAGGCCCTCTCCCGCCTCGACGGCCGCTACGACTATATCCTCATCGACTGCCCTCCTTCGCTCGGGCTGCTGACGGTCAATGCCATGGCGGCCGCCGACTCGGTACTCATCCCGCTTCAGTGCGAGTACTACGCCATGGAGGGGCTGTCCCAGATCATAAAGACCATCAAGCTCGTCCAGAAGGGGCTCAATCCGAAGCTCGGGATCGAGGGGATCCTCCTCACCATGTACGACGGCCGAAACAATCTTGCCCGTCAGGTGAGCGAGGAGATCAGGACGCACTTCAAGGATCTGGCGTTCGAGACCGTCATCCCCCGCAACGTCAGGCTCTCCGAGGCGCCAAGCCATGGCCGCCCCATTATCCTGTACGACATCACCTCCAAGGGGGCGGTCACCTACATGGAGCTAGCGAAGGAACTCATGGGGAGGGAGACACGCCATGGTTAGGAAAACCGGTCTCGGCAAGGGGATGGCCGCTCTTCTCCCGGTGGTCGAGGAAGAGGGGAAGCGCTATTTCTCCTGTCCGATCGAAGAGATACGCCCCAACAAGAACCAGCCCCGCAAGACCTTTGTCCCGGAAAAACTCGATGAGCTGGCCGCGTCGATTCGCGAGAAAGGGATCATTCAGCCGCTGGTGGTGCGCAGGAAGGGAGACCACTACGAACTGATTGCCGGCGAGCGCCGCTGGCGTGCCGCCCAGAAGGCGGAACTGCGCGAAGTTCCGGTGGTCATCCAGGATGTCTCCGAGGACACGGCGCTGGAGATGGCGCTCATCGAGAATATCCAGCGGGAAGACCTCAATGCCGTGGAAGAGGCGGAGGCCTACCGTGCGTTGATGGAAACCTTCGGCCTCACCCAGGAAGAGCTGGCGAAGCGGGTCGGGAAAGACCGCTCCACCGTTGCCAACTCGCTGCGGCTGCTCAAGCTTTCTCCCGAGCTGAAAAAGGATATCGTTGAGGAGCGCCTCGCCATGGGGCACGCCCGGGCCCTGCTGTCGCTCGAAAGTCATGAGCAGCAGCGGGAGGCGCGCGAGGCGATCGTGCGTGGGAACCTGACGGTGCGGGAAGCCGAGGCGCTGGTGAAGCGGGTCCGGTCCGGCCCCAGGCCCAAGGCGGGCGCGAAAGCGAAGGCCGACCTCCATGCCTCCGACCTCGTGGAGCAGCTCCAGCGCCGTTTCATGGCCAAGGTCGCCATACGCCGCAGCGGCAAGGGCGGTCGCATCGAGATTGCGTTCGGCGGGCAGGATGAACTGACGCGGCTCGCGGAACTTCTTCTCGGCTGAAAACCGTTGTGCCGCCTGAATCCGGGAATTATTCAGATATTGCAAATCATATAAAAAACTTGACAGGGCCATTGGCCTGTGGTAGCTAACGTCTATTTGCGGCCGACCGACCGTATTTTTTTTGCATACTGTATACAAAATTCATTCAAGAATTCGACGGGGTGGTAGCGTGATTAGTTTGGATCTTGCCTTTGTCATCCAGGTAGTGAACTTTCTGGTGCTGATGCTGGTGCTGAACATCCTTCTCTACAAACCGATCAGGAAGGTCATTGCCGATCGCAAGGCGAAGATCGAGGGGGCCAAGGAGCGTGCGGCCGCGGTAGACCGGGAGGTGCAGGAGAAGGTCGCACTGTACGAGGCCCGGCTGCGCGAGGTCAAGGCCAAGGCGGGCGAGGAGCGCGAGGCGCTCCGGAAAGAGGCGCAGCAGGAGCAGGCGGTCCGGCTCGAGCGTGCCCGCGCCGAAGCGGCCGATTCCCTCTCCACGATCAAGAACCGGGTGGCGAAGGAGGCTGCTGACGCAAAGGAGCTCCTGAAGGAGCAGGCCCGCGCCCTGTCGCTCGAAATTTGCGAGAAAGTGCTTGGGAGGAGTCTGTAAGATGGCAAAGGCGAGAGGGTACAAAGGGTCCGTTCGGCCCATGGTGGCGACCGCGGTGTTCTGCCTCGTGCTCGTCGGGCTGGCGGCGCTGGGGTTTGCCTCCGAAGGTGGTGAGGGAGCCCACCATGTCGATACCGGCAAGCAGCTCAAGGATTTCATGTGGAGGGTTATCGACTTTGCGGCCCTGCTTGCGCTTCTTGTCTGGGCGCTCAAGAAGGCGAACGTCAAGGGTGCCCTCGGTGACCGGACTGCCGCCATAGAAAAGGCGCTTCGCGATGCGGAGACGGCCCGGGACGCGGCGGAGCGCAAGCTCGCCGAATACCGTGACAAGCTTGAGACGGCGAACAAGGAGGTCGATGAGATCTACGCCGGCATCCGCAGGGAAGGCGAGCTCGAGAAGGAGCGGATAATTGCCGAGGCTCAGGCCGCCGCGGAGAAGATCCGCGAACAGGCCTCCGCCGCCGCGAACCAGGAAATAGTGAAGGCAAAGGCCGAGCTTAGAGACGAGGCCGCCCGCCTTGCTGTACAAATGGCCGAACAGGCAATCCGGGAAAAGATCACGAAGGATGACCAGGATCGGCTTGCGAAAGACTATCTTACGAAGGTGGAGAGTTTACATTGATCTCGAACGCAATTGCACGTCGCTATGCCAAGGCTCTGGTGCAGCTTGGGGCGGAAGAGGGTGCGGTCGACCGGTTCGGCGCCGAGCTTGCCCGGGCTGCCGCGGTGCTGGGAACCAGCGTCGACCTTCGGTCGGTCCTCGGGAGTCCCGCGTACCGCATCGAGGCAAAACGGGAAATTCTCAGGGATGTAATCGCCAGATTGGATCTGTCGGGAAGCGTCGCGAACTTTCTTCAGGTACTTCTCGACCGGGGACGGATCGACTGCCTTTTCCAGATCGTAGAGAGCTACGAGTCCTTTGCCGATGATCTGTCCGGGGTGATCCGGCCGGTCCTCATGTCCGCCGTGCCCTTGGATGAGGCGCAGGTTGAGGAGATGAAGTCGGCTCTCGCTAAAGCTACCGGGAAAAAGGTGGTGCTTTCCGTCAAAGTCGACGCCACACTGATCGGTGGGGTGGTCACAAAGATTGGTGACAAGGTTTTCGACGGCAGCGTACGTACCCAGCTTGACAGGATTAGGGATATATTACAGAAGGGGTGAGAGGTTCCATGGAAATCAGAGCGGAAGAAATCAGCGAGATTATCAGGAAGCAGATCAAGGAGTACGGCAAAGAGGTGGAGGTTGCCGAGACCGGCACCATCATCTCGGTCGGTGACGGTATCGCCCGTATCCACGGCCTCGACAAGGCCATGGCGGGTGAGCTTCTGGAGTTCCCCGGCGGGGTTTCCGGCATGGTCCTCAACCTGGAAGAGGATAACGTCGGTGCCGCCATTCTCGGCGACTTCGAGGAGATCAAGGAAGGCGACTCCGTCAAGCGGACCGGCCGCATCGTCGAGGTTCCCGTCGGCGAGGCCCTTGTCGGTCGCGTGGTGAACGCCATCGGTCAGCCCATCGACGGCAAAGGCCCCATCAACAGCGACACCTTCCGCAAGGTGGAGGTGAAGGCCCCCGGCATCGTCAAGCGGAAGTCGGTGCACCAGCCGATGGCCACCGGCCTCAAGGCGATCGATGCGATGGTGCCGATCGGCCGCGGCCAGCGCGAGCTCATCATCGGCGACCGTCAGACCGGCAAGACGGCCGTTGCCATCGACACCATCATCAATCAGAAGGGTGGCGACGTCATCTGTATCTACGTCGCCATCGGCCAGAAGCGTTCGACGGTCGCCCAGGTTGTGTCGAAACTGCAGGAGCACGGTGCGATGGATTACACCATCGTTGTTGCCGCCACCGCCTCCGAGCCGGCGCCGCTGCAGTTCATCGCCCCGTATACCGGCGTCACCATGGGCGAATACTTCCGCGACGGCGGAAAGCACGCCCTCATAATCTACGACGACCTTTCCAAGCAGGCCGTTGCCTACCGTCAGCTTTCGCTCCTCCTTCGCCGTCCGCCGGGACGCGAGGCGTATCCCGGCGACGTCTTCTATCTCCACAGCCGTCTCCTTGAGCGTGCCGCCAAGCTTTCCGACGACTGCGGGGCAGGCTCCATCACGGCGCTGCCGATCATCGAGACCCAGGCGGGCGACGTTTCAGCGTACATCCCGACCAACGTCATCTCGATCACCGACGGTCAGATCTATCTTGAGACCGACCTCTTCTACTCCGGCGTCCGTCCCGCCATCAACGTCGGCCTTTCGGTTTCCCGCGTCGGCGGTGCCGCCCAGACCAAGGCGATGAAGCAGGTTGCCGGCACGCTTCGCCTTAACCTCGCCCAATACCGGGAGATGGCGGCGTTCGCCCAGTTCGGTTCGGACCTCGACAAGGCGACACAGATGCAGCTCGCACGTGGAGAGCGTCTGGTGGAAATTCTCAAGCAGCCGCAGTATCGTCCGCTTCCCTTCGAAAAGCAGGTTCTCGTCATCTTTGCGGCCAACAACGGCTACGTCGATGACTACCCCGTTTCGGTCCTCAAGCGGTACGAGGCGGAACTGTTGACCTTCTTCGACACGAGAAAGTCCGATGTCCTCGCCGACCTGCGCGAGAAGAAGGCCATCGATGACGAGCTGAAGGCCAAGGTCGCTGGCGCGCTCGACGAGTTCAAGAAGGAATTTACCGCGTAAGACAAGGACGGTGCTTCGCCCATGCCAAGCCTCAAAGCGATAAAAAAACGTATCACGTCTGTCAAGAACACCCGGCAGATTACCAAGGCCATGAAGATGGTGTCGGCGGCGAAGCTCCGTCGTGCCCAGGAAAACGTGGTGGCAGCCCGCCCCTATGCCCAGAAGCTGGGTGAAGTGCTTGAGCGCCTTGCCAAGAGCAGCGATGTGGAAGGGATTCCGCTTCTGGAAAAGCGGGTTGCCGAAAAGGCCCTCCTCATCGTAGTGACGTCGGACCGGGGTCTCTGCGGGGGATTCAACGCGAACATCTGCAAGGCTGCCGAGCGCTTTCTCAAGGAGAAGAAGAGCGAGTACTCCGAGATCAGCCTCCTGACCATCGGTCGGAAGGGGCACGATTTCCTCAAGAACCGGCACAGGATCTGGAAGAATTACGCCAATGTACTTTCGAGCCCCAACTACCAGATTGCGGCGCTGATCGCACGCGAGGTGATCGACGGCTTCCTCTCGGAAGAGTACGACGAGGTCTTCATCCTCTATAACGCCTTCCGTAGCGTCATGTCCCAGGACATCACCCTGACGCAGCTTCTGCCGATCGTCCCGCCGGCGGCTGAAGAGGAAGAACACGCACCCGAGTATCTCTACGAGCCGTCCAAGGGCGAGCTCCTGAAGGAAATCCTGCCGAAGCACATTGAGGTTCAGGTCTTCAGGGCACTTCTCGAATCCGTCGCCGCCGAGCACGGCGCACGGATGACTGCCATGGACAGTGCTTCCAAGAACGCCACGGAGATGATCGGCAAGCTGACCCTGCAGTACAACAGGGCACGTCAGGCAGCCATCACGAAGGAGCTGATGGAGATCATTTCTGGCGCCGAATCGATCAAGGGATAATAAACTTTCTGTTCGAATAGAAACGAGAGGCCAAAAGCGGCCGCAGGAGGAAAAGGGTACAATGAGCCAGAACATCGGAAAAATTTCGCAGGTCATCGGCGCCGTTGTCGACGTCGAATTCGAGCCGGGGAAGCTGCCGGCAATCTACAATGCTCTGAAGGTCACCAACCCGTCCATCGACGACCGCGAGCACAACCTGGTCCTTGAGGTTGCCCAGCATCTGGGTGAAAATGCGGTCCGGACCATCTCCATGGACTCTACTGACGGTCTCGTGCGGGGCCAGGAGGTTCTCGATACCGGCAAGCAGATTTCGGTTCCCGTCGGCCGCAAGACCCTCGGCCGCATCCTGAACGTCGTCGGCGAGCCGGTTGACGAGATGGGACCGGTCAATGCGGAAAAGGAGTACGGCATTCACCGTTCGGCTCCCGCCTTCGAGGACCAGTCGACCAAGGTCGAGGCGTTCACCACCGGCATCAAAGTCGTCGACCTCCTCGCTCCCTATGCCCGCGGCGGCAAGATCGGCCTTTTCGGTGGCGCCGGCGTCGGCAAGACCGTTCTCATCATGGAGCTCATCAACAACATCGCCAAGCAGCACGGCGGCTTCTCGGTCTTTGCCGGGGTCGGCGAGCGCACCCGTGAAGGGAACGACCTCTGGATGGAGATGAAGGAGTCCGGGGTTATCGACAAGGCATCCCTTGTTTACGGGCAGATGAATGAGCCCCCCGGGGCCCGCGCCAGGGTCGCCCTGACCGCCCTCGCCATCGCCGAATACTTCCGCGATGAAGAAAATCAGAACGTTCTTCTCTTCATCGACAACATCTTCCGGTTTACGCAGGCCGGTTCCGAGGTTTCGGCTCTCCTCGGTCGCATCCCCTCCGCCGTCGGTTACCAGCCGACCCTTGCCACCGAAATGGGCGAGCTCCAGGAGCGGATCACCTCCACCAAGAAGGGGTCCATCACCTCGGTTCAGGCCATTTACGTTCCGGCCGACGACCTGACCGACCCGGCGCCGGCTACGGCCTTTGCCCACCTCGACGCGACGACGGTTCTTTCCCGCCAGATCGCCGAGCTCGGCATCTACCCGGCCGTCGACCCCCTCGACTCCACCTCCCGGATCCTCGATCCCCAGGTTGTGGGGGACGAGCATTACAAGGTTGCCCGTGATGTGCAGTACGTCCTCCAGCGTTACAAGGACCTCCAGGACATCATCGCCATTCTCGGTATGGACGAACTCTCCGAGGAGGACAAGCAGGTCGTTGCCCGCGCCCGGAAAATCCAGCGCTTCCTCTCCCAGCCGTTCCACGTCGCCGAGGCCTTCACCGGCACCCCGGGCGTTTATGTCGAGCTCAAGGACACCATCAAAGGGTTCAGCGAAATCGTCGCCGGCAAGCACGACGATATTCCCGAGCAGGCATTCTACATGGTTGGCACCATTGAGGAGGCCCTTGAGAAGGCCAAGAAGCTTGCCGCTTAAATAACCCGTAACTGCCGGCCGCTCCTGGAGGCCGGCAGGCGCAAGGATAACGATAGATGGCTGAAAAGATAACGCTTGAACTGGTAACCCCGTATCGTAAGGTCCTGACTGAAGAGGTCGACGAGATCACCGCCACTGGTGCGCTCGGGGAATTCGGAGTTCTTCCCGGCCACGCGCCCCTTCTCACTTCCCTCAAAATCGGCGAGCTCAGCTACAAGAAGGGGGGGGGCGTTAGCCACCTTGCCCTCAACTGGGGGTATCTGGAAGTCAAGGACGACAAGGCGATCGTCCTCGTCGAGACCGCGGAGCGGGCCGACGAAATCGACCTTGAGCGGGCGAAGGCCGCCCTCGGCCGAGCGGAAGAGGCCTTGAAGAAGCTTACCATCGAGGATAAGGATTACCGGGTGATGGAGGCGGCCCTTGAACGCGCCACCATCCGGATGCAGGTGGCTGCCAAGGCTGCCCGCAAGTAGCGCAAAACTTACCCTACATTGAAAGAGCGGCCATGCCGCTCTTTTTTTTTGCAAGGCCGACGCAGCTTGCGGTTGGTACGCTCCATGGAGGTCGACATGCAAGAGCAGTTACCCCTAATCGCTGTCACGATGGGGGATCCTTCCGGAATCGGTCCGGAGATCATCGTGAAGGCCTTGGCACGGAAAACCGTTGCATCCGTCTGCCGCCCCCTTGTGCTAGGGGTCCGGGGAGCGTTCGAGCGGGCGCTCTCCATTACGGGGGTACGGCTCGAGATCGAGCCGGTGGGATCGACCCTGCCCCGGAAGTGGAAGGAGGGGACGATCTATCTCAGGGAAGTCGCCAAGCTTGGTCCCGATGACCTGATTCCGGGGCGGCCGACGCTTGCCGGGGGGGAGGCAGTGTTTCGCTGCATCGATGAGGCTGCCCGGCTTTGCCTCGACGGGACCGCTCAGGGAATGGCTACGGCGCCGATCAACAAGGAGGCGCTCAACCGGGCCGGGCACCACTATCCGGGTCACACGGAGCTGCTGGCCGAGCTCACCGGGACGGAAAAGTACGTGATGATGCTGGCGGGGAAGCGGCTTCGCGTAGCCCTGGTGACGATCCATGTGGCACTGGCGGACGTCCCGCGATTGGTGACGGTGGAGCGGGTCCTCGATACCATCCGAGTCACCCACCGAGACGTGCATCGCTATTTTCGCCCCCATCCGCGTATCGCCGTCCTCTCCCTCAACCCCCACTGCGGCGAAGGGGGGTTGTTCGGCGATGAGGAGTTGACGGTGATAGGTCCGGCGGTGGCGGCGGCCCGGGTGGAGGGAATCGATGCCGTAGGTCCTCTGTCGGCGGATACGCTCTTCCACTTTGCGGCCCGGGGGGAGTACGATGCCGTGGTCTGCATGTACCACGACCAGGGGCTCATTCCGCTGAAGCTTCTCCACTTCGACGACGGAGTGAACGTTACGCTGGGGCTACCGATCATTCGTACCTCGGTCGATCATGGCACCGCCTATGATCTGGCCGGGACGGGGAAGGCCTCGGAACTAAGCATGTGCGCTGCCATCGAGATGGCGGCCGCCATGGCCCGCGTCCGCGGGTCGGGCGCCGCCGCGGAATAAGAAGGAGCATCGACGCCATGGGAAAGAAGAAAATTGCGCTTGCCGTGGGGGGGCTCGTCGTTGCCTACGCCTGCTATATCGGCGTGTCGCTCATGTTTCTTCCGCCGGTGGGAACCCTTCAGAACCGCAGGACGAACCTGACCATCCAGGTGAAGGATTGGCAGGGGAACTACCATCCATACACCGTGGGGCCGAAGAACCGGTACTGGACCCCTTCGGGGAGCATCCCGGCGGAGATGAAGTGGGCGGTGATCGTGGCGGAGGACGCCAATTATTACAAGCACGAGGGGATCGACGTCAAGGCGATCAAGAATGCCATCAAGTACGATCTCGAAAAGAAGAGCCTCGCCCGGGGGGCCTCGACCATTACCCAGCAGGTGGTGAAGAATCTCTTCCTCTCCAGGGAAAAGACCATCAGCCGGAAAATCAAGGAGCTCGTTCTGGCCAAACGGATGGAGGAGGAGCTGACGAAGGGGCGGATCATGGAACTCTACCTGAACGTGGTGGAGTTGGGCCCCATGGTCTACGGGATCGGCCATGGGGCACGGTACTACTTCGGCAAGCCGGCCTCCGCCCTTACACCCCGGGAATGCGCGTTTCTGGCCGCCATGCTCCCCGGCCCCCGCGTCGCCTACAATCCCTACAAGAACCTGGGGAAGGTCGTCAAGCGTTCGGACATGATCCTCCGCCTGCTGAGGAGCAAGGGAGTGCTCTCCGAAGGGGAGTACCGGGTGGCTCTGCAGCAGATGCCCAACATCGCCGGTCTGCAGCGGAAGGTAGACGAGAGCATCGAGAAGGAGGTGGTCCCCTTCCAGAATGTCACGGCTGCCATCGTCCCACGGGAGCCGGTGCCCACGCCGATCCCCGAGGGAGAGAGCTCCTCCCGGGAGGCGCCGGCAGCGCCGCCGTCTGCCGAGCCGGCCGGGGCGGCCCCCGGGGGGGAAGGCAATGGTGCAGCTCCGCCCGTTCGGGAGGAGCCGAAATAGAAAAGGGCGGGGTTTTCCCCGCCCTTCTTGCATCGAGCCTGTGGCGTGACAGATTGCGTCCGGATGCTCCCGCCTATACGCGATACCCCTCGATGGCCGGGTCCGAAAACTCGTTGGGGACGACGACAATCCGCTCGCTGCCGTCGATCACCACCTTCACCCGGCAGTCGTTCCCGGGTTCGGCCTTGGTGTAGCGCAGCAGGATCTTCGCGGCAGTCTCAAGGAGCGCGTCGGCCACCGTTCCCATAAGGACGCCGAGGGGGCTCGACCCGTCGATCCAGCGCAGGGTCGCCTCCCCCGGCTGGATGTTGCGGGAGAGGAGCTCATTCTCCGCTTCGTTGCGGCCGATGAGGACCTTGGTCCGCGGACCGACCCGGAAATGGCGCCCTGTCTTGAGGAGGCGGAAATCGCGCAGGTTTAGCTGGTCCGAGTGGCCGAAGACGTCGCGCACCTTGGAGACGAAGGAGACTTCGGTCAGGAGGCATCCCCCGGCGGGGCAGGGGTAGTTCTTCACGTCGAGCTCCTCGGCCAACTGCATCTGCTCCTTGCGGGAGCGCCCCTGGATGGCGAGAAGCTTCTCCCGGTCGACCCACCCTTCCCGTTCCGCTATGGTCGGCTCGAAATGCCTGGCCGAGAGGGGACGCAGAAGGAGCCCCTCCAGGCCGCTCTCCCGCTCGATGACCCGGAGGGTGTCGCGGCGCTGGCTCATGGGACGCTGGCCGAGCACCTCGCCGGTTATCACGAAATCGGCGCCGCTCTCTGCCATGTACTCCTTCGCCTTCCGAAGGAGGAAGATGCGGCAGTCGACGCAGGGATTCATCGCCTTGCCGTAGCCGTGTTTCGGGCGGCGGACGACTTCAAGATAGTCGGCCCCCTTGTTCATTACCTTGATCGGGATGCCGAACTCTTCGGCGACGCGCACCGCCTCGGATTTGCAGCCGGCGCTCTTGGCGGTGCAGGTGCAGAAGGGGGAGGTGAAATTGAGGGCCTCTACCTCGATCCCCTGTTCAAGCATCACCTTGACCGCAAGGGTGGAGTCGAGACCCCCCGAGAGGAGGGCAAGGGCTTTTCGTTTCATGGTCGCTCCTGGGGCGCCATCACGGACCTGGAAGGGTGGGACGGTCTGGTACGGGGCCGGATTTTTGCATCAGGCTAACACAACGCTCGCCGGGATGTAAAGGGTGGCGGGCGAAAAAGGTCTCAAGAAACGGCCCGCTCCGACCGATGGTTACAAGAGGAGGGAATAAAATGGAAAGCATCGTCAAGGAAGGGTCCCTCGGATCCATTCTCTTCAAGTGCCAGATCATCAGCGAAGACGACATCCGGGCGGCCCTGGAGGAACAGGTGCAGACGGGGTGCCGCTTCGGCGAGGCGCTCGTCAAGCTCGGCATCGTCACCCAGGAGGATATCGACTGGGCGCTCTCCAACCAGCTCAATATCCCCTACGTGCGGCTCAAGCCGGCCATGGTCGACCGGGGGACCGTGGCGCTCGTCCCCGCGGCGCTGGCCCGCCAGCACAACCTGATGCCGCTCATCCGCGCCGGCGACGAGCTCAGCATCGCCATCGCCGACCCTCTCAACAAGGCGGCCGTCGCGGCGGTCGAACAGGCCACCGGCTGCACGGTCTCCATCTCGGTGGCGCTGATCCGGGAAATCCGCGAGATGCAGGATGAGTTCTACGGTCCCTCGGAGACGGCCGAGAGCCTCGGTTTCGTCTCGGCGAACTTTCCCGCCGCTGCCCTCGACGCCATCAATCGCGACCTCTCCGGTGCGAAGCTCATCGACTACCTTCTCCTCTTCATCGTGCAGCAGAAGCTGTCGTCCCTCTCGCTTTACCCCGTGGGGGATGCCGTTGTCGTTGCCGCCCGCCGTGGCGGACAGACGCGGGAGATCGGGCGGCTATCCCCCTGTCACTATCCCGAAGTGGTCCTGCGGGTCAGAAAGCTCGCCAGGATTGCCGGCGCCGGGGAGTTTGCCGCCCGGGGCGAACTCAGCTTCGCCTGGAAGGGGAAGACGATCGCGTTTCAGGCGGCACTCCTGCGGGGAGAGGGGGGAGATCACCTCACGTTCAGGGTGCATATCGCGGCACCGTATCCCGCGGGAGTGGCCGACCTCGGGCTCTCCGCGGAAAAGGCGCGGAGTTTTGAAGCGCTGGCAGCCGCGCAGAGAGGGATGATCCTGGTGGGGGCCCGGGAACCGGAGCTTCGCTGCCGGATGATCGACCTCTACCTCCAGGAGCACGAAACGGCCGCCAAGACGGTCATAGTGCTGGGAAGCGGGCCGGGGCAGGGGGAAAAGCGGTTTCCGCGCATCCCCCTTTCACCGGGGGCAGACCTTGGAGAAGTGCTCCTGGCGGCGCTGGAGCAAGACCCCGACCTCGTCGTCATGGAAGATGCGACCGACGGGCGCGCCTTTTCCGCCGCCTGCAAGGCGGCGATTCGCGGCAAGCTCGTGGTGGCCGGTGTGGCGTTGGGCGACATCGTCTCCCTGTTCCGGCAGCTCCTTTCCTTCCGCGACCGCCATCATCTCGCCCCGGCATACCTTCGGGGAGTGCTCGTCGCCAGGGAGGTCCGCACCCTCTGCCCGGACTGCCGGCGCAGTGAACCCTGCACCCCGGAGGAGGCGAAGACGCTGCGGCTCGGCGGGGGAGGAAGCTGCCACCGGGCCGTAGGGTGCCCCTCCTGCGATCAGACCGGGATCGGGGGAAAGCGCTGCCTCGTCGACGTATTGGCAATCGACGAGGAGAGTCGCAGGCACTTCGAAACCGCTCCCACGGCGGAGGCATTCCTGGACTTCGCGAAGTCCCGCGGATGGCGCGGGGTGGAGGAGGATGCGCGGGATCTCCTCGCCTCCGGCGACCTCTCGCCGGAGGAGTTCGCGGCTTCCCTATTCACATGAGGAACTTGCAAAACGTCATGAGGAGGCCGGTATGCAAGGCGCAAGCGAGCGAGGGAGCGAGGCGTACCCGTTGGTACGTTGAGCTTTCGAGCGAGCGGCAACCGCAGACCGGCCCCGCAATAGTTTTGCAAGAGCCTCACATGACGGAGACGTATCCATGGCACGCATAGACGCACTGTTCAAAATGCTCAAGGAGCAGGGGGCATCGGACCTTCACCTCTCCTCCGGGACCCCCCCGATTTTCCGGCTTCACGGGGAGATGGCCCGCCAGAACTTCAAGCCCCTCACCCATGAGGAGCTGAAGGTCATCCTCTACGAAATCCTCACGGAGAAACAGATCGCCGAGTTCGAGGCAAAGCGCGACCTCGACTTTGCCTATGCGCTTCCGGGGCTTGCCCGCTTCCGGGGGAACTATCTGATGACCCACCGCGGGATCGCGGCGGTATTCCGGATCATCCCGAGCAAAATCCTGTCGGCCGACGACCTGAACCTCCCGGAGGGGGTGCGGAGGATGACCCAGTTCAAGAAGGGACTAGTGCTCGTCACCGGCCCCACCGGTTCGGGGAAATCGACCACCCTGGCGGCGATGATCGATCTCATCAATGCCACTCGCAAGGAGCACATCCTGACCCTGGAGGACCCGCTGGAGTTCATCCACGAGAACAAGATGTCTCTGCTGAACCAGCGCCAGATCGGGGAGCACTCCGAAAGCTTCTCCAACGCACTGCGGGCGGCCCTGCGGGAGGACCCCGACGTGATCCTCGTCGGCGAGATGCGGGACCTGGAGACCATCAGCCTCGCCATGAGCGCCGCCGAGACCGGCCACCTCGTCTTCGGGACGCTCCACACCAACTCGGCGGCCAAGACCATTGACCGGATCATCGACGTCTTCCCGAAGGATTCCCAGGAGCAGGTCCGGGCCATGCTCTCCGAGTCCCTCAAGGGGGTCGTCTGCCAGCAGCTCCTCAAGACCGCCGACGGCAAGGGGCGGGTGGCGGCCCTGGAGATCATGCTCGGCACCCCGGCCATCGGCAACCTGATCCGGGAAGCGAAGACCTTCCAGATCCCCTCCATCATCCAGACTGCCAAGAAAGACGGCATGCAGCTCATGGATCAGCATCTGCTCGACCACCTCAAGATGAAGAAGATTGCCCCGGAGGAGGCGTACCGCTGCGCCCAGGACAAGAAGCAGTTCGAGCAGTACCTTCCGGAGAAATCTGCGCAATAGCTCGGTGGACCACGTCGAGGAACCTCTCCCGTTTCATGCTGGTGGCGGAAGCTGGTCGCGTAGGCCTCAGTCTCGGTCGGGGAAAAAAACCTTGCGCGACGTTGCCCGCCATGGTATAAACGAAATTCTCTGTGTCGGGGCGTAGCGCAGCCTGGTAGCGCACCTGCTTCGGGAGCAGGGGGTCGGAGGTTCAAATCCTCTCGCCCCGACCAGCTTTACCCGCTGTACCTGAGGAGGCCACCCGTCTGGGTGACCTCCTTTTTTAGTTGTGCTGCTCCGTTAGTCAACTGCTTGCGGTGCCGAGAAAATGGTTGTCACGGTCCGGGCGAAATGCTAGGTATCAATGGTTGCCAGTAGTTTTCGGGAGGGAAGCGCCGCTATGTTTCGCAGCCTGCACGAGTTTCTCGGGGAGCTCGAACGCCTTGGGGAGCTGCACCGGGTGGGAAGCGAGGTCGATCCGAGGTTTGAGATCGCCGCCATCACCGACCGGGTCTGCAAGTCGTCCGGCGGCGGAAGGGCGCTCCACTTCGAAAGGGTGCGGGGAAGCGACATCCCGGTGGCGACCAACCTCTTTGGCTCCCCCAGGCGGATGGCGGCGGCTCTGGGGGTCTCGACCCTGGAATCCCTGACGGTGCGCATGGAGGAGCTTCTCGGCCCGGCGGCGGGAGAGGGTGCCATTGACGAGCTGGCCGCGCCGTTTGCCGCCAATGTGCTAAAGCGGTTTCTGTCTGTGACAGTGACGGCCGCGCCGTGTCAGGAGATCGTCGAAACCGTCCCTGATCTATCCCGTTACCCCTTTCTCACCTCCTGGCCTGGTGACGGCCACCCCCATGGTGACGGCCGTTTCATTACCCTCCCGCTGGTTATCACCCGGGATCCCGGGACCGGTTGCGCCAACTGCGGCATGTACCGGGTCTGGATAGCCGGGGAGCGGAGTGCCGGCATCCGCTGGTATGCCGGCAGGGGAGGGGAGCGCCACAGTCGCCGGTACCGCGAGCGGGGTGAACGGATGCCGGTGGCGGTGGCGGTGGGAGGAGATCCGGCCCTGGCCCTGGCCGCCATGCTCCCCCTGCCCGAAGGGGTCGACGAGATGCAGTTCGCCGGTTGGCTGCGGGGGGCTCCTGTGGAGATGGTCCGCTGCCGGACGAGCGAGCTGCGGGTTCCGGCCGGGGCTGAGCTCGTCATCGAAGGATTCGTGGAGCCGGGCGATACGATCCTGGACGGTGCCTTCGGCAATTACACCGGCTTTTATGCGCCTGCGGCCCAGGTTCCCCACCTCCGGGTCTCCTGCGCGACCCGGCGCGCGGATTGCGTCTACCCCGCCACGGTGGTGGGACCTCCTCCCATGGAGGATTGCCATCTGGCGCAGGCTGCGGCTATGCTCATGCGTCCCCTTTTTCTCCGCCGCTGGCCCGAGATCGTCGACATCTCCTTTCCGACGGAGTGGATTTTTCACGGCGGGGCCATCGTCTCGGTCCGAAGCGAAGCGGCGGTCCGCGCCAAGGAGCTTATGGCGAAGCTGTGGGAGTCGGAACTGATGGGGACTTCGCGGCTCATCGTCGTGGTGGACGAGGAGACGGACGTCCGCGACCTGTCCCAGATCGCCTGGCGGATCGTGAATCTCCCCGACTGGCGAAGTGACCTGGTCGTCTCCGCGCGGGAGCGGGGAACGCCCCTCTTCCCCTGGCTCGGGAGCAGGCTCGGGATAGACGCCACCCGCTGCGGCGGGGGGGGAGCGAGGCCCCCGGCGCTGGGAATGGGGGAGGAGATTCGTCGCCTGATCGATAAACGGTGGGGGGAATACGGTTTGTGAGACCTGGCCGCGTTGTATGGCTCTGGGCGCTCTGCGTCGGGGTTCTCCTCATCTCGGGATGTTACCATCTGCGCCTGGAGGCGACCCCTCTCGATGTGCGGCGGTTCGAGGTCCCCCGGCCGCCGGATGACGTCTATGCTGCCGTGAAATGCCTGCTGGCGCGCGAACGGTACGAGTTCGAGCAGGAGGAGGGGAAGGAGAGGCTCCTTGTGACGGGGTTTCGCCACTTTGCCACCCGCGCGGGGGGGCTCACCCTGCCGGAGGGGGGGCGGCTCTACTTCCACCGGCTTAGGGTCACGGTCCGGGAGGCCGCGGGGGGAAGCGAGGTGGCCGTAGAGTCGGTGGACCTGGAGATCCGCTCCAGTTATGCATACGACGAGGGGGGGAAGGTCAATTACTTCATGAAGCGCTACCCCTACGAGCACTATCCCGGCATGTTCGACCTCGATGTCGTCAACAGGGAGCTGAACGGCGTGAAAAGGGAGCTGGAAACCGCCCTGCGCGCGGGAGTGGGAAATGGTCAGTGACGAGCGGATCGGGACAGATATGGTGAAAAAGATAGCCGTCTTTCTGGAGATGATCAAATTCTCCCACACGGTTTTTGCGCTGCCGTTCGCGTTCACCGGGGCGATTCTGGCTGCCCGGGGGCTCCCCACGGCGACCCAGGCGTTCTGGATCCTGATGGCGATGGTGGGGGCCCGGACCGCCGCCATGGGGCTGAACCGCCTCATCGACGCGGAGATCGACGCCCGCAACCCCCGGACCGCCGGCCGCGCCATTCCGGCGGGGCTCATCGGCAAGGGGACAGTGGGGCTCTTCATCGTCGCCTCGGTCCTGCTCATGCTCCATGCGGCCCACCGCCTGAACCCCCTCTGCCTCTACCTGTCGCCGGTGGCGCTTTTCTTTCTCGTACTCTACTCGTACTGCAAACGGTTCACGGCGTTCGCCCACCTGGTCCTCGGCATCTGCCTCGCCGCGGCGCCGCTCGGGGCGTGGATAGCCATCCGGGGGAGCGTGGGGGTGCCGGCCATGCTCCTCGGCCTCGCGGTCCTCTTCTGGGTCGCGGGGTTCGACATCCTCTACGCCCTGCAGGACCTGGAGTTCGACCGGGCAAGCGGCCTCCACTCCATCCCGGTGCGGCTAGGCGTGAACGGTTCGCTCCGGACCGCCCGCCTCTTTCACGGGGCGATGGTCCTTCTCCTGGCGCTCCTCGTTCCCGTTGCCGGCCTGGGAGGGTGGTTCGTGGCCGGCTTTGCCCTCTGTGTCGCCATGCTCCTCTACGAGCACTGGCTGCTGCGGGGCGGGGATCTCTCCCGGCTTGACGCCGCGTTCTTCAACATGAACGGCTACATCAGCATCACCCTCTTCGTCGCCACCCTCGTTGACGTGCTGGCGGGGAGGGGGAGCGCATGATGGGGCGGCACGTGGTCCTTGCCCTTACCGGCGCATCGGGCGCGGCCTACGGCCTGCGGCTCGGGGGAGAACTGCTGCGGGGGGGGCACCGGGTTTCCTTCCTGGTGAGTCGGCCGGGATTTGTCGTCCTGCGCGAGGAGTGCGGCCTTGACTGGGAGGGGGAACCGCACGCCGTCGCCGCCCGCCTCGCCGCCCATTACGGGGCGAGCGCCGGAACCTTTCGCTACTATGCCGACGACGATCTCCTGGCCCCCATTGCCAGCGGGTCCCGCGCCCCCGACGCCATGGTGGTCTGCCCCTGCTCCATGGGGAGCCTTGCCCGGATCGCCGCCGGCCTCTCAGGCACCCTCATCGAGCGTTGCGCCGACGTGGCGCTCAAGGAGGGGCGCCCCCTCGTCCTCGTCCCGCGTGAGACGCCGCTCTCCCCCATCCACCTGGAGAACATGCTGAAGCTCGCCCGGCTCGGGGTCCGGATCGTCCCGGCCATGCCCGCCTTCTACCAGAAACCCGCAACGGTGGATGATCTCGTGGCGTTCGTGGCCGGCAAGGTCCTGGATCAACTGGGGGTGGAGCATGACCTCTTCGCGAGGTGGGGCGCGGGAGGGGAGAATCTGCTCCCGGGGGAACAACCATGACATCTCTTTCTGCCATAACCGACAAGGTCAAAGCCGGTGAGCGGATCACCGGCGAGGAAGCCCTGTTCCTCTTCGAGTGCCGGGATCTCATCGCCGTGGGAGAGCTGGCCGCCGCCGTCAACCGGCGCCGCAACGGCGACCGGGTCTTCTTCAACGTGAACCGCCACATCAACCACACGAACATCTGCGTGAACCGCTGTGCCTTCTGCGCCTTCTCCCGCACCCCCGACGAGCAGGGGGCATACCTCTACGACCTGGAGGAGATCCGCAACCGGGCCGTGGAAGCGTACGCCCAGGGAGCCACCGAGATCCACATCGTCGGCGGCCTCCACCCGGACCTCCCCTTCGAGTTCTACCTGGAGATGCTCCGGACCGTGAAGGGGGTCTCCCCCTACCTCCACGTGAAGGCGTTCACCGCCGTGGAGATCGACTACCTGGCTCGGATCGCGGGGCTCTCCCTCGCCGAGACCCTGCGGGAGCTGAAAGGGGCGGGGCTCGGTTCCCTTCCCGGCGGCGGGGCGGAGATCCTGGGGGAAGCGGTGCGGCAGAAGCTCTGCCCCGAGAAGATCTCCGGCGAGCGGTGGCTCGCCGTCATGGAGGAGGTCCACCGGGCGGGGCTAAAGTCCAACGCCACCATGCTCTTCGGCCACATCGAGAGCTACGCCGACCGCATCGACCACATGCGGCGGCTGCGGGAGCTCCAGGACCGCACCGGGGGGTTCCAGGTCTTCATCCCCCTCGCCTTCCAGAAGGAGAACAACCCCCTCGGCCACCTGAAGCGCCCCGGCCCCGGCGGGGTCGATGCCCTGAAGACCCTGGCCGTGGCCCGCATCTACCTCGACAACTTCGCCAACATCAAGGCCTACTGGGTCATGCTCGGGGTGAAGATCGCCCAGACGGCCCTCGCCTTCGGGGTGAACGACCTGGACGGCACCGTGGTGGAGGAGCGAATCGGCCACGACGCCGGCGCCGCCTCTCCCCAGACCATGGGGCGCGACGAGATCACCTCCCTCATTCGCAAGGCCGGCCGGGTGCCGGTGGAGCGGGATACCCTCTACAACGAGCTGCGGGTGTACTGATGACGACGCGTGCACTGGAAAAGAGCGAGCGGGGCGAAGCCCTCACCCGCGCCGAAGCGCTGGACCTCCTGACCACCGGCGACCTCCTTGCCCTGGGGCGGCTTGCCGACGGCATCCGTCGCCGGATGCACCCGGAAGAGACGGTTACCTTCGTGGTGGACCGCAACGTGAACTACACCAACGTCTGCGAGTCAAAATGCCGGTTCTGCGCGTTCTACCGCGACCTCGGGGCGCCGGACGCCTACCTCCTCGGCGAGGAGACGATCTACGCCAAGATCGCCGAGCTGGTGGCGCGCGGAGGGACCCAGCTCCTGATGCAGGGGGGGCTTCACCCCCAGCTCGGCATCGAGTGGTTCGAGGCGCTCTTCCGGGGGATCAGGGAGCGCTTTCCCCGGGTGCAGAACCACTCCCTCTCGCCGGCGGAGATCACCCAGATCGCCGCCATCTCGAAGCTCGCCATCCCCGAGACGATCCGGCGGCTGCGGGAGGCGGGGCTCGACTCCATCCCCGGCGGCGGGGCCGAGATCCTGGTGGACAGTGTCCGGCAGGCGATCTCCCCCAAGAAGATCGGCTGGGAGGGGTGGGCGGCGGTGATGCGGGAGGCGGCGCGGCAGGGGATGCCGACCACCGCCACCATGATGTTCGGCAGCACGGAGCGCCCTGAGGATATCGTGGAGCACCTCTTCCGGATCCGGGAGCTCCAGGCCGCGGGGGGCTCCTTCACCGCCTTCATCCCCTGGACCTACCAGCCGGGGAACACCGAGTTGGGGGGAAAGACCGCCACCGGCGTGGAGTACCTGAAGGTGCTGGCCCTCTCCCGGATCGTCCTCGACAACATCCCGAACATCCAGGCGAGCTGGGTGACCCAGGGGGCCGCCATGGCCCAGGTGGCGCTCTTCTTCGGTGCCAACGACCTGGGGGGTACCATGCTGGAGGAGAACGTGGTCGCCGCCGCCGGCTGCACCTTCCGGATGAGTCTGGAAGAGATGGTGGAGCTGATCAGGGAGGCCGGCTTCCGGGCGGCCCAGCGGACCACCCTCTACCGGATCATCCGGGATTTTTAGAGATTCACCTCCCCGAACCAATTATCACGACTGGAGATTTCCTTGTCTGACACCACCGTTTCACCCGAGATCATCACCACCGCCAACGGGGTCCGCCAGCTCGCCCAGCGCCTCGACCGGGAGCCCCTGGTTGCCTGCGACCTGGAGGCCGACTCCATGCATCACTACCAGGAGAAGGTCTGCCTTCTCCAGTTCGCGGTGCCGGGGTATGCCGCCATCGTCGACCCCCTTGCCGTCCCCGACCTCTCCCCCCTGGCGCCGCTTTTCGCCGATGCCTCACGGCGCAAGGTCTTCCACGGCGCCGATTACGACATCCGGTCGCTGCACCGCGATTTCGGCATCGAGGTGAACAGCCTCTTCGACACCATGATCGCATGCCAGTATCTGGGGGAGCGGGAATTCGGCCTGGCGGCGGCGCTTCGCAAGCGCTTCGGGGTGGAGCTCGACAAGCAGTACCAGCGGGCCGACTGGAGCCGCCGCCCCCTCAGCGCGGGGATGATCGAGTACGCCGTGAAGGATACGACGCTCCTCATCGAGCTCTATCGGCAGTTGGAGGGTGAGTTGCGGGAGAGGGGGCGGCTGGCGTGGGTGGAGGAGGAGTGCGTGCTTCTCACCCGGGTGCGGATGGCGCAGCGCGGCGATGAGCCGCTTTTTCTGCGGTTCAAGGGGGCGGCCCGGCTGGACCGGCGGACCCTGGCGGTGCTGGAGGAGATTCTCCGGTTCCGTGACCGGCGGGCGCGGCAGGCCGACGTGCCGCCGTTCAAGATCCTCGGGACCGAGACGGTGCGGGAGCTGGCCGAGAAGCGCCCCCGGTCGGCCGGCGAACTTGCCGGGATCGCGGGGATTACGGAGAAGGTGGCGGCACGCCACGGTGAAGGGATTCTGCAGTCGGTGGAGAAGGGGATGGCCGTCCCGGAACGGAGCCTGCCGCTCTACCCCCGGGAGGAGCGCCGCCGGCTGAGCGGCCCCGAGGAGCAGTGGCTGAAGGCCCTGAAGGGGTGGCGCGAGAAGGAGGCGGCGCGGCTGGGGATCGACATGGGGTATCTGGCCAACAACGCCCTCCTGGAGCAACTGGCCGTCGTCGCTCCCCGCTCTGACGCGGAGCTTGACGCCATCGGCCTGCGGCAATGGCAGAAGCGGGAGTTCGGCCCGGCGATCCTGGCACTCCTCGCCGCCGTCCGGTAAGCGCGCCCCCCTCTACCCCTTCTTGTCGTCCGGCTCCCCGAAAAGCGAATCGAACTCGTCGGACGAGAATGGATCAAGCTCGACCTTTGGTCCCGCGGCGGGAGGGGGTTCGGGCTTTTTCTCCGCCTCCTCCCACTCAAAGCTCTCCAGCTCGAAGGAGGCGGGCGCCTCCTCCGCCGGGGGGGTGGCCGACGCCGGCTTGATGGCGAACCCTCCGAGCGGATCCGTTGGCGTGTCCCACGGATTTTCCAGTTCGACGCCGGCCGAGGTGTCGGCCACCGCTGCGGCCAGCAGCGGGTCGGGAGCGTCGGTCTCCAGAAGACTCGCAAATCCGTCATCGGCGCTGCTCTCCGCATCGAAGGAGGAGGGAGAAGCCGCCGTCGTGACTTCCCCGGTCGGTTCGTCGAAGGAGAAGTCGGCGAAGGAAGGTTCGGCAGCCGCGGCGGGAGGGGGTTCGGGCGCGGCGGTCGGTTCGAGGTCGAAGGAGAAGGTCTCCTCCGCCGGTGCCGGTTTGGCGGTTTCGGCAAAACCGAGATCGAGGTCGGGGAAGATGTCGTCCCCCGGCTTCGGCGGGGGAGGGGAGGGGGGGGTCGGGGACTCCCACGTGAACGATTCATCCGCCGGGGCCGGTGGCGCGTCGAGGGGGGAAACCATCGCCGCCGGGGTCACCACGGCCGCAGCCGCCGCGACAGCCGGAACGACGATGGGGCGGATGCCGTGGCTCATCTTGAACCCGGCCAGATCGTGGTTGCATTTCCTGCAGGTGTCGAGAAACTCGAAGCTGTTATACCCGCACTTGGGACATTTCATCGGCTGATGCTCCTTGCGCGGGACAACGTCGCTGCACTGTCCCGCTATGTCGTTGGTCCTGCGCTTCCGAGGTCGCCGAACAGATACTGTAAAATCGCCACGATGGCTATCCCCGCGGTTTCGGTCCGCAGGATCCGCCGGCCGAGGGTAACCGGAACGAATCCCCCCCGCCGGGCAAGGTCGGCCTCTTCGGGAGCGATCCCCCCTTCGGGGCCGACGATGACCGCGATGCTCTCCGGAAGGGGGGTGGCGGTAAGGAGGTCCCGCAGGCCGGTGAGCCGCTCCTCCTCCCAGAGAAGGAGCCTCAGGTCGTGGTCAGCCTCGTCGGCCACCGCCCCCATGCCGGGGGCAAACCGCACCGCCGGGACGACCCCCCTCCCTGCCTGGCGGGATGCCTCTTCGGCGACCCGTTGCCAGCGGCGGATTTTTTCCGCTTCCCGCTCCCCGGCGATGCGGCTGACGGAACGGGCCGCCTGGAACGGGACCACCTCGGTTACCCCGAGTTCAGTACATTTCTGCAAGATGAGTTCCATCTTGTCCCCCTTCGGCACTCCCTGGTAGAGGGTGATGCGGGGGGCCGCATTGAACGGCGCCGCGGCGCGCCGCCGGGTGATGGCCACCCGAAGGCTCTCCCGTCCGATCTCCCGGATGATCCCCGTGCATTCGCAGCCGCGGCCGTCGGCGAGCTGGACGCGAGTGTCAATTTTCAGGCGCAGCACCTTCGCCATGTGACGAAAAAGGTCGCCGCGCACCTCGACGGTGTCTCCCGAGAGGTCCGCTCCGGGGAGGATGAAGCGGCGCACGCTACGCTCCCCTCCGGTAGACGAGGCAGCTCCATTCGCCGTCGTGGCGGGCCGACCGGAAGGAGAGGCCGGTGGCGGCGAAGCCGGCGAGGACGAACTCTTCCCGCTCCCGGAGAATCCCAGAGAGGACGAGGAAGCCGCCGGGGGCGACCTTCACCGCCAGCTCCCCCGCCATCCGGACCAGGTCTTCGGCGAGGATGTTTGCAAGGGTCACGGCAAAGAGCCCCGGGAGGGCCGCCAGGGGGGTGGTGACGAGCTCGACGGTGTCGGCGACGCCGTTCAGGGCGCAGTTCTCCGCCGCCACGGCCACGGCGTCGGGGTCGATATCGGTCCCGACCACGCGGCGGGCGCCGAGCTTGGCGGCGGCGATGGCCAGGATCCCCGACCCGGTCCCCACATCGAGCACCGCCAGGGAGGAGGCGTCGGCCGCCGGGAGCGTGGCAACGATTTCCTCCAGGGCTTCAAGGCAGAGCCGGGTGGTCGGGTGCGTGCCGGTGCCGAAGGCCATGCCGGGGTCGAGCTCGATCACCAGGTCTCCGGGGAGGGGGGCGAACGGCTCCCAGGTCGGCTTGATCACGAGGTGTCTGCCGATGCGTGCCGGCGCGAAGTGCTGGCGCCATCCCGTGGCCCAGTCTTCCTCACGGATCATGGTGACGCTGGGGGTGGGGATGCTGTCGGCCCCGAACCGTGGGCCGTTCTCCCGGAGAAACTGCTCCAGCTCGGCGATCCGGGCATCGAGCCCGTCGCCGGGGGCGAAATAGCCCCGCACGGTCTTGACCGGAGATTCCCGGATCGTGTCGATGGAGAAGGTGTCTACCTCCAGATTGTCGATGCTGACGCCGTTTCCCGTCAGCTCGACGAGGTAGTCGGCGACGAGGTCGACCATGGCGGCGGGGATCTCGCAGCAGACCTCTGCCCAGACTTTGTTCATGGATGCTCCTATGCAGGAAATTCGCCGTTGTGGGGCGCGGCGGGCCCAAAAGATGAGCTAACGTAGCAGAACTAAAAGGGTAAGACAATAAAAACCTTGACAAATCCGTCCGGGCGCGGTCTAATTCTCATTAGAAATGGTTTCGGGGTGAGGGATGGAGCTTGAGAGCTTGAAACGAGAGATCGTGGCGTTCGTGGAGCGGCGCAAAGACGACTTCTGCGCCATTGCCGACGAACTCTTCCGTCACCCCGAAACGGGCCTCGACGAGGTGCGAAGTTCGGCGCTCCTTGCCGGTTTTCTCGTGAGGGAAGGTTTCCGGGTGACGCGGGGGGAGGCCGGTCTGCCGACCGCCTTCCGGGCCGAGTACGGAGAGGGGGAGCCGGCCATCGTCCTCATCGCCGAGATGGACGCCCTTCCCGTCATGGGGCACGCCTGCGGCCATAACGTGATCGCTGCCGCGGCCATCGGGGCCGCCGCCGCCCTGCGGAGCTTCCTTCCCGCCGACGCGGCCCGGATCGTGGTCCTCGGCACGCCGGCGGAAGAGATCGGGATCGGCAAGGTGGAGATGATCCGCCACGGCCTCTTCGACGATATCTCCTTCGCCCTCATGGTCCACCCCTCGTCGCGCCGCTATGTGATCAAGGAGTACCTCGGGCTCGCCAAGGTCCGGTTCACCTTCTTCGGAAAGCCGGCCCACGCCGCGGCGTACCCCGAGGAGGGGATCAACGCCCTCGACGCCGTGCTCCAGACCTTCAACGCCATCAACGCCCTGCGCCAGCAGCTCCGGCAGGATGTGCGGGTCCACGGGATCGTGACCGAAGGGGGGATTGCCCCCAATATCATTCCGGAACGGGCCGCCGCCTATTTCTACGTCCGCGCCGACGACCTGGCCGAGCTGGAGCGGGTGAAGGGGCGTGTCGTCGCCTGCGCCGAGGGGGCGGCAACGGCCACCGGCTGCCGGCTCCAGGTGGAGGACGACCCCCGGGTTCTCGCCCCCCTCAAGGTCAACCGGACGTTTTCGGCACTCTACTCGGCCCAGCTTGCGTACCTGGGGCTTCAGGAGTCGGATGCGCCTGCCGATAAGAACAGGGGGTCGTCGGACATCGGCAACGTCTCCCAGATCGTGCCGACGATACATCCCCACGTCCCGATCGGCGACGGGATCCAGATCCACAGCGAGGAGTTTGCCCGGGCCACCGTCTCCGAGCGGGGGAGGGCCGCCGTGGCGGAGGGGGCGGCCGCCCTGGCGCTGACCGCTGTCGAGTTGGTCCTGCGGCCGGAAATCCGGGAAAAAATCAGGGCGGAATTCAATGGATAAACAACAATTTTTGCCTGAACGGAAAAACATGGTATACATAGCTTAATGAAAATGAGATCGGCTCGGGGACGGTGAGGCAGAAGGGACCATGAAACATATCTATCTCTTTTCCGATGCAACCGGTGAGACCGTGGAGCGGGTGGTCCGCGCGGCCCTCTCCCAGTTCCGGGACGTGGAGGTCCGTTTTCACCGGATGAGCCGCATCAGGAGCCGCGAAGACGTCCGTCACTCCCTCGAAGAGGTCCTGAAGGAGCGGGGGATCGTGGTCTATACCCTGGTCGACACCGAACTGGCCCAGCTTCTGCGCGACGAGGCCGAGGCCCATGGCCTCCAGTCGGTGGACCTGATTAGCCCCCTCCTCTACAAGCTCTCCGATTTCTTCGGGGTCCCTCCCCAGAAGGAGCCGGGGCTCCTGTACCAGCTCAATGCCGAGTACCACAAGCGGGTGGAGGCGGTCGACTTCACGGTCAAGCACGATGACGGCCAGGATCCCCGGGGGCTCGCCAAGGCCGATTTTGTCCTGGTCGGGGTATCGCGCTCCTCCAAGACCCCTCTCTCCATGTACCTGGCCCACAAGGGGTACCGGGTGGCGAACGTCCCCCTGGTGAAGGGGATCGAGCCGCCGCCGGAACTCTTCAAGGTGAACCCGAACCGGGTGGTGGGGCTCATCATCGACCCCCACCGGCTCGTGGAGATTCGCTCGGCGCGGCTTCGCAACCTGGGACAGAGTGCCCGCGGAAGCTACGCCGCCCTTGAAAAGGTGGAAGAGGAACTCGATGCCTGCCGTCGGCTCTATCGGCGCAACCCCCAATGGCTGGTCATCGACGTGACGAGGAAGTCGGTGGAGGAATCGGCGGCGGAGATCCTGCAAAGGTTGAACGAGTGACGGTTCAAGAGACAAATTGCTGTTGCACGCTGGCACTTTAGAGAAAGAGAGGGATGAACAATGAGAATTCTCGTGGTTGAAGACGAAAAGAAGGTTTCCAGCTTCATCAAGCGGGGGCTTGAGGAGGAGAAGTATGAGGTCGATACCGCCTTCAACGGTGAGGAGGGGCTCAAGATGTCCCTCGACAAGGGGTACGACCTGGTCGTCCTCGACGTTATGCTCCCGAAGAAGGACGGCCTCAGCGTCGTGCGCGAGATGCGGGAGAAGGGGTCCGCGACGCCTGTGCTGATGCTGACCGCCAAGGATTCGGTGGACGACATCGTGGCGGGGCTCGACTCCGGCTCCGACGACTACCTCACCAAACCGTTCGCGTTTGCCGAGCTTCTGGCGCGGGTGCGGGCGCTCATCCGCCGCAGCGAGCAGGACCGCGGAGCGGAGATCCACTTCGCCGACTTGCGGCTCGACCCGGTGACCCACAAGGTCTGGCGCAAGGACAAGGAGATCGACCTGACGGCGAAGGAGTACGCGCTCCTGGAGTACTTCATGCGCAACCCGAACCAGGTCCTGACCCGCACCATGATCGCCGAGCATGTCTGGGACTATACCTTTGACAGCTTCACCAACATCATCGACGTCTACGTCAACTACCTGCGAAAGAAGATCGACCGCGATACCGACAAGAAGCTCATTCACACCGTGCGGGGGGTCGGTTACATCCTCAAAGAGGAGGAGTAGTTCTTGCTCTTCCGCTCGATCCGCTTTTCCCTGACCCTCTGGTACGCGGTCACGCTGGCGGTCATTCTCGTCCTCTTCAGCTCCTTCATCTATCTGGTCCTCGGAAACCAGCTGAACAAGGGGGTCGACCATGAGTTGCTGACCATCGCCGAGGCGGTTGCCAGCCCGACGCTGGAGCCGTTCCGCCGCTCGGGGCCGTCGGTCTTCGACCAGGTGCTGGAGGACTTCATCGGAGAAAAACTGAGGGGGAAGTACGTCCAGGTCCTCGACCCCGCCGGACAGGTCGGCGCCTCTTCGAAAAACCTCGAAGAGCTGCGGATTCCCCTCAGCAAGAGGGCGCTGCAACGGTCCGTCGAGGGAAAGGTGACCTACGAGACGAAGGTCAACCTCGACATCTATCCGGTCCGGACCATTACCTACCCGATCCTCGCGGACGGGAAGCTGCTCCAGATCGTCCAGGTCGGCGCCTCCATGAAGCTGTCGGCGGAGACCCTCGACAAGGTGCTCCTCGTTTTTGCCGTTTCCATTCCCCTGTCGCTCCTTCTCTGGAGTCTGGGGGGGTGGTTCCTGGCGGGAAGGGCACTGAAGCCGGTGGATATCATTACCCGCAGCGCCCAGAAGATCACCGCCGAAAACCTGGGGCTGCGGCTTGAGGTCGCCAACCCCCGGGATGAGATTGGCCGGCTGGCGGAGACGTTCAACGACACCCTCGAACGGCTGGAGAACGCCTTCACCCGGATCAGGCAGTTTTCGGCCGACGTCTCCCATGAGCTGCGGACCCCCCTTACCATCCTGCGGGGGGAGACGGAGGTGGGGCTGCGCTGGGCCAAGGAGCCGGAGGAGTTCCGGGAGCTCTTTCAGAGCAATCTGGAGGAGATCAACCGGATGTCGAAGATCATTGAGTGTCTTCTCGACCTCTCCCGGGCCGAAGAGGGGGGGATGCGGCTGGAGCTTGCGGAAGTCGATCTGGCGGATGTCCTGGAGGGGCTGGTCCAGCAGGCGCGGCTCATCGACCCCGGCAAGGGGCTCAGGATCGGCTTTGCGGCCGAAGAGCCGGTGGTGGTCCGGGGTGACTGGCTCAAGCTGCGTCAGGTCTTCATGAACCTCATCGACAATGCGGTGAAGTATACCCCCGCCGGAGGCGAGATCTCCGTGGCCCTCGACACCAACGGCGGGCTGGCGCGGGTCGCGGTGATCGATAGCGGCGCGGGGATTCCCGCCGCCGACCTTTCCCATATCTTCGAGCGATTCTACCGGGTTGACAAGGCCCGTAACCGGGCCGACGGCGGCGTCGGCCTCGGCCTCTCCCTGGCCAGGACCTTCATCGAGGCCCACGGCG
>NZ_DAHVYG010000070.1 GCF_027327745.1 Geobacter sp.
AATTTACGAAAATGCCCTCTTTTAGTCAATTTACCGACACACTCCCTCTCTTCACATCTCCCCTTCCCATGTGCTTCCGCGAATTGTTCCGGCCGTGCATTAACAGGATTGACTGAGCCGTAAAGAACCGATAGATTCGAAAAAGGAAATGGACATCCAGCGTTGGCAGCAGGCGAGATAACGGCGATGAATATTACCTCCCCGGAAACACCGAAAACGTACTACGCGTCACCGCGCCGTGCCGGCATGGAGGAAGTCTCCGCAACTCATCGGCGCATCCTCTCGGACGCAACGTTGCAGTCCCTGATCGACGCACTGCCGGACTACGTGCTGGTTCTCAACCGCGAACGGCAAGTGGTGTCGGCCAATACCCGCCTGCTGGACGCGTTCGGCTTCAACAACATCGGCCAGATCCTTGCCGAGCGCTCCGGCGAAGCCCTTGGCTGCATCTTCTCGACCGTTGGTCCGGATGGTTGCGGCACTTCCAGCCACTGTTCGGTCTGCGGTACCCTCCTTTCGATCCTCGAATGCCAGGAACGCAAGGTTCAGAGCTGCCATGAGTGCCATCTCTCCCTGGCGCGCGACGGCGGGACCTCCCTCGACCTGGAGGTTACCGCCGCCCCGGCCACGGTCGACGGCATCCCCCTGACCGTCTGCATCCTTCGCGACATCAGCGACCAGAAGCGCCGCAGCATCCTTGAACGGGTCTTTTTCCATGATGTGGTCAATACTGCCGGAGGAATCCACGGCATCGCCTCCATGCTGGTGGAGAACGCCGAGTTGTCGCCCGAAAAGGAGCGGCAGTACAAGGAGTGGATGGTCCTCCTCTCGAACCGTCTCATCGACGAGATCAACCATCAACGGAAACTTCTGGCGGCGGAAAGAGGGGAATTCATTCCCGAGGTGGGTATTGTCGACGTGCCCGGTCTGATGCGGGAGATGCACGCCCTGTATGCCAGTCACGACATCGCCGCGGGACGCAACCTCGTTCTGGGGACGATTGTTCCGGCCCTGATAGAGAGCGATGGGGCAATCCTTCGCCGGATTCTCGGCAACCTGGTCAAGAACGCCCTGGAGGCGTCAGACCGGGGCGAAACGGTTACCCTGTCAAGCATGGACGACGGCGACACGATCACCTTCGCGGTCCACAACGCGGGGGAGATGCCTTCGGAAGTCCAGTTGCAGATATTTCAGCGCTCGTTCAGCACAAAAAGCAGCACCGGGCGCGGCATTGGAACCTACAGCGTGCGGCTGTTCGGAGAACGGTACCTCAAGGGGAAGGTCTCCTTCACAAGCAGGGAGCCGGAGGGAACCACCTTCCGCATCACCATCCCCAAACTCTTTTCCCAGCACGACCACTAACCGGTAGTCACCCCTTCGCCAGCTTCCCCTCCAGCGCCCTGAAATAGGCATCACGACACCAGTTCTCAACCTCGACCATCGACCGGAAGGCATCGCCAAAGCCGCGCTCCCCGACCGTGAAGACCCCATGGCCATAGACCACCGCCTTGCGGGGCCCCGCGATCACAGGCGGAACCCGTTTCGCAAGCCCCCCCGCCCCGATCTCCCCCGCCACCACCGGCGTATCGCCCAGAAAGCGGACCCTGTCGCAGTCCTTCCAGCAGTCGGTGACCGTGCAATTTCGCTCGGCGCACTCCATGCTCATCACCACGGCGAATTTGGGATGGCCGTGCAGGATGGTCGAAGCGCCTGACTGCTCGTAGATGCGGCGATGCGCCAGCAGTTCGCTCGACGCGGTGATGCCGAAGGTTGACGAATTGTCCGTCGGCACCGGGTCGATGCAGCCATCGAGGGCATCGAGGCTCGCCGCGGTCTGGGAGATGTAGATGACCCCGCCGGACTTGCAGGAGATGTTGCCGAAAAACGAATCCACCAGCCCCCGCTCCACCGTGTAGCGGCCGACGGCGGCGATCTCGTCCAGTATCTCGCCGGGGTCGGTCAGGGGCCCTTCCCTGAAGACGAGCCCCTCGGCAGTCAGGGGACGGAGCCACCCTCTCCTGAAGGCGTCAAAGGCCTCCGCCTCTCCCGGAAGGAGGAAACCGCCGTGAAGGACGTCTTGCAGATACTTGACGAAGGCGGAGTGGAAGATAGAAGACCAGTTGATGTACGCCTGCTCCACCGTGAGAGCGCCGCTGGCGACAATCCCGGTCCCCTCGACGATGATCCCCTTGCGGTTGCCGAGAAGCCGCGCGATTTTCGCGGCGGGATCATCTCCCAGCGCGCCGCGCCGCAGAAACGGGATGTCATGGAGAAAGGTGCGCGTCTCCGTGTCGCGGGGAACGATGTGGGACTCATCCCGGGGCGTCCGGGCCACGAGGAAGTCGGCGAAGGGGAGCGCAGGACGCGCCACCGCCATCCCGAGACAGGAGAGCCGGGAGAGGAGCTCGCCGGCGAGCCGAGCCAGCTCCGGGTTGCCGTCGGCAACGATGATATCGTCCTGGGCAGCGAAGGCGATCTCCCGCGGATGGGCCGAGTGGTCGGCGATGAGCTTGTTCGTAAATCTGGCGATCTGGCCAAGCATATACTTACCCGATTACCGTCTCACATGTTTTGATTGCACATCAAGTGTTCTTTCCGGCATTTCATAAACCCCAATAGATTGAACCGCAGAGGACCAGGAGGTAAAGACGTGGCTTCCTCTGTGACCCTCTGTGCCCCCCGTGGTTAACGGCTTTTTTACGGTTGATTCAGCAAGAAGTCCGGATCGTCAAACGTCCCTTCTGTGGTAAGCCCCCGGATGCGGTAGTACTTCTGCAGCTCCTCGGCAAACCGCGTTCGATCGACGGGGGGAATCTCGATCCCCTCGCCACTGGAACCCGGTTCCGCAAAGAAGCGCTCAGGAAGAAGATCGTCCTTCATGCCGAAGCCGTTGGTGCAGTTGTAGAAGCGCTCGGTGAGACAGATCCGTCGGCCGATCTCCTTCAGCGACTGAGGGGAGTAGTCGACGCCGGTGGTGGCGGCGAGGAGCTCGGCATATTCCTCCAGGGTCGCCCCGAAAAAGGAGAACTTGCATGCCACCAGTGAGTCGACCGCGGCGTTGGTATCCTCGGCGATGGCGATGATCCGCGCCTTTCCCGAGAAGGAGAAGCGGTCGGTGGGGACGGGCTTTCTCAGGATCTCGTGGGAAATGGGGTAGGCCCGCAGGTGGCAGCCGCCCCGGTTGCTCGTGCAGTAGGCGAGCGCCATGCCGTAGGCGCCGCGCGGGTCGTAGGCGGGAAGCTCCAGCCCCTTGACGCTCATGGAGAGCTCGGGCCGCCCCAGGCGCTCCGCAACCCGGCACGAACCGAGGGCCAGCAGCTCCCCCTCCCCGACGCGCATTGCCGTGTCGCGCAAAAGCCCCGGCACTTCGTCGGCGGTGGGAAACCTCCCCCGTGCCTCCCCCCAGGCGGAGAGGGTTGCGGCAGCCGAGATGGTATCCAGGCCGAGCTCGTTGCAGAGAGTGTTGGACCTGACGATGGAGGCAAGGGAGGCGATGCCGTTCAACGCCCCGAAGTGGGAGACCGTTTCGTACTCCGGAAGGGGCTCACCCTCGGGAGTGCTCTTCTTGCACTGGATGGGACAGCCGTAGCAGCCGTCCTTCCGGGCGTTGTAATCACGGCGGATGGCGGGCCCGGAATAGTTTCCCGACGCCTCGAAGACCGTCCGGCGGAAGTTTTCGGTGGGGACCATCCGCCGCTGGCGCATGAGATCCACAAGCGCCGGGGTGCCGTATTCGGAGATGCCGAGTTCGCCGAAGATGATGGGCGAGGCCCTGAAGAGCCGCATCACGTCCTGCCGGGCGACGTCGAAGCGCTGGGGATCGGCGATCCCCGTCTGCCGGTCGCCGCTGGCGACGACCGCCTTGAGGTTCTTGGCCCCCATAACCGCGCCAAGCCCCCCGCGACCGACCGAGTTCCCCTCCCCCATCATGATGTTGGCGAAGAGGACCCCTTTTTCGCCGGCGGGTCCGATGGCAGCCACGCTGCCGCGCCCGGAAAGGGCCGAGACCGTATCGGGCACCGTTCGTCCCCAGAGCTGCGGCACCTCGACGATTTCGGCCCCATCGGGAGAGATGACCAGCGCGACCGGGACCGCGCTCCTACCCGTAACCACCACGGCATCGAGCCCAGCCCCCTTCAGGCGCCAGGCAAAACGGCCGCCGGCCGAGCAGTCGTAGATGGTGCCGGTAAGCGGTGAACGGGTGACCACTGTGAGACGTGCCGCGGTGGGAGCCGGTGTGCCGCAGAGGGGGCCGACGGAAAAGATCAGGGGGATCTCCGCATCGAAGGGATTGAGCCGGAAATGGTCCCGCATGAACCGCACCCCGAGCCCACGCCCCCCCAGGTAGGCGTGGAGAAGATCCCGGGGTATCGCATCGCGCCACGATTTCCGTGCGGACAAGTCGACCCGGAGTACGGTTTCCGTCCACCCCAAAGTCTTCACGCTTGACACCATATACTTACCTTCTTATCCGGCAATAACGCCGATATGCAGCAGATCGGCTACGCTGTCAACCCGGTAGTCGGCCCCGGCCAGCTCGGAGGGCTCTCCGTACCCCCACGTGCAGCCGACCGTGACAACACCGGCGCCTTGACCCGCCGCGATGTCGTTGATGCTGTCGCCGACCATCACCGCCCGCTCCGGCCCGACGCCGAAATCCGCCAGCAGTTTCATCACCGGCTCGGGGGAAGGCTTGCGAAAGGGTAGCGAGTCGGCACCCAGCACTTCCTCGAACAGGTGACCCACGCCGAGAATCGACAGAACCTCACGGCAAAGGGAGACATTCTTGTTGGAAATTACGGCAAGCCGCCTGCCGCGGGAAAGAAGCGTGTCGAGAATCTCGCGGACGCCTGGGTAAAGCCGCGTCTTGTCGGCAATATGGGCGTAATTGTAGGCAATGAAGAGTTCGAGCCCCCGCTCGATCTCGCCCGGAGGTGCCCCCGGCAGTGCCCGCTCCACGAGCCGGCGCGCCCCCTGCCCCACGAGCAGGCGCACCTCGGATTCCGACAGCGCCCCCCTGCCGCAGGAAGCGAGCATCTGGTTCGTGGCGTCGGTCAGGTCGGCAAGGGAATCGATCAACGTTCCGTCAAGGTCGAAGATGATAAGTTCTGCGGAATTGGGCACGCCGTTACTCCGGAGAGTTGATTAATCGCTTAACTATAACGGGACTGCCAAGCAGGTCGCAAGAAAAAAGCCTGCCCGCTCAGGCGGACAGGCCGGCCACCACGCCATGGGGTCGGAGTCAGTATTCCTTCAGGTTGCTGAACTCACCCCACGCCAGATAGGTCTGGGGCGTTTCGACAAATGCATAGATATTCTCGATGATGCTCAGATGACGCTTCTCCTCCTCGATCAGCGCCTGCAGGAGGTTCCGCGTTCTCTCGTCTTCTGCCTTCCCGAGAAGCTCTTCATAGAACCTGACACTATCTTCCTCTTCCTTGACGACGTGCTGGTAACCGTCCTCATCTCCTTTCAGTCCGGCGATCACGTCCCGCTTGTCGAGCAAGGGGCGAAAGGCGCATGCCGCTTCCTTCAGAGCCTTGAATTCTCCCCCTTCTGAAGAAGGATCTTCCTTCATCTTCATCAGCGAGTCGTAATGTTCCGTTTCCGCCGCCGCGAGCATGCCGAACAGATTTTTAAGCTCCGGCACCGGGGCCGCCTCGGCCAGTTGTTCGTAATGAGCCTTTGCATCCTGTTCCATTTTCAGCGCACAGTCGAAGATGTTCATACTTCTCCCTCCCTTCCCTGGAATTTCGCGCTTTTCATCTCTTGTATAAAAAGTATAGCACAAATGGGGAATTCCCGGGCAGAGCAGCGGCGCCCGCGGCGGCGCATCCGATGGAAACGGCATGAAAAAAGGCGCCGTTTCCGGCGCCTTCCGATTCATTCTCCGGACTTCCTACTCCCACTCGATGGTGGCAGGGGGCTTGCTGGATATGTCGTACACCACGCGATTGACCCCCTTCACCTCGTTGATGATCCGGCTGCTGATCCGGGCCATATCATCATAGGGCAACGGATACCAGCCGGCGGTCATGAAGTCCTTGGTCTCCACCGCCCGCAGCGCCACGACGTACTCGTAGGTGCGCCCGTCCCCCATGACGCCGACGCTCTTCACCGGCAGGAAGACGGCAAAGGCCTGGCTGATCTTGTCGTAGTGGCCGGCGGCATAGAGCTCCTCTATATAGATCGCATCGGCCCGGCGCAGGATGTCGGCGTACTTCTTCCGCACCTCGCCCAGGATCCGCACGCCGAGCCCCGGGCCCGGGAACGGATGGCGCCAGACCATCTGGTGCGGCAGCCCCAGCTCCTCGCCGATGGCCCGCACCTCGTCCTTGAACAGCTCCCGGAGGGGCTCCAGGAGCTTCAGCGTCATGTACTCGGGAAGACCGCCGACATTGTGGTGGCTCTTGATGTTGTGGGCCTTGCCGGTCTTGGCGCCTGCCGACTCGATGACGTCGGGGTAGATGGTCCCCTGGGCGAGCCACCTCGCGTCTTCGATCTTCGCCGACTCCTCCTCGAAGATCTCCACGAAGAGGTTCCCGATGATCTTGCGTTTCTTCTCCGGATCGGCCTCACCGGCCAGGGCCGAGAGAAACCGCTCCTCGGCATCCACCCGGATCACCTTCACCCCCAGGTTTTCGGCAAAGGTCGCCATCACCTGGTCCCCCTCGCCGAGGCGAAGAAGCCCGTTGTCGACGAAGACGCAGGTGAGCTGATCGCCGATGGCGCGGTGGATGAGGGCCGCCGCCACCGACGAGTCCACCCCGCCGGAGAGGCCGAGGATCACCCGGTCGCTCCCCACCTGGCTCCGGATCCGCTCCACGGCGTCCTCGATGATCTGGCCGGGGGTCCATCTGCCGGTGCAGCCGCAGACCTTCCGCACAAAGGTGTCGATCAGCAGTTCCCCCCGGGGGGTATGGTTCACCTCGGGGTGGAACTGCACGCCGTAAAGGCGGCGGGCTACATCCTGGATGGCGCAGACCGGGGCATTGGCGGTCTCCGCCACCACCTCGAACCCGGCAGGGACCCGGGAGACGTGGTCGCCGTGGCTCATCCAGACCGGGCTCTTCCCCTCGACGAAGAAGCCGTCGAAGAGGGGACCGGGCAGACCGCATGCCAGAAGTTCCGCGTGGCCGAACTCCCGCTTGCCGGCCGGCACCACCTCGCCGCCGAAGTGGCGGCTCATGAGCTGCATCCCGTAGCAGATCCCGAGCACCGGGACCCCCAGCTCGAAGAGCTCCTCGGTCACCGACGGCGCCCCTTCCTCGTAGACTGACTTGGGGCCGCCGGAGAGGATGATTCCCGAAGGTGCGAAGGCGCGGATCGCCGCCAGATCCATGTCGAAGGGGTGGAGCTCGCAGTAGACGTGGGCCTCGCGCACCCGCCGGGCGATGAGCTGGGTGTACTGGGAACCGAAGTCGAGAATGAGAATCTTTTCGCTATGGATGTCGATGTTCATCGGACATTTTCGACCCGGTAGTTCGGGGCCTCCTTGGTGATCATGACGTCATGGACGTGGGACTCCTTGAGCCCCGCCCCGGTGATGCGGATGAAGCGCCCCTTCTCCTGGAGTTCCCTGATGCTGTGGCTGCCGGTGTACCCCATGCCGGCCCTCAAGCCCCCCATGAGCTGGTGGACGTTGGCCCCCAGCGGTCCCCGCAGCGGCACCATCCCCTCGATCCCCTCGGGAACGAGCTTCACTTCGCTCTCCACGTCGCTCTGGAAATAGCGGTCCTTGCTCCCCTGCTTCATGGCGCCGATGGAGCCCATGCCGCGGTAGCTCTTGTAGGCCCGCCCCTGATAGAGGATGGTGTCGCCCGGCGACTCCTCGGTGCCGGCGAAGAGGGAACCGATCATGATGACGTCGGCCCCGGCGGCCACCGCCTTGGTGACGTCACCCGAGTACTTCACGCCGCCGTCGGCGATGAGGGGGATGTCGTACTTGCGGGCTACCTTCGCGCACTGGGCAATGGCGCTGATCTGGGGTACCCCCACCCCGGCCACGACGCGGGTGGTGCAGATGGAGCCGGGACCGATCCCGACCTTGATGGCATCGACTCCGGCCTTGATGAGGGCCTCGGCAGCCTCGGCGGTGGCGATGTTGCCGGCGATCAGGTCTATCCCCGGGAAATTCGCCTTGGCGGTCCTGATGGCGTCGAGAACTCCCTGGGAGTGCCCGTGGGCCGTATCGACCACGATCACGTCGACACCCGCCTTGACGAGGGCGTCGACCCGGGCCTCCATGTCGCCGGTGGGGCCTACGGCGGCACCGACCCGCAGGCGCCCGAGGGCATCCTTGCAGGCGTTGGGATACTTCCTCACCTTCTCGATGTCCTTGATGGTGATGAGCCCCTTCAGGTTCTTGTCCCCATCCACCACGAGGAGTTTCTCGACCCGGGTATTCTTCAAGTGCTCCTTCGCCTCTTCGAGGGTGGTGCCTACCGGCACGGTGACGAGGCGTCTCTTGGTCATGCGGGCGGAAATGGGAAGATCGAGATTCGTTTCAAAGCGAAGGTCCCGATTGGTAAGGATGCCGACCAGCTTCCCCTTCGAGTTGGTGATCGGGACACCGGAGATCCGGTACTTCTCCATCATGGCAAGAGCCTCGTGGATCTTCTGGGTGGGGCGCATGGTGATCGGATCCACGATCATCCCCGACTCGCTCTTCTTGACCTTGTCCACCTCCATCGCCTGCTCCTCGACGGTGAGGTTCTTGTGGATGATGCCGAGCCCCCCCTCTCGCGCCATGCAAATGGCGGTGCGGGCCTCGGTGACCGTATCCATGGCGGCCGAGACGAGCGGGATGTTGAGGTGGATGTTCTTCGTAAGGCGTGTGGTGAGGTTTACGTCGCGCGGGAGGATCTGGGAGTGGGCGGGAACAAGGAGGACATCGTCGAAGGTCAGCCCTTCCGGAATCGTTTCATCTAGCATCACGGACTCCTTTGTGAATAACTCTCAAAATATTAACCGGAAAGACTAACGGAGGGGGGATACAGAGTCAAGCTAAAAGGAATTAAAGTCGGTTACTCGTAACCGTGACCCGTGACCGTCAAAACCAGGGATGATGTCAAACCGTCGCAAATCACCGCGGGATGAAGTCTCCCGCCATCCCCGGCAGCGCTGCGACGATGAGCCGGACGGCATTCTCCAGATCGGAGAGGGAGAGGAGTTCCACCGGTGTATGCATGTAGCGGAGGGGAATCTTTACCAGGGCGGTGGCGACGCCGCCACGGGAGATCTGCATCACGTTGGCGTCAGTGCCGGAGGCACGGGGGATGCCGGTGTACTGCACCGGAATCCCTTCGCGCCCGGCGGTCGATGAAAGCAGATCGAAAAGGGGATGGTTGATGTTCGCCCCCCGGGGCAGGATCGGCCCCTGCCCCAGCTTCACCTCGCCGTTGTGCTTCTTCTCCACGTCAGGCTGATCGGTGGCGAAGTCGACCTCCACGCAGATGCCGACGTCGGGATTGACGCTGTAGGCGCTGGTGGTGCCACCCCGCAGGCCGATCTCCTCCTGCACCGAGGAGACGCCATAGAGGTCGACCGGGAGCTTCGCACCCGCCTGGGCCACCGTCCGGAGCACCTCGGCCACCACGAAGCTTCCCGCCTTGTCGTCGAAGGCCCGCGATGCTACCCGGTCGCCCAGGAGACGCTCCAGGCCGTCGGCAAAGGTCACGGCATCACCGACCCGGACAAGCTCCTGAACCTCCTTCTTATTGACCGCGCCGATGTCGATGTACTGGGCATCGAGCCGGACCACCTTCTTCCGGTCCTCTTCCTCCATGAGGTGGATCGGCTTCTTGCCAATGACACCGGCAATCTCCCCTTGTGCCGTATGGACGCGAACCCGCTTGCCGGGGGTGAGATGGGCGTCGACGCCGCCGATGGCGGCAAAGTAGATGAAACCGTTGTCGTCGACGTACTTCACCTGGAAGCCGACCTCGTCCGAGTGCCCCACGAGCATCACCCTTGGCACCCCCTCGCCGTCCCCCGGGATCCGGCCGATGACGTTCCCCATCACGTCGGTCGTCACCTCGGCGAAGGGCGAGATGTATTCGCGGAAGATCCGCTGGGCAGGCTGTTCGTATCCGGACGGACTCGGCGCCTCGACGAGACGCGTGAGGAAATCGAGAGATTCTGGCCGCATGGATGCCCCCCTCCTGGGACGTGTGCCGGCGCTTGGCGATGGACCAGGCACCTTATTACCTTATTACATCGGGTACTTGCCGAGATCGGCCGGATCGAGGTTTTCCAGGAAATCGACGAAACGGCGCTCGTCAAGCTTCGTGAACCGTCCTTCCGGCTCGTCAGAGACAACGGGAGAATTCTCGAGGAGGCAACTGGCGACCATGACCGGCAGGGAGTGCTTGAGGGCGAGGACGAGGGCCTCTGAGGTGCGGACCCCGAGCTTTACCATCTCCCCGCCAAGCTCCAGGTTGACCGATGCAGTGACGAGCCCGTCCTTCATGTCGTCGATGGCAATTTCGGCCACCTCGGTTCCGAGATAATCGAGCAGCGCCGCCAGGAGGTCTTTCCGGTCACTCTTGGCAGAGGCGTCATTCCTGATCAGCTCGGCCACCATGTACAGGGCGTCCGTGCTGTTGAGCCACAGGGGAAGCGTGCTCTCCTCATCGGCATCCTTGAGGATGACGACCGGCATCTGGGCGATCGAATCGAGGGCGAAACCGTAAATGGACATCTTCACATAGGAGGGGCGACCGTCGGTGGTACCCTTTGCCCCGGCAGTGTCAGTCATGGACCCGTTCCCCCAAGAGTGAATTCTGGTAACCGAAGGTGATCGCCACCTCCGCGATTTCCCCCACAAGCGCCGGATCGGCTGGGAAATTCACAACCCTGTTACCGTCGGTGCGTCCGAAGAGCTGGTCTCCCCGCTTGCTCACCCCTTCAACGAGAACCTTCTGGCGCGTGCCGACGAAACTCTCGTTGCGACGGCGCGTCATGACCCGCAGCAGCTCCTGCAGGCGGTCGAAACGCTGCTGTTTCTCTTTACGCGGGATGGCGCCGGAAAGCTCGGCGGCCTTCGTCCCGGGGCGCTCCGAGTAGATGAAGGTAAAGAGATCGGCGTAGTCCACCTCCTCCACCAGGGAGAGGGTCTGCTCGAAATCCTCCTCCGTCTCGCCGGGAAAGCCGACGATGATGTCCCCCGTGATCTGGATCCCGGGGCGAGCCCTCTTCAGGTCGGAAACCATCCCGAGATACTGCCGCCGGGTGTACCCACGGTTCATCCGCGCAAGGACCGCGTCGCTCCCCGCCTGGGCCGGCAGGTGAATGTGTCCGCACAGCTTCGGGAGCTCCGCGAAACAGGCGATGAGCTCCCGCGAGATATCCTTCGGGTGGGAGGTGGTGAAGCGGATCCGCTCCAGACCGTCGATGGCGGCAATCCGGCGCAGCAGCTCCGCAAAGGAAATCTCACCATCCGCATTGAGCCCGTAGGAGTTGACATTCTGGCCGAGGAGCGTCACCTCCTTCACACCGGCGGCAACGGCACTGCAGATCTCCGCGAAGATATCGGAGGAGCGGCGGCTGACCTCCCGGCCGCGCACGTATGGAACGATGCAATAGGAGCAGAAATTGTCGCACCCTTGCATTACGGTCACAAAGCGGGTGATGCCGCCATCGGCCTCCCCCCCGGGGAAGAGGTCGAGCCGGGTATCGCTGTCGATGAACTGGACCTCGGCGCGCCGCTCCCCATGCTCGGCAGCCCGCACCATTTCCGGCAGGAGATGAAGATTGTGGGTACCGAAGACCAGGTCCAGCCACGGCACCTTCTTCAGAAGCCGCTCCCCCTCCTGCTGGGCGACACAGCCGCCGACGCCGAGCAGCAGCCCTTTCTTTTCCCGCTTCATCCCCTTGAAGCTGCCGAGATGTCCGTAGACCTTCTCCTCCGCCTTCGCCCGGACGCTGCAGGTATTGAGGATGATCAGGTCCGCCCGGGACGAATCGTCGGTTGATGTATAGCCGAGCCCCTTCAGAAGCGATGCGATCTTTTCGGAATCGCTCACGTTCATCTGGCAGCCGAAGGTTTCGATGTAGAGCAGTTTCTCGTTTGTCACCGTAATTTTTTCCCCTTGATAATCCGTTTGATACTACGGGATTTGCGCGCAATGCGTCAACTGCGATTTGCGCCTATCTCCCCGTCCCCAGCGACTGCGTCAAAAAACCGTATCGGCCCGCCAAAAAACGTCAATCTATAGAGATAATTGACACTTCGAATATTCGTATCCACATATTTTCGAATAGTTACGAATCGGCACACCAGTTGCTTCATTCATATACATGAATGCATTGCGCGCCGCTGATGTGGCGACACGAGAAAAGGGCCGTCATCAAGGAGGTGATCGGTCAAGGGCGACTGCCGGCTCTTTTCCCGCATCGGCGGACATTTCAGCAGCACAGAAACAGTACAAGAAAGGAGAAGACATGAAACGCACCACCCGCAAAATCCTCACCGGGGCGGTACTCCTCGGCCTCTGCCAGCCCCTGGCAGCGCTTGCGGCCGATCAGGAGCTGCAGAAGAAGGTCGATTCCCTGGAGAAGGAGCTGGAGGGCCTGAAGCAGCAGATGAAGGACGCGGACCGCAAGGTGGACAGGGTCGAAGGCAAGTCCCTCAGCAAATGGCTGACCATCGGCGGCGACTACCGGTTCCGGGTCGACTCGCTGCGGGGCAAGACCGCTGCGTATACGGACGTCAATGGCACCTTCACCAACGCTCAGAACGCGTTGCAAGCCGACTTTTTCGCCAATCCTTCCACGGCTGCCGGCTCCTCCACCTACTTCGGCGCCGCGCCCTTCAATATGTCGACTGCTGGCGCGCTTACGGCTCTTTCGCAATTCCAGCAAAGCATGAACGCTGCCACGACTTACAGCCAGGCGGCAGCTTTCATGACAAACCCGATGAATGCCGGTCTCGTGCAGGGACTGGGGCAGTTTGCCGCTCAGGTTCCGTCTTTCAAGCCGAAGAATGACACCCTCTACACCAACCGCTTCGGCCTTGACCTCCATGCCAAGGCGACCCAGGACGTGACGGTCAATGTCCGGCTCCTCGCCTACAAGACCTTCGGCTCCCAGGATGATTCGGCCGTGACCAACGGCGGAAGCACCCCGTTCTTTGCCGACCGGGTCGGGGTCTTCGACGGCACCCTCGGCCACATCCCATCGTCGGGCTTCCTCGACGTGGACCGCGCCTACGCCACCTGGTCCAACATCGCCGACCAGCCGATCTGGTTCTCCGGTCGGCCGCCGCCCCTCCACCGGCGGAGCACCGTCCAACCTGCGCCTCAACAACGAACGTCCCGGCAACGGCGGCACCCCGGCGCTGCTGGTCGACTACGCCTTTGACGGGATGACCCTCGGCTGGGCCCCGGACATCGAGGCGCTTCCCGGTGCCTACGCCAAGGTCTGTTACGGCCGCGGCTATGAGAACGGCTTCGTCGGCAACTCCCTCGCCGCCTCCAACAGCCTGAAAGACACCGACATGCTCGGCGTCGCCATCGTTCCGGTCGACACCGATCCGCTGCGGGTCTGGCTGCAATGGAACCGGGGCTTCAACATCTTCGACTTCCCGGTCATGAACAACACGGCATTCGGCAATACCGCCCCGTCGGTTGATCTCGGCGACATCGACTGGTACGGCGCCGGCGCCATGAGCACCCTGAAGGACATCGGTCCGGGCAAGCTGAACTTCTTCGGCGACTTAGGCGTCAGCATCACCCACCCCAACAACAACGTTTCCGCCAATGCCGGCTTCCAGGGACTTCTGACCGGCGGTTTCTTCCAGCCCGAGGCACCGAGCGACAAGACCGGCTGGGCTGCCTATGTCGGCGCCCGCTACGACTACACGCCGACCAATACCAAGCTCGGCTTCGAGTACAACCACGGCTCCAAGAACTGGATCACCTTCGCCCCCGCAGCCGACGACATGTGGACCTCCAAGCTGGGGACCCGCGGCAACGTCTATGAAGGCTACCTGATCCAGGAGCTGAACCTGAAGCCGATCTCCTCCTACCTGAGCAAGGTCTTCTTCCGCCTCGGCTACCAGTACTACGACTTCGAGTACACCGGCAGCAACAACTGGGTCGGCGCACCGGTGAAGATCGCCGACATCAAGCAGTCCGACATGCTTCTGCTGACCCCGGTAAAATATGCACAGGATATCTATGCAACATTCGAGGTACACTTCTAGCATTGACGAAGGAAGCCGCCCTTGAGTGGCACAGTTCGAAGGACACCCATTGACCAACGGTGGGGGGATCTCCCCCCGCCATCAGTACAAGGCCACGGTCTTAAGACCGACATCCGGCCGACAGAAAAGGAGCAGAACAATGAAAAAAGCAGTCTCCGTCGTCATGGCACTCACCCTCATGGCCCTCGGCACCGTTTCGTTCTCCCGCGTAGCCCACGCAGAAGAAGTGAAGATGATCGGGGTCATCCAGAAAATCGATCTGGCCGCCGGCGGCAAGTCGGCCACCGCCACCCTGAAGGACAACAAGTCCAGTAAGAACGTCGTCATTTCCATTACCGACGATCTGACCCTCGACAAGTTTAAGGACCACCGCATCGTGGAAGGGGACGAAATCCGCTGCAAGTTTGAGACTGAGGGCGGGAAAAATCACAGCAAACTTTTCCGCAAAACCGCCGGCTGCTGAGGGAACACCGCCGGATATCGGATGCTATGACCTGCAGCCTCCAGACCCGAGGCTGCAATTTTCTTGCTGCAATTATATGCTTATATGAATTATTAGTTGAACCTAAACTTCACTCTGAACACACATCAAACGCGAGGTAGAGATGAAAACAACAGCCACACTAGCCGTGATTTCGCTGTCGATGTTGACGGCGATAGCAGTAAGCGCCGCAGAGCATCCGGGGAAAGAGTACATCGAAAAAAACGGGTACAAAGGCCCGGAAACCTGTGAGACCTGTCACCCCGACACGGCCAGGAAGTTTCTCGATACCGTTCACTGGAAACACGCCTCCAAGGTGACGAACGTCGACAACCTGGACCCGAAAGAAGAGTACGGGATGAAGAACCGTATCTACACCATGTGCAACGGCAACGACATCGTCAACAACCTGAAGGAAATCCCCAAGAACGCGGAAGGGAAAACCAAGTTTACGGGGTGCAACACCTGCCACCCCGGCAACCACCTCTCCGATGTAGGGAGTACGGGGAAGAAGGCGGAACAGGCCATCGACTGCCTCGTCTGCCATTCTGGCAGCTACGACTTCCGTCAGCGCAAGCCTTCCAAGGATGAGCAGGGGCGGATCGTCATGGGGCAGGACCGCAGCACCAAGGCGGCCCTCAGCATTACCAAACCGACCGTGAAAAACTGCATGGTCTGTCACGAGTCGGCCGGCGGCGGGGTATTGGTGAAGCGCGGCTTTGCCTTCACCGCTGACACCGATGTGCATGCCGCCAAAGGGATGACCTGCGTCGACTGCCATAAGACCAGGGACCACAAGATCCCGACCGGTTTCGATCCGAACAACTGGGCCAACGACGGCGTTCATTTAAGCTGCGTCGGCTGTCACACCGAGAAGCCCCACAAGGATGAAGCATACAACCGTCACACGGCGCGCATCGCCTGTCAGACCTGCCACATCCCCAGGACCGGCGGCGCCGTAGCCAAGGATTTCACCAAGTGGGAGAAGGGTTCCGACGGCTTCTATGAACCGACCACCCTCAAGAAAGAAGCGAACGAAACCGTGCCAGTCTATGCATGGTACAACAAGACGGTCAGCAACACCCCCCACTTCATCGGCCCCAAGGGGAGCCGCAAGGACAAGTCGAGCAAGATCTATCCGTTCAAGATTTTTATCGGCAAGGCCTTTTACAATCAGAAAGACGGCAAGCTAATGTCGATGGATTTTGCCCCCCCCATGGCGACCGGCGACACCCTTGCCGGCGTAGCCTCCGCCGCCAAGACGCTGGGAATCAAGGATTACAAACCGGTCCCCGGCTGGCAGACGATCTATTTCGGCAGCAATCACCTGATAACCAAGAGCAAGGCGCTGAACTGCGTCAATTGCCACGGCGTCAACGGCGTGCTCAACTTCAAGGCCCTTGGCTACTCGGACAAGGAGATCAGCAAGCTGACCAATCCGGAGATCTACTTCAACTTTATGATCAAGAAGCAGCAAGAAGATTGGTAACACCCGCAGTAACCTCCTTCCTGCAATCAGGGGGTGGGACTTCCCACCCCCTCTTTTTTCTCCCACGCCGCCCCGTCCTCGGGTATTTTTTTATTGACAGCAAGGCACCCCGGTGATATTTATTTCACTTTCGATAATCACTTCAATCACCATAGACACATACGCAACGGAGGTGCAGTTTGGCTCATCACAAGTCGGCCCTTAAGAGAATCAAGCAAAACAAGAAGAAGTGCCTGAGAAACAAACATATCCGCTCTACCCTGCGGACTTTCATAAAGCGTGTACGCGAGGCTGTAGAGGCTAAAGACGCCACCCTTGCCAAGGAAGCTCTCCAGGCAGCCATACCGGTCATCGACAAGGCAGCCTCCAAGGGGATCATCCACAGCTCCAACGCGTCGCGCAACGTTTCCCGCCTCTCCAAGCTCGTAAACACCCTCGGCTGACAGGAAGCTCGCACACAACAAGAAAAGGGGCACCTCCCGTGGTGCCCCTTTTCTTGTTTCCACCCGCAGCAGCCCTGTCGGCAAGCGCCCTTTAGCGCCCTCCGCAGATATCCATGACTAGTCGCTCCATCGTCAGGGCCGGCTTTCGCTCCCCCCCCTTGAGGGCCAGATCGGACTTGTAGAGCGCTTCGAAAACAGCCGCAAGCTCCCTGACGGTGAATTTGCGCGCCTGTTCCACCACCCCCTTGAGAAAGTAGGGATTGATCCCGGTTGCCCTGGCAATATCCGGAGGTGACACCTTCTGCGCCAAGAGCTCCCGGACGCGCCAGAGCTGGCGAAAATGGCGGGCGATCATGGCCAGGAGCATGAGCGGCGCCTCTCCATCGCGCAGGATTGTCGAGAGACTGCGGAGCGACCTGGCCAGGTCGCGCTCGCCGAGCGCGTTGGCAAGATCGAAGACACTCTCCACCCTGGTGTCGGAGACCACCTCGCGAACATCCCCCACCGTCACCGTATCGCGGGAACCGACGAACGTGGTGACCTTCCCGAGCTGCGCGGCAAGCTCGCTCAGATTGTTCCCGGCGAGATACACGAGCATCTCGGCGGCCGCCGGCTCGATGCGTTTCCCCAGCCCCCGCGCCTCTTCCCGAATGAAGTTGCCAAGCTGATTCTCGTAGGGGCGCTTGCATTCCACAAGCTCTCCCCGCTTCTTCAGTTCCAGGAAAAACTTTTTCCTCTGATCGATCTTCTCCCCCACGAAAACGAGGCAGGTTCCTGGCGACGGGTCGGTGATGCAGGGGGTGAGGGTCTCCAAGGCGGCGGCAGAGAGCTCCCCTGCCCGCTTGACGAGGACCAGCCGGCGGTCGGCGAACATCGGCAGGGTCTGGGCCGCCATGGCGATTTCGTCTCCCTTGCATTCATTGCCGTGAAAGACATCGAGATTGAAGTCCCTGAAATCCGGCGCAACCACAAGCTCCTGGAGACGCTTTACCGCCCGTTCCATGAGATAGGGCTCATCACCATAGAAATAATAAAGGGGGGCAATTTCCCCCCGTGCGGATGCCTTGTCGAATTCTTCGACTTTCATGGTTCAGAAATCCTCGACGACGTGCATGAATACGTCGCGCGCAAGCTTGCGGCAGATCTCCCTGATGGCGGTATCCTCGCTGTTTTGTTGCAGCACGAGATCATCGTTGGCGGGAAAGTCCTGCGTTGCCGCCAGGGTCCCCTTCCAGAGGACCCGGCCGGTTTCCCGCTTTCTGATGATGACTTCGGTCGTCATGGTGGCGCGGTACTCCTTGACCGTATCGGCTGCGGTATAGGAAACCGCCGTCGTCCCGTAGGAGAGAATCGTCCCCTCGATGACGGTTTCCCCCCCCGACTCGACGACGGAGCCCCCTTCCCGCCTGACGAATTCGTCCACCAGGAGATCGGCCACTTTCGCCTCGATATTGGGGCGGTAGCTCTTGTTGGCAAAGATGGCTATCTCCACCGTCTTGCCGGCGAGTTCCTGGTTCACCTTCGCAACATGATAGCCGCAACCGGAGATGAGCATCGCGCAAAGCGCCGTCGGCAACCATGCGCGCATCGTACGCACCTTCACCGTTTTACCCCCGCCACTACCCGACCACGATATTGAAAAGCTTTCCCGGGACGTAGATCGCCTTCCGGATCTGCTTTCCGTCAAGCCACGGCTTTACTTTATCGTCGGCGAAGGCCGCTGCCTTAACCTCCTCCTCCGAGGCTGCGGCAGGGACCGTAACCTTCCCCCGCAGCTTGCCGTTCACCTGAACGACAACCAGGAGCTCCTCCTCGACGCAGGCAGCCTCGTCCCACACCGGCCACCCCGCCGCCTCGATCCCCCCTCGATGCCCGAGGGACTCCCAAAGCTCATCGGCCATGTGGGGGACAAAGGGAGCAAGCAGGAGAACTACGCTCTCCACCGCCTCCTGCAGGACAGCGGCATTCTCGGGCACATTTTTCGGCTCGAAGGAATAGAGGGCGTTCACCAGCTCCATGACCGCGGCAATGGCGGTGTTGAAATGGAACCGCTCATCCACGTCGTCCGTCACCTTGCGGATGGTTTTGTGGACCACCCGGCGCAGCACCTTTGCATCGGCGGTGAGGGCTGTCGCATCAACGGGACCGGCCGCCGCGATCAGGGGGAGCGTCTCATACACCAGACGCCAGACACGGGAGAGGAAGCGGTAGCTTCCCTCCACCCCCTGGTCGCTCCAGTCGAGGTCCTTTTCCGGCGGAGCGGCGAAGAGGGAGAAGAGTCTGGCCGTGTCGGCACCGTAGCGGTCAATCAGGGCGTCGGGGTCGACGACGTTTCCCTTTGACTTGCTCATCTTGGCGCCATCCTTGATGACCATTCCCTGGGTGAGGAGATTCCGGAACGGCTCGTCGACATCGACATAGCCGAGGTCGCGGAGGGCCTTGGTGAAGAAGCGGGCGTAGAGGAGATGGAGCACCGCGTGCTCGATGCCACCGATGTACTGGTCCACCGGCATCCAGTACTCGGCCCGGGCCTTGTCGAGGGGGGCTGCGGCAAAATCGGGGGAGCAGTAGCGGAGGAAATACCACGACGACTGGACGAAGGTGTCCATGGTGTCGGTCTCGCGCCGGGCCTCCGCCCCGCACTGCGGACAGGAGACGTTGACGAAGGAAGGGACCTTCGCCAGGGGGTTCCCCCCCTCGCCGGTAAACTCGGCATCCATCGGCAGGACCACCGGCAGATCCTTCTCCGGCACCGGCACCACGCCGCAGATGTCGCAGTTGATGACCGGGATCGGGTTCCCCCAGTAACGCTGGCGTGAAATTCCCCAGTCGCGGAGACGGTAATTGACGGTTTTGGTGCCGATCCTCTCCTTCTGCAGATAGTCGGCGATTTTCTCCTTGGCCTCATCGCTCCGGAGCTGGTCGAAGGGACCGGAATTGACCATGACCCCGGCCTCGGTGTAAGCGGCAGTCATGGTCGCGGGGTCGAGGGTTTCGCCTTCGGGCTGGATCACCACCTGGAGCGGGAGATCGTACTTGTGGGCGAATTCAAAGTCGCGCTGGTCGTGGGTCGGCACCGCCATGACCGCCCCGGTCCCGTAGTCGAGGAGGACGAAATTCGCCAGATAGATCGGCATCTTGCGGTTAGTCACGGGGTTGATGCAGTAGCTGCCGGTGAAGACCCCCTCCTTCTCGAAATCCTCGGCGGTCCGTTTCACCTTGTCGGTCTTCTTCACCTTCTCGATGAACGCCTCCACTTCAGCGCGCCGCTCGGGGGTGGTGAGCTGCAGCGCCAGCGGGTGCTCGGGAGCAAGGGACATGAATGTGGCGCCATACAGGGTGTCCTGGCGGGTGGTGAAGACGGTTATCTTCTCAAGTTTCCCCTCCACGGGAAAATCGATCTCGCAGCCGAAGCTCTTGCCGATCCAGTTCCGCTGCATGACCAGAACCCGCTCGGGCCAACCGGGAAGATGATAGGTCTGCTCCAGCAGCTCCTCGGCGTACTGGGTGATGCGGAAGAACCACTGCTCCAGCTCCTTCTGAACCACCTCGCTGTCGCAGCGCCAGCAGGCACCGTCTTCGACCTGCTCGTTGGCGAGCACCGTCTCGCAGGCGGGGCACCAGTTCACAAAGGAGCTCTTCTTGTAGACCAGCCCCTTTTCGTACATTTCGAGGAATATCTTCTGTTCCCACTTGTAGTAGTCGAGGTCGCAGGTTGCCAGCTCCCGGTCCCAGTCGTAGGAGAGCCCCATCTTCTTGAGCTGGCTCCGCATGTAGGCGATGTTCTCGTAGGTCCATTTTGCGGGATGGCTCTTGTTCTTGATCGCGGCATTCTCGGCCGGCATGCCGAAGGCGTCCCACCCCATGGGGTGCAGGACGTTGAAGCCCCGCATCCGCTTGTAGCGGGCGACCACATCGCCAATGGAATAGTTGCGGACGTGCCCCATGTGGATTCGGCCCGAGGGATAGGGAAACATCTCCAGGAGGTAATACTTCGGCTTCGCCGGGTCCTCGCCCACCTTGTAGACCTTCCCCTCGTCCCAGATCCTCTGCCACTTCCCCTCCACGTTCCTGGGGATGTACTTTTCTTCCACGGGTAACCTCCGCACCACAACATACTCGGTATTTACAGAAAGTTCTGTTATTAGCACAAAAAAACCGGCCATGCAAACTGTTCGGCATGGCCGGCGGCCGGTCAGACGGCTGCTGAAGGGCCATGCTCAGCCCTTCAGCGGAAGATGACTAGAAACGTTCCTGGTGACACTTCTCGCAGTTGATCGGGTCGCTGACGCTGAACGCCATGCTGAACCCGTGGCAGGCGCCGCACGACTCTCCCTTCTCCATATCCTTCATGGTATGGGGCTTGCGGCTGACCCCCGCCGTCACGATCTTGCCGTGGCAGTCCATGCACCCCAGGCCGCGGGCCAGATGGGATTTGTGGCTGAACACTACGCTCGCCGTGCCGGCAGGGAGCTCAAACTTGATCGCCTTCGTAACCGGATGGCACTTCTCGCAGCTCCCCGCCACCGAAAACGCGCTCTTGCCGTCGTGGCAGGCACCGCACGACTGGCCCTTCTCCATTTCGGGCATTGAAACCCGACGGTTCCCCGCTCCCGGCTTGTAGAGGGTGTCGTGGCAGTCGTTGCAGCGGAACATGCCGATATGGACGGAGTGGCTGAACCGGGCGCCCGACGCCGCAAAGGTGATCTCCTTCACCGGATGGCACTTCGTGCAGTTTTCCTTGACGGTGAAGGCGCTCTTGCCGTCATGACAGGCACCGCAGGATTCCCCCTTCTCCATCTCGGCCATGGTGTGGTTTTTCCGCGCCACCCCCGTGGTGAAGATGCCGTTGTGGCAATCGCCGCAGCCGTAAGCGCCGAGTCCCAGGTGGAACTTGTGGCTGAATACGGTCGGTCCGGCCTGGGGAGAGTTGAACGTAACGTCGGAAGTCGTCTTGTGGCACGTGCCGCAATCCCCCTTCACGCTGAAGGCGGTCTTGCCGTCGTGACAGGCGCCGCAGGAATTACCCTGCTCCATCTGGGGCATTGTCCAGCGCCGGTTGCCGGGACCCGCCTTGAAGAGGGCATTGTGGCAGTCGCCGCAACTGAATCCCCCGAGGTGCTTTGCGTGCGGAAACCGGGCATCCAGGGCCAGCGTTACGTCCCGCAGCGGATGGCACTTGGCACAGGCATCGGCGGCCGTGGCCGAGAAGGCGGTCTTCCCATCGTGGCAGGCGCCGCACGACTTACCCTTCGCCATGTCGGCCATGGTGTACCGCTTTGCACCCTTGCCGGCCGTGAAGATGCCGTTGTGGCAATCGGTGCAGCCGTACATCTCCCGGTGCACGGAATGGCTGAACGTCACGGTTCCGGCTGCGGCGGTCCTGAACGGGATATCCTTTGTCTTCACGTGGCACTTGTCGCAGTTGCCCTGAACACCGAAGACGGTCTTCCCCTCATGACAGACGCCGCACGACTCTCCCTTCTCCATCTCGGCCATGGTATAGCGCCTGCTGTTCACGCCGCCGATGAAGATGCCGCTGTGACAGCTGTCGCAATTGAGGATCTTGGTGTGGACCTGGTGGCTGAAGAAGGCATCGCTCTTCTCGAAACCGACATCCTTGACGTTGACGTGACAGGTGCCGCAGTTCCCCTTGACCGAAAAGGCCGTGACGTCGTTGTGGCAGCCACCGCAGGACTTTCCCGTTTCCATGTCGGCCATGGTGTAGCGCTTGCTGTTGGGGCCCGCGACGAAAAGCCTGCTGTGGCAGTCGCGGCAACCGAAGGTGCCGAGCCCGAGATGGTTGGCGTGGCTGAACTGGGCATCGGCCGCAAACCCTATGTTGCGCACCGTGTGGCAACGGGTGCAGTTTTCCTTCACGGTGAAGGCGGTGCTCCCGTCATGGCAGGCGCCACAGGATTTCCCCCTCTCCATCTCGGCCATGGTAACGTGGGGATTGTCGGTCGACGCCTTGAAGATGGCGTTGTGGCAGTCGCCGCAACCGAACGCGCCGAGTCCGAGATGGAATTTGTGGCTGAAGGTCACGGCGCCGAAATCGGGGATGTCGACCGCCACCTCCTTCGTGACATGGCAGCGGGTACAGGCCGAGAGGGGAAAGGCGCGCTTGCCGTTATGACAGGTGCCGCACGACTTCCCCTTCTCCATCTCGGCCATGGTGACCGGAGCCGACTTGGCGCCTATGGTGAAGACCGAGTTGTGGCAGAGAGTGCAGTCACTCCCCAGGGCCCCCAGGTGGACCGGATGGCTGAACTGCACCTTCCCGGCATTCGCGGTGGAGAAGGTCACGATTTTATAGTCATTGGCGAACAGGAGTACGGGGATGAACAGAAGCAGGAGGGAGGGAACTATCAGGCGTTTCACGAATCTTCTCCTCTGAACGGCGGAAAAATCGGCCCCGATGCGGTCGAATTCCGCCGAATGGCGGGACACGGCCGGGTTTCAGGGTATCAGGAGATGCCAAGCAATTCCCTTGCCACCGCGAAGACCCGGGCAGCCTGGATCGGTTTTGTAATGTAATCGTTGGCCCCGAGAGCAAGTGCCCTCTCCCGGTCCTCAACGGCACCTTCCGTGCTGATGATGGCGATGGGGATGGCGCTCAGGGCGGGATCGCTCCGCACGAGACTGACCAGTTTGAGCCCATCCATGACCGGCATGTTGATGTCGGTGAAAATCAAATCGAAGCGCTCGCCGGAAAGCTTCTTCAAGGCCTCCACCCCATCGTTCGCCTCCAGGATCTCCACATTGGGGAGCCATTTGAGGGCAAAAGCGATGAGCTGGCGCATGGTCGGCGAATCATCGACGATCAGGATCCTCTTGTCGGTCATGGTCCCGTACCTCCGATCCCACAAACGTCTCCACTATGATAGCGCGACGCTGCCGTTGGTCCCCCGCCGGCGGCAGTCAACCGATTCCGGCCGTTCCCCCGCAACGGAGCCTGATCTCCCCGAACATCCGTTCAAGGGGGAGCACCTTGTCCACCAGACCGGTGGCCGCCGCCTCTTTCGGCATGCCGTACACCACGGCGCTCTTTTCGGACTCGGCCAGCACCATCCCGCCCGACTCCTTGACCGCCCGCACCCCCTTGCTGCCATCGTTTCCCATGCCGGTGAGGATGACGCCCAGGACCCTCGCCCCGAAGATCGCCGCACAGGAACAGAGCATGGCGTCGACCGACGGGATATAGCGATCGTTCCTGGCAGGCTTCACGATGCGCGCCACAACGGCATCGTCCTTTCTCACGAAAGTCAGGTTCCACCCCCCCGGCGCGATGAGCACCCGGCCGGGGCGGACCAGATCGCCGTCGGCAGCTTCCTTGATCTCCAGAACCGACAGACGGTTGAGCCGCTCGGCAAAGGTCCGCGTAAACCCCGCTGGCATATGCTGGGAGACGACCACGGCAAAGGGGGGTGGCTCCTTGAACGAAGCGAGTATCGACTGCAGTGCCGGCGGCCCCCCCGTGGAAGCACCAATTGCCACGACGTCGAACCGTCCGCACCCTCCCGGCTCGGATGGGGGCGCGCTTTTCCTGACAGGCTGAGGTGCCGGTTCCGGAACCGGCGGCCGCTCCCTCCTGATGATTCCGGCCATGTTCAGGTGAAGGGCGCTGCGGACCTTCTGCTGGAGGTCCTCGGTGATCTTTAGCAGTTCTTCGGAAATGGCGCTGGTCGGCTTGGCAACGAAATCAATCGCCCCGAATTCGAGGGCCTTGAAGACCTTTTCGTCGTCGCTGTTGGCGCTGATCACGATTACCGGCGTCGGTCTGTACCCCATGATGATCCGCAGCAGCGTAAAACCGTCCATCTTCGGCATTTCGAGGTCGAGGGTAACCAAGTCGGGCTTGAGATCGATGACCTTGCGGACCCCCTCCTCGCCATCGGCCGCATATCCGACGACTTCCACCTCGGGCATATCCTCCAGCATCCTGGTGATGGCCCGGCGGTTGAAGGCCGAATCGTCGATGACCACGATCCTGATCTTCTTCATGGCCGACCTCCCGTGCCTGGCGGCAGGGGTTTCTGGTAGACCATATCGTTCTTGAGGTGCCTCAGGGTGAACGCCGTGGTGATGTTCATGAGCGACTCGGAGTGTCCGAGAAGCAGGAATCCGCCGTCGCGGAGGGTGCGGTGAAACGACTCGATCACCGTGCGCCGGGCACACTGATCGAAGTAGATGAGGACGTTGCGGCAGAAGATCACATCCATCCGTCCGAGCAGGGAGATGCGGTTGCTGTCCAGAAGGTTCAGGTGACTGATGGTGACGAGCTCCCGGACCTTGTCGTTCACCCGGTGCATACCGTCCTGCTCGGTGAAATAGCGGCGGATGTAGGTGTCGTCGGTCACGCGAAACGACGACTTGCCGTAGAGCCCCTTGCGTGCCTGCTGGATTACCCGCTGGCTGATGTCCGTTCCGACAATCTCGACGTTCCAGCCGGCAAATCCCCCCATCTCCAGAAGCAGCATGGCAATGGTGTAAGGCTCCTCGCCGCTGGAGCAGCCGGCACTCCAGATCCTGAGCGAACGGTCGCCGCTCTTCAGCTTGGCCTCACGGATCTCGGGGATGATCTCGTCGGTAAACGCCTTGAGCTGGAACGCCTCACGGAAAAAGTAAGTCTCGTTGGTCGTGAGAATATCCATGATATCGGCGAGTTCCTGATCCTTGTTCCTGTTGTACTTGAGGAAATGATAGTAGTCACGGAACCCGGAGAGATGATGGAGCTCCAGCCGCTTTCCAAGCCGCTTCTCCAGGAGATAGGCGGCATCGGTGTCGAAGAAGAGGCCGCAGTGGCTGTAGATGAGGTCCCGAATGAGGCGGAACTCCTCATCATTCATGGTAATTTCGGATTCGAAGCCGAACATCAGACCAACCTTCCGATCAGATCGCGAAGCTGCACGCGAACCAGTTCGTCGCTCTCGGACTCCAGGGCACGCTCCAGGTGCGGCAGCGCCCCTGCTCCGAGAAGTTGCACCATTGCGCGGACGAACGTCGCCCGCACCTCCCAGTGAGGGTGGGCGAGGAGCCGCTCGCGATACTCCTCAATCCATCCCCCATCCCCTTTGGCGAGGATGTCGATGGCAGACTTGACCACTTCTTCATCGGGATTGTCGAGGCACTGCCTGACGAGCACTGCGGCCCGCTCCCCCTCCATCGCGGCGAGGGTCTCCAGGGCAGTTATGAGCACCACCCCTCCAACCGTGGGAAGAAGCCCTTCGATGGCATCGAGGACCTTGCTCCCGCCGTATCTTCCCAGGGCCTTGAGAGCTGCGCTCTGCACCCACGGGTCGTCGTCGCGGAGGGCAAGCAGCAGAGGTTCCGGCGCCTCGTTTCCTCCCACCCCCCCGATACCCGCAACGGCAGAGATCCGGACGTCGGGGTCTTCGTCCATGAGTGCCATCACCAGGCTTCCGAGACATTCGGGATTGTGCAGCCCCCCCAATGCGCATACCGCGCTGCGCCGCACAAGGGGATCCTCATCCTTCACGAGGAGCGCCAGACGCTCCGTGTCGGCCAGGGCGGCGTAGAGCCGCGTCGCGGAGTGTCGCGCCTCGGAAGCCTCCGATGAGGCGAGGGCCTGGGCAATTCCCCGTACGCTCTCCCCCCCGACGTTTGCCAGTTGGGCAAGGGCAGACACCGCTCCCTCCCGAACCTCCGGATCGTGATCGTCAAGCAACTCCGCCACATTCTCCAGAAGACCGACCAGGCCGATTTTTCCGGCAGCCAGCGCCGAGACCCGACGAAGCATCGGCCGATCGCTGTGCATCCCTTCCGAGAGCTGGGGTGCACAGCCGGCGTATCCGGTCTCTCCCCAGACCTGGATGATGTAGGCCCGTTCCTCGTCGTCCGCAGCTGAGTAGAACTCCATCAGCGCAGCCATTCCACGCTCATCCATGACCCGGAACCCCTGGAGACAGAGACGCCTGAGCCGCTCGTCACGGCATCCCTGCAGCAGGGCCACGGCAGCACGTTCATCGCCGATGGTGCCGAGAATTCTCACGAGCGCCTCGTGCACTCCGTGGTCGGAGGTATCCAGCGAAGCCAGCAGCCCGTCGACACATGCCGACCCCCTGAGTGCCGCAAGCCGGGTGTCGATTTCTGCCGTCGCGACCGGGGCGGGCAAACGGCCTCTCAGCCGGACAAGAGCCACTGCCGCTGCCTCGCGCGTGGCCCGCACCTTATCCGCGAGTCCCTCGACCAGCAATGGAACCGCATCGGCATCTCCCACTGCCCCCAGGCATTCGAAAACGGGACGTTTGAGGAGGGAATCCGATGCAAGGGGGGCAAGCACCCCAAAGGGGACCGCCTCGCCTATGCGGGCGAGGGCGCCCAGCACCGAATAACGAAACCAGACGTCGTTCACCGCCAGGGCATCCACGAGATGCGTTACGGCACGGGGATCTCCGATCTTGCCCAGGTTTTCGGCAGCCGCTGCGGAGACGTTGGCATCATGGTCCCGAAGTGCGCCGACCAGAGAGGGAATGCACGAACGATCGGCGATGTTGCCGAGAATATCGATGACAAACTTTCGGACATCCCGGTCCTGATCGTCGATGTGTCGCAGAAGTGCGGACACCGCCCTGCTGCCGAGTCGCTCCAGCGCCTCTACCGCTGAATTTCGAAGACCGGCATTGTCGGGGGAGGCAAGGAGTCCGACGAGCCCTTCCACTGCCGACTCATCCAGATCAGCGCCGAGAAGGACGCTTACCGCCTCTTTGCGCACCCGCCAGCTGAGGTCTCCCATGGCGTCGAAGAGAAGATGCCGCACGTCGGCGAACGGACGGGAGGCAAGGCTGATTACCGCTCGGCGGCGCTCCTCCTCGTCCAGCGCGTGGAGGCGTTCGTTGAGGCTGTGCAGTTGGTCCAATGAGAAGCTCCTTGTCTTGCCTGCGGGGAGATTGCTGCCTGGTGTCAAGTGATGACGATGGGAGAACCGGACCCGCCAGAAATGCTCCGCGCCACGGCGGAGCATGAGAAAATCCAAGGGGCGCGGAAACCGAGTGCCCCCGACGGGTGGGGTGACTGTCCGGCTGCAAATCCGGTTTCGTCAGTGCGCCGCGGCACCCTCGGTCATCAGGGAAATCCCGGCGAGCGCCGATGCCTCTCGGCTGCTGAGAATCCGGTCGAGGTTGAGGAGCATGATCAGCGCCTCGCGCACCAGACAGACCCCGATGAGGTACTCGGCGCCGACCCCTTCGACCACCTGCGGCGGTGGTTTTATGTCGTGGACCTGGACCGTGACGACCTCGGTCACGTCATCAACCACGAGCCCGACCATCTGGCGCCCCACCGTAACCACCAGCAACCGCGATTCTTCCAGCGCCGCACGCTCGGGAAGGTCGAAACGCTTACGCAAGTCGACGACCGGAATCACGTTGCCGCGCAGGTTGATGACCCCCTCGACAAAAGGGGGGGCCTTGGGAAGCCGCGTCATTTTCTGGGGGCGGATGATCTCCTTTATCCGCATGATGTCGGCGGCAAAAGAGGCATCGCCGATGCGGAAGCAGGCAAGCTGAATTTCCTGGATGTCACTTTCCATCGTCATCCCTTTTGCGTTTGCGGTACGGCTGCGGGAATCAGCCGGCGATGAGCCCCTGTATTATCTCCATGATGCGGGCGGACTTGAACGGCTTGGTTACATAGGCGGCGGCGCCGGCGTCGAGGCCCTTCTTCTGGTCCTGGCTGCTCTTCTTGGCGGTCAGCATGATGATCGGGATATGGCTGGTTTCCGGATTCGCCTTGATCCGCCGGCAGACCTCAAATCCGTCCATTTCAGGAAGCATGATGTCCAGAATTACCAGATCCGGTTTCACGACGGCGATCTGCTCAAGGGCCGCCATGCCGTTCAGCACCCCCGTGACTGCGTAGCCGCGGGAGGAGAGAAGGATGCTCTCAAGCTTGAGGAGACTCTCCTCGTCCTCGACGATCAGAATCTTTTTCCTGTTCATGATCAGTACCTTTCCCCCCGCTCAGCAGAGGGCCGCGTCCAGAACTTTATCGAGATTGAGGAGAATGATGATTTTCCCTTCGTGCCGCCCGATTCCACCGACAAAGTCGCGATCTATGCCGTCAAGTACGGCGGGGGGGTGCTCGACCGAGTCGGCATCGATCCGCACCACCTGGGTCACTTCATCGACGAGAAGGCCGCAGAAACCGTCGCCGCGCTTAACCACGATGATCCGCTCCTTGCTCCGGACGGCGGCTTCGCCGAGGCCGAGACGGTGCCTGAGAACGAAGACCGGGATGATAATGCCGCGCAGGGAGAGTACGCCGGCGATGAACGCCGGAGCATGGGGAATCTCCGTGGTCTCGCGCGGCTTGATGATCTCCCTGAGCTCCATGATGTCGATGCCGTAGATTTCATCAGCGACCCGGAAACAAAGGATTTCCAGCGATTCGACCCCCTCTTGCACCGTCACTGCGTCAGCGTCGGCGGGAAGAAGTTCTTCCGCGAGGGCGGCCTTTCGCCCTTCAAGGATAATGGTCAGGGGATCCTGGGGGACCGGTGGAAGCGTCGGCACGGCGACGGGAAACGGCCCGGGCGACGGCGACGGGAAGAAATCGTCGTAGTTCGGGGTATCCGCGGTCTCGAACGGCTCCGCCGCCGGAACCGATTCCTCACGAAGGTTCGGCGCGGCAGCCGGCCGGGAAGCACCTTTCCCCTGTTCCCGTTCTCTCTGAGCCTTTTTTCGTATTTCGGCAATATCCATCATGATCACTCGCCCCGAAGCCCGTAACACGAAGTCTTTTTGCAATCATACCATGGTTCAGCGTCCAAGACGACGAGGTCGCGCCGACAACGGAATCCGGAGGACCCGGCCCCACCTGACAAGGTCTGCAAGAGCCACCGTGCCGTCAGTACAGGCTCGCCTCGTCCCTCAACTCCTCCACCAGCGACGCGTCGATCCAGGAAACGTCTCTCCCGTAGCCCACCAGGAGCGCGTTGGTGGCGAGGATGTTGATCTTGCGCGGGACCCCCCCCGACAGATCGTAGATCCGGCGTACCGCATCAGGAGAAAAAAGCCCCGGGGGGCCCCCCGCCACCTCGAGTCGAAAATCGATATATTCGAGGGTCTCCTCCAGGGTCAGGGGCTGGAGGTGATAATGCATGGCGATCCGCTGGCGAAGCGGCTCGTGGGCCGGATCGGCCAGAATCTGCCGCAGCTCTGGCTGCCCCATCAGCACTACGCTCATGAGGTTCTGGTCATCCAGCTGGAAGTTGGTCAGCAGCCTGATCTCGTCGAACAGCTCCCGGTCCGGGATAAGCTGGGCCTCATCGATCACGATGACCGGGCAGCGACCAGCGGCGCGAAGAACGAGGACCGCTTCGCCGAGCTGTTTCAGCAATTCGTCCTTGGCGACGCCCGGGCTCTCCACCCCGATGCTGCGGGCCACGACGCGGAGAAACTCCATGGGGGTGAGCCGAGGGTTGACGATGAAGCAAAACCGGCACTCCTCCCCCATGGCATCCATGAGAGCTCGGGAGATGGTGGTCTTGCCGCAGCCGATGTCGCCGGTGAGAAGCGCCAGTTCCCGCTCCTCCACCGCGTACTGCAGGCGGGCGAGCGCTTCCCGATGCCCCGCGGAAAGGAAGAGGTAGCGCGGGTCCGGGGTCTTGGAGAACGGCTTTTCCTTCAGCCCGTAAAATTCCCGGTACATCTACCCTCCGCTCCGGAATGCCTCACCGATGATCCCCCCCACGTCGAGAACGAGGATCGTGCGCTGGTCGCCGAGGTCGGCGGCTCCCGAGATCCCCCGGTAGCCCTTGAACATGTCGCCAAGGGATTTGATGACGATGTCCTGCTGCCCCGTCAGGTCGTCCACGATGATTCCGAGGCGCTTTTCGGCGACCCCCACCACGACTATGTAAAATTCAGCGGATGGAGGCGCCTGGCGCGCAATGCCGAAGAAACGCTCCAGCCGGACCAGCGGCAGGGTCGTCTGCCGGAGCTGGTAGACCTCCTTGCGCTCGACGGTGTCGATAACCACGTCGGAAGCGATGATCGTCTCCAGCACCGAGGTGATCGGTATCGCGTAACTGCGTCCCGCGGTGGTGACGAGAAGCGCCTTGATGATCGCCAGGGTGATCGGGAGGGTGATGATGACCCGCGTCCCCCGGCCGAATTCGCTCTCGATATCGACCATTCCCGATACGGCGGCGATGTTGTTCTTCACCACGTCCATGCCGACGCCGCGCCCCGAGAGCTCGCTCACCTTGTCGGTGGTGGAGAAGCCGGGGAGGAAGATGAAGTCGAGGGCATCCCGGTCGGCAACCCCTTCCAGGGTCTTGATGAGTCCCTTCTCCAGAGCCTTCTTCTTCACCTTCTCGATGTTGATGCCGCGACCGTCCTCGGCCACCTCGATGACGACGTGGTTCCCCTTCTGGTAGGAGGAAAGACGGATGGTTCCCCGCTCCGGCTTGCCGGCGGCGACACGCTCCCCGGGGGGCTCCAGTCCGTGGTCGATGGCGTTGCGGATGATATGGACCATCGGATCGGAGATATCCTCGATGATGAGCTTGTCGAGCTCCGTATCGGCACCGAACAGCTTGAGGTCGACCTTTTTCCCCTGCTCCCTGGAAACCTTGCGGACGATCCGGGTAAGCTTCTCGAAGAGCTGCCCCACCGGGATCATCCTGATCTCCATGACCCCTTTCTGGAGCTCGGTCAGCTTCCGCTCCAGCCCCTTGGCCGCCTTGCCGAGCTCGATGGCGAGGGACGAAAATCCTTCGAGACGCATCCGTGTCGCCAGCGCCGATATGGTCGAGTGGGAGAGGACCAGCTCTCCGACGATGTTCATCAGCTCATCCAGCTTGCCGATGTCGACCCGCACCGTACGGCTCATGCTCTTGGCGGTCATCTCCTCGCCGCCGGCTGCGGGAACGACCGCCGGCGCTGACGGTGCGGAGGGGGAAAGAGCCGGGGGGACGGAAACGGCGGCTGCCGGTGCAGGGGTCGCGGAGGGCGGGGCGGCACCGAAGGTGGTGATTTCGACGTTTTCGCGGTCGACGAGGGCGGCGACGGCATCGCGGTCGAGCTCCGTTCCGTAGAGGATCTCGAAGTCGATCATCGACTCGGGGGTGGCACTGGCACTCGGCAGGGTGCTCACCACCTCTCCCGCGCCCTTCAAGGCTTCGGTGATTTCCCCCAGGTCCTGGTCGAAAGACATGAGGCTGAACGACGCATGGATGGAATAGATCGTCCGCCCCTTCTTCACGTTCTCCAGGAGGCGGTGCTCTTCGTACTCGGTAAGGGAATTGAGGATCCGCTCGGGAATGCCGAGCTTCTGCAAGGGGGATTCTCCCGCGCTTGGTTCGGCCGAGGCACAGGCATTGAGACGGGCAACCGCGTCGGCAATGGCGGCCGAGCAGTCTTCTCCGCCACCCAGACCCCGCACCACGGTGCCGAGGAGTTCCATGGCATCGAACAGAACGGTCATCACCTCGGGGGAGAGCGTCACCTTGCCGAGGCGGAGGGAATCGAGGAGGTTTTCCAGATTGTGGGAGAGCTGCTGGATGTCGGAGAAACCGAACATCCCGGCAAGTCCCTTGAGGGAGTGGGATCCGCGAAAGATCGCATTGAGGAGATCGGGGTCGCACTCACCGCTGTCCGCACAGTCACTCAACGTGACCAGATCGGTATTGAGCCTCTCGACAATCTCTTCGGCTTCGGCCAGAAAGTCCTCAACGGCCCGGCCGGATTCATCGTGTGAATTGGTCATGGGACACTCTGCACGCTGGAATGATGGAAACCGTCCCTTCTCAGGCGGTGTACTTCACGATCAGCTCCTGTAGCCGGGCGGGATCGAAGGGCTTGACGAGATACTCGTTCGCACCGAGGGTGAGCCCCTTTTCCCGGTCCCGCTCGCTCCCCTCGGTGGAGATGATAAAGAGCGGAATATGACGATAGTTGTCACTGGAGCGGACGAAGCTCACCAGTTCCAACCCGTTGATGTCGGGCATGTTGATGTCGGTGATGATCAGGTCCACCGGCTCCCGCGGCAGGAGACGCAGGGCTTCGAAGCCGCTGGCAGCCTCCACGATCTGGTATCCGCCGAGGGACTCGATAGTGGTGGCCAGAAGCGATCGCATGGTGGATGAATCTTCGGCAATGAGGATCTTCTTCACGCTCTCCCCCGGCTGTTTTCCTTGAGTTTTCGTTCCAGAAGCGCCTTTTCCATGGCGACACCGGCCTGGGACAGGAATATCTCCAGCGGTTCGGTGCCGCCGATCGATGTGCGCCCCGGCAGGTTGTCCCCGTACAGAAGCGCCACCACATTTCCCCCACTGACGATCGGCCCGACGAACACCTCGTCCGGAATCCCGTCGCCGAGCCGCTCGAAGAGAAAGCTGTTCAACCCGGCCGGTTCGGGCCTGAGGACTGCCGGATGTCCGGCTTCCATAACCCCGCTGAAGAGCGAGGGCTCGTGGCGGGGAATCCGCAGATTCCTGATCAGGGAATCCGCAGGACCCTGCCGGTCGGTGATCCCGAATTGGCCGAGGCCGACGAGATCGTCATCCCTTACCTGGAATATTACCGCCCGATCCACGAATTCGGCGGCATAGCGCAGGACGAGGAGGGTGATCCCACCTTCAAGGGCAGGGTCGTTGAGCTCCCTGAGCATGCTGTGGAGGAGGGCCATCCCGCTCCCCCCCTCCGGTCGCCCGGCGGAAGAGGCCGTATCGTCCCCCAGTTCACGGCGGAGCAGATCGCCTAGATTGACCAGCTCGCCCGGAGAAGGCCCCTCAACCCCCTCCCTACCGGAGCCCTCCGGCACGCCACCCGGGCCGGGTTTGCCTTCGACGTCACGGTCGTGGCTGCTCTCGCCTCCGGCGCCTCCCCTCTTCCCGCCGGCAAGCCGGGACCTCTCCATGAGCAGGTACTGAGGGTTCAATCCCTGGTCGAGCATGAACTGCATCGGGTCCATCAGTGCGGGGTCAAGCGCCTCCGCCATTTCCCGCAGTTCGAATTCGAAGGTCCCCTCAACCCAGCCGAAGAGGGCGTAAACCACGTCTTCGATCAGTTCCCGGACCACCTCGTCGATGACGGAGGCGGACACATCGAAATACTGCACGAGGATCGTCCCGAGGCGATCGCGAAACCCCTCGCGCTCCTGCAGGGAAAGCGCGCCACGGAGCTTCGCCGGATCAATGGAGCCCCGGCGGATCAGGGCCTCGCCGATACTCTCGTGGCGAGTGGTCGACGTCGCGTGGATGACCTGCCCCAGCCGAAAGAGGATCGTTCCTTCCCGCCCCCTGCTCCGAAGCCGCAGGATCCCCGACTTTCGCGAGAGGCTGACGATCTGAAGGATCTCCCCCAGCCCGAGGTCTTCGAGGTTACCGACAAGACTCATCCGATGCCGTTGTCCGATGTCGGAAAATCAATGGATGAAACGGCGCCCATCATAAATCATCAACCCTTGCAAGTAAAGTGTTTTACAGCCTTTACGACCTCTTGCGCTCCCGACCGCGGAAGACGAGACGAAGCGGTGAACCGGTGAAATCGAACGCCTCCCGCAGCTTGTTCATCAAATACCGCTCATAGGAGAAATGAATCCCCTCGGGACGGTTGGTGAAGATGACGAAGGAAGGAGGCTTCGTCCCCACCTGGGTCGCGTAGTAGAACTTCACCCGTTTCCCCTGGAACAGCGGCGCGTGGTGCTTCTCCACCGCCTCCGAGAACGCCCGGTTGAGATCGGCGGTGGAAACCCGCTTCGAGTACTGGGCCATCACCGTCTCCACCTCTTCCATCACCTTGTTGATCCGTTGCCCTGTCCTGGCCGATACGAATACTATCGGCGCGAACGGCAGATACTTGAATTCGGTCCTGATCTGATCGACGAATTTGCCGAGCGTCGCATTGTCTTTCACAAGGGTGTCCCACTTGTTGACCACGAAGATGCAGCCCCGTCCCGCCTCGTAGGCATAGCCGGCGATCCGCTCGTCCTGCTCGGTCACCCCCTCCTCGGCGTTGATGACGATCAGCACCACGTCCGCCCGCTCGATGCTCCGCAGCGAATCGACCACGCTGTACTTCTCCAGCTTCTGGGTGGTCTTCCCCTTGCGCCTGATCCCCGCGGTGTCGATCAGGAGGTAGCGCTTCCTGTTGCAGGTGAAGAGCGTGTCGACCGAATCGCGGGTCGTGCCGGGGGTCGGGTTCGCCACCACCCGTTCGAAACCGAGGAGCCGGTTCACCAGGGACGACTTGCCGACGTTCGGGCGCCCCACCACGGCAATCTTCGTCACGTCCTCGTCAACCAGCGCGCCCCTCTTCTTCGGCAGAGCCGCCACCACTTCGTCCATCAGGTCGCCGACGCCGCGGTTGTGCTCGGCCGATATGGTGTGGATGTTCTCGACGCCGAGGGTGTAGAACTCGGCCGCCTCGTTCTCTAGCTTCTCGCCGTCCACCTTGTTGACCACGTAGAAGACCGGCTTGTCGACGCGGCGCAGCATCTCCACCACCTCGGCGTCGGAGGGGGTGAGCCCCGCCCGGCCGTCCATGAGAAAGAGGATCACGTCCGCTTCCTCGATGGCGAGCTGGGACTGTTCCCGCATCTGCTGCAGGAGCCGGTCTTCGCTCTCCGGCTCGAAACCGCCGGTGTCGATCAGGATGAACGGCACCTCATAGCGGGTGACGGTCTCGTAGTTTCGGTCACGGGTAACGCCGGGCATGTCGTCGACGATCGCCTTGCGCCGCCCCACGAGCCGGTTGAAGAGGGTCGACTTCCCCACGTTGGGTCGGCCGACGATGGCAACTATCGGTATCATATGGTCTCCATGGTTAATTAAATACGTTACGGCGCAAAGGTTTCCACCCTCACTCGTAGCCGAGGTCTCTGAGCATGGCGGGGTTTTCGCTCCAGTCCCGCCTGACCCGCACGAAGAGCTCCAGAAAGACCTTTGCGGCGAGGAGCCGTTCAATTTCGAGCCGCGCCTCGGTGCCGATCCGCCGGAGCATCGCCCCCTTCCTGCCGATGACGATCCCCTTCTGGGAATCGCGCTCCACCGTGATGGTGGCGGCGATGGAGACGAGGCTGCCGTCGGGGCGCTCCTTGAAGCTGTCGACCTCCACGGCGGTGGCATAGGGAATCTCGTCGCGGGTCAGGCGAAAGACCTTCTCGCGGATAATCTCCGCCACGATGAAGCGCTCCGGCAGGTCGGTCAGGATGTCGTCGGGAAAATAGACCGGTCCCTCCGGAAGCTGGCTTTTGACCAGTTCCACGAGCCCCGCCACCCCGAAGCCGGTCTCGGCCGAAACCGGCACGATCTCGCGGAACGGAAAGAGTTCCCGGTAGGCGTCGATTCTCTTGAAGACATCCTCCTGGGGGGCCAGATCAGCCTTGTTGAGGACGAGGAAGACCGGCACCGTCGCCCCCCCGAGCAAACCGACGATCTCCCGCTCCTGTTCGCCGGGGTCCCGGTGGGCCTCGGCGAGGAAGAGGATCAGGTCGACCTCCTTGATGGACGAGAGGGCAACGTCCACCATGTACCTGTTCAGGCGCGACGTGGCTCGGTGGATTCCCGGTGTGTCGATGAAGACGATCTGGGCGCCGGGGAGGTTATGGATCCCCTGGATGCGGTTGCGGGTGGTCTGGGGCTTGTCCGAGGTGATGACGATCTTTTCGCCGAGGATGCGGTTCAGAAGGGTCGACTTGCCTACGTTGGGACGGCCGATGATCGAGACGAATCCGGAACGAAACTGCGTATCGGGCAATGGATACTCCTTGGATCGGATGCGATTTACGAATCAGGGAAACAGGCTACCGGCGACGGTGTCGCCGGAATATGATATTTCGAGATCGAACGGCGGGCACGCCGGGGTCGCGGCAACCCGGGCAACCCTCACTCCGCGCTTAGCGGCAAGCCGCTCCAGGTTCCGCCGCCGCTGGCCCACCACGTCGGAGACCCGCGACGGGGCGCAGGCCAGTTTCACCTCGCTCCCTTCCGGAATACCGGCGGCCAGCCGAAGGAGAAGCTCGCACCACAGATCACCCTCGACAAGCTGGCGAAATGCGGGATGCCATGGACCGGCCAGGATCGTCCCCGGCGCCTCCAGTTCTTCAGTAGGCTGGAGCCCGATCCTGATCACCGGCACGCCAGCCCGGGTGGCGACCCGAAGCATCCGGGCGCAGAGGGATACCGCCTCGTCGAGCTCCAGCGGAGAGTACCTACCGCAGAGCCAGAGCTCCGCCAGCTCCGTCCCCGCCACCACCACCGTCGGGTAGATGCGCAGAAACGCCGGCCCGAGTGCCAGGACCCGCCGCAGCGACTCCAGAGTCGTCTCCCCCGTATCGCCGGGGAGCCCGGGCATCAGTTGCGCGCCAACCGCGATTCCCGCTTTCTTCAGGAAAGCGAACGCCCGCTCCGTGTCGGCGGCGACATGTCCACGGCCGGCGGCGGTCAGGACCCGGTCATCCATCGACTGCACCCCCAGCTCGACGGTATTCACTCCGTGGTCGCAAAGGAAACGGGCCGTTTCGCCGTCGATGGCGTCGGGCCGCGTGGAGAGGCGCACGCTCGCAATTTCCGCCGAAGCGAGCAGTGGCTGCAGCGGCTCCAGCAGCCGCCGCTGGTCGGCGAGGGGAAGACTGGTGAACGTCCCGCCGTAAAAGGCAACCTCCACCCGTCGTCCTTTGCCGGAGAGAGCGGCAGCGGCGATGGCGGCGCGCATCTCATCGCTTCCCGGAAGATTCCCCCCCTGACCGCTGATCGTCCGCTGGTTGCAGAACACGCAGTGCCGGGGACATCCCTGGTGCGAGATGAAAAAGGGGACGATGAGCGGTTTCATTGCTTCCCTGTATGGTCGGAGGCAAGCAAGGCGAGCCCTTCGCGGGCAGCCTCCTGCTCAGCCTCTTTCTTGCTGCGGCCGCACCCCTCGCCCACCTTCTCACCGCCGACGAACGCAGCCACCGTGAAGCGCTGGTCATGGGGGGGGCCACTCACCGCCAGCAGCCTGTACGTGGGGGGAGCGCCGCAGAGCGCCTGCACCTTTTCCTGGAATTCGGTCTTGTGATCCCGGCCCGACGTCCCATCCGCCACCCCGGAAAGAAGCGGCCCGAAAGCTCTCTCCACCATGCGGCCGGCATGCTCCGCGCCGCCGTCAAGGTAAACTGCGGCCAACAATGCTTCGTACGCGTCTGCGAGGAGGGACTTGCGCTGCCGTCCTCCGCTTCGCTCCTCGCCGCGCCCGAGCCGAAGATACGCGCCGAGCCCCAGCTCCCGCGCCAGCTCCGCCAACGTATCCTCGCCGACCAGCGAGGCCTTCATCCGCGCCAGCACTCCCTCGCGACTTTCGGGAAACCGCTCCAGCAGGAGCCGGCCGACAAGAAAGCCGAGAACGGCATCGCCGAAGAACTCAAGGCGTTCATTGTCCTTGACCCCGGATTCCCGTACCTCGTTCAGGTAGGAACGGTGAGTCAGAGCCTCGACCAGAAGCGCGCCGTTCGAGAATGTATAGCCGATGCGGCGTTCCAGGCCGGCCGGATCGCCGCCCGCCCCCACATCGGGTGTTTGGTTTGACGGTTCACGCATAGACGAAGCAGTATAACCTGAATCCGTCGTCTTTATCAATAGATATGCCGTCACACGGGGATTTTTGCCTTGATTTGTCCCCCCCTCTTCCCTATAATTCCCCCTTTATGAAACCAAAGGGTGGCGCCGCCAGCATGGGCTTTTTCATCACATTTGAAGGGATCGAGGGGTGCGGCAAGACGACCCAGATCCGGCGCGTCGCAGAATGGCTTTCCGCGGATGGGTACGAGGTGGTCGTGACGCGCGAACCCGGAGGATGCCCCATTGCCGACGCCATCAGGGCGATTCTCCTCGACGCGCGCAACAGCTCCATGGTCCCTCTCGCGGAGCTCCTGCTCTATGCCGCGGCCCGTGCCCAGCATGTCGCCGAAGTCATAGCGCCGGCCCTGGCTGCGGGCAAGGTGGTCCTCTGCGACCGGTTCACCGATTCGACCCTCACCTATCAGGGGTATGGACGGGGACTGGACCGGGAGCTTATCGGCCACCTCAACACCCTCGCCGCCGGCACTGTGAAACCGGACCTTACCGTAATCCTCGACTGCCCCGTCGAGCTAGGGCTCTCCCGGGCCATGACACGGATAAACGGCACCACCGCCGCGCGGGAGGAACGGTTCGAACAGGAATCGCGCCTGTTCCACGAGCGGATCCACGACGGTTTTTTGGCACTTGCCGCCGTCGAGCCGGACCGGTTCGTGCTGGTGGACGGCAGCCGCGGCATTGAGGAGACCGGTGCCGCGATCCGGGAGATGCTGACCCGGCGACTTCCGCGGAGATGACGATGTCCTTCTCCCGCATCCTCGGCCAGGATACCGCTGTCGATGTCCTGCGGCGGGCGCTTCGCACCGGCAAGCTGGCCCACGCCTACCTCTTCGAGGGGATCGAAGGGTGCGGCAAGAAGACCACGGCCCTCGCCCTCGTCGCTGCGGCCTTCTGCGGTGACGGCGAAGGATGTGGGCACTGCCCCTCCTGCCGGAAGATGCCATCGTGTCAGCACCCCGATCTTCACCTCGTGGGACCGGACGGCGCCTTCATCAAGATCGACCAGATTCGGGATCTCCAGCGGGAGCTAGTGCTACGCCCCGTCGAGGCCCCCATGAAGGCGTGCATCATCGATGAGGCGGACCGGCTCAATCCGGCCGCCGCCAACGCGCTTCTCAAGACCCTGGAGGAGCCTCCGGGCAACGCCCTGATAATTCTCCTAACGTCACGCCTTGCCGGCATATTGCCGACCGTTCGCTCACGCTGCCAGCTCCTGCGGTTCGGGCAGCTTCCCGAACGGATCATAGAGGACGAACTCCTGCGCAGGGGGACCGCCCCTGCCGCGGCCCGAATGGCCGCCTCGCTCGCCGGAGGAAGTCTCGGACGGGCGCTGGAGCTCGGGGAGCAAAGCGATACCGCCGTCCGCGGCGAACTGCTGAAACGGCTTGCCACCCTTTCTCTTGGCAACATCACCCCCCTCTTCGAAGCCGCGGAGGAGCTTTCCGCCAACCGGGAAACGGCGGTCGAGACCCTCGATGAGCTCACCTCGCTCCTGCGGGACGTCATGCTCATCCAGGGGGGAGGCACGGACGTAGTGAATCGTGATCTGCTCCCGCTCCTCGAACAGGAGGCCGGTCGTACCACGCTTGAGCAGAGCGGGGAACGGATCGCACGGATCATGGAGGCCCGTCAGGCGCTGGGCCGCAACGCCAATCCGCGGCTCACGCTGGATGTGCTTCTCATGCGCCTTGCCTGGTAACGCAGCAACGACTTGCAACGGGGATCCCCCGGGAGGATATAGAATTGGCAACCATCGTCAAGGTACAGTTTCACACCGCCGGCAAGCTCTATGACTTCGGCGTCGGTTCGTTCGAACTCAAGCCGGGTGACCGGGTCATCGTGGAAACCGAGCGGGGCCGGAGCATCGCCACCGTCGTCACGCCGCCGCGCGAATACGAGGAAAGCCAGCTCCCCGAAGGGCTCAAGAACATCATCCGCCTCGCCGAAGCATCCGACGTGGAGTCGGCGGCCCGAAACGCCACCCGCGAGAAGGACGCCTTCGAATTCTGCCTCCGCAAGATCAAGGAGCGGGGAATGGATATGAAGCTCGTCAGGGTGGAGTATCTCTTCGACGGCAGCAAGGCGATATTCTACTTCACCGCCGACGGCCGGGTGGACTTCAGGGAACTCGTGAAGGACCTGGCCCACCAGTTCCACACCCGGATCGAGATGCGCCAGATCGGCGTTCGCGACGAGGCGAAGATGATCGGCGGCATCGGCATCTGCGGCCGTGAGCTCTGCTGTTCGTCGTTTCTGCGGGACTTCGAGCCGGTATCGGTCAAGATGGCGAAGGAGCAGAGCCTGGCCCTGAACCCCACCAAGATATCCGGCCAGTGCGGCAGGCTTCTCTGCTGCCTCGGCTACGAGTACGAAACCTACTGCTCCCTCAAGAAATGCCTTCCCAAGTGCGGTAAACTGGTCAAATGCGGCGGAATCGAAGGCGAAGTGGTCAAGATGAATGTCCTTGAAGGATCCGTGACCGTTAGGACCGATGATGACCGCGAAGTGGAAATCAAGGGTGACGACATCAGGCCGGAGAACATAGCCGACCGCCCCAAACAGCCCCGCAAGGAAGGACCTAAGGAGCGCGAGCAGAAAGCGGGAGCCGACCGGGAGCCGAGAGAAAAGGGACAGCGGGACCAGCAGCGTCCCGACGGCCAGGGGCGGGAGCGCCGCAGCGGCCGGGGCAGGGAGCGAGATAAAAAGGAGAAGAAATGAGCCGGACCTTCTATGTCACGACACCGATCTACTACGTTAATGACGTCCCCCACATCGGCCATGCCTACACGACCCTTGCCGCGGACGTACTCGCCCGCTACAAGCGGCTCAAGGGTTACGAGGTCTTCTTCCTGACCGGCACCGACGAACACGGGCAGAAGGTGGAGAAGGCGGCAAACGCTGCCGGAGAAACCCCGCTGGAACTGGCCGACCGGGTGGTGAAACGCTTCCAGGCGCTCTGGGACAAGCTCGACGTCGCACCCACCGACTTCATCCGGACCACCCAGGAACGGCACAAGAAGGGGGTCACCCACATCTTCCGCCAGATCCTGGCGCAGGGAGATATCTATCTGGGAGAGTACGAGGATTGGTATTGCACCCCCTGCGAGACCTTCTGGACCGAGACCCAGCTCATTGACGGCAAATGCCCCGACTGCAACCGCCCCGTCGAGAAGCTCAAGGAAGAATCATACTTCTTCAGGATGAGCAAGTACCAGGATCAACTCCTGGCCCACATCGAGGCCACCCCCGATTTCATCCAGCCGAAGAGCCGGCGCAACGAGATCATCGCCTTCGTCAAAGAGGGGCTGCGCGACCTCTCCATCTCCCGCACCTCGTTCAACTGGGGAATTCCGGTGCCGGAAAACGAGCGGCACGTGATCTACGTCTGGTTCGACGCCCTCACCAATTACATCACCGCCCTCGGCTACCCGGATCAGGGAGGAAATTTCAGCAGATACTGGCCGGTGGATGTCCACCTTATCGGCAAGGACATCCTTCGCTTCCACGCCGTCTACTGGCCCACGTTCCTCATGGCCGCCGGGCTGCCGTTGCCGAAGAAGGTCTTCGCGCACGGGTGGTGGACCGTGGAGGGGCAGAAGATGAGCAAGAGCCTCCAGAACGTCGTGGAGCCGAACATGCTCGTTGACAAGTACGGCATTGACGCCGTCCGTTATTTCCTCCTGCGCGAGGTCCCCTTCGGGCTCGATGGCGATTTTTCCCACACAGCCCTCGTCCATCGGATCAACTCCGACCTGGCCAATGACCTTGGAAACCTCCTCAACCGCTCCACCGCCATGGTGAACAAATATTTCGACGGTCTTCTACCCCAGCCCGGCCCCCTCGCCGAACTGGACGCCGCGTTCAGGGAAAAGACCGAAACAATGGTGGCGCAGCTCGATACCTGCCTCGACGAGCTCGCCTTCAGCAAGGGACTTCAGGCCATCTGGGAGGTAATCTCGGCCGGCAACAAGTACATCGACGAAACCGCCCCTTGGGCCCTCGCCAAGGACCCGGCCCAGAGAGAGCGACTCGGCACCATCATGTACACGCTTCTAGAGGCCCAGCGCATCGTCCACATTCTCTTGTCGGCCTTCATGCCGCGCACGGCGGCGAAGGCGCTCGGCTACCTCGGCTGGAGCGTCTCCCCCCGAGGCGAAGATCTGCAATGGGGAGGGCTTGTGGCGGGAACTCGTATAGCCAAGGCCGAAGCGCTCTTCCCGCGGATCGAGGAAAAAAGCGAATAGAATCGACGAAAGGGCAACCCCAAACGGTTGCCCTTTCGCATCAGGCAGCGCAAATCCCTTGCCTCACAGGGGAGAGGCACCGGGCCGCATCTCCCCCGAATCGAAGAGAAAGAAGAAGCGAAAGAGGCAGTATTTGTAGAATTCTCCGAACAGGAGCCGGAAGCTCCCGCCATGGCTCCACCATTGTACCCGGAGGTTTTTGCTGTCGACCGGGTAGGGATAAATGGCAATATCCTTCGGCAGCAGGTGCCGAAAGATCAGGGTCGCCCGCTTCATGTGATAGCGGGAGGTTATGAGGTGGATGGAACGGATATTCTTCTGCATGATGAGCTCACGACCGTAGATCGCGTTTTCCAGGGTATTTCGCGATGCCTTTTCAAGGTAAACGCGCCCCGAAAGATGCTCCCCCTCCCGATCGCGGAACAGATCCTGCTTCTTCACCAGGGGGTCGACGCCAACGAGAAAGAGATATTCTCCCCGTTTTTCACGAAAGAGTCTGACTCCTTCCTCCACCCTTCCCCGTCCCCCTGCGAGTACCACTACCGCATCGGCGCGAAAGTCGCGGGGACGGAGCGAAAAGCTTTTGTAAACGAAGTCCACGAAAAGAACCGCCATCACCACACAAAAAACCAGGAAAAGCGAAATGAGACCCCGGAAAAATACCGCCATTGCACCACCTTATCGAAACATTTCACTTGCAACCGACATCACAGTCTGATATAAGAGAGAGCTTCAGACACCATAGGAGGGAGTAGAACCATGTCCAGGAAATGTGAAATCTGCGGCAAAGGTCCCAGTTTCGGTAACAACGTCAGCCACGCCAACAACAAAACCCGCACTGTCTGGTACCCGAACCTTCAGAAAGTAAAGGCCATCAGAAATGGTAGCGTCCAGACCATTAAAGTCTGCACCCGCTGTATCCGTTCCGGCCACGTAACCAAAGCCCTTTAACATCCCCATCGAGATTCGGGGGATGCGCCCTTCGAATCTCCCGGCCCAACCCAAGAATTAAAGCCGCGACACGCTGGTGTCTTGCGGCTTTTTTCGTTCGCATCCGCCAACCTGAAAACAGATCAAACGGCTGCGACAACCTCGATCTCCACCATGGCCCCGCGAGGAAGGCCTTTCACCTCGACGGTGGAGCGTGCCGGAGGATTGTCGGCAAAATAACCGCCGTAGACCTCGTTGACCGCTGCAAAATGGGCGAGGTCGGTTAGAAAGATCGTAGTCTTTACGATCGCCCCGAATCCGAGACCTGCCTCGGCAAGGACCCCGCCGATGTTCGCCATCACCTGAGCGGTCTGCGTCCGGATATCCCCCTCCGCCAACTCGCCGGTTCCGGGAATGAGCGGAATCTGCCCCGACAGAAAGAGGAACCCTCCGGCCTTCACCGCCTGGGAATAAGGTCCAATCGCCTTTGGAGCCTTGTCGGTTGCAACGATCTGTTTCATCACCAGCACTCCTTTTGCCTCGCCGTTGGTTTTTCGCTAGCTCTTTATCCGTTCCACCTTGATGACCCCTTTCACCTTCATGATGTTGTTCATCACGCGGTTGAGGTGATCTATGTCGGTGACGTCAACTTCAAAGATGTTTACTCCCCGCTTGTCGACGGTGCTCTGGATGGACGCGCTGGAGATATTCGCCTCGCAGTTGGTGATCGCAAGGGTAATGTTCGCCAGGATACCCTTCTGGTCATAACAGGCGACCTTGATCTTCACCGGCAGAGCTGCCTTGCGGTCCCGGTTCCAGGCAACCGCTATCCGCCGTTCTGGATCGTTCTCCAGGGCGACGGGGCAATCGGCCGTGTGAACGGTCACGCCACGCCCCCGGGTAATGAATCCGACGACATCGTCCCCGGGGACGGGATTGCAGCACTTTCCGAATCTCACCAGCACATCCTCGACGCCGCCGATCTGAATGGCACTCGTCGACTTCCCGGTAAGCTTGCCGAGCACCTTGCCGAGCCTGGACTCCTTCTGCTCCTGCCGCTCGGCAAGCCGTTCCTCTGGGATCAGCTTGCCGAGCACCTGACCATGGGAAAGCTTCCCATACCCAACGGCAGCCAGGATGTCGTCGTCGGTAATCAGGCCGAATTCTGAGGCCACCCGTTTCAGCTCCCCCGACTTCTGCAACTTTGCCAGATTGAGGGAGTAGCGCCTGAACTCCTTTTCCAGGATCTCACGACCAAGGGTGATGCTGCGGAGCCGCTCCTCTGTCTTGATCCAGGCGCGGATCTTGTTCCGCGCCCGCGAGCTCCGGACGATCTTCAGCCAGTCCTTGCTCGGCGTGTGGTGGGGAGAGGTGATGACTTCCACGATGTCGCCGTTTTTCAGTTCGTATTTGAGCGGCACGAGCTTGCCGTTCACCTTGGCGCCAACGCAGCGGTGACCGATGTCGGTGTGAATGGTGTAGGCAAAATCAATGGGGGTGGAACCCTTGGGAAAACTCTTCACGTCTCCTCTTGGAGTGAAGACGTAGACTTCCTCGGGGAAGAGCTCCACCTTGACGGTGTTCATGAACTCGTGGGAGTCCTGGAGTTCCTGCTGCCACTCGAGGAGCTGACGGAGCCAGGCAAAACGCTTGACCTCCTTCTCGTCGTACCCCTTCCCCTCCTTGTATTTCCAGTGGGCCGCAATCCCCGCCTCCGCCACCCTATGCATCTCGCCGGTGCGGATCTGCACTTCCATCCGCTCGCCATGGGGGCCGATGACGGTCGTATGAAGGGACTGGTACATGTTTCCCTTCGGCATGGCGATGTAATCCTTGAAACGCCCCGGGATCGGCTTCCAGGTGGAGTGGATGATCCCGAGGACCTCGTAACACTCGCGGATGTCGTTTACCATGACGCGAATGGCGATAAGGTCGTAGATCTGATCGATATCGACGTTGCGGTTCTGCATCTTCTTCCAGATGGAGTAAAGATGCTTGCTCCGCCCGTAGACCTCTCCTTTCAGCTCGTGCTCGGCGAGCTTGGAGACGATTATGGAGCGGACTTCCTCGACGTAGCTTTCCCGCTCCTTTTTCTTCTTGGCAACCTTGGAGGCAAGGTCGTAGTAGATCTGGGATTCCAGGTACCGGAAGGATAGATCCTCCAGCTCGCTCTTGATCCAGGAGATTCCGAGGCGATTGGCAAGGGGGGCGTAGATGTCGAGGGTTTCGCGCGAAATGGAGCGCTGCTTCGGTTCGGGCTGGTACTGCAGCGTCCGCATGTTGTGGAGGCGGTCGGCGAGCTTGACGAGGATTACCCGGATGTCGTTCGCCATGGCGAGGAGCATCTTGCGGAAGTTCTCCGCCTGGCTCTCCTCCTTGGTCTTGAAGTGGATCTTGCTTATTTTCGTCACGCCATCGACGAGGTTTGCCACCTCGACCCCGAACACCTGCTCAAGCTCTTCCTGGGTGGTCAGGGTATCTTCGATGGTATCGTGCAAAAAACCGGTCACGACCGTGGGAGCGTCCAGCCGCAACTCCGCCAGGATCCCCGCCACCTCCCTCGGGTGGACAAGATACGGCTCGCCCGAAAGCCGGGTCTGCCCCTGATGCACCTTCGCGCAGTAAACATACGCCTTGCGCACCAGATCCAGGTCGGCCTGGGGATTATACGACGCCACCTTGTCGAGAATGTCGTTTAGCCTGATCATAGGGGAAAAAAGACAAAAAAAGGGCGGAAGCTTGGTGCTTCTGCCCTCGTGGAGAGATGGATCAGCGGCCTTTGCGAGAGGTCAGTTCGTACTGGGCTTTCCCTGCCGCAATCTCGCGCAGCGCCAGGACGACGTTCTTGTTGCTCCCCCTGTTGTCGATGAGGGGGGAAGACCCCTTGTAAAGCTGCTTTACCCGCTTCGATGCCAACATCACCAGCAGGAACCGGTTATCCACTTTCTCGAGACAATCCTCGACAGTAACGCGTGCCATGAAACAACTCCTTTCCTGATTCGGGGACCGAGGGCCGAGGGACCGGCTGCCGGTCAGTATGATCGATCCTGCAGAGAGAAACCTTCAATCGGCGGTGCCGATATCAAACAGTTCCGTCACCGCCTCCAGAACGCGAAACGTCCGGCACCGCTCGGCAATGACTATCGACTTAAGCTCTTCGACTGCTCTCGGAAACTGATCGTTGACTATGACGTAATCATACCAGCGGGATTCCCGGATCTCGCCGGCAGCGGCATCGATGCGCCGGCTGATGACTTCGTCGCTGTCGGAAGAGCGGCCGTTGAGCCTGCGACGCAACTCATCGTAACTGGGAGGGAGAATAAAGATATAAACGCCGCCCTGATATCGCTCCTTTAACTGACGAGCCCCCTGGATGTCGATGTCAAGAATGACGTCTACGCCGTTGGTACGGCATTCCTCCAACGTCCGTATGGCGGTGCCGTAACAGTTGCCGTGGACCTCAGCCCACTCGGCAAACTCACCCTCCGCGACCATCCGCCGGAATTCGTCCGGAGTGACAAAAAAATAATCTTTTCCATGGACTTCGCCGGCCCGGGGTGCCCGTGTCGTATAACTGACAGAATGCCGCAAGGCAGGGAATATGTCAATTATTTCCTTGCAGAGCGTGGTCTTGCCTGCCCCGGATGGAGCCGAAATTATAAAGATTGCACCTTCGCGTTTCATGCGTTTCCCTGCCCTTCCCCCCTCACTCGATGTTCTGTACCTGTTCACGGATCTTTTCGAGCTCTGCCTTGAGTTCGACCACGATGGCAGCAATCTCGGCGTCGTTTGCCTTGGAGCCGATGGTGTTAACCTCCCGGTTCAGCTCCTGAAGGAGGAAATCGAGCTTGCGCCCAACCGGCTCTTCCAACTGCAGCGTTTCATCGAACTGCACCAGATGGCTTCGAAATCGCACGAGCTCTTCGGTGATGTCCCCCCGGTCCGCCATGATCGCCACTTCCTGGGCGAAACGGGCCTCATCGAGAGAAGTGCCGGCCAGGAGCTGGTTGAGCCGTTCCCGAAGCCGGACCGCGTACTCCGTCACAACTGCCGGGGCACGTCCCGCCACCCGCTCGATAAGCCCGGAAAGATTCCGGCGCCGTGACAGCAGATCGGCCAGGAGCGTCTCCCCCTCGCGCCGTCGCATTGCCTCCAGGGCGTCGACCGCTCCGCGAACCGCGCGACCGAGCTCCTCGCGCAGCAGCTCCTCGTCTCCCTCCTCATTGCGGGCAGCCAGGACATCCCGCTGGGAGAGAATAAGCTGAAGAGTAACCGGCTCGGAAAAGAGACCGAGCTCCTCGCGCAGCTGGTCGAACGTATCACGATACGCCTTGGCGAGGGGGAGGTTCACCATCGGCAGATTCGCCACTCCCGCCACCTCCTCCCGCTGCACGAACACATCGATCTTGCCACGCTTGAGCCGGTCTCCCACCGTCTTGCGAACCTCGTTTTCGAAGGCGAGGAGCGAGCGCGGTACCTTGACTGCGATCTCGCCGTAGCGGTGATTCACCGAGCGGATCTCGACGGTCGTGCGGCCATGTTCGGCCTCGACCACGGCCTTGCCGTAGCCGGTCATGCTCTTTATCTTTACCATATGAAGAACTCCGTATTGAAATCCGGGACCGAAAACCAAAGGGGCGGTTAACCCGCCTGATTCAATTACCGGTCCCCGGTCCCTGGTTCTGAAGCTTGCTTTCCCACCGCCACGCATCGGCAACGATGGTATCCAGGCTGTCGAAACGGGGCTCCCAGCCAAAGAGCGTGCGCACCCGCTCCGCCTTCGCCACAAGTGTGGCGGGATCGCCGGGCCGGCGCGGCGCTTCCTCGGCTGGGAAATTGACACCGGAGACCCGGCGCACGACATCCACCACCTCCCGGACGCTCGCCCCCTTACCGTAGCCTACGTTGACGACGGTCGGCTCCCCACCCTGTTCCAGGTACCGCAGGGCGGCCAGGTGGGCGGAGGCCAGGTCTTCCACATGGATGTAGTCGCGGATCCCGGTGCCATCGGGGGTCAGATAATCGGTCCCGTAGATCGAAACCTTACCCCGCAGGCCGAGGGCTGCCTGGCAGCTAACCTTGATCAGATGGGTCGCCTCCGGGGTCCGCTGTCCCATCCGCGCCTGGGGGTCGGCCCCCGCCACGTTGAAATAGCGGAGGGCAACATACTTCATCCCGTGGGCGGCGGCAGTGTCGCGCAGCATCCATTCGCTCATCAGCTTTGAGGTGCCGTAGGGGTTGATAGGGACCGTCGGGCTCTCCTCGGCGGCAGTGCCATCCGCAGGCATGCCGTAAACCGCCGCGGTGCTCGAAAAGACGAACCGCTCGACACCGTGCTTGACGCAAGCACCGAGGAGATTCAGCGTATTGCGCGTATTGTTCGAGTAGTACTTGAGGGGAAGCAACACCGATTCGGGGGCCACGATGGATGCCGCAAAGTGGAGGACCGTCCGGAAGCCGTACTCGACGAACAACGCATCGAGCCGCGCGGTGTCCGACAGATCCCCCACCACGAGTTTCTCGCCGTGAACGAGAGCGTCAGCAAAGCCGGTGGAAAGATTGTCGTAGACCACCACCGTGAATCCGGCCTCCGAAAGCTGCCGGACCACGTGACTCCCGATGTATCCCGCACCGCCGGTTACGAGTATCGCCATATCCCCCCCTTTTCCGCTTTCATACGTGGAAATACTCCCGATACCAGGCCACGAACCTGCCGATACCCTCCTCGATGGAGGTGGCCGGCCTGAAGCCGACGTCCCGCATCAGGTCGTCCACATCGGCACAGGTGGCCGGGACGTCCCCCGGCTGGATCGGGAGGAGGTTTTTCCGTGCCGTGGTACCGAGGCAGCGCTCGATGGTCTCGATGAAGGTAAGCAGTTCCACCGGGCTATTGTTGCCGATGTTGTAGATGCGGTACGGCGCGTAGCTCGTCCCCGGATCGGGGCTGGCGCCGCTCCAGGCGGTATCTGGCGCGGGAATGCGGTCCACGACCCGCGTCACCCCCTCGATAATGTCGTCGATGTAGGTAAAGTCGCGCTGCATCTTGCCGTGATTGTAGACATCGATCGGCCGGCCCTCCAGAATGGCCCGGGTGAAGAGAAAGAGTGCCATGTCGGGGCGTCCCCAGGGGCCATAGACGGTAAAAAACCGCAGCCCCGTCGTCGGCAGCCCGTAGAGGCTCGAATAGGTGTGAGCCATGAGCTCGTTGGCCTTCTTGGTGGCGGCGTAGAGGGAAACCGGATGGTCCACGTTGTGGTGGACCGAAAAGGGCATCGTGGTGTTGGCGCCGTAGACCGAGCTCGAAGAGGCGTACACGAGGTGCTTCACCCCGTGGTGACGGCATCCTTCCAGGATGTTCACGAACCCCACCAGGTTGCTCTCCACGTAGGCGTGGGGATTGGTGAGGGAGTAGCGGACCCCGGCCTGGGCGGCGAGGTTCACGACCACGTCGAACCGCCCGGTGGTGAAAAGTTGCTCCATCTCCTGCCGGTCGGCCAGGTCACCCTTCACGAACCGGAACCCTTCGTCCCTTTCCAGGAGCTTGAGCCGGTCGAGCTTGAGACTCACGTCGTAGTAGTCGTTGAGGTTGTCGAGGCCGACTACCCGGTCCCCCTGCTGCAGGAGCCTGGTGGCGAGGTGAAAGCCGATAAAGCCGGCTGCTCCGGTCACAAGTACGGTGCGCATGGCGGACATAACCCTCCGGGAAGTGTAACGGCAACAGAAAGTGCGCAGTGTATCACATCACCCCGTCGATGGAAAGGAGGATGAGAGGAGCCTTACGATCCCGGCCATCATGAGATCCACCGTGATGCTCCGGCGGCATTCGGCGTCACGGTCGCACTCCTTTCGGAGGCAGGCATGGCAGTTGAGGGGGGACTGAACCCTGACGTGCTGTTCTCCCCGGGGGGCATTGCGCCGGCCGTCGGTGGCCCGATAGAAGGATACGGTCGGGGTGCCTACCGCCGCAGCCATGTGGATCGGCCCCGTGTCTCCCCCCACGACGAGATCCACCTTCTTGAGGAGGGCACAGAACCCTTTGAGAGAAAGTTTCGGCAGCACCCGCACGTTTCTGCCGATGCCGCGCGCGATCGCCTCCGCAGTGACCCGCTCGCCTTCGTTTCCCCAGGAGAGGAGAATGGTCGCTTCGGGAAACCGCTCCAGAACCTTCCTCCCAAGGTCAACCCACCCCTCCTCGTGCCAAAGCTTGGTCGTCCAGGTGGTGCCGTTATGGAAAAGGATGGCGAAGCCGTCGGACAGGGTTGCCAGCAGGGCCTCGGCCGTCGCGTCATCCTCGGGAGGGGTAAAGATATCGGAGGAGATGACCATCCCCGTGTAGTCCTTGCCAAAGGGAACGCTCGCCACCCGCAGGGAGCGGCAGCTCACGTGGTGGTCCTGGCGGCGGAGCGGCACCTGGTTGGTGGTAAAGAGGAGATTGAGGGACTCCCTCACCCCCTCCCGGTCGAAGCCGAAGCGGCGCCGGGCCCCCGACAGCCAGGTGATGAGCCCGCTCTTGAAGTTACCCTGGATGTCGAAGGCGATGTCGTAGGATGCCTCGCGAAACGCCTCCCGGAGCGCCTTCACCTCCCCGCGGGTCCCCGCGGAGAAGGGATGCCGGCGCCACTGCCTGGTTTTCACGACGTGGACCTTCCGCAGCAGCGGGTGCCCGTCGAGAACCTGCCGGTTCCCTTCTTCCACCACCCAGTCGATTTCGACACCCGGCACCGCCTGACGGAGATAGTCGAGCACCGGCAGGGCGTGGATGACGTCACCAAGGGCGGAAACTTTGACGATGAGGACTCGAATGGACATGCCTGTTGTCTTCAACCTCAATTGGCCGATTGCGGACGGTTTACAGCCCGGAAAAGCAGGAACTCTTCTTTTGTGTTCCCCGGCCGCCCCCCTCGCCATGCCAGTGTCCAGTTCGGCCCGATATTATCCTTCAAGGTCCCTCGCCTTCCCCCCACAAACAGGTAGCCACACGGGACATCGGCGATGCTATCGACCATGTGCGTTTGGATGCCGGCAAAATATTCCAGCATGGCCCTTTCGGACTCCCCTATGGACATGCTGGCAACACATGCCCCGTTGCGGGGAATATGCGGCAGCAGGGAAGCGATCATGGAACGATAGCTTCTCATGGCGTCCGTCCACGGGAGCCAAAGGGTCATGCAAAGCCCCCAGACCATGGTTGTCCCCATCCCCCACCTGAGAAGCGAATGGCCCCATGTGGCTGGCGTCCGGAGGGCGATCCCCCCCCAGACAACCGTGTATGCCGCTGCCACGGCGAAGGAGAAGAGCGCAAAAGATGGGACATAGGCCGGAGAGATGGCGCGAAGCCTTGCCGCGACCATGGCGGGATGGCCGGAAATGAGGGCTAGCCAGCCGAGCCAGAGGAGAAGGCCTGCCACGGCGAACAGCGCCACCCCCCACCTGTCGATTGCGCGGCCTGGCCGCCCCGGGTCCATGTCAAAGGCCGGCACGGCCAGGATGGAGAGGGGGACCAGCATGGGGAGGGCGTAGAGTCCCCGGCCGTCCGAGGCAACAGAAAGAACGGCAAGCATCACTGCAAACGCCACAAGGGGGATGCTTCGCAGGAAGCCGCCCCCGACGGCGCGCCGCTTCTTCCACCCTACCCAGACTGCCAGCGGGAACGCCGGCCAGGCAAACCAAGGCAGCGTGTAAAAGTAGAAGGCCGGCTTGTTGGGCGGACCCTGCCTGGCGGTCCCCAGAAAACGGCCGAAATTCTGAACCAGCAGCCACTCACGGAACAGGCGGGGGGCTTGGCGATGCAGGGCAAGCGGCCAGATCAGAAGCCATGGAAGCGCCGCCAGGAAAGCCACGACAAGGGTCATGAGATATTCGCGCCGCCGGCAGTCCCCGGAAACCAAGGGGAGCACAACGGCCGTGATCCCCAGGATGCCGGGCGCAAAGAGCCCCTTGGAGAGAAAGCCGATCCCGACCCCGGTCCCGATCCACAGACCGCCATGAACCGGACACCGCCGGCTCAGGACGAAGCCGAAGATGGCGATGGCAAAGCCGGACAAAAGGGGGATGTCGGTAATAAGCTTGTGGGCATGGGTTTGAAGTCCCACGCAGCTCAGCAGGAGCAATATCGCCACCCTCCCCCGCCCCACCCCGTACAACTCCCTGGCTGTAAGGGCGACAAAAGCGAAGGTGATGGCCATAAAGAAGGCGCTCGCCAACCGGGCCGCGTCATGGGGGGCCAGGGCCTGAGAAAAGAGCCTGGCAAAAAGTGCGGCCGTCAGGTAGCAGAGGGGCGGCTTCTCCATGAACGGCACGCCGGCAACCGTCGGCACCACCCAATCTCCGGTGGAGAGGATGTGCCACACCATGCCGAAACTGTAAGGTTCGTCGGCCTTCCAGGGATCGTGGCCAAAGAGGCCGGGGAACAGCCATAGAACCGTAACCGTGGCCATCAGGAGCCAGGGGATCCTGATGGCGGGTGCAGCAGTATTTCCCATGGCCTCAGGATTCATCAAGTTTATTTTATCCATGGAACCGCAACAGCTCTTTCATCCGAGCAAAGGGGACTGCTTCTATTCCGTCGGCAAGGGGGAATTCATGATCTCCCGCATGAATTACCACAAGCCGATCCAGCTTCAAACTCTCTAATGAAGAGATCATGGAAGGTGTGAGCCTCGGTGACGTAGTTCGTTTTATCTCGAAACCGAAACGCTTTTGTCCCCGCATAATAAGAAGGTCCAGCTCCGCCCCGCCGTGGGTTGCCCAGAAAAAGCATTCTTCCGGTTCTGCCCTGTATAGCCGCCTGATCTCATGCAGCACGAACCCTTCCCAGGATGCGCCCACCTTCGGATGCCGCTCCAGATCTTCATGGTCCTGGATCTTCAGCAACGCATGCAGAAGGCCGCTGTCGGCAAGATAGATTTTCGGCGCCTTGACCTGCCTCTTCCCAAGATTTTCGTGCCAGGGTAACAGTTGCCGCACCACCAAAGCCCCGATCAATATATCGAGATAGTGACGTACGGTGGTATGCGACATCCCGAAGGCACGAGCCAACTCATTGCCGTTCCATATCTGTCCATGGTAGTGGGCCACCATGCTCCAGAATCTGTGGAGTGTGGCGGCAGGGATGCGAATGCCCAGTTGAGGGATGTCCCTCTCAAGGAAGGTGCGGATAAAATCACGGCGCCACTGAAAACTCGCCGAATCATCGGGCGCCAGAAAGGAGGGGGGAAATCCCCCCCGCAGCCAGAGCTTTTCGCTTTCTTTGACTTCGTCAAGAGAAAACCCGTCAAGCTCATGATAAACAATCCGGCCGGCCAACGATTCGGAACTCTGTCGCAGAAGTTGAGGAGAGGCGCTGCCAAGGATCAGGAACCGCGCGGGAGGATGAGGACGATCCACAAGTACCCTGAGCAGTGGGAATAGATCGGGGCGCAGCTGGATTTCATCGATGACAACCAGTCCGGTGAGACGCCCCAAGGCCAGTTTCGGTTCACTCAACCGGGAAAGATCGTCGGGATCTTCAAGATCAAAATGGGTATACCCGGCATCAAAGCGCGTAGCAATTTCGCGGGCCAGGGTCGTCTTGCCGACTTGTCGCGGCCCGAGTATGGCCACTATTGGCGAGCGGTCAAGGGCGCTGCATATCTCGCTGTAATGATATTCACGTTGTATTAGCACGGCCGGAATTTACCATGAAATTTGAAAGCTTGCCATGCAAATTTCAAAGCATGCTCGTTTTATCACTTCCAACACAGTTTTCACCCGCTGAGCCGCATCCACCACTTCCTCCGAAACTTCCTGCCGCAAGCATGTGGGAGACAGCATCAAAAACCTGATCCACGGTGATCTCCTCCATGCACTGGAGGTATCGGGTATTTGTACACTTTCGACTTCGACAGGGTACGCAGCCAACTCCCCTGGCACAGAGCACCAAATGCCCCTCGCCGACCGGGCCGGTGCGCGCGGGGTCTGCCGCGCCGAACAGGGCGATCACTCTCGTGCCGACGGCCGTCGCCACGTGCATGGGCCCGGTATCGCCACTGACCAGTACAGCGGATCTCCGAAGCACCGCGCCCAGTTGCAGTAGCGAGGTGCGCCCCACCAGGTCGATAACCGGCGCGGCAACCCGCGCTGCCACCGCATCGGCAAGCTCCCGGTCCTGACCGCCGCCGACGAGGAGCACGGCTGATGACAATTCCCGGTTCAACCTCCCGGCCAGGGCGGCAAAATGTTCGACCGGCCAGCGGTTCACCGGGTGACTGGCGCCGAGGTTCAGGGCCACCAGTTGCCGACCGGTCAACGATTCCCGCTCGATCAGCTCGTCTGCCCACCGCTCGTCGGCTTCTCCGGTATGCAGCTCCAGGCGATGGTCCGCGGCCCGCGGGTCGATCCCCAACTCCGCCACTGTTTCGAGATGATTCTCCACCGCATGCACAATGCGGTTTTTGGCCCTGTGATAGACCAGCACCCGGCAAGGGAGAGCCGCCGTCGCCAGCAGCCATGCCTTCAGGTTGCTCCGCTGGAAATTGACCACCAGATCGAAGCGCCGCTGCCGCAGCTCTCCCCACAACCGTGCGAACGCCCGCCACGAACGGTGGACACCCCGCTTGTCGAAAATCAGGATCTCGTCCACCAGGGGATTATACCGGAACAGATCGACCGAGGCGGCACTGCCGACCAAAAGGGAGATACGCGCCTGCGGCATCCGTTCCTTGAGCGCCCGGATTACCGGCGACAGCTGCAGCAGATCGCCAATGGCACCGGGCTTGATGAGCAGGATTCTCATGCAGGAAACGCATCCTGGAGCAGAATTTCCAGCAGACGCCGGGGATCATGCTCCCGGGCGAGTACACGCGCTGCGTCACAGGCGCGGCCAGCGTAGGAGGGCCAATCCGCCAGCACCCGATCTATGGCCGCAGCAAGGGCGCCGGGCGTTCGCTCGGCAATCGTCTCGCCGGCGCCGAAGCGTTCCACCTGGGCACCCGGCCAGGTGCCCCGGGTTGCAATGACCGGCGATCCGTGCAGCAAGGCATCGAGCACTATTCCGCTCACCTGGCTGGCAAACTGCTCCCGGGCATAGGGGGCCAGCACCAGTGCGCCTCGGAAACGGGCCAGGTATTCGGCGCGGCCAGGGGCCGAATCATCGGGGCGCAGCCCCCGGTAGCCCGACGAGAGGAGCTCCTGCACCACTGCCTCCTCTCGATGACCATGCCGGTCTGCATGCTTCTGCGATACCTGCACCACCAGGGGAACGGCACGCCCTTCGCTCGCCCATTGCGACGCGAGTCCGGCAACCAGGTCCAGCCCCTTGTTGATGCGCGCCGCCCCTGCCATGAGCAAGTGCGAAAACGGCACCGGCACCGGCGGTTCTGCCGGCGCGAGCGCCGGATAGGGGACGCAGGCGACTCGCCTCCAGCCACTGGCGCGAAGCTCATCGGCAACCGGTTCGGTCGAAGTGATCGCCAGCGCATGCCTGCGGGCCAGACCGGCAAGCGGCAGGAAACACTTATCGCGGAACGTGGTGGGTGGGCGATGGAAAAAGAGTCGTGCACGGTCGGGTCTGCAGCCGGCACTGGCAGCCGCCATGGAAACCGCGGCAGCATGGCGGCCATCGGCGGTCAGGACCAGGAAAGGCAATCCCTTGCGAACCGCGCGAAGGATCGTTCGCCACTCGGCAAGCGGCTCACCGACGCGCGGCTGCTCCCGGCAGACCTGTACCCCCGACATGGCCTCCAGCATGCCGTCTGCAGCGGGATGGGCGAACACTCCAAGGCTGGCTTCCCCGGCTCGAACTCCTACGGCCCGGACAAAATCAGCATAGTGACCACTGGGAGTGCGGAGGTTGGGTTCGATGATAAGGAGCTGAGTCATTTACGAAAAAAACTCTTTTCCAGCATACGTTGAAACGGGGAGCACCCTTATGCCATCGATCCCCAGAATCCCCTTTACCAACAATGTGAATCGATCTTTTACCGGAAAGCACCCCCCATGCTTCCGAAGCGATGTGTTGATTGAATGTCTGCCAGATGTCAACTTTCCCATACTTGCCAGAAACAGGTCATTTGCGTCAACACTCTGTGGCTGTTTCGCCTTGATACAGATAGAATGACTACTCGGCAAGACCTCCATCAATTTAGAAAAAGAATGCTGCCAGCCCGGCAGCAGATGGCGTGCGGCAACCTGCTCTCTGATTTTAGATCCTTGCACTCTGCGCAATTCAGGGTCGGCAATCAATGCACCGACGCGGTCAACATATTCCTCAAGCGAGGTTGCATGCGTCCAAGCATCGCCTTCGACGGTTGACCCATCGGAAAATATCGGAGCTGCAGTATTTGCCAATCCAATCACAGGCACAGCATGTAACGCGGTCTCCAGTAACGAGGTCAGAGACGCATAGGGAAAGGAATCCAGGTAAATATCTGCGACGGAGTGAAAATCTGAAATATTTGTTTGGACACCATACGCCTTAATTCGTCCGCCGACCGAATCAGAGGCTTCCTTCCATGCGCCCGCATGTTGGGGACCGCAGGCAACCAGGACAGCTTGCTTGGACCGCTTCAACAGAGCGGTGACTGTGTCGAGGAAATTGTACTCGCCCAAAGGAGAATACTTTAGGTGGCTGGCGATGGTCAGCAGAACGACTGCATCATCGTCAATCCCTAAACGTTTCCTGGCTGCCAGGCGGTCTACAGAGCTCTCTCTTTCTACAAGTGGGATGGGAAGAATTTCCGAAACGTTTGTATTTCGACGCGTCAAGGTCAGATTCTGCCCCGCCAGTCGTATATCAGCAACAGCATCAGCAACCGATACCCCGAGCCAGAAAAGATGATCGGCGTGATTCAGAACAATAACCGGCGGTCCGTCAGGGATGCCGAACGCAAGCAGAGGAACAACATCGTAGGGGTGGGCATGCAGGAAAACGATATCGGCAGCTTCACGACTTATTTGCCGTAACCTGAGACTGCGTCCAATCAAATCGGCACCAGAGGCTGCCAGATCAGTCCATTTGCTGCAACCGCTGCAAAATATTCCGCGGAGCCTGTCAGGCAACGGCCCACGCTGGGCGGTTGTAACCAACAAATGCTCATATTGTTCAGACGTATTTACAACCAGACGTTCAACAAGCCGAGTATGTCCTCCGGTGCCAAATGCATTCGTCATGACATGAAGAATGCGAGGCTTGCTTACCCCAGAATGAGTAGATGGCACATGACACGGTTGCTTGCTGGCCATTGGCAACATTTGGGCAACTTCAATCAAGAGCGATTCCAACTCCGCAGAGAAGAAAAACCCCGGATGTCTGTGAAACGCCATATCAGCGGCGATCTGAGCCCAAACCCCTCCGGACAGAAGCTCGCCACGTCTGACCGCTTTGAGAGCATTTTCATAGGCTCCCCCAAATCGGTTATTCGCCTCATCAATATATGCTCGGGCCTTTTGGATTTCATCATCAGTCAAGACATACCCCGGTTAATTCGACATCAGCGTTGCGCGGCTGCCCAAATCGCATTCACAACGTAATCGACTTCGCTGTCCTTCAGATGGGGACCTATAGGGATACTGAGAACTGTCTCTGCCAGCATCTCACAAACCGGCAACCTTCCTCGTTCGATACCGAGGAGGGCATATGCCCCTTGAAGATGCGGGGGGACTGGGTAATGAATGAGCCACCCCACTCCCTGCTGATCAAGAATCTTTGTAAATCGTGACCGATCGGCAGGGCGAACAACAAACAGGTGCCAGACCGGTTCCGCCCAATCGGGAACCATCGGCAACTCCAGTCGCAGGTTTTGCAATCGAGAAAGATACTCCAGTGCCACACACCGCCGACGTTCGTTCCATTCGTCAAGACATGCCAGTTTCACCCGGAGAAAGGCAGCCTGCAGTTCATCGAGACGTGAATTGAATCCTCTTTCTCCGTGACAGTACTTTATGCTCGAGCCATAGTTTCGCAGCCGCCGAATGCGCTCCGCCAAGGCAACGTTGTCAGTAGTGATGGCGCCACCGTCGCCAACCGCGCCAAGGTTCTTTCCTGGGTAAAAGCTAAAAGCTGCGGCATGTCCAAGGCTACCTGCCCGCTTCCCGTGATAACGCGCACCATGGGCTTGGGCAGCATCCTCAACCACCATGAGGCCGTAGCGTTCTGCCACAGCATTGATCGGGTCCATATTAGCCGGCTGGCCATAGAGATGCACTGGCAGAATTACCTTGGTACGCGGAGTGACCGCAGCCTCAATCCGTACAGGGTCAAGATTGTATGTTCGCTCATCCGGCTCCACGGGAACCGGTGTAGCCCCGGTATAGGTGACGGCAAGCCAGGTCGCAATATAGGTATTTGAGGGGACAATAACTTCATCCCCCGGCCCGATATCCATTGCTCGCAGGATGAGATGAAGCGCATCGAGTCCATTCCCCACTCCGATACAGTGCTTCGTCCCGCAATAATTGGCAAACTCCGCCTCGAACGCCTCTACTTCGCGGCCAAGGATGTACCAGCCCGATTCCATAACCCGCCGATACACCGCATCCAGTTGATGCTGAAGTTCTCGGTAGGGACCTTTAAGGTCAAGGAACGGAACATTCATTGTTCACCTCTTGCCACACTGCAGAACTCTGCATAATCACGATAATAATCATCTTCACGATACACGTCAGAGGCCAGCACCAGACAGATTCCGCCGGACGAAAAATTCAGAAGTTCCCGCCAGATCATATTAGTAAGATAAAGCCCAAAATAGGGTCTGTTTAAGTGTACCACTCGACGGTTCTTCCCATCGTCCAATAACACATCAAAACTTCCGCTGGCAGCAACGATAAGCTGGTAAAGATCCCGGTGCGCATGCCCACCCCGAGTCTCCCCCCCAGGGATGTCGTACAGGTAGTAAACTCGTTTGATATCAAACGGAAGCGTAACACCACCATAAATTGGCGTCAGATTTCCGCTTTCACTGGTTATACGGGGCAACTCTACTATGGAACAGTCAAATACGTTTGCCATCAAGTGCTCCGAAGCTGCTTGAACGTCATATAATCACGCAGATAATCTGTCTCATCATAATCTTCCGAAGCCAAGACGAGGCAGAGAGAATTGGTTGAGAAGTTAACGAGCGAACGCCAATGCAATGGCGGCATGTACAGTCCGAAATATGAGCGATTCAATAAATAGCGCGAAACCGATTTTCCGTCGTCAACTTCCACTTCAAAGCTTCCGGAAACTGCGACAATCAATTCTCTGTTTTTGCGATAGGCATGCCCTCCCCTCATCTCGCCTCCCGGAACATCATAAATCCAGAAGGCACGGCGCATCGCAAAAGGAACATGACGGTTTCCCTCAATAAACGTCAAATTACCCCTTGGATCAAAGATCTTAGGCAATTCTACAAGTCTACAAGTCCCGCTCTCCATATTCACCCTTCGAACAAAATCTATAAATATTTTGCATACCGTTGACGAATCAATTCATAGCTCTCTTTTGTATAAACGTAAAAACAGTCAACGCTATCTTCGTTTACTTTCACAGCTCCCATCCGCTCGTGGAAAGCCCGTACTCTTGCATTTTCCTTTCGCACATCAAAATGCGACTTAGAAAA